>NZ_JASGZS010000021.1:0-38920 GCF_047465525.1 Streptococcus infantis | reverse complement strand
GTGGTTAATATGAAACGAATTATGGCCTTAATAAATACAAAATAACCGAGGAATTCGCTCAAATTGATGAGTGATTCCTCGGTTTTCATTTCATTAAAAGTAAGAGAGCTCCTTTTTCAGTGGGCTTAATTCCCCCTGGCTGTTTTTTATATCTCCACTTTTGATTTTCCCGAATCATCACCTTCGATAAATACAGATTCCTATCAATAGGACATATCTTAGCTAGTTATATAGATGCAAGATAGGGCTTTTTATGGTAGAATATAGGAAAGTGCTTTCTCAGAAGGAGGAAAATATGAACAAACAAACCATCGCTGTTTTAGGGCCTGGTTCTTGGGGTACTGCCTTGTCACAAGTTCTTAATGACAACGGACACCAAGTGCGTATCTGGGGAAATATTCCTGATCAAATTGACGAAATCAATACACAACATACTAACAAACGCTATTTTAAGGATACTGTATTAGACGAAAAAATTGTTGCCTATCATGATTTGGCAGAAACCTTGAAGGGGGTTGATGCCGTCTTGTTTGTGGTGCCAACCAAGGTAACCAGATTGGTAGCTCAACAAGTGGCTGCTGTTTTGGATCATAAAGTGGTGGTCATGCATGCTTCAAAAGGCCTCGAGCCCAATAGCCACAAACGTCTTTCAACCATCCTAGAAGAAGAAATCCCTGAAGAATTGCGTAGTGAGATTGTGGTTGTATCTGGTCCTAGCCATGCGGAAGAAACGATTGTACGTGACATCACCTTGATTACGGCTGCATCCAAGGATTTACAAACTGCTCAATATGTTCAAAAACTCTTTAGCAACCACTACTTCCGCCTTTATACCAATACGGATGTGATCGGAGTGGAAACAGCTGGTGCTCTTAAAAATATCATCGCTGTTGGTGCAGGTGCCCTTCATGGACTTGGATTCGGGGATAATGCAAAAGCTGCTATTATCACCCGCGGGCTGGCAGAAATTACCCGTCTGGGTGTTAAACTTGGAGCAAATCCATTAACTTACAGTGGACTTTCTGGGGTTGGAGATTTAATCGTTACCGGAACTTCTGTCCACTCACGTAACTGGCGTGCTGGAGATGCTCTGGGGCGTGGTGAAGCCTTGGCAGATATCGAAGCCAATATGGGAATGGTCATTGAAGGAATTTCAACAACCAAAGCTGCTTACGAATTAGCACAAGAGCTAGGAGTTTATATGCCTATTACTCAAGCCATCTACCAAGTTATTTATGAAAATGTTAATATTAAGGATGCCGTTTCTGAACTCATGAGCAATGAGTTCAAGGCAGAGAACGAGTGGTCTTAGTCACCGTTAGAAAGGAAGCTCATGAAGCAAAAAGTTAGAAAAGCCGTTATCCCTGCTGCAGGACTTGGAACTCGTTTCCTACCTGCTACTAAAGCTTTGGCCAAAGAAATGTTGCCAATCGTGGATAAACCAACCATCCAGTTTATCGTTGAAGAAGCTCTTAAGTCTGGAATTGAGGACATTCTTGTGGTAACAGGAAAGTCAAAACGTTCTATCGAAGACCATTTCGACTCAAACTTTGAACTAGAATACAACCTCAAGGAAAAAGGAAAAACCGACCTTTTGAAACTAGTTGACGAAACAACTGGTATGCGTCTTCACTTCATCCGCCAAACACACCCACGTGGACTCGGAGATGCCGTCTTACAAGCCAAAGCTTTCGTCGGAAACGAACCCTTTGTGGTTATGCTTGGAGATGACCTCATGGATATCACTGATGACAAGGCTGTTCCATTGACCAAGCAACTCATGAATGATTATGAGAAGACTCACGCTTCTACTATCGCCGTAATGCCTGTCCCACACGAAGAAGTTTCTGCCTACGGTGTTATCGCTCCTCAGGGTGAAGGAAATGACGGTCTTTACAGTGTTGAAACCTTCGTTGAAAAACCAGCACCTGAAGACGCACCAAGTGATCTAGCCATTATTGGCCGTTATCTCCTCACACCAGAGATTTTCGGTATTCTTGAAAATCAAACACCAGGAGCAGGAAATGAAATCCAGCTAACAGATGCTATCGATACTCTCAACAAAACCCAACGAGTATTTGCTCGTGAGTTTAAAGGTTCTCGTTACGATGTCGGAGACAAGTTTGGATTCATGAAGACTTCCATCGAATACGCTCTTAAACACCCACAAGTCAAAGACCACTTGAAGGACTACTTGATTAATCTTGGAAAAGAACTTTCAGGAGAAAAATAACAATTTGTCAAACAGTCAGATTTAACTTAAATCTGGCTTTTTTGATGTCTAAATTTCGAACTCCAATCCCTATCCAAAGCCCTGTTTTAAGCCTAATTTCTTGCAAGAGATGCTTTTATGGTATAATAATAAAGAGTGAGGAATTCTATGAACAAACATGTAACAAGAATCAAAGAAAAAGGACTGGCCTTACTTGGGTCTCTAAAATTAACAATTTCTAAAATGAATACAAAGAAAAAGAGTGGAAAAAATTCTAAGAAGAAAAAGCAAACGCAAACACCATTCGATATCTGGACTTTATTTGCAAAAATTTTACTTGGAATAAAGGCAACTTTTAACACACTTTTCATCCTAGCTTTTATTGGCGGTCTCCTTGGAACAGGGGTTGCCTTGGGGTATGCTGTTTCTCTCTTTGATCAAGTTAGTGTCCCTCAAACAGAGGATTTGATCAAGCAGGTCAATAATATTTCATCCATCTCTGAAATCCGCTATGCAGATGGTTCCATGATTAGCGCTATCGAAAGCGATCTACTTCGCACATCTGTATCATCAGATGCCATTTCAGATAACCTCAAGCAAGCTATCGTTTCAACCGAGGATGAACACTTTGCAGAGCACAACGGTGTCGTTCCTAAAGCGGTTATTCGTGCCAGTCTAGGAAAATTCATCGGACTTGGTTCTTCCAGTGGAGGATCTACCCTAACACAACAGCTCATCAAACAACAAGTAGTTGGTGATGCTCCTACGCTTGCCCGTAAAGCCAGTGAAATCGTTGACGCCTTGGCCTTAGAAAGAGCCATGAGCAAGGACGAAATCCTAACAACCTATCTCAACGTCGCACCTTTTGGTCGCAATAACAAGGGGCAAAATATCGCAGGTGCTCAGCAGGCTGCAACTGGGATTTTCGGAGTGGATGCTAGCAAACTAACCATTCCTCAAGCAGCTTTCCTAGCAGGTTTACCACAAAGCCCTATTTCCTACTCACCTTATGAATCTACTGGTGAGATGAAGAGCGAAGAAGATATTGAACTTGGAATCAAGCGCTCAAAAGATGTTCTCTACAATATGTACAGAACTGGAATCCTTAGCCAAGAAGATTACGAAACCTATAAAGCGTACGATATTAAGAAAGACTTCTTGCCAGCAGAAAATGCTAGCGTTACCTCTAAAGGCTTCCTCTACTTCACTGCGCTCGATGAGGCTACCAAGATTATGTATGATTATCTGGTGCAAAAGGACAATGTTTCTGACCAAGAACTACAGAACGAATCGATCCAGAAATCTTATCGTGAATTAGCCAAAAAAGAAATTCAAAACGGCGGCTATAGTATTACAACTACTATTGATAAGGCTATTCACACGGCCATGCAAGATACGGTAGCAAATTACGGCTACCTGCTAGATGATAGTTCAGAGCAACCTGAAGTTGGGAATGTCTTGATGGACAATCAAACTGGGGCGATTTTAGGTTTTGTAGGTGGGCGAGATTATCAGACCAATCAAAACAATCACGCCTTCGATACCAAACGTTCCCCTGCCTCCACTACCAAGCCACTCTTGGCCTACGGTATTGCTATTGACCAAGGGCTCATGGGAAGCGCTAGTATCTTATCAAACTATCCAACCAATTTTTCCAACGGGAATCCTATCATGCACGTTAATAACCCAGGTACAGCAATGATAGACCTTAAAGAAGCTCTGAATTATTCTTGGAACATTCCAGCCTACTGGACCTATCAGCTACTTCTTCAAAAAGGGGTTGATGTTCGTTCCTACATGGAAAAGATGGGCTATGAAATCCCTGAATACGGCATCGAAAGTCTACCTATGGGGGGAGGAATCGATGTCACTGTAGCCCAACATACAAATGGCTACCAAACCTTGGCTAACAATGGTGTTTACCATAAGAAATACATGATTTCAAAAATCGAGAAGACCAGCGGCGAGGTTATCTATGAGCACAAAGACGAACCTGTACAAGTCTACTCTAAAGCAACAGCAACGATTATGCAAAGTCTACTGAGAGAGGTTATTTCATCCCGTGTTACTACAACATTCCAAAATAATCTTACTGCTCTCAGTCCAAGTTTAGCAAATGCCGACTGGATCGGAAAAACTGGCACAACCAATGAAAATGGTGATATGTGGCTCATGCTTTCCACTCCAAAACTAACTCTGGGGGGCTGGATCGGGCATGACGATAATAGATCATTAGAAAAATTAGCTGGGTACACCCGTAACGCTAACTACATGGCTCATCTGGTAAATGCCATTCAACAAGCAGCTCCTTCTGCTTGGGGTTCAGAACGTTTCAAACTCGATTCAAGTGTCACTTCATCACAAGTCCTCAAATCAACTGGTCAAAAGCCAGGGAAGGTGACTATTAATGGAAAAGAAATTAATCTGAGCGGAGAAACGGTGACAAGTTACTGGGCTAACCAAGCTGGTGCTCCGACTACTACTTATAGATTCGCTATTGGTGGAAGCGATGCAGACTACCAAAATGCTTGGAACACCATTTTAGGAAGTCTGCCTAAAGCATCCTCTTCCTCATCAAACAATAGCAATAGCAGTAACAGTAATAACAATAATAATCGTAATAATACTTCTAATAGTAACGGGAACAGAAGCAGCAATCAACGGCGCTAACTAAACAGCACAATCATTGAGAGTGGGAAAGAAAATTTCTGAAAGAAATGATTTTTCTCCACTCTCTTTTTTCTTTTTTCATTTCATGGTACAATAGCAACATGAATAAATATCAAAAGAATATTTTTAAGGGAACCATTTATTCTCTCCTATCTGGCCTGATCTGGGGGATCTGCGGAATTTTAGGAGAGTACTTTTTTTCACATTATCAAGTATCTTCAGGGTGGATTACTTCTATGCGTCTACTCGTCGCTGGTAGTTTCGTAATCGTCTTATCTAGTATAAAACTCCGGTCCCAGCTCTTCGAGATCTGGAAAAATCGAAACAATTACCTTCCTTTTCTAGCCTATGCCATCTTAGGGATTTTTTCTGTTCAGTTTTTCTTCTATCTCTGTGTCGAGTATTCCAACGCTACCACTGCCACCATCCTCCAATTTATCAGTCCTGTCTTTATACTTCTATATAATCGCATCATCTACAAGAAAAAAGCTTCTAAAAAAGCAATTTTCTATGTTTTGACTGCTATGATTGGGGTCTTTTTGATGGCTACCAAAGGCGATTTGTCTAAGCTATCCATCACTCCTCTTGCTTTACTGACAGGACTTCTCAGTGCCCTAGGTGTCATGTTCAATGTTATCTTACCCCAACGCTTTGCTAAAAAATACGGTTTTGTGCCAACTGTTGGTTGGGGAATGATTATCGCTGGACTTTTTAGTAATTTTCTCTACCCTGTTTATAAGATTAGCTTCCAGGTTGATGCCATCAGTATCTGTATTTGTTTGACCATTGCCTTTTTGGGAACTGCCTTTGCCTTTTTCCTATCGATGAAGGCTGTCTCTCTCGTTTCTCCCTTGGTGGTGTCAGTCGTCAGTGCAAGCGAACCGCTATCCTCTGCTATTCTTAGTGTTCTTTTCCTTGGCATGGTTCTGGATGGTTTCTTGGTACTGGCCATGATTTTGATTATCGTTCCTATGGTTTTCTTGTCCATTGAAGAATCTAAATCCAAGAATTAAACACCTTCTTTTAACACTTAAGGCTTCAATTTTGAAGCCTTTTTTGGTAGAATAGTAAGCATTACAAAGAGTGAGGAGACACCTATGACTGCTACAAAAATGAATGCACAAGAAATTATCCAATTTATCGCAAATGCTGAGAAAAAGACTAGTGTGAAAGTGACCTTTGAGGGGCAACTTGCCGGAACTATCCCTGCTTCTGTTATCAAGCTTGGGAATGTTCTTTTTGGAGACTGGAAAGATATCGCTCCACTTCTCGAAGGACTTACAGAAAACAAGGACTATGTTGTTGAACAAGACGCTCGCAACTCGGCTGTACCTCTCCTTGATAAACGTGATATCAATGCTCGTATCGAGCCAGGCGCTATCATCCGTGACCAAGTTGAGATTGGTGACAATGCTGTTATCATGATGGGTGCTGTTATCAATATCGGTGCAGAAATTGGATCTGGCACTATGATTGATATGGGAGCTATCCTTGGCGGACGCGCTATTGTCGGTAAAAATAGCCACGTTGGTGCAGGTGCTGTTCTTGCAGGCGTTATCGAGCCAGCTAGTGCTGAACCTGTCCGTGTCGGTGACAATGTTCTCATCGGTGCTAACGCTGTAGTTATCGAAGGTGTTCAAATCGGTAGTGGTTCTGTTGTTGCAGCAGGCGCTATCGTCACTCAAGATGTTCCTGAAAATGTTGTGGTAGCAGGTGTCCCAGCTCGTGTTATCAAGGAAATCGATAGCCAAACCCAACAAAAAACAGCGCTAGAGGATGCGCTTCGCACCTTGTAATTAGTAACAGAGGCGGAAATATTTCCAGCCTCTTTCTCGTATCAATAGAAGGAAATTAACTATGTTAGATTTGATTCAAACTCGACGCGATCTTCACCAAATTCCTGAGATTGGTTTAGAAGAATTCAAGACTCACGCTTATTTACTCAATGTTATTGAGAAATTAACAGCTGGCAAGGATTTTGTTCAGATTCGTACCTGGCGAACAGGTATTTTAGTTTACTTGCAAGGAAGTCAGCCAGAACGTACCATTGGTTGGCGAACAGACATCGACGGACTCCCAATTGTTGAACAAACAGGCCTTCCTTTTGCCTCTCAACACCAAGACCGTATGCATGCTTGTGGACACGATTTTCACATGACCATTGCCCTTGGAAGTCTTGAACGTGCTTTAGAAAACCAACCAAAAAACAACCTCCTCTTTCTCTTCCAACCTGCGGAAGAAAATGAGGCAGGCGGTATGCTCATGTATGAAGATGATGCTTTTGGCGACTGGTTGCCTGACCAATTCTATGGACTTCATGTTCGCCCCGACTTAAAAGTTGGACAAATTGCGACCAATACTCATACACTCTTTGCTGGAACATGTGAAGTTAAGATTCGCTTTAAGGGTAAAGGTGGTCACGCTGCCTTTCCACATGAAGCCAACGATGCTCTGGTTGCAGCTAGCTATTTTGTGACCCAAGTCCAGTCAGTTGTCAGCCGTAATGTCGATCCTATCGAGGGAGCTGTTGCCACTTTCGGTGTTTTTCAAGCTGGTACAACCAATAATGTCATCGCTGATACAGCTTTCTTGCATGGAACCATTCGAGCTCTCACACACAGCATGAGCCTCTTGGTTCAAAAACGTGTCAAAGCTATCGCTGAAGGTGTCGCAGCTGCTTTTGATATGGATGTGGAAGTTGAACTCAAGCAGGGAGGTTATTTACCAGTCGAAAACAACCCTGAACTAGCCTATGAATTGATGACCTTCTTTGATGAAAAAGAGGGGATTGAACTGATTGACATCGAACCTGCCATGACAGGGGAAGACTTCGGTTACCTTCTCTCCAAGGTTCCTGGCGTCATGTTCTGGCTTGGCATTGACAGCCCTTATGCACTTCACCATCCAAAGATGAGCCCTAAGGAAGAAGCTCTATCTATCGGTGTCGAAGCTGTATCAAGCTTCTTAGCCAAGAAAGCGGCGGAGTAAACTATGAAAAAAAGCTTACGCAAGCAGGTCTTGCAAGGACTTAAGTCTCTATCCAAGGAAGAAAAGCAGAGCATGAACGATTGGCTCACAGAGCAACTCCTTCAACATCCATTCTACAAGGAAGCAAAAACCATCGCTACTTACCTGTCTTTTCCTCATGAATTTCAGACAGCTAGACTGATCGAACAAGCTCAAAAAGATGGGAAAACCATCCTCATTCCCAAAACTTATCCACAAGGGAAAATGGACTTTGTGCTCTATGAACCAGAGAAACTCGAAAGAAATTCTTTTGGACTTCTTGAACCTCAAGGAGACTTCACAATCCTTGAACCCTCTCAGATTGACCTGATTCATGTTCCTGGTTTGGCTTTCAATCCTTCAAGGTATAGGATTGGCTACGGTGGTGGCTACTACGACCGCTACTTGGAGCATTTCCTAGGCCACACCATCAGTACACTTTATCCTTGTCAGATTCAAGACTTCCAGCCTGATTCACATGATATTCCTGTTGAGGAGGTACTCATCTATGAAAGAAATTTTTGATCGTCGGTATCCTGTCACGAGCTTCTTTCTACTCGTGACAAGCCTGGTTTTTATACTCATGTTTTTAACCAGTGGTTTTAACTACACAAGTGCAGCCACCTTGTATAAATTCGGAGCTGTTTATCCCCCAGCAATCAAGGCCATGCCTGAACAAGTCTGGCGCTTATTCTCGGCAACCTTTGTCCATATTGGCTTGGAGCACTTTTTAGTCAATATGCTATCCCTCTACTTCTTAGGACGTCAGATGGAACAAATCTTTGGCTCTAAACATTTTTTCTTTATCTACCTTCTATCAGGTATGATGGGAAATCTCTTTGTCCTCGTTTTTAGTCCCAATGCCATTACTGCTGGTGCTTCAACTGCCCTCTATGGTATGTTCGCTTCTATTGTCGTTCTCCGTTATGCCTCACGCAATCCCTATCTCCAACAGCTTGGTCAATCCTACCTCTCCCTCTTAGTCATCAATCTAGTAGGCAGTATTTTAATGCCTGGTATTAGCCTTGCTGGGCATGTCGGGGGTGCTGTCGGGGGTGCATTACTGGCTATCGTCTTCCCAGTTCGAGGCGAAAGAAAGATTTACAGCCCAGGCCAACGTGGTCTAGCAACCCTAGCTTTCATTGCTTTATCAGCTCTACTACTTTTTATCGGACTATTCTAAGAATAAGAAAAACCATTGGAAACTCTCTCAAAGAGCTTTATTTCCAATGGTTTATTTGAATCTATTTGAAAAGTAGCTTAAAATCCATTATTGTCGCTGAGTTCTTTGAACCAGTGGCCTGATTTTTTCAAGCGGCGTTCTTGTGTTTCTAAGTCAAGCTCGACCAAACCATAGCGGTTTTTATAGCTGTTGAGCCATGACCAGCAATCGATAAAGGTCCAAATCAAGTAGCCTTTACAGTTAGCACCGTCTTCAATGGCACGATGAAGTTCACGAAGGTGACCTTTGACAAAGTCAATACGGTAATCATCCTGAATCATTCCATTTTCGCGGAATTTATCTTCACCTTCAACGCCCATACCATTCTCTGTCAGCATCCACTCAATATTCCCATAGTTTTCCTTGATATTTTGGGCAATGTCATAAATTCCTTGCTCGTAGATTTCCCAACCGCGGTGTGGATTAATCTTACGACCTGGCATAACGTAAGGTTCATAGAAATGTTCTGGTAAGAGTGGACTATCAGGATGCTTAGTAAAAAGTGGCGCCATGACACGCAAGGGTTGGTAGTAGTTGACTCCAAGGAAATCTACTGTGTGCTCACGAATAACTTCCAACTCTTCGGCCGTGTACTCTGGTAACAAGTCATGCTCAGCCAAAATTTCCACTAACTCTTCTGGATATGCTCCTAAAACAGACGGATCTAGGAAAGATTGTGCCTGAAAGAGGTCGGCAATGCGAGCTGCTTTTACATCGGCAGGATGCTGGCTACGTGGATAGGCTGGTGTCAAGTTGAGGACAATTCCAATCTTAGAACCAGGTAATACTTCATGACAAGCCTTAACGGCAAGAGTGCTGGCTAGTTGGGTATGATAGGCAACCTTTACTGCTGCTTTGGCATCTACCTTATGAGGATAATGGGAATCATAGAAATAACCGAACTCCACAGGAACGATAGGTTCATTGAAGGTAATCCACTGATCTACCAAGTCTCCGTAAGTCTCAAAACAGAAGCGAGCATAGCCTTCATAAGCCTTAATAGTTGCCTTATTTTCCCAACCATCGCCATCCTCTTGAAGGGCAAAAGGCAAGTCAAAGTGATAAAGATTGACTAAAAGACGAATGCCCTTAGCCTTGATGGCTTCAAAGACCTGACGGTAGAACGCCGCACCTTGAGGATTGACTTCTCCACGTCCCTGTGGGAAAATACGAGACCACTGGATAGAAGTTCGAAAGGCTGTGTGCCCTGTTTCTAACAATAATTCGATATCTTTTTCCCAATTTTCATAGAAGGTCGATGTCTTATCTGGCCCAATCCCATTATAATAGCGATTTGGCTCTACTTGAAACCAATAATCCCAGAGATTATCTCCCTTACCGTCACCAGGCACTCGTCCTTCTATCTGCGGCCCAGAAGTTGAGGAACCCCAGACAAAATCCTTTGGAAATTTTAGCATAGTACTACCTCTTTTTACGCTTTTAATGTTTATACTCTTCGAAAATCAAATTCAAACCGCATCAACGTCGCCTTGCCGTATATGTGTTACTGACTTCGTCAGTTCTATCCACAACCTCAAAACGGTGTTTTGAGCAACCTGCGGCTAGTTTGCTCTTTGATTTTCATTGAGTCTTACTTTCTCTCATTATACAGAAAAAACAAGGCAAAAACTAGTTACATTTTTGTCTTGTTTTTCTTCTGATTATAGATTTTATTTATTTGTTAGAATTTCAAGAGTTTCAAGCAAGTTATCTGCATGAACTTCGATTGTATCTCCTGTCGCCTTGATCTTCACTTCTACGATCCCGTCAGCTGCTTTCTTACCAACAGTGATACGGATTGGAAGACCCATCAAGTCGCTATCACTGAATTTAACACCGACACGTTCGTTACGGTCATCTGTCAAGACTTCGTAGCCTTTGTTAACTAAGGCTTCTTCGATACGATTAGTCAATTCAAGACTTGCTTCGTCCTTGACATTAACTGGAATCAAATGCACATCAAACGGAGCCAATTCTTTAGGGAAATTGATTCCCCAAGCGTAACGATATTCCCCTTTAGGCGTTTTGTTAACAAAGAGGCGAGCGTGTTGCTCCATAACTGCTGAGAGGAGACGGCTGACACCGATACCGTAGCATCCCATGATGATTGGCACAGCACGACCGTTTTCATCCAAGACATCTGCCCCCATACTTGCTGAGTAACGAGTACCCAGTTTAAAGATGTGACCGATTTCGATACCACGCGCAAAGTTAAGAATACCTTGTCCGTCTGGAGAAATTTCACCTTCACGAACTTCACGGATATCCACATACTCAGCAGTGAAGTCACGACCTGGATTCACACCAGTCAAGTGGTAACCATCTTGGTTAGCACCTACAACAGCATTGCGGCTATCTTGTACCTTGCGGTCAGCAATGATTTTAACATTTTCTGGAAGATCTACTGGGCCAAGGGAACCAAAGTCCGCTCCCAACAATTCTTTGACTTCTGCCTCAGTTGCAGGTTCCAAGAAATCTGCTCCAAGGTAGTTTTTCAATTTGACTTCATTGAGCTGGTCATTGCCAACGAGTAAAGCCACAACTGGCTCCTCATCTGCGATATAAACTAAGGTCTTGATTGTTTGCTCTTCAGAGACATTCAAGAAGGCTGCGACTTCATCAATCGATTTGACACCTGGTGTTTCCACGCGAGCCACTTCTTCTTCAGTCACAACACGATTGCTTGGTTTGTACTCGTTGGTTGCCATTTCTAAGTTAGCTGCATAGCTTGATTCACTTGAGTAGGCAATGGTATCTTCACCAGAAACCATCCATTTGAGCAATTCTGCCTTGATTTCTTCTTGCACTTCTACAGGAATCTCATCAAATGATGCGACAGATTTATCTAACACTACCCAACGGTCAAGGTCTGTACGAGCAGGTGTGATGGCCATAAACTCTTGGCTATCCTTACCACCCATGGCTCCACCGTCACCGATGATAGCTTTGAAGTCCAAACCACTGCGAGTGAAGATACGCTCATAAGCTGCCTTATACTCATCATAGGTCACATCCAAGCTATCATAGTTAGCGTGGAAGCTATAACCATCTTTCATGATAAATTCACGCGTACGGAGAAGTCCATTACGTGGACGTTTTTCATCACGGTATTTAGGTTGGATTTGGTACAAGTTCAGTGGCAATTGCTTGTAAGACTTGACAGAATCACGGACAATCGCTGTGAAGGTTTCTTCGTGGGTTGGGCCTAGGATAAAGTCAGATCCTTCACGGTTTTTCAATTTGTACAAGTCCTCACCGTAAGTTTCATAACGACCAGATTCACGCCAAAGATCTGCACTAAGAAGGGCTGGAGCCAACATCTCAACAGCACCAATCTTGTCAAACTCTTGACGCATGATCTTCTTAGCTTTTTCGATAACACGGTTAGCAAGTGGTAGGTATGAGTAAACACCTGCTGATACTTGACGAACATAACCAGCACGCAACATAAGGGCGTGACTGATAACTTGAGCATCGCTTGGCATTTCGCGAAGCGTTGGGATAAGCATTTTACTTTGTTTCATAATGACTCCTCTAATTCTTAAAAGAAGGTACGCATGATGTCGTTCCAGGTTACGGCGATCATCAAAACGACCATAATGACAACTCCGACCAGAGTGACATAGGTTTCAATTTCTTGTTTTAGTGGTTTGCGACGGATAGCTTCTAGGATATTGAGCACGATTTTTCCACCATCCAGCGCAGGGATCGGAATCAAGTTGAAGATCCCGATATTGATGGAAATCATAGCCAAGAAGAACAAGACATTCTCAAGACCATTTTTAGCGGCATCACTGCTTGCCTTAAAGATAGCAACGGGGCCACCTAATTTATTCAAATCAGGTTGGAAGATCAAGCTTTTCAAAGCATTCAGGATACGTAAAGCTGAATCTGCCGCAGTTGTAAATCCGCCCATAAACATAGACCAGATATCTGATTTGAGCCTTGGTTGAACACCCAGTATATAACGACCTTGGCTTTCTTCAGGTGTCACACTCACTTGTTTTTCAGTGCCATTTTCAGAAACCGTCACATCCAAAACGGGCGCTGTTTTGTCCTTGGTTTCTGCATCGACCGCCTGAATCAAATCTGACCAGTTTGAAATCTCATAACTGCCGACTTTAGTGATTTGGGCAGTATTTTCAACACCAACCTTAGCCAAAGCGCTATCTGGAATAATACTGAAGTTATTCGTTTGTGTATCACGGACGCCACCTTGCATGAAAATCAAGATCCAGAAAACGACGACTCCTAGGATAAAATTATTCATAGGACCAGCAAAGTTGGTGATCATTTTACCCCAGACAGTCGCATTTTGATATTGGACATCTAAGGGAGCGATACGAACTTCCGTTCCATCAGCTTCCACAATGGTCGCATCATGATCAACTGAGAAGGTCTTCTCTTCTTCCAAGACCAAGCCTCTAATAAAGAGTTTATCCTCAAAATCAAACTGAGTGACCTGCATAGGCAGAGCTGTCTGGTCAACCTTTTTACCAGAGAGATTGATGCGTTTGACCTTACCATCCGCTGCTAATGTTAGGCTTGCGGGAGTTCCAGTCTTGATTTCTGTCGTATCTTCACCCCAACCTGCCATGCGAACGTACCCACCAAGTGGCAGGAGACGAATGGTATAAGCAGTCCCATCTTTTCCGATATGAGCAAAGATCTTGGGGCCCATACCGATGGCAAACTCACGAACTAAAATCCCAGATTTCTTAGCAAAGTAAAAATGTCCGAATTCGTGAACCACTACGATAATCCCAAAGACCAGGATAAATGTTAGTAATCCTATCATTTAATTTCTATTTACCTTTCCTTAAAATAAGCCAAAGAGGTGCATAATAGGGAAGACAGCCAGCATGCAATCAAAA
The DNA here is from genome assembly GCF_047465525.1 of Streptococcus infantis. Classification (GTDB taxonomy): domain Bacteria; phylum Bacillota; class Bacilli; order Lactobacillales; family Streptococcaceae; genus Streptococcus; species Streptococcus infantis_R. The sequence goes on along the minus strand of NZ_JASGZS010000021.1, from coordinate 24,936 downwards.
CGATCCAATACCCCACCATGACCTGGGATAAACTTGCCTGAGTCTTTGACACCAAAGTGACGTTTCATAGCACTTTCAATCAAATCTCCCAACTGACCAGCTATACTAAAGAAAATAGCAAAAACCATCATTTTGTAAATCCCATAAGGTAAAGCAACAGTACTATCAACTAGCATAAAAATCAAAGTCACTAGCATAGCAGCCAAGATACCCCCCATAGCACCCTCTATGGTCTTGTTAGGGGAAACTCTCGGAGCTAGTTTTCTCTTACCAAACTTCATCCCTACCAGATAAGCACCACTATCGGTTGCCCAGACCATACACAGTCCCAAAAGCGCCTTATCCAAACCTGCAATACGAGCATCGACCAAAGCATTAAAACCAAAGCCAACATAAAAACTCATGGCAATCGGAAAAACAGCATCCTCAATAGTATAGTTCTTGCTGAAGACTGTTGCCCCTAGTAAAATCAGTATCACGACACTATAAGCAACAACGTTCCCATCCACAGGCAAAAACTTCAGGTAGTTTTCCAAAGGAATAGTCAGAAAAAAGGTTGCTAGTAAAGTCAAGAGGCCTTCAGGCGTCATGGTATTTAACCCCTTCATACGAAGCAACTCATGGACTCCCAACATAGCCACAATCCCCATGGCAATCTGGAGCCATAAGCCACCAATCGCCAAGATTGGGATAAAGATAGCCAAGGCCAAGACAGCAAAAAGGGTTCTCTTTTGTAAATCCTGTATCATAATATCTCCTAAACTCCTCCAAAGCGACGGTTGCGACGATTGTACTCGATGATAGCTTCTTTCAAGGCTTCCTCATCAAAGTCAGGCCACAAGACATCCGTGAAATAGAGCTCGCTATAAGCAGCCTGCCAAGGCAAGAAATTACTCAAACGAAGTTCACCGCTGGTCCGAATAATTAAGTCAGGATCCCGCAAGACTTTTGGCAAATGTCCCGTAAAGAGGTATTCCCCAATCAACTCCTCGGTGATATCACCAGGATTGATCTTAGCATCTAAAACATCCTGTGCAATCAACTTGACTGCTTGTGTAATCTCAGCTCGTCCACCATAATTAAGGGCAAAATTGAGAATCAATCCTGTATTTAACTTAGTCAGCTCTTCTGCCTTTTTAAGAGCATCAAAAGTCTGCTTCGGCAAACGATCAGTCTCCCCAATCATTTGAATCTTCATGTTCTTCTGATGTAATTCAGGAACAAACTTATCATAGAATTCAACTGGCAGGTTCATGATAAATTTGACTTCCTGATCTGGACGGGTCCAGTTTTCAGTTGAAAAGGCATAGACTGTCAAGGCTTTGACGCCCATATCACTAGCAGCAATAGCTACCTTTCTCAAAGCATCCATCCCAGCCTTATGGCCAAAGACTCGTGGCTGCATCCGTTTTTTAGCCCAACGGCCATTCCCATCCATGATCACACCGATGTGGTCTGGCACCATTGTGGGGGATTCTGTAGCTTTATCTTTTTTAAAAAATCCAAACATGATTGTATTCCTATTCAAAAATCTATCGTTTCATTATACCATATTTTTCATTTTTCTTCTATTATTGTCTATCATTCTACGGCGAAATTTCCCATATATCTCCTATATTTCCAGTATATCAAGCCTTGCAATTCCTAAAGAAAGTTGATACAATAAAACCATAGAGATTCGATCCTTGTTCAGCCACAGGGATTTTTTATTGAAAGGATTTTATCATGTCAAAGACACTCCAACGTAAAAAACAATTGAGAAACAGCCTACGTCGCTCAGGTGCATTTTCAAGCACTGTAAACAAGGTTGTCGAAGAAACAAAAAAAGTTGTAAAACATGCTGAAAAAGCGGCAAGTGATGCAGGTAAAGCTGTCTCTAAAAAGGTTGAAAAAACTGTAGAAGCAACCAAAGAGCAAGCTCAAAAAGTTGCTACTTCTGTAGAAGATTTCGCAGCAAACCTAGGGGGACTTTCAGTTGACCGCGCTAAGACTTTCTACGATGAAGGGATCAAGTCTGCTGCTGACTTCAAAAACTGGACAGAAAAAGAACTACTTGCCTTGAAAGGAATTGGTCCCGCTACCATCAAGAAATTAAAAGAAAACGGCATCAAGTTCAAGTAATCTTTCTTGTTCCTTGCTTTTCCGTCAAAAACTTGTTAAAATAAAGCCATTAGAGGTGTTTTGAGTCCCACATTTTACAGAAAGTGGCGGTGCTGAGAAGTCCACAAATGTGTCAAAACTGGTTGCTAATGGATGAAATTAAAAATTGAAATATAAATCTTTTTGTTTCCTTTTAGGACTAGACAGCTCGTCTTGCTGTACTCAAGTACGGCAAGACGAGCTAACGACGTCATAAAAGTGAAACAAGAAGATTAAAGATGCGGGCATGGCCCGAAATTGGGTGGTACCGCGGATTAACACATTCGTCCCTGTCAGATTGATGGCAGGGACGATTTTTCTTTTCCCCCCTAGCTAAAGGAGGTTGTCATGAAACAATCTTTTAACACCAGTAAACTCTACTATGGTTTTCCTATCTTCATCTTGGGCTATAAGGACCAGAACTTTGGATACAATATCACAACCTGTAGCTCCTCTTATAGTCTGGGAGATTGGCTGGTCATCGGTGTTGGTACTGAGGAAAATGCAGCCGACCAGATTAAGCATTATCGACAGTTCAGCGTGAACATCCCTGACGAAAACCTCATGCTTGAGATGGAGCAGGCTGGCTTTATCAGCCATCGGGAGAAATTGAAACACCTGGGACTTGACTATGAGATTTCTGAACGAACTCAGGCACCGATTTTAGAGGCTTGTCCAGTCGTTTTGGATTGTCAGGTAGATCAGATTATCGAGGAAGATGGCATCTGCCATATCTTTGCTAAGATTATTGAGCGACTTGCTGATCCAGAGCTCTTAGATGACAAGGGCCATTTTAAAAATGACCACTTTGCGCCAACTTACTTTATGGGGGACGCCCATCAGCGCGTTTACCGTTATCTAAATGACCGAGTCGATCCTATGGGGAGCTTCATTAAGAAAGCGAGGCAGAAAAATGACAAGAGCAGCATTACCTGAACGAATCGAAACTGAGCGACTGGTCTTACGAGTCCGTACAGTTGCGGATGTAGAGGATATCTTTGACTATGCTAGTCGTCCAGAAGTTTCTTACCCAGCAGGTTTTCCACCTGTCAAGACCTTGGAAGATGAGATTTATTACCTAGAACATATCCTTCCCGAGCGTAATCAAAAGGATAATCTCCCAGCAGGCTACGGAATTATCGTTAAAAGAACCGATACAATCATTGGTTCTGTCGATTTCCCCCGTCGCTACGAAGACGATGTACTGGAGATTGGCTATATCTTGCACCCAGACTATTGGGGACGAGGTTATGTTCCCGAAGCAGCGCGTGCCTTGATTGATTTAGCTTTTAAAGAACTAAACCTACACAAGATTGAACTGTCTTGCTTTGGTTACAACCTTCAAAGTCAACGAGTCGCTGAGAAACTTGGCTTCACCCTCGAAGCTCGCATAAGAGACCGCAAGGATGCCCAAGGCAATCGCTGCGATGATTTGAGATACGGCTTGCTGAAGAGTGAGTGGGAGGTGATTTGATGCATTTTTTCATCATTGGTGCCCCAGCTTCAGGAAAAATGACGATTGGTCAAGAACTATCTCGACTGACGGATTCTACCCTCTTTTATAACCATCAAGCCATCGATTTTGCACTGGAAATCTATCAGGACTATACAGAGGAAATGTGGGAATTTGTTCGTGGAATGACCTTTTCTTTCCTTGGAGCTAGCGCTAGAAATCAGCGATATGTGATTTTAACAGACGTGATTGATTTTTCAAATCAGTACCAGCTGATCTATTTGAAACAAATTCAGGATTTGTTGAATGACTATCATCAAGAGATTCTTTTTGTTGAATTGGAAACAAGCCTTGAAGAGCGCTTACGTCGAAATCGAACGGAGAATCGATTAAAGCACAAACCCTTAAAACGACATATTGAGGTATCTGAAAGAGAAATTTTAGAAACCACTGAAACACTTCAATTAAATTCCCAACATCAACCGAATGAGTTGCACCACTACTTTAAAATAAATAATACGAATTTGTCTGCAGGAGAAGCTGCTAAGCAGATTCAAAATAAGATGAAAATAATAGAAAAAGGACAAACACATGTCTAAACAGCTTCCGCCTAAACACACTCCATCCTAGGTTGAAGTTGAACATTCCCAAAAAGGCTTCATGAAGACGTTCTCAAGACTCAAGAAGTTCAAAAGTCTCAATCTTTTTCGTTCGTGATTCCCACCACCCAATGTAACTGGAAAAACTCCACCTTGCTTACGCTTAGGGCACAACCTTCAAAATCAACGAATCGCTGAGAAAGTGGTTTTTCCCATTAATGCTTGTATCTGGCAGTCGAGATAGGACCTATTGAAGAATGAGTTAGAGGAGAAAATAGATGGCTAAAAAGAAAAATAGAAAAAAAGAATTAAAACGCCAGCAAAAGTTGGATATCAAAGTTATTTCTGAAGAAGAGGCTGCTTGGACAGAAATCATGGCCAAAAATCCAACTTTTGTAGAACGTCGGACCATTCAAAACTTCGATGAACTACATACAGCAGTGATGCAATATGCTGATGAACACGGAGAGTATCCAGATGTTCAGCTAATCAATTACCAACTGAAAAATAGGACTTTTGATTGGAATCAGGATCATGCTTTATTTAGAGAAGCTATGCATACTCCGAATACACAGAAGCGAAATAAACTGTTAAAGCAAGTTTTAAAAATCAATCCAGATTATTTTGCTGCTGATTTTCATTTATTCTTATCAGAAGTTGAAGATTTTGATTTGTCAACTTTTAAAAAAGTATTGGATTTTGAAGTTCTAGTTTTAGAAAAATGGAAAATGAACGGATACAATAGTTGGAATTATTTTGAAGCCCGCCCTATCCTGTCTGCTCTCATGTTTCTGATTGAATATTATATGACGGAGAACTTAAATTCTAAGGCTATAGAATTGATTGACCTATATTTGAGTAAGCGACCAGAACGTTTTCCTCCTAATTTTGTCTTCTGTATGCTTTCCTTGTATCATATTACTGGTCAGGAACTAAAGGTTGAGCGTTTCTACCGCGAAGAATTAAATAAAGGGAAACGGGACGATACCATTCTTATTCATGCCATCATCTCTGCTTTTTCTCAAGGAAAAATTGAGGAAGCTAGTCAGCTATTTGCAAAATTAGTGGAAATCAATGATGAAGCTGTTGAATTCTTTATAGAGGAAGATTGGCAATTCAAAGTTATAGATATCGAAGACCAAGAATGCTATTGTCCAAATTCAATTGAATCGCTACAAGCTAGTTTGTATCCTCTATTTGATTATTTACTAGAAAATATTATTTTAACAAAATTTCTAACAAACGAAGCCAAGAAGTTCCGTCGTAAACCAGTATTTTCGAATCATTCCAGTATGATAAAAACTTTATCCGAGGTAAACGACTGGTACTCCTTTATGAGCGAGGAAAAAATGAAGGGAATCCGGATGGATCTTGTTCACATCTTTGTTGAAAATGGGATTCGTAGGTCTACAGATTTCAAAAAATGGACCGAAAAAGAAGTTCTCGCTTTGAAGGGAATTGGTCCCGCTACCGTTCAAAAACTGAAAGAAAACGGTATACAGTTTAAGAACGAGAAGTAATTGTTTATGGAAGGGAGGAGGTGGAATTGGCTTGAATGAAATTTCTAATTTCATCCTGTATACTACACCCAATGGCGACGTTCAGCTAGATATCCTTTTACAAGATGAAAATCTTTGGTTAACTCAAAAAGGTCTTGCGGAGCTCTTTGGAGTTGAACGAAGTGTCATTACAAAGCACTTGAAAAACATTTATGATAGTGGTGAGTTAGATAAGGTGTCAACTTGTGCAAAATTTGCACAGGTTCAACAAGAGGGCAATAGAACTGTCCGGCGTGAACTTGAATATTACAATCTGGATGCTATCATTTCAGTTGGTTATCGTGTAAATTCCAGCAAGGCTACTCAATTTAGAATTTGGGCAACCAAGACCTTGAAAGAGTTTATCATCAAAGGTTTTGTTTTAGATGATGAACGCTTGAAACAAGGACAGACAGTTTTCGGACAAGATTATTTCCGTGAACTTTTAGAACGGATTCGTTCTATTCGCTCTAGCGAACGCCGAATCTATCAACAAATTACGGATATCTTTGCTGAATGTGCCATAGATTATGATCGAAACTCAGATATTACTAAAAACTTCTATGCTATGGTGCAAAATAAATTTCATTACGCAATTACTGGAAGTACGGCTGCAGAAATTATCTATCAGCAAGCCGATGCTAGTAAAGAAAAAATGGGATTAACTACTTGGAAACATGCACCTGATGGACGAGTTCTCAAATCAGATGTAACTATAGCCAAAAATTATTTGCAAGAAAAAGAAATTCGACAACTAGAGCGAACTGTTACAGCCTATTTTGATTATATCGAGAGTTTGGTTGAGCGCCGTAATACTTTTACGATGCGAGGATTGGCAGATAGTATTGATCGTTTTCTATCTTTTAATGAATATGAAATCTTAGAAGGAAAAGGAAGTCTTTCCAAGAAACAAGCAGACTCAAAAGCTATCCAGGAGTATGAAAAATTTAACCGAACTCAAAAAATCATATCAGACTTTGATAAACATATTACGAAGATAATGAGAGAAAGTTAATGTAAAATTTTTCACCGTTTCTTTGCTTATAGAAGATAATGATAAAAACAAGATGAGTTGAATCAAAGCCTATCTTCTACATACTAATTTTATTTCAAGATATAAACTAGAAAGGACACACACATGTCTAAAGAACTTTCACCTAAATACAATCCAGCCGAGGTTGAGGCTGGTCGTTACCAAAAATGGCTTGACGAGGATGTTTTCAAGCCTTCAGGCGATAAGAAGGCTAAGCCATACTCTATCGTCATTCCACCACCAAACGTGACTGGTAAACTCCACCTCGGTCACGCTTGGGATACAACTTTGCAAGATATCATCATCCGTCAAAAACGTATGCAAGGTTTTGATACGCTTTGGCTTCCAGGGATGGACCACGCGGGGATTGCGACTCAGGCTAAGGTTGAGGAGCGCTTGCGTGGTGAGGGCATCAGCCGTTACGACCTCGGCCGTGAGAAATTCCTCGAGAAAGTCTGGGAATGGAAAGACGAATATGCCACTACTATCAAGGAACAATGGGGCAAGATGGGCCTCTCTGTAGACTACTCTCGTGAGCGTTTCACGCTTGACGAAGGTTTGTCAAAAGCGGTTCGCAAGGTCTTTGTGGACCTTTACAAGAAAGGCTGGATCTACCGTGGTGAGTTTATCATCAACTGGGATCCAGCAGCTCGCACAGCCCTTTCTGATATCGAGGTTATCCATAAGGATGTCGAAGGTGCCTTCTACCATATGAACTACATGTTAGAAGACGGTTCACGCGCCCTTGAAGTTGCGACAACTCGTCCTGAGACCATGTTTGGGGACGTTGCGGTTGCGGTTAATCCAGAAGACCCACGCTACAAGGACTTGATTGGTAAAAACGTCATCCTTCCAATCGCTAATAAATTGATTCCAATCGTTGGGGACGAGCACGCAGACCCTGAGTTTGGTACTGGTGTCGTGAAAATCACGCCTGCCCACGATCCAAACGACTTCTTGGTTGGTCAACGCCATAACTTGCCACAAGTCAACGTCATGAACGATGACGGAACCATGAACGACTTGGCCTTCGAATTTGCAGGTATGGATCGTTTCGAAGCTCGTAAGGCAGTCGTTGCTAAGTTGGAAGAAATCGGTACCCTCGTTAAAATCGAAAAACGTGTCCACAGTGTTGGTCACTCAGAACGTACAGGTGTTGTGGTTGAGCCACGCTTGTCTACTCAATGGTTCGTTAAGATGGACCAATTGGCTAAGAATGCTATTGCCAATCAAGACACAGAGGACAAGGTAGAATTCTACCCACCTCGTTTCAACGATACCTTCCTCCAATGGATGGAAAATGTCCACGACTGGGTAATCTCTCGTCAGCTCTGGTGGGGTCACCAAATCCCTGCTTGGTACAATGCTGAGGGTGAAATGTACGTCGGTGAAGAAGCTCCTGAAGGCGACGGATGGACTCAGGACGAAGACGTCTTGGATACTTGGTTCAGTTCTGCCCTTTGGCCATTCTCAACTATGGGCTGGCCTGATGTCGACTCAGAAGACTTCAAACGTTACTTCCCAACGTCAACCTTGGTAACAGGTTACGATATCATCTTCTTCTGGGTGTCTCGTATGATCTTCCAATCCTTGGAATTCACTGGCCGTCAGCCATTCCAAAATGTGCTTATCCACGGTCTCATTCGTGACGAGCAAGGACGTAAGATGTCTAAATCTCTCGGGAACGGGATTGACCCTATGGATGTCATCGAGAAATACGGTGCCGATGCCCTTCGTTGGTTCCTTTCGAACGGTTCTGCACCAGGCCAAGACGTGCGCTTCTCTTACGAGAAAATGGATGCTTCATGGAACTTCATCAACAAGATCTGGAACATCTCTCGCTACATCCTCATGAACAATGAAGGCTTGACCCTCGAGCAAGCAACTGCCAATGTCGAAAAAGTTGTCAACAAGGAAGCTGGAAATGTCACAGACCGCTGGATTCTCCACAACCTCAATGAAACTATAGGAAAAGCTACTGCCAACTTTGATAAGTTTGAGTTTGGTGTAGCTGGACACATCCTTTATAACTTCATCTGGGACGAGTTTGCGGACTGGTACGTTGAGTTGACCAAGGAAGTCCTTTATAGCGATAACGAAGAAGAGAAAGTCATCACACGTTCTGTTCTCCTCTATACTTTGGACAAGATCCTTCGTCTCCTTCACCCAATCATGCCATTCGTGACAGAGGAAATCTTTGGACAAATCTCAGAAGGATCTATCGTTACAGCGGAATATCCAACTGTTAACCCAGCCTTTGAAGACCTCGCAGCCCACACTGGTGTCGAAAGCCTCAAAGACTTGATCCGTGCTGTTCGTAATGCGCGTGCAGAAGTAAACGTTGCACCAAGCAAGCCTATCACCATCCTTGTTAAGACCAGCGATAGCGACTTGGAAGCCTTCTTTAACAGCAATGTCAACTACATCAAACGCTTCACAAATCCAGAACACTTGGAAATCGCATCAAACATCCCTGCACCTGAACTCGCTATGTCAAGCGTCATCACAGGAGCAGAAATCTACTTGCCACTGGCAGACCTCCTCAATGTCGAAGAAGAACTCGCTCGTCTCGATAAGGAACTGGCTAAATGGCAAAAAGAACTGGATATGGTCGGCAAGAAGCTCTCTAATGAACGCTTCGTAGCTAATGCCAAACCAGAAGTCGTCCAAAAAGAACGCGACAAACAAGCCGACTACCAAGCTAAATACGACGCGACCGTAGCGCGTATTGATGAGATGAAGAAGTTGGTGAAATAAAATCGAGTAGTGGCTAAGACTACCCCCTCTCACACCACGGTACGTGCCATTCTGCATACGGTTATTCAACTAACTTTTAAGGAATGTCGTTCAAGGTATTAATCCAAACACGAAACCAGTCCTCGCCTTTCAAGGACTGGTTTTGATATATCGCGTTTAAGTATCGATTTCTGAACCCTAATTGATAGTGTTCACCCCAGCCAGATCCTTATCTGCTATCCTTTTAGGAATTCCTAACTTAAGTAGGCCCGACAGTCGTTTAGATTTCTTCTTCCATTGCTTCCCTATAATCACTCGTAGGCTAGTACGCGAGCGCTCATCTATGATGATGACTATGCGCTTCATATTCCCTAGTAAGAAATAGTTATACATCCCCGAATGGACAAATTCAGTTGCTCAAAAGTTCACTGGTAGTGTGTGTCCTACGGAGGACTTCCACCTCAGATGTACGACATGTCCATCATACCAAAAACGGCAAATCCCTCAATTTGAGATTTGCCTTTTTTATATATTTTCATCTTGCAAATCTAGTTGCTTCACTCTAGCAATATAGTATGCCATAATCAAAAACAAATTGAAGCTGACAATCCAGATAGACCATTCATGGAGAAAATGCATAGATACAGCCAAGCTAATAGCGCCCACTACGAAACTCCCTACAACAATGCCATAATTCAAGGCTTGACGACGATATTCTTGAACATCTCCTTCTCCTCTAACGATGCGATACAAAGCAGTCAACATTTTTCGGTAATTTCCAGAAGTCATAAAAATGACATAGGGATAATCTTCAATCAAACTACCCGTAAATGTTAGTATCATCATGCCTGTTCCAAAAGCAATAAAAGGAACTTCTAATAGAGGAAAACGGGAAAAGAAGGGCAGAACAAGGGTCCCGATAAATAAGGGAAGTAGCATCTTAACCCGCCAATAGGCTGTTTTGCGATATTCTTTCACGTGTAAGGCAAAAAGAAAGCCTAGGGAAAAGAATATAATAGAACAGAATCTCAACATGGTATTAATGACATGTGAATCGTGCCAATCTGATATCAGTAGGAGAATGTTCCCTGTCTGCGTTGCCACCAAACTATGGTACTGGATGTGACAGAATACATCCAAAGAACCACCGATAAAGCCAAGGAACACTCCCATGAGTCGTGTGTTTTGAGGTAAAATTAATTTATCTGGCATTGATTCATCACTCGTTTCCCTTTGATTTTTTCATTATACCACTTTCTCTGAAAGAAACTAAGTGAAAAACGGTCAGTTCAGGTAGACATGATTACATATATTCCTAAGTTAGTCTCATCTCTGGAGTTCATTTATGACTTCTTCTTATCAAATCGGAATACTGTAGTACTCCTCAGCTGAACTATTTTTAAACAAATTATTTCTGTACTGAAGTCTATGGCTTAATCAAAGTAACACTTGAAACAGTACCATCTGCACCTGTTGTAATTTGGATGACTTTTCCACCACCTACTTCAGCATTGTATTTCCCATCATCAAGGGTATAAGAATAGCTTTGAATAGAGTAGTTTTCTTTCTTGCCATCAGCAGATTCTACTGTAAATTGACCGCCTGATGAGACAGTGATCGTTTCACCATTCGCACCCTTCCAATTCCCAGCTGCAGCTGAAAAATCTTTGTCCACCATAGTCAAGACACCTTTATAACGTTTGTTATGTTCTGCCTGCTTGTCTTGAAGTTTGCGATCAGTTGCTGGATCATAAGCTGACTGATTCTGTTTTGCTTGTGTTCCTTGTTGATTGGATGGGGCTTGAGAAGGGGTTTGCTTAGCAGAAGGTTCTTGATTTTGTTTTGTTTCTGGTGCTGGTGTTGCTTGCGATTGATTAGCAGTAGTCGTTGACTGATCGGAAGATGATGATTTAGCTTTTTCTGATGAAGTTGAGCTTGAGGATTTCTGAGTCTTGTTCTCTTTACTTGAAGAACTTGTCTTAGAACTAGAAGATGCTTGTGTTGTCTTGCTAGAACTATCACTTGTGGTATTTTCTTTCTTATTACCACAAGCCCCCAATAGTAATGTTGAAGCAAGTACAGTTGCGGCCATTAATTTGATAGAAGTTTTATTTTTCATTTTATGCTCCTTTGTAACATTTTTGAAATGTTAAGAAATATTTTTGTAACATTATTGTAATATTTGTTTTTAAATCTGTCAACTATTTATCTAAAATTTTTTAGAATTATTTTTTAGTACATTTATTTTCTTACCCCTCCTATATCTTTTATTCGTAAATAATTTAAAAAAACACAAAAGTTCTTCCTGACAAAGTGCTATATTTTAAAGTGTAATCGCTTGCATTTTTTTCTTGAAGGGCTATAATAAAATTGAAATAGATATTGGAGGTGTAGACTTATGTTAAGCAAATATTACAAGTATCTTCCTTGGGTGATTTTAGATGCTTTCGTTTCTTATGGGGCAGCTACTCATTACGCTCAAACAACATTTGATTTGTTCTACCTAACTGCCATTTTCATGATTGTCTACGTAGCTCTACTGTACTTACATGAACATTATTTAAAATATAAATACAAAGATTTATTCATTCGTTTTATGAGTAATCCTAAAAAAGATGAACATCTTTAAAAAAAATAATAACAAAAAGAGGCTGGGAAGAATCCCGACCTCGATTTTTTATGAATCATAAACCTTTGACACGATAGCTGAATTGACTTTTGACACAAACTTTATTTTCTCTATTCTCAAGCTTCAACCAGCCATCGGATTTGTTGAAACTTCTCAGGACTGAGACTAGGAAATCGAGACTTGATCTATCGATTTCTGTCCCAAAGCTTTTTATTTCAATCGATAGGTTTTTCTTGGTTTCTTTTTAGGCACTCGTTTGAGCCCAACTTCTTCTACATATTCACCGTATTTTACGAGAAAGTTATTGCTGACGATTGGTCGTCCTGGGTTGATGAGATTGACCAATTCGGTCCCTTCATAGACAGTGAACTCCTCCTCTAGCAGATAGAGGAAGGTCGGATTCCAGTCAAGACGCCCTTGGATTCGTTTAATAGACTCTTGGATAATGGCATAATGGTCAAAGGCAAAGGCGTGCTCCTCCAACTCTAGTCCCTCTAGGAAGCACTTGCCCGTCTGAAAATCAACATCGACAAAAACTACATCCTTGGCATCATCTCCAGCTTGAACGAGTTCGAGTGCTCGACTAGGTAGATACACCAAGTGGGCGATAGTAACCGTCCAGCCCCGTGGATCACGACCTGGGGTAGACACTGTCATCAACTGTTCGATTTTTTCCAAAGGAAGGTCGAGGTTAACCTCCTCTCTCACTTCACGCTGGCAAGCATGCCTTGCATCTTCGCTCTTATCCATAAAACCACCGACCAGAGCCAAGCAGTTTTGATAAGGATGAGCCTTGCGCCGGATCAGCAAGAGTTTGATTTTCCCTTCCACAAAGCAATAAGCTACCATATCCACCGTCACGCTTGGTTTTTCATACTGAGGAAGATCCTGTTTGCAGTACCAGTCTAAAAATTCCTTCTCCGTCGCATGAATCTCAAAATATTCTCTTTCTGTCATTCCAGCCGGGATTATCATTTCAGTCATCTTATCCCTCCCTGACAGCTTTTGTCCATTGATACCAACCGACTAAACTATTGATGGTGTAAACCCAGTACATACCTTGGATATGGATATTTTCACCCCACCAGAGGTAAATACTAAAGAGATTGGTTGCAATCCAGAAAATCCATTGCTCCCGGTAAAGACGTGTCATCAAGAGCTGACCAACACCATTGGTCGCATCGGTAACACTGTCACGGAAAGGACGAGCGCTATGGATACTTTGATAGGCAAAGCCCATACCAATCCAGATGATAGCAGTCAAAGCCAAATATTTGAGCCAATCAATCAGGCCAAGTTTCTTAGCTTCAAAGTGGGATTCTTCTGGTTTTCCTTGCTCATTGATCCGATTAGACAACCAAGTATAGAGGCCAATAGGCTGCATGACAAAGAAATAAACTGTTGTCAAAACTTCTCCGTAGAAAGTAGCATTCATAGCTAGGACCAAATAGATAGCAGAGTTAATAGCTCCAAAAAGGTAGTTACTAGCCCGACCTTCTGCAACCAAGATAACGCAGACAATCCCTGTCCAAGAGGCCAAGAGACCAACCCAGTCATGACTTTCCGTGTTTTGTGTAAACTCCAGAATAAGAGGGACACTTGATAAAGCAATCAAATAGAGCCACTGGAAAAGACTGCGTCCCACAAAGAGGTCTTTCCAAAGCAAACGCATAACTCCTGCAAAACCAATTTTACGAGCTTCTGCGTGAACATTTTTAAAGTTTGCGATAAACCGAGTAATTTTTTCAGTTATTTTTTTCATTTTCTTCTCCTAATCTGCTTGGTAAATGGTATCGATAGCTACTTTTGCTGCTTCATAATTCCCTAGATAATCATCAGCTAGATAAACATGAGGGATAGTAGCTAGATATTGCTCCCTCATCATATCCAAATGCTGAGAAAAACTATGACGGATATGGTCTTCTGCCATGGTCATGTCTCGAAAACCATCATTGACATAAGAGCCGACAGGTTGCACAAAGAGGATTAAATCCCACTTTTCCTTGGCTAATATGGAAACGAAGAGATTATCAAAGGTTTCTACGGACAAGTCCCCCTGCTCTTCAGTTTCCATGTAGTAATCGTAGTAGCCCTTGGTTACCAATGAGTTGGTGTCTGCAATGACCAGGCCTCGATTGGCATTGCTATCGATTAACTTGGAAGTTTGATCATATTGCCCCAATAGAAGGTAATAATAGTCTTTTGGGGTAAGCTCATCATCTCGGACATTATTTTTTATCTGATACTCACGAGCATATTCCAGACTGACTGGCGCATCATAGAAGCGAGCTAAATCCTTGGCTAGAGTTGTTTTCCCATTACTAGCACTTCCCATAATCAACACTTTTTTCGTAAACTGACGGCGGAAGGGTTGAGCGATATATTTCCAATATTTACTTGGATTTTCTCGAATCATGGTAGCCGAAATTCCAAATTTTCTTTCCTGTAGAACGGTCTCAAAACCACGTTTGTCAAGTTCTGCTTGATATTCAGGCTCTCCTACAAAAAAGATAAGTTCCTCACCAGTCTGATCATAGGAAATGGCCTGCAACATCTGATCCAACCACTCCTGCCAGCCCATTGGATAACGTGGAATATTGCTTTCGTCAAGTTTACAAACAGAGGTCAACTCATCATCTCGAAAAGCTTCACGAATATAGCGAAATCTCTTTTGTAGTGTAAGTCCCACCTGTTCACCACGATCTCCCTTATAACCTGAAACTACCACCCATACAGCATCACATTGACGTTTTGCTCTTTGGATTAAATCAATATGCCCTTGATGTAAGGGAGCAAAGGTGCCAAAAACCACCGCTATACTCTTTTTCATATCTGTTCAACCTTTTTATAACTTTTTATATTTTGCATTATACTATGTCTTGTTCTGTTTGTCAACACTTTTTTATTATTTTTTATAAAAACATTGCCAAATGATAAGAATTTTTTACTTGATATACAAAACTTGATTAGGCAAAATCAGTTTTGAAATCCTCAAAATAAATCCACAATCCAAGTAGCTATTTGGGCAACAACTTTTCAAAAAAGAGGCTGAAACAATCTGTTTCAACCTCACATTTTTAAACAATCTCAAATTTTAATTGACCAGCTTTAACACCAATCTTCAGGGTCTTACCAGCTTCCAATTCACCTTTAAGAAGAAGTTCTGCAAGTTTGTCTTCCACTTCCGTTTGTAGGGTTCTACGAAGTGGACGAGCCCCCATCTCTGGATCATAGCCTTGCTGAGCTAGAAGTTTTAGGGCAGATGCTTGGAGTTTCAAGTCAATTCCTTTTTCTGCCAGGCTTGCAATCAATGGTTTGACCATAATCTTAACTACTTCCTGCATATCTTGACTTGACAAGCTATGGAAGACTACCTTCTCATCAATACGGTTGATAAACTCTGGACGATAAGCCTTTTTCAGCTCTTCAAACATCCGTTTTTCCATATTTTCCTGGTCAAAACGAATGTCCTTAGCTCCAAAGCCGACTGTCTTGTCGTCACGAAGGGCTGTCGCACCAAGGTTTGACGTCATGATGATAATGGTGTTTGAGAAGTCAACCTTGCGACCTTTACTATCTGTCAAGACACCATCATCCAAAACCTGTAAGAGTACATTAAAGATGTCTGGGTGAGCCTTTTCTACCTCGTCAAAGAGAAGTACTGAGTACGGTTTATTGCGAACCTTCTCAGTCAACTCTCCACCTTCTTCGTAGCCTACATAACCTGGAGGAGCTCCGTTGAGACGGCTGGCTGCGAATTTCTCCATATACTCACTCATGTCAAAACGGATAAGGGCTGATTCGTCATCAAAGAGGACTTCTGCCAAGGCCTTGGCCAATTCGGTCTTACCGACACCTGTCGGTCCTAGGAACATAAAGGATCCGATTGGACGTTTATGACTACGAATACCAGATTGGTTACGGCGGATAGCACGACTGATACTAGATACAGCCTGTTCCTGTCCGATCACACGTTTATGCAGTTCAGCTTCAAGGTTGAGATACTTCTTGGCATCCGTTTGAGTTAATTTTTGCACAGGAATTCCTGATAAGCGACTCAAGGTGGTCAAAATATCAGATTCTTCTACTACATCTTTATAAACAGGTACTTCCTGCTCTTTTGCAATGAGTTGAGCTGCTTGCTTCCATTTTCCATCCATCAAGGCCTTATCAGCTGGTGTTAAACCTGACTCTTCTTGTTTAGCGTGTTTCGATTTATTTTGCACTGTTGCTGCCGCTTCATCCAAAAGATCAATGGCTGAGTCTGGCAAATGACGACTCGTCAAATAACGATGTGCCATTTTGACAGCTGTTTCGACTGCATCGTCTGTAATTTGGACATGGTGGTGTTTCTCATAAGTTGCTTTCAAGCCCTGCAAAATAGCCATACTATCTGCTAAACTTGGCTCCTCAATCATCACTTTAGCAAAACGACGAGAAAGGGCTGCGTCTTTTTCGATGTGCTTTTGATACTCTTCCTGAGTAGTCGCACCGACAGTTCTCAGAGTTCCACGCGCCAAGGCAGGTTTTAGGATATTTGCCGCATCCAAGGTCGAATCAATCCCACTTCCTGAACCCATAATAGTATGAAGCTCATCGATAAAGAGGATGACCTTACCATCTTCCTCAATATCTTTGATGATATTGTTCATACGTTCTTCAAAATCACCACGGAAACGAGTCCCCGCAACCACATTCATCAAGTCAAGTTCTAGGACACGCATTTTAGCCATTTCAGCTGGAACATCTCCATTGGCAATACGTTGGGCAAGGCCAAGTGCCAACGCTGTTTTTCCCACACCCGCATCTCCAACCAGGACAGGATTGTTTTTAGTTTTACGACTCAGAATTTGAATCATACGAGAGATTTCTTGGTCACGCCCAATGACTGGTTCCAATTTACCTGAGCGAGCTTGCTCCGTAAGGTCATGCGTATAATCTTCCAAACCTCCACTTGGTGTCTGTGGCATGCCCATCATATTAGCCATAGAATTTTGCTTGTCCGCTACCGTACGATGGCGTTGACGAAGGGCCTTCAAATCATCTCTAGTCCAACCAGCACGCGCTTCAAGACTACGACGAAGTCCAGCAATCTTGACCTGATCCTTCTGATCTTCGTAAGAAAATCCCGCTTTTTCTAGAATACGAGTAGCCAAGGCATTGCCATCATGTAAGATAGCATAAAGCACGTGCTCTGTTCCTAAAACCTTGGCATGCACAACAGAAGCTACATGCTCTGCTTCCAACAACAATACCTTCAAGCGGTGTGAAAAAGGCAACTCCTGATAATTTTCCTTATCGCTATACTTTGTTTCAGTCAGCTCTACAGCAACTTCCTCCAGACGATCAATCTCATAGGGAAATTCGTTTAAAGTCGCCCCTGCCACACTATAACTATGATTGGCCATAGCAATCAATAGGTGCCAAGACTCTAGGTATTCTGCCCCAAAATGACTTGCGACCAGAAAGGCACTGTCTATACATTCTTTCAATGCTTTTGAATATTTCATTTAGTTCTATTTTCCTTTTCTATCTACCTCTTGTAATAACTGTCGGAGCATATTGGCACGGATAAGATTGGCATCCTCACCTAGAACTCGGTCTGTCGCCATTGCTAGTAATAGATTCATCTCCTGACGAGTCACTAAATCCTGTTCAAACAAGAGTCTTAAAACATCTTCAAAGATAACTAGGCTGACTTCTTCACCTACCGAGTACAGTAGCTCTCGGAGCATATCATGATGGTTGGAGAATTCAATCCGTCCTATACGAATATAGCCACCACCACCACGCTTACTTTCAACCAAGTATCCCCTGCTTTCTGTAAAACGAGTCTTAATCACATAGTTAATCTGACTAGGAACAACCTGGAAAGTATCTGCCAACTGACTCCGTTGCAACTCCACAATACCAGATTGATCTAGAATTGCCTTGATGTAGGCCTCAATATGATCTGATGTATTTTTAAGTCTCATAACAAACCCACCTCTCTTTAAACCTTGACTATCTTTGACTATTATACCGAAATTTTTTCATTTTTTAAAGAAAAAGGGGCTGGTAATGAATAATCATCACCAACTCCCTATTTTTCTACTTATCTAAGCCTAATTCTGCCAAGATTTGACGTTTGTAGGCAATCTTTTGGACTTCCTTGTCCTCGTCTTCAGACCAATCTAGTTTAATTTCAGCAACAATCTGCCCAGGGCGATTTTTCAAGATATAGATACGGTCGCTAAGGTTAAGGGCTTCCTCTATACTATGCGTAATGATGAGTGTCGTCAGGCCTAGTTGTTTATGAATATCAAGATACCAGGCATGAAGCTCCATCTTAGTCATCTCATCCAAGGCACTAAAGGCCTCGTCGAGAAGAAAGAGTTTATACCCAAATAGGTAAGTGCGAAGTAAGGCCACACGCTGGCGCATCCCGCCGCTAAGCTCATGAGGATACTTGTCCCGTACAGCCGTCAACTGAAAGGTAGCAAGGATTTCATCTGCACGGGCAATGGCTTCTGCCTTATCCACCTTTTGGATCAAGAGGGGCAGGATGATATTTCCTAGCACAGTCTTGTGCTCCAGGAGCAGATCCTTTTGTAGCATATAGCTCACGCGCCCCTTAGGATTTTCCTCTCCATCAAGAATGATTCGCCCAGACTGGACTTCTAAAATCCCTGCAATCAGGTTAAAGAGTGTGGTTTTTCCTACACCACTGGGGCCTAGGATAGAGACAACTTCACCTGAAGTCACCTGTAGGTTAATATCTTCTAAAATCTTCTCATCATCGTAGGCATAGCTTACGTGTTCTAGTCTAATTTCTGTCATTATTTTACAAATTCGTTAGTGAAACCTTTGTCAGTCAAGTCTTCTTTGAGGATTCCATTTTCCTTATCCCATTTGTAGAAGGCATTCCAACGGTCAGCATCAAATTGTCCCCATTTGTCCTTGTCGCTTGCGTATTCTTTTGACAAGTATTTCTGAGATTCGATGACAAAGTCACGTTTATCCTTGAGCTCAGGTGCATTCTTAATGAGGATATCTGCAGCTTCTTCTGGGTGCTCCATAGCGTATTGGTAGCCTTTTTTGATGGCTTGGATGACTTTGCGAGCTTCTTCTTTGTTGTCTTTCAGATAATCGTTGTTAGCGATGATAACTGGTGAGTAGTAGTCAAACTCCTTGACATAATCTTTCAAGTACATGAAGTTAGCGTCCACACCTTGAGATTTGGCAAGGATTCCATCCCAACCGTAGTAAATCCAAGCAGAATCAAAAACACCATTGGCTATCGGTGTGATAGAGTTTGAGTCGTTGTTTGGTACTTTTTCAACCTTCTCAAAGTCTCCTCCTTGAGTTTCTACCAAGGTTTTCAACATAGCAAGCTCAGTTGGGTCATTCCAAGTTCCATATTTCTTACCAACCAAGTCTTTAGGACTGTTGATATTGTCAGACTTACGAGAGATGATCCCTGATGTATTGTGTTCTACAATCGCTGCAACAGCGGTAATTCCCACTCCTTTTTCCAGTTTCTTAGCCATGTAGTCTTGAAAATACACCGCAAACGGTGCCTTACCGTTGATAACTAAATCTGATGAGCTTTCTTCAGGTGGCAATTTCAAGTCAACATCCACTCCAGCTTCCTTGAAATAACCTTTTTCTTTAGCTACATAAAGCCCTGTATGGTTGGTATTTGGTGTCCAGTCTAGGATAAAATCAATTTTTTTGAGTTCTGCATCTTTGTTGTCCTTAGAAGCAGTTCCTTGTCCACAAGCCACAAGCACGACAGCCACAAGAGCTGTTACAATCGTTAAAAACACTTTCCATGTTTTCTTCATTTTTATTTCCTCTTTTCTTTTTCCAAAACGCTCTATTTTAAGCACGTTTCCATTTAATCACATATTTTTCACTGATATCAACTAGCTTCATACCCAGAAGGCTGATCAGTGATACCAGAATAATAATCGCAAACATGGTATCATACTGAAACAGTTTCTTGGACTGAATCATGTAGACACCTAGTCCTTCAAAGCCTCCCAACCACTCGGATACCACTGTTGTGATAAAGGCATAGGAGACACTAACCCTAAGACCTGCATAAAAGTAAGGCAGGCTGACCGGGATCTTAAAATGCCAAAGAATTTGCCAGGGATTTGCACGCATCAGACTAAACAAGGTCAGCATGTCCTTGTCACAGTGTCTAAATCCATCTAAAATACTGACAATGATTGGGAAGGTTGTCGTCAAGATAATCAAGACAATCTTGGGCAAGATTCCATAACCTAGCCATAAAACTAGAATGGGTGCTATGGCAATGGTTGGAATGGTCTGGACAACCACCATCATAGGGTAAATCAGGTCATTTAACCAGCCCAGACTATCCATAAGAACAGCCATGATACAGGCTATCAAGACACCTAACACTAGACCTAACAAGGCTACTCTCAAGGTTGCCCAGCTGTGGTACCAGAGAAATTCTCTGTCACGAACAAAAGACTGAAGGATTTCAAGTGGTGTCGGCAAGATAAACTTTGGTAAGAGTTTTAAGAAACCTGCCACCTGCCAAAGAGATAAGACACCCAAAAATCCTAGCAGACTAATGTGCCGTCTCATTATATTTTTCAAGTTTCTCATCGATGCTTAAAATCTCTCCTACATTTATTTTCACATTGGCAAAAACATTATCTGCCCCTTGACCTGCCACTTCTAAAGCTTCTTTGAGAATACGCATCAGTTCCTCAAAGTTTCCTTCTAGGACTGTTTCAAAAGGTGTCACCACCATGGACACTCCTTGAGCCTGCAGATAAGCAATAACTTGATCAATAAGGGCTATGCGGTCAATCCCTTGTGACAGGGGTAAGACTTGTAAAGCAATGCTTGCTTTCATTAAAACCTCCTTCTAAGTTACAGTTTTTCTTTGTAAAAAAAGAAAAACCTCTTTCATATATGAAAAAGGTGCAAAATTAGGCTAAGCATTCGTTCCCTACGCTGGCATTACCCAGATCAGGTGCGGTCGAAGTTTAACACTTCCTCTCAGACTGTACACAGACTCCCATATATTATATGGACATATGATAACGCAAAACAAACAAGATGTCAAGGAAACTGCTTACAGAAAAAGAGACGGCAAACCTTCTCTTTCTCTAATTATACAGATGAACTAGCTCTTTCGATTAAAGCATAGGCGCAAATAACTGAGCTACTTCTTTGATTAATGTTTGATACCAAGTAGGCTTGATTGTTCCAGGAAAAATTTCTTGCGATACTTCAAAAATCTCTTCAAAGTCCTTACGAATAGTTGCAATGGACGGTGTTTCGTACAATAAAACTGCATTTTCATAGTGGTGAACCAAGCTGCGATAATCAAGATTTATGGTTCCAACAACCGCAAATCGATCATCAACAATCATTTGCTTACTATGGATAAAACCAGGAGTATACTCGTAGATACGTACACCAGCAGACAAAAGATTAGGATAAGACCCTCGAGTTACTAACTGGATGAGCTTTTTATCTGGGATAAATGGAGTTATAATTCTCACATCTACGCCTCGCATAGCCGCATTTTTAATATCCTCTGTCAAATCATAATCAATAATGAGATAAGGCGTGGTAATGTAGACAAAATCTTCCGCTTGATTAATCAGATTTTGATAGACAATTTTACCCACCTTCATCTGGTAGATTGGTTTTGGCCCACTACCATATGGAATACATAGACCGCCACCTGGTCGTGTCTGATTTTCCAAATGATACTGATCAAAATCACTGATTTCTCCACGGTTGATGTACCAGTTCATGAGAAATAGTCTTGTAAAGGCTTGAGTCGCCGGACCATCGATCCGAATCCCACTATCTTTCCAATGTCCAAAACGTTCAATCTGATTTATATACTCATCCGCAAGATTGACGCCACCAGTATAGGCAATCTGCCCATCAATGACCAAAATTTTGCGGTGATCTCGGTTATTATAGGCCACTGTCATACGAGGAATTACCTTATTAAACTTATGAGCCTCAATTCCTCGAGATCGGAGATGCACTGTATAATCACCTGGCAGGGTCACCATACAGCCGATATCGTCGTAGAGCATCTTAACTTCAACACCCTGAGCAGCTTTTTCTTCTAGAACTTCGAGCATACTATCCCACATCAAGCCTTCTTCGACAATGTAGTATTCTAGAAAAATAAATTTTTCAGCCCTCTTCAAATCCTCCAGCATCTGCTGCCACATTTCCTTACCATTTGAAAAGAATTGTGAGTCTGTCTGATCATAAACTTCTGCATTACTGTCCATATGCAATAAGGCATTGATAATCCCGTAGGCAGATTTATCAGTTTTCTGTATGTCTTGATGAAGACTATGTTCGCGCTTTTCATGAGATGTGATAGAACGAAGTTCCTGTAATTGTTTAAATTCCTTTTTTGATAACCGACGCTCACCAAACATGATATAAAGCAAGGGGCCAAAAACAGGGACAAAAGTGACAATCAACCACGTCACCTTGCTTTCAGGAGACATAGAACGATTGACAATGGCTAAAACAGTCGCCACGCTGACAAGAAATACAAGAGCAACCCAAACAAGTGGAGCAATCTGGCTCATGTAAAGAATGACTGCAAAAACTACAAATAATTCTATCAGAATAATCGCAATGCTAAAACCATACTTGGACATCAATAGTCGAAATTTTCTAGTCCCCATAACTCCCTCTCAATTTCTAAATAAACTCCAAAGCAACTAGCTGAAAGCGCTTGTTACCTTCTAGTATACTTACTTTCATAAAACTTAGCAAGTCTTTTCTGTTTAGGCCGATAGTTCTACCTATAAAATCATTTAAAAAAGTCTGCGACAAAATAGTTCTCAGCCACAAAAAAGCTAGATATTCCCAATTGTGGAACTCTAGCTTTTTATAGTGGCTCTATAATATTTGTAGTGGGTAAATCCCCTATAGATATTATGGAGCCTATTTTGTTGTAGAAAACATACTAAGATTAGTAGTGAGAAAATCTCCGACGGGAGAGAGTACTCACTACTTTTTCTTTATGTTAAAGTAGAGGTGTCTTGTAAAGTCGTAGGGCTCTTTGGCGCTAGACGTCGCTTGACAAACTGGCAAGACACCTGTTTTAGGTGGAATTTGATCAAAGTATGTGGGACGCTAGACGTCGCGTATTGAAAATAAAATCACTAAAACACGGAATTATTCAAGACAAAAGAGGTAATATCATGCGTACAGTATTTGGGATTGATGTGAGTAAGGCAAGTTCTGAGGTGGCAATTTTAGTCAACGGTGAAAAGATTCATGGATACACTATGCTCAATGACGCCATTGGCTTCAATCGTCTTTTGAATGACTTGAAAACTGTTCATAACCCTGAGATTATATTTGAAGCTACTGGTGTCTATTCTCGGCGTCTTCGAGCCTTTCTTGAGGAATACGGCTACGCTTATACACAGCTGAATCCTCTGGAAGCTAAGAAGCAACTGGACAGTCTGCGAGTTCGTAAAACAGACAAAATTGACGCTGAAAAGTTAGCTCATTCTCAGTTTATACTCAATCGTAAACCAACTTATGCGCAGGAAGAAGTTTATCAACACCTGCGTGATTTAAGCCGTTTCTATCAAAATCTTACAGAAGACATTGTTAGAGCTAAAAATCGTCTACACAAGGTCTTACAAGTCACCTTTCCTGAATTGGAAAATCTCTTATCCACACCAACTGGAGAGCAATATTGGAATTTAGTGATGGCTTTTCCATGCAAAGAGTTTGTATTAAACCTATCTCAAAATGAATTGTGTAAGATTATCCGTCAATCTACCTCCAAACGAATCTCTGAAAAGCGTATTGCTTACCTGACTGATAAACTTATAAAACTCGCTAAACAATCTTTTTGTGCGGTCAAGAAAATCTCCCCAATGCTTGAAGAGGTTCGTTACTATGCTCAAGAATTGCTTCGTCTTTCTGAGCACAGACAGGTTGTCTTAGACGACATGGTAGCTCTAGCTCAGTCTTTACCAGAGTATGACATCTTACGATCAATTCCTGGCATCGCAGAAACCACAGCGACATCTATCATTGGCGAATTGGGAGATATTCGTCGCTTTCAGTCTACCAATCAAATCAACGCTTTTATTGGCATTGACCTGAGACACTATGAATCTGGGAACTTTCTCGCCAAGGAACACATTACTAAGCGAGGTAATCCCTATGCCAGAAAAATCTTGTTCAAGTGCATTCATAACATCGCTTCAGCTAGTCATACCAATCCCTGCCATATCGCCGACTTTTATGAGAAACGAAAAAGACAATCGACAATAGCTTCAACCAAGCCACATGCGATTGCCTCTATACATCACATCGTCTCATTCGAACAATGTATTACCTCATTACGCATAACAAACTTTACGATTACTCTTTGACCCAATTACGCATAACAAACTTTACGATTACTCTTTGACCCAAAATCGATAAGGTCATCTATGCCGTATTATTATAACACCTTGTTTCAAAAAATACCAGATGAGGTGTTTTTTAGCGTGCCCTTTTATGGATCAATAAGTGGTAAAAATAAGACAGTAACCTCAGAATAGCTACCGTATTATCTCTTTTTTTACTTAAGGCCCTTGATATACTTGACAAATGGTAGAAAAGAGCACTAAAAAAAGAACAACTAGTGTTCTTACTTTTTAATATCAATCGGGAAGACAGGATTCGAACCTGCGACACCTTGGTCCCAAACCAAGTACTCTACCAAGCTGAGCTACTTCCCGAGTTAAATAGAAAAAATGCACCCTAGAGGAGTCGAACCTCTAACCGCC
>NZ_JASGZS010000020.1:0-41724 GCF_047465525.1 Streptococcus infantis | reverse complement strand
TCCCATCGCTTTGTTCGCCAGAAGTGACCACACAAGCAGTAATAATCCGTTCATCCGTCATAGCGATATGACTTTTATATCCATAGAAAGAGGTGTCGGCTGTCTTATGTCCAAGCCTAGCCTCCTCCTTAACAGAAGCTTCCAAGTGTTCTAAGTCATCATCAATAGCTTCTTTTAGGTAATTGAACTTTTGAGACACAGCCGGTAGAGCTAAGAGTTCCTCGTGTTTTTCAACCGCAGCCATTAACTCCTCTGTATAGGTCAACTCTGCTTCGAGGTTATCTTCCTGAGGTTTCTTTGGAAATTCTATTTTGATATCTTCTGAATGTTGATAAATCGTTTTACGTAAAGCTTTTGAGCGCTCCCTAAGAATTTCTTGGGGCTTCTTATGATTATAATGAGATTTGGTGTGAGTGGCATCCACAATGAGGATCTTACTCTTAATCAAGTTGTGTTCGAGTGCAATTTGAACAGACTTCTGAATCAATACATCAAGTAGCTTGTCATCTTTAATTCTTAACTTTCTAAATTTTGTCAGAGAGGATGGTTCGATAACAGAATCCTCCGGAGCTAGACCAAGAAAAAATTTAAAGGCCATATCTGACAAGGAACGTTCCACCACATCGACATCTGATAACTTATAAATATCTTTTAACAAGAGATATTTAAACATCATAACCGGTGAATAAGCTTTACGCCCAAAATCGGGACGATAATTCTTTTCTAGTTCATCATAGATAAAGCTAAAATCACAGAGTTCAGTTAGCTGACGTAAAAAGTGGGTTTTAGGAACCACGATATTATACAAACTAGAATAAGGACTGACATCCATAGTTAACTGATTATCAAGCATCATTTCACCTCATCTCTAGTATAACAAAAAAGCCATCTATTGGATGACTTTTTCAGTGGGCTCACAAATAAGTCTCCTCTTGTCATGTTATTTTACGGAAATTCAGGAATTGGTAAAACTGAATTAGCTAAAACGATGAGCGAATATTTTAACGGGAAATTGACTCGAATACAGTTTTCGATGATGCAAACCGAGGAAGCGTACAAATATATATTTGGCGATACTCATGCTAAAAGTTCATTAGCTAAAGATTTATTATCCAGAGAAACCAATGTTGTATTAATTGATGAATTTGATAAGGTAAATAGCGCTTTATTCAATGTTTTTTATCAAATGTTTGATGAGGGAGAGTTGGAAGATATAAATTATTTGGTAGATGTTTCTAATTGTATATTTATTTTGACAACAAATTTTAGTAATGATCAAGAAATTGCTGAAAAACTTGGCCTTCCTATCTTTTCTAGGATTGATTTAAAGATAGAATTTCAAAATTTAACCGAAACTGAACTGCTTAGAGTAGTTGATAATATTTTTAATGATGTGACCGCCCAATTATCAGAAGAAGATAAGGAATTTATAGAAAATTATGGTTTAAAAGAAACGTATAGGAAACATGTGGGTTCTTTTGGGAATATAAGATTATTGAAGAGTTTCATTGAGAAAGATGTGTTTCAAATTATTTTTGAAAAATTACTAAAACGTGATAATTTAGAATGAATCTTCACTGAAATTTTTACCTTAAAACAATTATTGTAGAAATTTATCGTTTAATTTCATTATGGATTTGTATCCATTATAAAATGCATAAAACTATAGTCAATTGAACCTAAAACAGTACATAATGTGGTATAATCTTCTTATGGCATATTCATTAGATTTTCGTAAAAAAGTTCTCGCTTATTGTGAGCGAACAGGTAGTATAACAGAAGCATCACACATTTTCCAAATCTCACGTAATACCATTTATGGCTGGTTAAAGCTAAAAGAGAAAACAGGAGAGCTAAACCATCAAGTAAAAGGAACAAAACCAAGAAAGGTTGATAGAGATAGACTCAAAAACTATCTCACTGACAATCCAGACGCTTATTTGACTGAGATAGCTTCTGAATTTGACTGTCATCCAACTACTATCCACTATGCTCTCAAAGCTATGGGGTACACTCGAAAAAAAAGAATCACACCTACTATGAACAAGACCCAGAAAAAGTAGCTTTATTTCTTAAGAATTTTAATAGTTTAAAGCACTTAGCACCTGTTTATATTGATGAAACAGGATTCGATACTTATTTTTATCAAGAATATGGTCGCGCATTAAAAGGTCAGTTGATAAGAGGTAAAATATCTGGAAGAAGATATCAGAGGATCTCACTGGTTGCAGGGCTAACAAATGGTGAGTTAATCGCTCCAATGACTTACGAAGAGACGATGACGAGCGACTTTTTTGAAGCTTGGTTTCAGAAGTTTCTCTTACCAACCTTAAACAAACCATCAGTTATTATAGTCGTTTGAAACAAGAACAGGACAAAAGAGCCTCGAAAAAAGTATTGCAACTTGGCAATACCTTTTTGAGATGCTTTTTAATATGAGCCCATGTTTTCTCTATAGGATTGTACTCAGGTGAGTAGGGAGGAAGTGGTAAAAGTTTATGCCCAAATTCTTCACATAAGAGCTCTAGCTTGCCCATTCTATGGAATCTTGCATTATCTATAATATAGTATAATGAATCTAGAACAGTACACCAAGACTGCTAAAAATGTTTTAGAATCTATATTGTACTACTCTAAGTTCAATCCACTATAGCATTCTTTGTTCTTGTTTTTAGTTATCTATCGTCATGATTTCAAGCCAATTTGTATCTATAATATTTCTTTATTGACTTTATTTGCTGTCAAACTCTTTAATTCTCAGATCAAGACGAATATCTTATCAGCTAGTTTTGCTATGGGGGTTAATATTCTATTCAATGCTTCACTTTTATTTTATCTTTACTTTTTTGATTTAAAGACTCTTAGTTTTAGTTCTTTTCTACTCTTTTTCCTGCTTTACTTCATACAAATTTTTATCATTCCTTTATGCTTGGTTTCTAGCCAAAATTCTAAGTATGGTCCTTATCTAGTCCATAGTACTCTCTTTGAGAGGAATGCTTCAGATGTAATTCATGTTTAATTTTATAAAAATGATGACTTTCTACTTTTTGGTAGGAAGTTTTTTATTATTTCTATATCGAAATAGTTGACAGATGTAATTCAGGGTGTTACAATAATTAAAAAGTTCGATATAGAATAAAAAAAGGAGACAAAATGGACAAGATGTTAGGAGGCTACCAAGCTCTACAGATTCGATTGTTAAACGGACGTATCTTTCAAAAACTATTGAGCAAGCAACCAGATGCTCAATACAGAAGTGAACAGGGAAAAATTTTAACGATTTTGTGGAAGCAAGAGTTGGGGTGCGCTACAGCGACCGATATCGCTCTTGCGACAGGTCTAGCCAATAATACATTGACCAGTATGGTTAAGAAATTGGAAGAACAAGGCTTGGTCACGATTCAACCTTGCACGCAGGATAAAAGGAAAAAATATATTTCTTTGACAGACCTCGGTTGGGCGCAAAAAGAAATCGGTGACCGCGTTAGTAAAGAGTTGGGAGAGATTTTCTACCAAGGTTTTTCAGATCAAGAAATCCGAGAATTTGAAGCTTATCAAGCGCGTATTATCTCAAATCTAAAAGCTAAAGAAAATGATATATAGGGAAAGGAAGTAGCAGTTATGATCGGAATTACAGGTGTAACAGGAAAATTAGGTTCCTATGTGGCTGATCTTGTCGATAAAAAAGGAATCGCTTCAGTCCATCTAGCACGAAGCCCAGAGCGTGCAAAAGTTTACGCGTCTGCGGAAATCCGTGAAATGGTGTATGCCAATACTCCAGAGGTGGTTGAGGCCTTGAAGGGTATCGATATCTTGTTGATGGTTTCTACTAGGGAAAATCCAGAGCGTGTCAAGGAGCACAAGGAGTTTTTAAATGCTGCAAAGCTAGCGGAGGTGCAACATATCGTTTATACTTCCTTTTATGGGGCAGATGAGAAGGCAACTTTTACCTTATCTCGAGATCATGCCCAGACGGAAGCATATATCAAGGAGTTAGGGTTCACCTACACTTTTTTGAGAGATAATTTTTATTTGGACTTCTTGATTGATATTGCACTTGAAAATGGAGAAATTCGCGGTCCGGCTGGTAGTGGCCTGGTATCAGCTGTTGCCCGTAAGGACACATCTAGGGTTGCAGCAGAAATTCTTTTAAATCCTAAGGAGTGGGAAAATCAAAGCTTGAATTTGACAGGGCCAGAGGATTTTTCTATGCAAGAAATCGTAGCGCTCCTCTCAAAAGAGAGCGGTAAGACCATCACGTATGTAGATGAATCAGTAGAAGAAGCCTATGAGTCACGAAAAAAATGGCCAGCACAAACTTGGGAGTACGATGCCTGGGTCAGTACTTATACAGCGATTAAAGTTGGGGAACAGGCTGGGGTTTCAACAGATATCGAAAAAGTCTTAGGGCATCCAGCAAGCAGCCTATTGGATATTATTAGAGACAGAAAACTTATTGAGGAAGAACATGATTGAATACAAACATGTGGCCTTGCGCTACACGGATAAAAATATTTTAAAAGATGTCAATCTCCGTATTGAAAATGGAGAATTTATGGTCTTGGTAGGTCCTTCAGGATCTGGAAAGACTACCATGATCAAGATGATTAACCGTCTTTTGGAGCCGACAGATGGCAATATCTATATGGATGGGAAACGTATCAAGGACTATGATGAACGGGAGTTACGTCTCAGTACCGGCTATGTCCTTCAAGCCATTGCCCTATTTCCTAACTTGACAGTTGCGGAAAATATTGCTCTCATTCCTGAGATGAAGGGCTGGACTAAAGAACAAATCACTTCTAAAACCGAAGAACTCTTAGCCAAAGTGGGGCTTCCTGCGGCAGATTATGCTCATCGTTTACCAAGCGAGTTATCTGGTGGGGAGCAACAGCGGATTGGTATTGTACGAGCCATCATTGGGGAACCAAAAATTTTATTGATGGACGAACCTTTTTCAGCCTTGGATGCCATCTCACGCAAGCAGTTGCAAGAATTGACCAAGGCATTACATAAAGAATTCGGCATGACGACCATCTTCGTAACACATGATACGGATGAGGCCTTAAAATTAGGGGATCGAATTGCAGTTTTGCAGGATGGAGAAATTCGCCAGGTCGCAGAACCTGAAACAATTTTACAAGCGCCTGCGACAGACTTTGTAGCAAACTTGTTTGGAGGTAGCCTTCATGTCTAATTTGATTTCAACATTTCAAGAGCGTTTTGGGGAATGGTTAACGGCGCTTGGACAACACTTGCAATTGTCTCTTTTGACCTTATTGGTTGCTATTTTTCTGACCATTCCGCTGGCGGTTTATCTAAATGGTCACAAAAAAGTAGCGAACTGGGTGCTACAAGTTGCGGGTATCTTCCAGACCATTCCCTCAATGGCTTTATTGGGTCTCTTTATTCCTTTCATGGGGATTGGAACCTTACCAGCTCTCACAGCTCTAGTCATTTACGCTATTTTCCCGATTTTGGAAAATACAATCACAGCCTTGAACGGCATTGATCCTAGTCTTGAGGAAGCAGGGATTGCTTTTGGAATGACCAAGTGGGAGCGACTCAAGAAGTTTGAAATTCCACTGGCCATGCCTGTCATTGTATCGGGGGTTCGTACAGCAACCGTTATGATCATTGGGACAGCGACTTTAGCCGCTCTTGTTGGAGCTGGTGGATTAGGCTCCTTTATCCTTTTGGGAATTGATCGTCGGAATGCTAGTCTGATTTTAATCGGTGCAATCTCATCAGCTATTTTGGCTATTCTCTTTAATGTTGTTCTCAAATGGTTGGAAAAGGCAAAGTTGCGTACGATTGTTGCAGCCTTTGCAGTGATGGTCCTTGGTTTGGGAGCTAGTTATGCTCCAAGCATGATTCCTAACAAAGAGAAAGAAAATCTGGTTATAGCTGGGAAGTTGGGACCTGAACCTGAGATTCTCATGAATATGTATAAGCTTCTCATTGAGGAAAATACGGATATGACGGTGACGGTCAAGCCTAACTTTGGGAAGACAGATTTCCTTTATCAAGCGCTGAAAAAAGGGGACATTGATATCTATCCAGAATTTACAGGGACTATTACAGGTTCTCTCTTGCAGCCAGCTCCTAAAGTGAGCAATGACCCAGAAAAGGTTTACGAGGTGGCTCGTGATGGTATTGCCAAACAGGATCAACTAGCCTTTCTTAAACCCATGGCTTATCAAAATACTTATGCTATAGCAGTTCCTAAAAAAATTGCGCAAGAATATGGGCTTAAGACGATTTCAGACTTGAAAAAAGTAGAAGGACAGCTCAAGGCAGGATTCACTCTGGAGTTTAACGACCGTGAAGATGGAAACAAGGGGTTACAGTCTGTTTATGGATTGAATCTCAATGTGGCAACTATGGAGCCAGCTCTTCGCTACCAAGCCATCCAGTCAGGTGACATTCAAATTACAGATGCTTACTCAACGGATGCTGAAATTGCTCGGTATGATTTAGTGGTTTTGGAGGATGATAAACAACTCTTCCCGCCATATCAAGGTGCACCACTGATGAGAGCTGAATTACTCGAAAAACATCCGGAGTTGGAAGCTGTTCTTAATAAACTAGCTGGTAAAATCACCGAGAGCCAGATGAGTCAGATGAACTATCAGGTTGGTATTGATGATAAGGATGCTTATACTGTTGCACATGATTTCTTGGTGGAACAGGGATTATTGAAGAAATGATCAAGAAAGATGAAATACAAGAAACTCTTTTGCGACTCTGCAAGCACTATGGAGAGCAAAATTGGTGGCAATCGGATAACAAGCTGGAAGATTTGGTATCGACTATTCTGATCCAGCGAACAACTGAGAAGAATGCTAAGTTAGCTTTATCAGGTCTTATGGATGTCATGACAGTAGAGGGGATTCTGGATTTATCGCTAGAAGAGTTACAGGAACGTATTCGACCTGCTGGATTTTTTAAGCAAAAGTCTCAAACGATTAGGGGACTTCTGATCTGGTTAAGAGAAGTTGGTGGTTTTGAGGTTCTTGCCAAGATTGGAACAGAAGATTTACGAAAGCAACTTTTGGAGTTAAAAGGGATTGGGCCAGAGACTGCAGATGCACTTTTACTTTATCTTTTTGATCATCCAGTTTTTATTTCGGATGAATATGCTAGAAGACTTTTTCGACGCTTAGGATTTGGAAACTTTAAAACCTATAGTGAAATGCATGCTGTTTATGGTAACGTCTTGGAAGGTCTAACTCTCAAACAATGCCAAGAGATTCATGCTGTTATTGATGAACATGGAAAAGCTTTTAGCAAGAGTAAAGGCCAGTTAGACGAAAGTTGGTTACGATAAAAAAATTCTAAGACTTCTTGTCTTAGAATTTTTTTAGTAAATTTATTGGCTCAAAAAATATAGTTTGATTAGATTAGTAAGTAGAAAGTAGAGGTAAAATACCCGTGATGAATTGGAATATTTGAATGATAGAATGTCGACTGGTATTTTTCTTTGAGTGGATATGAAATCTATAGTTGTGTTTGCTACTTCATCTCTAAAACATCTAAGTAAAAGCTCACTACTTGATCTTCCTTATAAGATTTTCCTTTTTTGAGCCACCAGGTTAGTGTTTCGATAAAGTTAGTTACAACAAAGTGCTTGAGGTAGGAAGTAGGAATATTAGGATAGGAAACTTGCAAGTCTTTGGCAACCATTGGATAGACATGGTGTTCCAATTCTTTCTGTAATTGACGGAGGAAGTAGTCATTTTTTGAGAAAAGGAGGCTGGTGACGTGGTCTTGATTTTTCTTAAAATGCGAAAAGATATGGGACAAATAAGCTTCTGTAGATATATTTTCCTCACGTTCAAAAAGATGATGGAAGAGATAACGGCAGAGCTCGTCTAGGAGTAATTCTTTACTTTCATAATGGCTATAAAAGGTGGAACGACCAACATCTGCTATGTCTATTATCTCCTGAACGGTAATCGTTTCAAAGCTTTTTTGATTTAGTAATTGTAAAAAAGCAGTATAGATAGCTTTTCGAGTCTTGGTAATGCGACGATCTTGAGCAGTCATATGGACACTTTGAACAAACTGTTCCGTATCTTACAAAGTAAACAGTTTGCTCCTATCCTTTCTGAAATGAATGTTAGATAATGATAATGAACAAGATGTTCATGAATCTATTATAACAAAGGAATGAGAAATATGAAGGCAAAATATGCTGTTTGGGTGGCTTTTTTCTTAAATTTGACTTATGCTATTGTCGAGTTTATTGCAGGTGGAGTATTTGGTTCGAGCGCTGTTCTTGCTGACTCTGTCCATGATTTGGGAGATGCCATCGCAATTGGTGTATCAGCCGTTCTTGAAACAATTTCCAATCGTGAAGAAGATAGTCACTACACCTTGGGTTACAAACGGTTTAGTCTCTTAGGAGCCTTGGTAACGGCTGTGATTCTCATGACAGGGTCCGTTTTGGTCATTTTAGAAAATATAACAAAACTCTTTCATCCACAAGCGGTCAATGATGAAGGAATCCTCTGGTTAGGAATCATTGCTGTCAGCGTTAATGTAATAGCAAGTCTAGTAGTTCGTAAGGGAAAAACCAAGAATGAGTCTATTTTGAGCCTTCATTTTCTAGAAGATACTCTGGGTTGGGTGGCTGTTATCCTAATGGCCATTGTTCTGCGATTTACCGACTGGTATATTCTGGATTCGCTCTTATCTCTGGTCATTTCTTTCTTTATTCTCTCAAAAGCTATTCCTCGTTTTTGGTCTACGCTCAAGATTTTCCTTGATGCTGTGCCAGAAGGTGTCGATATCAAGCAAGTCAAGAGTGACTTGGAGCAATTGGACCACGTTGCTAGTATTAATCAACTAAACCTCTGGACCATGGATGGTTTGGAAAAAAATGCCATTGTCCATGTTTGTCTAAAAGAAATTGAAAAGATGGAGCTTTGTAAAGAATCCATTCGAACCCTACTCAAAGATTGTGGTTTTCAAAATATCACCATTGAGGTTGATGCAGACCTAGCAACTCATCAAGCCCATAAGCGAAAGGTGTGTGAGTTGGAGAGAAGTTATGAGCATCATCATTAGAAAAAAGTGAAAAATGATTGGGTACTATCTTATTTGGAATAGAGAACTTTCTTTATTATTTAAGTACTTTAAAAGATTGGTAAGTTAAGAGCATTGTACAAACTCCATATACATGAATGCTAATTATAAAAATTTTTCGATTAGATGCCAAATGCTTGACTTAGAGTCAACTCAAAGTTATATAATAAGATAAGTGAGTTAGAATAGCTTAAACTCAGTGAATAAAATGAGAGGAGGATAGCATGTGAACATTAAATCAGCCAGTGATTTGTTGGGAATTTCAGCGGATACGATTCGGTATTATGAACGGGTTGGTCTTGTGCCACCAATTACTCGAACCGCGACAGGGATTCGTGATTTTAAAGAACATGACATAGAAGCTCTGGAATTTATTAAGTGTTTTCGTTCGGCAGGTGTCTCAGTAGACAGTTTAGTTGACTATATGTCGCTCTACCAAAAGGGGGATGAAACGAGAGAGGAAAGGCTTGGTCTCTTAGAAGAGGAAAAGAAAAAATTAGAGGCGCGCTTGTCTCAGTTACAGGTGGCTTTAAATCGCTTAAATCACAAAATTAAACTTTACAAGGAAGGAAAATTTTAAATGAAATCAGCAATTTATACCAAGGCAGGTCAGGTCGGTATTGAAGAAGTCAAGCGTCCAAGCATTCAAGAATCGGATGATGTCATTATTCGTGTGGTCCGTACCTGTGTTTGTGGATCAGACCTCTGGAGCTACCGTAATCCAGACATTGAAAAGGGGCATCAAAATAGCGGTCACGAGGCTATTGGAATCGTCGAAGAAATCGGAGATGCTATTACAACGGTCAAACCAGGAGATTTTGTCATTGCGCCTTTCACTCATGGTTGTGGAGAGTGTGATGCCTGTCGTGCCGGTTATGATGGGACTTGTGACCGCCATATTGGTACCAACTGGTCAGGTGGGGTCCAGGCTGAGTATATCCGTTTCCACTTTGCCAATTGGGCACTTGTGAAAATTCCAGGTCAACCTTCAGATTATAGCGAAGGTATGCTCAAGTCACTTTTGACACTTGCTGACGTCATGCCGACTGGTTACCACGCAGCGCGTGTTGCTAATGTGCAAAAAGGAGACAAGGTTGTCGTTATCGGGGATGGGGCTGTTGGCCAATGTGCTGTCATTGCAGCTAAGATGCGTGGAGCATCGCAAATCGTCCTCATGAGTCGCCACGAAGACCGTCAACAAATGGCCTTGGAGTCAGGCGCGACAGCAGTCGTAGCTGAACGTGGTGAAGAAGGCATTGCCAAGGTGCGAGAAATTCTTGGTGGAGGAGCAGATGCAGCTCTCGAATGTGTCGGTACAGAAGCAGCCGTCGACCAAGCTCTCGGTGTTCTCCATAATGGCGGGCGTTTAGGTTTTGTCGGCGTTCCTCATTACAATAACCGTGCTCTTGGTTCAACCTTTGCCCAAAATATTTCAGTGGCGGGTGGAGCAGCCTCAGTTACTACTTATGATAAACAAGTTTTGTTAAAAGCTGTTCTTGACGGTGATATTAATCCGGGTCGTGTCTTTACCTCAAGCTATAAACTGGAAGATATCGACCAAGCTTATAAAGACATGGATGAACGTAAGACTATCAAGTCTATGATTGTGATGGATTAATACTCTTCGAAAATCTCTTCAAACCACATCAGCTTCACCTTGCCGTAGATATAGGTAACTGACATCGTCAGTCTTATCTACAACCTCAAAGCAGTGCTTTGAGCAACCTGCGGCTAGCTTCCTAGATTGCTCTTTGATTTTCATTGAGTATAAAAAGAAAAACCTAATAGGATTTGAGAATCTCTATTAGGTTTTTTTGTGTTTAACTATTGCGCTTAATGCAAGGTACTTTCTCTTAAAGTCAGTTTCGTTCCCAGCATGGTTAGGCTTGGAATTTTACGGCCGTGAAGGACTTCTCTGTTCAAAATATCCATTCCTGTTCGTCCCATTTCTTCGGTGTAGACTGTAATACTGGAAAGTGGTGGGAACACTTGCTTGGTTAGAATAGTATCATTAAAGGAAATAATGCTGACGCGCTCTGGTATGCTGATGCTGGCTTCTTGAAGGGCACGAAGGGCACCAATGGCCAAACTATCACTGGCTGCAAAAAAGGCTTGTGGAAGCTTCTCTCCTAATTTTTCGATAGCCTCCTTCATCAAATCGTATCCAGATTGGGCAGTAAATTGACCTTGAAAAACGAATTTTTCGTTATAAATTCCCTTTTCTTGCATATAGGATTTAAAGTAATCTAAACGTTTATCTGCGATGACTTCTTCTTGGTCAGTAGTAGTTTCAAGACCGGATAAGATACCAATCTTATTAAGCCCATGATCTGTAAAGTAATCAACAACCTGTCTAACAGCATTATAAAAATCTGTAATGACACAGGTATGACCAAGAGCAATCGTATCACTGTCTAAAAATACTAGGGGTTTGTGATATTCTTCAAATGATGCAATCTGTGCTTGACTAAATTTCCCAATACAAAGAATCCCAATCACTTCTTCGCTAAGCGTGAAAGGCTGGTCATTAAAATAGCGCAAGATGTCGTAATCTAATTCTTGTGCTCTATTTTCAATTCCTAGGCGAATCTGGTAGTAGTAGAGATCTTCTAACTCTCCCTGTTCACTGACCCACTGGATGATAGCGATTTTCTGTTTGAGTTTATGAGATTCACCTGTTTTGAGATGTTTGGTGTAGCCTAGTTCTTCGGCAACGGTTAAAATACGATGTCTGGTTTCTTCTGTGACAGATAGACTCTGATCGCGATTGAGGACACGGGATACAGTTGCGATCGAGACAGAGGCTAGCTGAGCAATATCTTTGAGTGTAGCCATAATTC
The DNA here is from genome assembly GCF_047465525.1 of Streptococcus infantis. GTDB lineage: Bacteria > Bacillota > Bacilli > Lactobacillales > Streptococcaceae > Streptococcus > Streptococcus infantis_R. The sequence continues at coordinate 29,794 of NZ_JASGZS010000020.1, read as the reverse complement.
CCCTCTTTTTTAGGTTATTATAGCATATTTTTCTTCCTTTTTACTCATAGTTTAGTAAAATATCGGTAAAAATGTTGACCTAAGCAAAACCCTTGGGTACAATAGAAGAAAACGATTACAGGATAAACTTTTTTACCTAATATTTCGTAAAAGGAGAATTCATATGACACAACATCTTACTGCTGAAGCACTTCGCAAGGATTTTCTTGCTGTTTTTGGTCAAGAAGCGGATCAAACCTTCTTCTCGCCAGGGCGCATCAACTTGATTGGGGAACATACTGACTATAACGGTGGTCATGTTTTTCCAGCAGCTATTTCACTCGGAACCTATGGGGCTGCTCGTAAACGTGATGACCAAGTTTTGCGTTTCTACTCAGCAAACTTTGAGGATAAAGGAATTATCGAAGTTCCTCTAGCTGACCTTAAGTTTGAGAAAGAGCACAACTGGACCAACTATCCAAAAGGTGTCCTTCATTTCTTGCAAGAAGCTGGGCATGTGATTGACAAAGGTTTTGATTTCTATGTCTTTGGGAATATCCCAAATGGTGCAGGCTTGTCTTCTTCAGCATCTTTGGAACTTTTGACAGGTGTCGTAGCAGAATACCTCTTTGACCTAAAATTGGACCGTCTAGACTTAGTAAAAATCGGAAAACTAACTGAGAATAACTTTATCGGAGTGAACTCTGGTATTATGGACCAATTTGCTATCGGTATGGGGGCAGACCAACGTGCTATTTACCTAGATACAAATACTCTAGAATATGACTTGGTTCCACTTGATCTGAAAGACAATGTTGTTGTGATCATGAATACCAACAAACGTCGTGAGCTAGCAGATTCTAAATATAATGAACGTCGTGCTGAATGTGAAAAAGCAGTAGAAGAACTCCAAGTGGCCTTGGACATTCAAACCTTGGGTGAATTGGACGAGTGGGCTTTTGACGAATATAGCTACCTAATCAAAGATGAAAATCGTTTGAAACGTGCTCGCCACGCAGTTCTTGAAAATCAACGTACCCTTAAAGCACAAGCGGCTCTTCAAGCAGGAGATTTGGACAAGTTTGGTCGTTTGATGAATGCGTCTCACGTTTCTCTTGAGCATGATTACGAAGTGACTGGCTTGGAATTAGATACTCTTGTTCACACTGCTTGGGCTCAAGAAGGTGTTCTTGGTGCTCGTATGACAGGAGCAGGTTTTGGTGGTTGTGCCATTGCCCTGGTTCAAAAAGATGCGGTTGAGGCCTTTAAAGAAGCTGTTGGCAAACACTATGAAGAAATCGTTGGCTATGCACCAAGCTTCTATATCGCTGAAGTTGCAGGTGGTACTCGCGTCTTAGATTAGGATAGAAGGATATGGAAGCTGTAATATTTGATTTAGATGGCTTATTAGCCGATACTGAAATCATTTCTCTAAAAGTTTATCAAGAATTGCTTAGAGATTTTGGAATTCCTTTCACAGAAGAAACTTATTCTAGAGACTACAGTGGACATAGGGAAGAGGAGAATGTTCAACGATTTTTGGACACCTATGATTTATCTTGGAACTTTGACCAAACCTTGGCTAAAGTTTATGAACTGGAAGCTCAAATCTTAGCTCAAGGTGTAAATTTAAAAAAAGGTGCTAAAAATTTGCTTACTTATTTGCAAAAAGAAGGCATTCCAATCGCTTTAGCAACATCAAGTGTTGAATCTCGAGCTAAAATGATCTTGGATAGCAATGGTATACTGTCCCTATTTGACCATTTAGTTTTTGCAAAAGATGTAAAGCGAAGCAAACCTTACCCTGATATATTTTTAAAGGCCTGTAGCGATTTGAACGTTTTACCAGAGAATTGCTTGGTACTAGAGGATAGTGAAGCAGGGATTGAAGCGGCATCTAGAGCTGGGATTCCAGTTATTTGTATTCCAGATTTAAAAATACCAGCACAGTCTTTCTTAAATAAAACAGAACAAGTTTTTCAGGATTTGGATGCTGTTAGAGACTATTTAGAAAGTAAGAAGGAGGTTTTCTAGTGACCTTAGTAGAAAGATTTGTTACCAAAGTCATTGCAGAAAGTACCTTTGAAGAGTTGGATCGGATTTATCTGACCAATCGTGTTTTAGCACTGGTTGGAGATGGAGTTCTTGAAGTTGAGACTGACCAAAATGATTTGATTGACCTTAAAGATCAGCTTGTTGAGGAAGCCGTTCGCTTGGAAACGATTGAAGATAGTCTGGCTGCGCGTGAGATTCTCGGTGCAGACCTCATGGACTTGGTAACGCCTTGTCCAAGTCAGGTTAATCGAGACTTTTGGGCTACTTATGCCCAGTCACCAGAGCAGGCGATTGCGGACTTCTACCAACTCAGTCAGAAGAATGACTACATCAAACTAAAGGCTATCGCAAAGAATATTGCTTATCGTGTACCGTCTGACTACGGTGAACTGGAGATTACCATCAATCTCTCTAAGCCTGAAAAGGATCCAAAGGAGATTGCGGCAGCCAAGTTAATCAAGTCTAGTAACTATCCTCAATGTCAGCTTTGTATGGAAAATGAAGGCTACCATGGTCGTGTCAATCATCCAGCTAGAAGCAACCATCGTATTATCCGTTTTGATATTTCTGGGCAGGAGTGGGGCTTCCAATATTCGCCCTATGCTTACTTTAATGAGCACTGTATTTTCCTAGACAGTCAACACTGTCCTATGGCCATCAGTCGCCAAAGTTTTGAACGTTTGTTAGCGATTGTGGAGCAGTTCCCAGGCTATTTTGCAGGCTCGAATGCGGACCTACCAATTGTTGGTGGTTCAATCTTGATCCATGATCATTACCAAGGTGGGCGCCATGTATTCCCAATGGAAGTGGCTCCTATTCAGAAAAGCTTTACCTTTGAAGGTTTTGAATCAGTCAAAGCAGGAATTGTCCAGTGGCCTATGTCTGTGATTCGATTGACGTCGGATTCAAAAGACGATTTGACAGAACTAGCGAATAAAATCTTACTGGCTTGGCGTCAATACTCCGATCCAAGTGTACAGGTCTTGGCAGAAAGTAATGGAACACCGCATCACACTATCACACCGATTGCGCGTAAAAGAGATGGGCAGTTTGAGTTGGACTTGGTTTTGAGAGACAATCAAACATCTCCAGAGCATCCAGATGGTATCTATCATCCTCATAAGGATGTCCAACATATCAAGAAGGAAAATATCGGCTTGATTGAGGTTATGGGTTTGGCTATCTTGCCACCACGCTTGAAGGAAGAAGTGGAGCAGGTAGCAGCTTACCTGGTCGGAGAGGATGTTTTAGTAGTAGATTATCACCAAGAATGGGCAGATGAGTTGAAAGAAAGTCATCCTGGATTGACTGATAAAGACCAAGCTCTTGAAATCGTCCAAGAATCTGTTGGAAAAATCTTTGCTCGGGTATTGGAAGATGCCGGAGTTTACAAGCAAACCAAAGAAGGACAAGCAGCCTTTATGCGCTTTGTGGAGCAGGTTGGTATTTTGCCCGAATAAGTGCTTCTCTCTTGCGTAGAGTCTTGAAAAGTAGTATCATAGTGTCGTTTGAAATATCAGGAGGAACGTATGAAAGATTTTCACTTTGACGCTATATCTGCCTTTGAAAACTACGAAATTGAAAAAATGAGAGATGGTCACGTTGTGGTGACGACAAAAGTAGTGGACTCCTCACTCAACTATTATGGGAATGCCCATGGAGGCTATCTATTTACCCTTTGTGACCAAATCAGTGGACTTGTGGTGATTTCGCTTGGCTTAGATGGAGTGACGCTCCAGTCTTCTATCAACTATTTGAAAGCTGGAAATCTAGGGGACGTTCTCACTATCAAGGGGGAATGTGTCCATCATGGACGCACCACTTGTGTCGTCGATGTTGATATCACCAACCAAGATGGCCGAAATGTCTGCAAGGCAACCTTCACCATGTTTGTCACAGGACAACGATCTGAAGATAGACAGGTGAGGATATAGGGAATATAAAAAAGAGGCAAACGCCTCTTTTTCTTATACTCTAGTGCTGTATTATACTATTCACTAAATCTTAAAAAATAGCCATCTGGGTCTAAAACTGCAAATTCATGAGGATAGATATATTGTTCACCAACACGAAATTCTCTTTTGGTCAAAGGGCGATGAATAGGATAGTTAGACTCGATTACTTTCTGATAGAGTCGAGGGACATCCTCTATGCCAAAGGAAATGTTGACTCCACGACCAAAGGGGTAGGTCAGTTCAACTAATTCATCCTTTGTTCCCTCCTCTAACATTAGCTGGCAATCTTCAAGCGATAAGAAGAGGAAGTTTTCTTCTGGTCGCTCGTATTCGATGGTAAAACCCAGTAAATCGCAGTAGAAGTGACGCGATTTCTCGATATCCGATACGACAAATTCAGGGATGACAGCTTGATAGTCCATTCGTTTTCTCCTTAGAGATCAATCTCCAAGACAATTGGTGTATGGTCTTGGCGTGCGCCAGAGTCAATCATGTCTGACTTGGTAACCTTGTCTGCTACACGGTTACTTGTGAGCCAGTAGTCGATTCTCCAGCCTGTGTTGTTGATTTTTGAAGTCTTGCTACGTTGTGCCCACCAAGTATAGCGTTCTGGAACATCTCCGTGAACATGGCGGAAAGTGTCGGTAAATCCTTTGGCTAAAAGGTTTGTAAATCCTTCACGTTCTTCGTCTGTGAAACCTGGTGAACGACGGTTGCTTGCTGGGTTGGCAAGGTCAATTTCCTTGTGGGCAACGTTGTAGTCACCTGTAGCAAGAACTGGTTTTTTCTTGTCTAACTCAGCCAAGTATTCCGCATATTTGACGTCCCAGACTTGACGTTCTTCCAAACGTTTGAGTCCATCACCTGCATTTGGTGTGTAGACTTGAGTCACGAAAAATTTATCAAATTCCAAAGTAATGATGCGGCCTTCCAAGTCCATAGTAGAAGGGGCGCCAATCTCTGGGAAGCTGATAGTTGGAGTGAGTTCTTTCTTATAGAGGAACATGGTTCCTGCATAGCCTTTACGCGCAGGCTCTTGAGAGGAACGCCAGGTGTTTTCGTAGCCTGGGAAGAGTTCTTCCAACACCTCAAGGTGTTTTTTAGTAGGACCTTTAGCTGAAAGCTTGGTTTCTTGGATAGCGATGATATCAGCGTCTTCAGCTACCAAAGTTTGGAGAACGTCTTGAGACAATTTCGCACGCGCAGAGTCGCTTGTCAATGCTGCATTGAGGGAATCAATGTTCCATGAGATTAGTTTCATAGTGTGTACCTTTTCATTCAGATTATAGACAATATTATACCAGAAAAAGAAGTAATTCCCCAACGTATAGTTTGAAAAATCAAGGTCATTCCTTTATAATAAAGAATGATTTATGTAAAGGAAAGAAAATAAATGAAATTTTACTCATATGAATATGTCTTGAGCCAGATTGGCCAACAAAATAGTGTCATGATTGGTTTTGGAGTATTCTTGCTTGCCATCACTGGATTTTTTGCTTTTAAGGCTTACCGCGACCATCGAGGAACCAAGTTTCGCGAGTTGGTGATGATCTCGTCTTTGGCTTTACTGGCTGTCATTCTCGGTATTATATCTACTTATCAGTCAAATCAAGCTTCCAACAACCAATTTCAAACTTCACTTCATTTTATAGAAGTTGTTTCTGAGGATTTAGGGGTGGATAAATCAGAGGTCTACGTCAATACTTCTGCAGCCACAGATGGTGCACTTCTCAAGGTAGGAGACAAATTCTACCGTGCTTTAAGTGGGAGTGAGCCGGATAAATATCTCTTGGAAAAACTTGACTTGTATCAAACAAGTGACATTGAATTAGTGGAGGCAAACAAATGACATTTAACTATATCGAGATTCTTATTAAACTGGCTTTAGGTCTTGTATCTCTTGTCTTTGTTATCAACATGACAGGGAAGGGAAATCTAGCGCCCAACTCAGCAATTGACCAAATCCAAAACTATGTTCTTGGGGGAATCATCGGTGGGGTAATCTATAATAGCTCTATTACTATCCTTCAGTATGCAGTTATCTTGATTATGTGGACAATCTTGGTTTTACTTCTCAAGTGGCTTACGAATAACGTCGGCTTTGTAAAACAAATGATTGACGGGAAACCAACCCTACTCATCAAAAATGGGGAAATTGATCCAGAAGCCTGCCGTTCTGTTGGCTTATCAGCTTCTGACGTAGCCCTTAAACTTCGTAGCCAAGGTATCTTCCAGCTTAAAGAAGTCAAGCGTGCTGTACGAGAGCAAAACGGTCAGCTAATTGTAGTACAAAATGGAGATGAAAATCCTAAGTTTCCTGTCATCACAGATGGTGTCATTCAGTCGGATGTCCTCGATACTCTCAGCTTAACGGAAGAATGGCTCTTAGATCATCTGAATAAGCAAGGGTATGATAATGTGGCCAATATTTTTATCGCTGAGTATGATAAGGGTCAACTAAGCGTCGTCACCTATGAATAGGAAAAACCTGAGGTAGTCGCCTCAGGTTTCCATTTGTCATTAGAAAGGAATTTTATGTCTATCATCCAAAAACTCTGGTGGTTTTTTAAGTTAGAAAAACGTCGTTACCTAGTTGGAATTGTAGCTTTGGTCTTAGTTTCTGTACTAAACCTCATCCCACCTATGGTTATGGGGCGCGTGATCGATGCCATCACTTCGGGACGATTAACACAAGATGAGCTCCTGCTTCATCTCTTTTATCTCCTGCTGGCAGCTTTCGGAATGTACTATCTGCGTTACGTTTGGCGCATGTATATCCTAGGGACTTCCTACCGACTTGGACAAATCATGCGTTCAAGACTATTTGAACATTTTACAAGGATGTCTCCCGCTTTTTATCAGAGTTATCGGACTGGGGATTTGATGGCTCACGCAACCAATGATATCAATGCTCTGACTCGTCTAGCAGGTGGTGGTGTCATGATGGCAGTGGATGCCTCTATCACAGCCTTGGTGACTCTCTTGACTATGCTCTTTAGCATTTCTTGGCAGATGACCTTGGTTGCCATTCTATCTTTGCCGTTTATGGCCTATGGTACTAGTCGTCTGGGGAGAAAGACCCATAAGGCTTTCGGAGAATCACAAGCAGCCTTTTCTGAACTTAATAATAAGGTTCAGGAGTCTGTATCAGGTATAAAGGTAACCAAGTCCTTTGGCTATCAGTCTGATGAATTGGCATCTTTCCAGGAAGTTAATGATTTGACCTTCCAAAAGAATCTGCAAACCATGAAATATGATAGTCTCTTTGACCCTATGGTTTTGCTCTTTGTTGGTTCTTCTTATGCCTTAACTCTCTTAGTCGGTGCCTTTATGGTGCAAGCAGGACAGGTAACCGTCGGAAATCTTGTCACCTTTATCTCTTACTTGGATATGTTGGTCTGGCCTCTGATGGCGATTGGTTTCCTCTTTAATATTACTCAAAGAGGGAAAGTTTCTTACCAACGTATTGAGAGTCTCTTGTCTCAAGAGTCACCTGTCAAAGATCCAGAATCTCCACTTGACGGGATTGAAAATGGGCGCTTGGACTATGCCATTGATAGTTTTGCCTTTGAAGATGAAGAGACGCTGAAAGATATTCACTTTAGCCTCGAAAAAGGGCAAACTCTAGGCTTGGTTGGGCAGACTGGTTCAGGGAAGACTGCTTTGATAAAGTTGCTCCTACGTGAGTATGACGTTAACCAAGGGGCCATTTATCTAAATGGGCATGACATTCGTGACTATCGACTAGCTGACTTACGTAGTTTGATGGGTTACGTCCCACAGGACCAATTTCTCTTTGCCAGCTCTATCTTAGATAATATTCGTTTTGGAAATCCTGACCTGCCTTTCTCAAAAGTAGAAGAAGCAACCAAGTTGGCTCAAGTCTATCAAGACATTCAAGCCATGCCCCAGGGATTTGATACGGTTATCGGCGAAAAAGGTGTCAGTCTATCTGGTGGACAAAAGCAGCGTCTTGCCATGAGTCGAGCTATGATTTTAAATCCTGATATCTTGATTTTAGATGATTCCTTGTCAGCTGTGGATGCCAAGACAGAGTTCGCAATTATCGATAATCTCAAGGAAACTCGCAAGGACAAGACAACCATTATCACTGCCCATCGACTCAGTGCAGTTGTCCATGCGGATTTAATTTTGGTTATGCAAAATGGTCGCATCATTGAACGAGGCACACATGAAGACTTACTAGCCTTGGATGGTTGGTACGCACAAACCTACCAGTCACAACAATTAGAAATGAAAGGAGAAGAAGATGCGCAATAAACAAGAACAATGGACTGTATTGAAACGCTTGTTGTCCTATCTAAAGCCCTATGGTCTCCTAACCTTTTTAGCCTTAGCTTTTCTCCTTACGACGACTGTTATCAAGAGTATCATCCCCTTGGTAGCTTCGCACTTTATCGACCAGTATCTAAATAACCTCAATCAGCTTGCCGTTATAGTTTTGCTAGCCTACTATGGTCTCTACATTCTTCAAACCATTGTTCAATATGTGGGAAATCTCCTATTTGCGCGTGTGTCCTACAGCATCGTTAGAGATATTCGACGTGATGCCTTTGCCAATATGGAAAAGCTAGGTATGTCTTATTTTGATAAGACACCTGCAGGTTCCATTGTTTCGCGTTTGACCAATGACACGGAGACTATTAGTGATATGTTTTCAGGGATTTTGTCCAGCTTTGTCTCAGCAGTCTTTATCTTTGTGACAACCCTTTATACCATGCTTGTTCTGGACTATCGTCTGACAGCTTTGGTTCTACTCTTTTTACCCTTGATTTTCCTTTTGGTGAATCTCTACCGTAAAAAATCGGTCAAGGTTATCGAAAAAACCAGAAGTCTCTTGTCAGATATCAACAGTAAACTTGCAGAAAACATCGAAGGGATTCGCATCATTCAAGCCTTTAATCAAGAAAAGCGCCTGCAAGAAGAGTTTGATGATATAAATCAGGAACATCTGGTCTACGCTAACCGTTCAGTAGCTTTGGACTCTCTCTTCTTACGTCCAGCTATGAGTTTGTTGAAGTTGTTGGGTTATGCGGTTTTGATGGCTTACTTCGGCTATCGTGGTCTCTATCTAGGCATAACGGCAGGTACCATGTATGCCTTTATCCAGTACATCAATCGTCTCTTTGATCCCCTCATCGAGGTAACGCAAAACTTTTCTACCCTTCAGACATCCATGGTGTCAGCAGGTCGTGTCTTTGCACTTATCGATGAGACCAACTATGAACCGACCCAAGAAAATGGACAAGCGGAGATTAGAGAAGGAAATATCCGTTTTGAACATGTGTCCTTCTCTTATGACGGGAAACACCAGATTCTCGATGATATTTCCTTTACCGTCAATAAAGGTGAAACTATCGCCTTTGTCGGGCATACTGGCTCTGGGAAATCTTCTATCATTAATGTTCTCATGCGCTTTTATGAATTCCAGTCTGGTCGAGTTCTCCTAGATGGTGTGGATATTCGTAAGTATAGCCAAGAGGAATTGAGAAAAAATATCGGTCTGGTTCTACAGGAACCTTTCCTCTATCATGGGACCATCAAGTCCAATATCGCTATGTACCAAGATATCAGCGATGACCAGGTTAAGGCTGCGGCAGAATTTGTCGATGCAGATTCCTTCATTCAAGATCTTCCTTTAGGTTATGATGCTCCTGTATCTGAGCGTGGTTCGAGTTTTTCAACTGGTCAACGTCAGCTTCTTGCCTTTGCTAGAACCGTTGCCAGTCAACCGAAAATACTGATTTTGGATGAAGCGACAGCTAATATTGATTCTGAAACAGAAGCCTTGGTCCAAAATTCTCTAGCCAAGATGAGACAGGGCCGGACGACCATTGCCATTGCCCATCGCCTTTCTACTATCCAAGATGCCAACTGTATCTATGTCCTTGATAAGGGACGTATTATTGAGAGTGGAACCCATGAGGAACTTTTGGCCTTGGGTGGAACCTATCACAAGATGTATAGTTTGCAAGCAGGTGCTCTTTCCTAAGGAAGAATTCCTTTAAAATACAGATTTCTTGCACTGCCTCTTTCATTTTGTGGTATAATGTAGAATGTTTAAAGATTACATATTAAAAAACAGAGGAGAATGTGCATGCTGAAATGGGATGAACTACCTCAAGAAATGCAATTGAGTGAGGTAAAACCATACTACCAGCTTGTTTCTAAAAGAAAAGGGTCTCTGATTCTCAAGCGTTGTCTAGATTTGGTTCTAGCCTTGGTCTTGTTAATCTTGACTTCACCCGTATTTCTGATTCTAAGCATTTGGATCAAGCTAGATAGCAAGGGCCCAGTCATTTACAAGCAAGTCCGGGTAACCCAGTACAACCGACATTTCAAGATTTGGAAATTCCGGACCATGGTGACCGATGCGGACAAGAAAGGAAGTCTAGTAACTTCTGCCAATGACAGCCGCATCACCAAGGTTGGAAATTTCATTCGCCGTGTTCGTTTGGATGAACTTCCACAATTGGTCAATGTTCTCAAAGGAGAGATGTCCTTTGTGGGAACTCGTCCAGAAGTACCACGCTACACAGAGCAGTATAGCCCAGAAATGATGGCTACCTTGCTCTTGCCAGCAGGGATTACATCGCTTGCCAGCATTAACTATAAGGACGAGGATGCCATTATCAGTCAAATGACTGCAAAAGGTATGTCGGTCGACCAAGCTTATGTCGAAAGAGTCCTTCCAGAAAAGATGCACTATAATCTAGCCTACCTACGTGATTTTAATTTCTTCGGGGATATCAAAATCATGTTCCAGACTGTATTTGAAGTTTTAAAATAAGTAATCACAAGAGTGAATACAGTAAAAGGAGTAAATCAATGCCAAATTACAATATTCCATTTTCACCACCCGATATTACCGAAGCAGAAATTGCTGAAGTAGCAGATACCCTCCGTTCTGGTTGGATCACAACAGGTCCAAAGACAAAAGAATTGGAGCGTCGTCTATCTGCCTATACTCAGACACCTAAGACAGTCTGCCTCAACTCTGCAACAGCAGCTCTTGAATTGATCTTGCGCGTGCTTGAAGTGGGCCCTGGTGATGAAGTTATCGTTCCAGCTATGACTTATACAGCATCATGTAGCGTTATCACTCACGTAGGTGCTACACCAGTTATGGTTGATATCCAAGGTGATACCTTTGAAATGGATTATGACAAGCTTGAGCAAGCGATTACTGAGAAGACTAAGGTTATTATCCCAGTAGAACTTGCAGGGATTATCTGTGACTATGACCGTTTGTTCCAAGTTGTTGAGAAGAAACGTGACCTATTTACAGCTACTAGCAAGTGGCAAAAAGTCTTTAACCGTATCGTTGTTGTATCAGATAGCGCCCATGCTTTGGGATCAACATATAAAGGACAAGCAGCTGGTTCAATCGCTGACTTCACATCATTCTCTTTCCACGCGGTTAAGAACTTCACAACTGCTGAAGGAGGAAGTGCTACTTGGAAAGCTAATCCAGCGATTGACGATGAAGAAATGTACAAGGAATTCCAAATCCTATCTCTGCATGGTCAAACGAAGGATGCGCTAGCTAAGATGCAACTGGGTTCATGGGAATACGATATCGTAACTCCTGCCTACAAGTGCAACATGACGGATATCATGGCTTCAATTGGTTTGGTACAATTGGATCGTTATCCTGGCTTGCTTCAACGTCGTAAAGAAATCGTGACTCGCTATGACCGTGGATTTGCAGGAACTCGTATTCACCCATTGGCGCATGAGACAGATACTGTTGAATCTTGTCGTCACCTTTACGTTACCCATGTAGAAGGTGCTAGTCTCGAGCAACGCAATCAAATTATCCAAGAATTGGCCAAAGCTGGAATCGCAAGTAACGTTCACTACAAACCGCTTCCGCTTTTGACAGCCTACAAGAATCTTGGCTTTGATATAGCAAACTATCCTAAGGCTTATGCCTACTTTGTAAATGAGATTACACTACCACTTCACACCAAATTAACGGATGAAGAAGTGGATTATATCATTGAGACTTTTATCCGAGTTTCTGAAGAAGTTCTAGGCGCTTCACAAAAATAATTAAAAAAATTAGTAAAAAATTAGTGAAAACGGTTGACAAAGAAAAAACAATAACATATAATTAACTCAACAAATCAGAAAAGTAATTATTTTTAATCTTCAGGGAGCCTGTGGTTACTGCGAACAGGTGGTTGGAACTAGTGAAATTGGGCTGATTTTAAAAGTGAATTTGAAACAATGAAAATTCGGTAGGCACACCTTACAGTGCAACTTGTTGTTAGACAAGACAGAGATGTAAAGGGGATATTCTCTTTACAATTGAGGTGGTACCGCGTTACAAACGCCCTCACATGGAAAGATATTCCGTGTGTGGGCTTTTTCTATCCGTCATTTTATTTATCTTTTATTAGGGCGTTAACTGAGAGTAATATTCAAGTTTCACTTGTTCTTTTAGTAAAGGCTGAAATGGTCCCCCAGACCATTTCACTACCAAAAGCAAATAAAAAGTCGGATTCATACAGAAGGAGGAAAATTTTATGACAACTAAAGGATATTTTGGACAATTTGGTGGTAGTTTTGTACCAGAACCAATTCAGGTTTTGCTAGATGAATTGGAAGTGACTTTTGAAAAATACAAGGACGATCCAGAGTTTTTAGCTGAGTTTCGCCATTACTTGAAAGATTATTCAGGTCGCGAAACACCGCTCTATTTTGCAGAAAGCTTGACAGAGCACCTAGGTGGAGCTAAGATTTATCTCAAGCGTGAAGACCTTAACCACCTTGGGTCACACAAACTTAACAATGTCCTTGGACAAATCCTTCTTGCTAAACGTATGGGTAAAAAACGTGTCATTGCCGAAACAGGTGCTGGCCAGCACGGTGTTGCGACAGCTGCAGCTGCAGCTAAGTTTGGTATGGCCTGTGATGTCTATATGGGGGCAGAAGATGTGGAGCGTCAACGTCTCAATGTCTTCCGTATGGAGATGATGGGAGCAACTGTTCACGCAGTTGAAACAGGGACTCGTACCCTCAAAGATGCGGTAGATGCAGCCTTTGGAGCATGGATGAATGACCTTGAAGCCTTCTACGTTTTAGGTTCTGCTGTGGGACCTCACCCTTACCCAACGATTGTTCATGAGTTCCAAAAGGTTATTAGTGAAGAGTCTCGCCGTCAAATCTTGGAAAAAGAAGGACGTCTGCCAGACTACGTCATTGCCTGTGTGGGTGGTGGTTCTAATGCCATCGGTGCCTTTTCACAGTATGTAGCTGATGAAGAAGTTAAATTGGTTGGGGTAGAAGCTGCTGGTCACGGTTTAGATACCGACAAACACGCGGCAACAATGACCAAGGGTAGTGTCGGAATTGTCGATGGAATGAAAACCTATGCAGTCTTTGGTGAAGATGGAAATGTTGCACCTGTTTACTCGATCTCTGCTGGTTTAGACTATCCAGGGGTTGGACCAGAACACGCCTTCTTTAAAGACTCTGGTCGTGTAGAGTATGTCGCAGCGACTGATGAAGAAGCTGTCCAAGCCTTGCTTTTACTTAGCAAGACTGAAGGAATTATCCCTGCTATTGAAAGCTCCCATGCTATCGCAGAAGCAGTCAAACGAGCACCAAAACTAAGTAAAGATGAGATTATCATCATCAATGTTTCTGGTCGTGGAGACAAGGACGTAGCTGCTATTGCAGACTACCTTGAAGCTAAAAAATAAAAGATGGAAAAGATACAGAGATTTCTCTCTCAGAGAGCTTGTGGTTGCTGAAAACAAGCAGAGAAAGCTGTAAAATTGGGTCCATCTGAAAATGAGAGAAGAAAACATGATTCTCAAGGGAGTGCCCTTTATCGCACAGCCTGTTACAAGAAGGTTCTGAGACAGGATTGAGAGATAGGAGAAATCCTATAATTGAGGTGGCACCGCGAATTTCGTCCTCACGCAAGTTATTTTGCGTGGGGATTTTTCATACAGTCGCCACGGACTAGAAGTAGAACTGAAAGGGAAATTACAATGGAACGAATCATTCATGGAGATGTTTTATCACCAATCTTGGCTTATATGCGCTTGAACGGACAACACAAGGTCATACTTGAAAGTATCCCAAGAGAAAAGGAAAATGCTCGATTTTCTATCTTGGTCTATAATCCAGTTTTTGAGATTAAGTTTGAGAATGGAGTTCTTTATCAAAATGGTCAGGTGCTTGATCGTGACCCCTTGGATTTTCTTTACGAAGTGACTCATAAAAGCCATCACCATTCAGACCTACCTTTTGGTGGTGGAGCGATTGGCTTTGTTGGCTATGATATGATTTCTCTTTACGAAGAGATTGGCCAGCTTCCTGAGGATACGATTGGGACGCCAGATATGCATTTCTTTGTTTACGAGAGTTATATGGTATTTGACCACAAGAAAGAAAAAATTCATATCATCGAGGATGCTCTTTACAGTAATCGTAGCAATGATGAACTAGAAATTGCTTTAAATCAGGTTTTAGAGGAGTTAAAAATCCCTGCTCCAAATGAATTTGAAGATTTGGACGTTTCACCACTTCAGTTTAGACCACATATTGCACCTCAGAAATTTGAAGAGATGGTAGAAACAGCTCGCGACTTGATTCGCAATGGAGATATGTTCCAATGCGTGCTCAGTCAACGTTTCTCAGCAGAAGTAACTGGAAATCCTTTTGACTTCTACAGAAATCTCCGAGTGACAAATCCATCAAATTACCTCTACTTTTATGATTTTGGGGATTATCAAATTATCGGTGCTAGTCCAGAAAGTTTGGTTTCTGTCAAAAATGGCATCGTGACAACCAATCCGATTGCGGGAACGCGACCAAGAGGAGCAACGGAAGAAGAGGATAAGGCTTTGGCGACAGATTTACTTTCTGATGAGAAGGAAACAGCAGAACATCGGATGTTGGTAGACTTGGGGCGCAATGATATCGGCCGCATCTCTGAAACAGCCAGTGTCCAAGTCACCAAGTATATGGAAGTGGAACTTTTCCGCTATGTCATGCATTTGACTAGCGTGGTTAAAGGACGTTTGTTACCAGAACTAACTGCCATGGATGCCTTGAAAGCGACTCTTCCGGCTGGAACAGTTTCTGGAGCACCAAAGATTCGGGCCATGAAACGCATATATGAATTAGAAACAGAGAAACGATGCGTCTATGCAGGGGCTATCGGTTACCTATCAGCAACTGGAGATATGGACTTTGCCATTGCAATTCGAACCATGATTCTTAAAAATAAAACAGCCTACGTACAGGCTGGTGCAGGAATTGTTTATGATTCCATCGCTCAGAATGAATACCAAGAAACCATTAATAAAGCTAAATCTATGACTAGAATGGGAGAACTAAGACCATGATTTTATTGATTGATAATTATGATTCATTTACTTATAACCTAGCCCAATACATCGGGAATTTCGCAGAAGTTCAGGTTTTGAGAAATGATGATCCAAACCTTTATGAAGTAGCTACAAAGGCAGATGGACTGGTCTTTTCTCCTGGTCCAGGTTGGCCAGCTGATGCTGGGAAAATGGAAGAAATGATTCGTGATTTTGCAGGTAAGAAACCGATTCTAGGGATTTGTTTGGGGCACCAGGCCATCGCAGAAGTCTTTGGTGGCAAGTTGGGCTTGGCTCCAAAAGTCATGCATGGCAAGCAGAGTCAGATTCGATTTGAGACTCCTTCCGTTCTCTATCAAGAGATTGAGGACAATCGCCCAGTCATGCGTTACCACAGTATTTTAATTGAAGAGATGCCGGAAGAGTTTGAAGTGACAGCTCGTTCGACAGATGACCAAGCTATTATGGGTATTCAACACAAAACCTTGCCGATTTATGGCTTGCAGTATCATCCAGAAAGTATTGGAACGCCAGATGGCCTATCTTCTATTCAGAATTTTATCGAGAAAGTTGTAAAGTGAGGAACACAAAATGAAAGAAATTATTGAAAAATTAGCGAACTTTGAAGATTTATCAAGTGTTGAGATGACAGATGTGATCGAACGCATCGTAACAGGGCGAGTGACAGAAGCACAAATCGCTTCTCTACTGTTAGCTCTCAAGATGAAGGGAGAAACACCTGAAGAAAGAACAGCCCTCGCTCAAGTTATGAGAGGACATGCTCAACACATTCCAACCAACATTCAAGATGCTATGGATAACTGTGGTACGGGTGGAGATAAGTCATTTAGCTTTAACATTTCTACAACTGCAGCCTTTGTCTTAGCAGGTGGTGGCATCCACATGGCTAAACATGGAAATCGTTCTATTTCTTCTAAATCTGGTTCAGCAGATGTCTTGCAAGCTTTGGGAATCAATATTGACCTCAAGCCAGCACAATTGGGTAAGGTATTTGATCAAACAGGAATTGTCTTTCTCTTCGCCAAAAACATGCACCCAGCTATGAAATATATCATGCCAGCACGCTTGGAGTTGGGAATTCCAACCATCATGAATTTGACAGGCCCACTGATTCACCCAATGGTCTTGGAAACACAGCTTCTAGGAATCAGTCGTCCTGAACTTCTGGAAAGTACTGCTCAGGTTTTGAAAAACATGGGTCGCAAACGTGCTATCGTAGTAGCTGGTCCAGAAGGATTAGATGAAGCTGGTTTGAATGGTACTACCAGCATTGCCCTTCTTGAAAATGGTGAAATCACTTTGTCAACCTTTACTCCAGAAGATTTGGGAATGGAACGCATTGCCATTGAGGACATTCGTGGGGGAAATGCGCATGAGAATGCAGCCATCCTTGTCAGCGTTCTTAATAACGAACCAAGTCCATTCTTGGAAACAACCGTTTTAAATGCTGGCCTTGGTTTTTATGCCAATGGTAAAGCAGACAGTATCAAGGACGGAGTTGAAATGGCACGTCAAGTGATTGCCAGTGGTAAGGCCCTTGAAAAACTCAGACTATTACAGGAGTATCAAAGATGAGTCAGGAATTTTTGTCACGTATCTTAGAGCAGAAGGCGCGTGAAGTTGAAACGATGGAACGAGAGGAACTTCAGCCCCTGCGAGCAAGCTATCGTTTGGCTGAATATTTGAAAAAGCATCAAGAACGTCTGCAAATCATTGCAGAGGTCAAGAAGGCGAGTCCAAGTATGGGTGATATCAATCTGGATGTGGATATCCTTCAACAGGCCCAGACTTACGAGGCTAACGGCGCTGTTATGATTTCTGTTCTGACAGATGAGGTTTTCTTCAAAGGTCATTTGGATTACCTTCGTGAGATTTCCAGTCAGGTACAGATTCCGACTTTAAACAAGGATTTTATTATCGATGAAAAGCAAATCATCCGTGCTCGCAATGCAGGTGCGACAGTTATCTTGCTCATCGTAGCGGCTTTATCAGAGGAACGCCTCAAGGAACTGTATGACTATGCGACAGAGCTTGGACTAGAAGTGTTAGTGGAAACTCATAATCTAGAAGAACTAGAAGTGGCTCACCGCCTTGGAGCTCAAATTATCGGTGTGAATAATCGTAATTTGACTACCTTTGAAGTTGACTTGCAGACTAGTGTAGACTTGGCCAAACACTTCAAGGACGATTGCTTGTATATTTCTGAATCTGCCATTTTTACAGGAGAGGATGCGAAACGTGTTGCACCCTACTTTAACGGAATTTTGGTGGGAACAGCTCTGATGCAAGCAGAAGATGTCGCCCAGAGAATCAAGGAGTTGCAGATTGACAAAGGTTAAGATTTGTGGACTATCGACCAAAGGGGCGGTAGAAACAGCTGTGTCAGCAGGGGCTGACTATATTGGTTTTGTCTTCGCACCCAGTAAAAGACAGGTGACCTTGGAACAAGCAACAGAACTGGCTGAGATTATTCCTACATATGTAAAAAAAGTTGGCGTATTTGTTTCACCAAGTCGGGAAGAATTACTAGAAGCGATTGAAAAGGTTGGCTTGGACTTGGTGCAGGTTCATGGTCAGGTGGCGGATGATTTGTTTGAGGATTTGCCTTGTGCCAGCATTCAGGCTGTTCAAGTAGATGGGGATGGGCATGTACCCAATTCTCAGGCAGACTATCTCCTCTTTGATGCACCTGTGGCAGGAAGTGGTCAGACCTTTGATTGGGGGCAACTGGATACGACAGAATTATCTCAGCCTTTCTTCATTGCAGGCGGGCTAAATGAGGACAATGTAGAAGAAGCTATTCAACACTTTACCCCCTTTGCAGTAGATGTATCAAGTGGGGTAGAGACAGACGGACAAAAAGATCATGAAAAGATTAGAAGATTTATAGAGAGGGTAAAGCATGGCATATCAAGAACCAAATAAAGATGGATTTTATGGGAAATTCGGTGGACGTTTTGTCCCAGAAACATTGATGACAGCAGTTTTAGAGTTGGAGAAGTCCTATCGTGAAAGTCAGGCAGATCCAAGTTTCCAAGAGGAGTTAAACCAACTTTTGCGCCAGTATGTAGGTCGCGAAACTCCTCTTTACTACGCAAAAAACTTGACCCAGCATATCGGCGGAGCCAAGATTTATCTTAAACGTGAAGACCTCAACCATACAGGTGCCCACAAGATTAACAATGCCTTAGGACAAGTTTTACTGGCTAAACGCATGGGCAAGAAGAAAATAATTGCTGAAACAGGTGCCGGTCAACATGGTGTGGCAACTGCAACAGCTGCGGCTCTCTTTAACATGGAATGTACCATTTACATGGGTGAGGAAGATGTCAAGCGCCAAGCCCTCAATGTCTTTCGTATGGAACTTTTGGGTGCCAAGGTAGAGGCTGTGACAGATGGTTCTCGCGTGCTCAAGGATGCGGTCAATGCAGCCCTTCGTTCATGGGTGGCAAATATCGATGATACCCACTATATCCTAGGTTCAGCCTTGGGGCCCCATCCTTTCCCAGAAATTGTTCGTGATTTCCAAAGTGTTATCGGACGAGAAGCCAAACAACAGTACCGTGAATTGACAGGTGAAAATTTACCAGATGCCCTAGTAGCCTGTGTTGGTGGTGGATCTAATGCCATCGGACTTTTCCATCCATTTGTGGAAGATAAGTCAGTGGCTATGTATGGAGCTGAAGCAGCAGGACTAGGTGTGGATACAGAGCATCATACAGCAACCTTGACCAAGGGTCGTCCAGGTGTTCTCCACGGATCTCTCATGGATGTGCTCCAAGATGCCCATGGTCAAATTCTTGAAGCCTTCTCTATCTCAGCAGGTTTGGACTATCCTGGTATCGGTCCAGAACATTCTCACTACCACGACATCAAGCGTGCCAGCTATGTTCCTGTGACTGACGAAGAAGCCTTGGAAGGTTTCCAACTCTTGTCTCGTGTGGAAGGGATTATCCCGGCCTTGGAATCAAGCCATGCTATCGCCTTTGCGGTGAAATTGGCCAAAGAACTTGGCTCAGACAAATCCATGATTGTCTGTCTATCAGGTCGTGGGGACAAGGATGTGGTTCAAGTCAAAGACCGCTTGGAAGCAGATGCAGCAAAGAAGGGAGAAGCTCATGCCTAAGACATTAACAGAAAAATTGAATGCTATAAAAGCAGCTGGAAAAGGAATTTTTGTTCCTTACATCATGGCTGGAGACCACGAGAAAGGTTTGGATGGACTAGGAGAAACAATCCACTTTTTAGAAGATTTGGGTGTCTCAGCCATTGAAGTGGGCATTCCCTTTTCAGACCCAGTTGCAGATGGACCTGTTATCGAAGAAGCTGGCTTGCGCAGTCTAGCTCATGGGACTTCGACACAAGCTTTGGTTGAAACTTTGAAAACCATTCAAACAGAGGTGTCACTTGTTATCATGACCTACTTCAACCCCCTCTTTCAGTATGGTGTGGAGAACTTTGTCAAAGATTTGGCAGATACAGCGGTTAAGGGATTGATTATCCCAGACCTGCCTCATGAACATGCTAATTTCGTAGAGCCATTTTTGGCAGATACAGATATCGCCTTGATTCCTCTAGTTAGTTTGACGACAGGAATTGAGCGCCAGAAGGAGTTGATTGAAGGGGCAGAAGGTTTCGTCTATGCCGTTGCTATCAATGGGGTCACAGGGAAGTCAGGAAATTACCGAGATGATTTGGACAAGCACTTGTTTCAACTCCATCAAGTAGCTGATATTCCAGTCTTGACAGGATTTGGTGTATCCACACAGGCTGATGTGGAACGCTTCAATGCTGTATCAGATGGAGTCATCGTCGGTTCCAAGATTGTTAAGGCTCTGTATGAAGGACAAGTAGCAGAAATCGCTGACTTTATCCGAGAAGCAGTAGCTTACCAAAAATAATCATACAAGCAGCCAGCAAGAGGAAAGGCACGAAGGGAAGTCTTTCCTTTTTCTTTAGCAGGAGAAAGGCTAGAATGCCGGTTGTGGAGGCAAATTGGATTAAAATCAACATTTCAGTTAGGTTAAAAATAAGGGTGCAAGAAGCAAGAAAGAGAAAATCACCTGCTCCTATGCGGATATCGATGAAATGAGCAATGATTCCAAAAATCAAGAAGAAAGCCATGATTAGATTCCAACTAGAGCAAATCATGAGGATTAAGTGAAAAATTAGCCAGACGATCAAGGGATATTCTTGATGACGAAGGTCATAAATTCCCAAAGTTAAGCCGGCAGTTACCAGGATGACTTGACCTAAGGTTAGAATTTCCCAAGAAAAAGCTAGAAAGAGCAGTCCAAAGCACAACTCAAAGAAAGCATACCAGAAAGGATAGTGAACCTTGCAGTAGCGACAGCGAAAGCGATTGAATATCTGGGACACAATCGGAATCAAATCTAGTGGTCTCAAGCGAGTCTGACAAGAATCACAGTGACTTGCAGGAAAAACAATGGATTGTTCAGGGAAGCGATCGATGACTAAGCCTAGAAAGGAAGCAAGAATCGTTCCAACAAGAAAAAAATAAAGATGAATCATACTTATTTATTCGGAAAAAATAAGAGAAAGAGTATAATAGTTGGATATAGGAGAAGTTATGGGAGCAAATATGAAAATTCACTTTGAAAAAGGACTTCAGATAGAAAATGCCCAACTCATTTGTCAGTGGTCTAATGCTTTGGGAGAAAGTTTTCAGAAGCAATGGATGGGACCAAAGATTTCTTATCCCTTGATTGCCCAATCCTTGCAAAAGATGGAAGGGATTTTTTCCATTTTTGTTGGAGAAGAGTTTGTAGGCATCATCCAGAAAATCAAACTAGAAGATAAAAATCTTCATATTGGAAGATTTCTCATAGCTCCACAGAAGCAGGGAAAAGGAATAGGTCGAAAAGCTTTCCAAGGCTTCGTTCAAGAAATATTTGGAAATGAAGAAATTGAGAGTATTTCCCTAACGGTTTTTGAGTCAAATCAAATAGCTAGAGACCTCTACCACAAAGAGGGATTTGAAATTATTCAAACCATTGAAGTTCCTGAACGAAAATACAGAATGAAAAAATCTAGATAAGAACTAAATTACACTAGGAACTGTCCCCTTACAATTTTTAATTCTCAAACTTGTTGCAGAGAAATTTTCTTGATAAAATAGATACATGACTAGATATAAAGCTGTAATTTCCTATGATGGCCACGCCTTTGCTGGTTTCCAGAGGCAACCTCACGCGCGTAGTGTCCAAGAGGAAATTGAAAAAACTTTAACCAAATTAAATAAAGGACAAGCTATTACCATTCATGGCGCTGGGCGAACGGACAGTGGTGTTCATGCTTTAGGACAGGTCATCCACTTTGATCTTCCCTATCAGATGGATGAGGAAAAACTTCGCTTTGCTCTTGATACCCAAAGTCCTGAAGATATCGATGTGATTTCGATTGAGATTGTGGCCGATGATTTTCATTGCCGTTATGCCAAGCATAGCAAGACCTACGAGTTTATCGTGGATAGAGGACGTCCTAAAAATCCCATGCGTCGCCATTATGCGACTCATTATCCCTATTCACTCGATGTGGAGCGGATGCAACTTGCTGTAAAAAAACTGGAGGGAACACATGATTTTACTGGTTTTACGGCATCAGGGACTAGTGTTGAAGACAAGGTAAGAACGATTACGGAAGCTAGTCTTAGGGTTGATGAAACAGGGCAGTTTTTGACCTTTACATTCTCTGGCAATGGCTTCCTCTATAAGCAGATTCGAAATATGGTTGGAACCCTGCTGAAAATTGGTAACAATCGGATGCCGATTGAACAGATTGACCTCATCTTGGAGAAAAAAGATAGACAGTTGGCTGGCCCAACTGCAGCACCCAATGGTTTGTATTTAAAGGAGATTCGTTATGAAGAATAATCGTATTTTAGCACTTTCAGGAAATGATATTTTTAGTGGTGGTGGATTGGCTGCTGACCTTGCAACCTACACCTTGAATGGCTTGCATGGTTTTGTAGCCATGACCTGCTTGACTGCTTTGACAGAAAATGGCTTTGAAGTCTTTCCAACTGATGAAACTATTTTCCAACAACAGTTGGATAGCCTCAAGAGTGTAGACTTTGGAGGGATTAAGATTGGTCTCTTGCCGACAGTCGGTGTTGCTGAAAAAGCATTGAATTTCATTAAGGAAAGATCAGGAGTTCCAGTAGTCTTGGACCCTGTATTGGTTTGTAAGGAAAGGCACGACGTTGCAGTTAGTGAGCTCTGTCAAGAGTTGATTCACTTTTTCCCTTATGTATCAGTGATTACTCCGAATCTTCCTGAGGCAGAGTTGCTTGCAGACCAAAAGATTGAAAGTCTGGAAGATATGAAGGCTGCAGCGCAGAAATTACATGATTTGGGTGCACCAGCAGTGATTATCAAGGGTGGAAATCGCCTCAGTCAGGATAAGGCTGTGGATGTCTTTTATGATGGGGAGAATTTCACTATTCTTGAAAATCCAGTCATCCAAGGACAAAATGCTGGTGCAGGATGTACCTTTGCATCAAGTATTGCTAGTCAGTTAGTCAAGGGAGAGGAACTATTACCAGCAATTGAAACTTCCAAAGCCTTTGTTTACCGTGCCATTGCACAAGCAGATCAATATGGAGTGAGACAGTATGAAGCAAACCAAAACAACTAAAATCGCCCTAGTATCTATCTTGGCAGCTAGTTCTATCGTATTGGGGTATTTTATAAAAATCCCGACACCAACTGGATTTCTAACACTTTTGGACGTTGGAGTCTTCTTCACGGCCTTTTACTTTGGCAGTCGTGAAGGGGCCGTTGTTGGAGGTTTAGCAGGATTTCTTATTGACCTCATTTCAGGCTACCCTCAGTGGATGATTTTTAGCTTAATTAACCATGGTTTACAAGGCTATTTTGCAGGTTTTAAAGGAAAATGGCAATGGCTAGGCTTAGTCTTGGCGACTATTCTCATGGTAGCTGGCTATGCCTTGGCATCAGCTTGGATGAATGGTTGGGGAGCAGCTATTCCAGAAATCATCCCAAATCTCCTGCAAAATATCGTAGGAATGACTCTAGGTTTTCTTCTTTGTCATAGTGTAAAGAAATTCAGATAATAGTGAAAAAAGGAAACCTACCCCGAACTATTAGGGAACTATTGAAAAAACTCTGATTATTTGCTAAAATGAAAGCTATGAAAACACTCTACGATGTGCAACAATTTCTCAAACAGTTTGGTATCATTGTCTATATGGGAAAACGTCTCTATGACATTGAACTGATGAAGATTGAGCTATCTCGAATCTATGATGCAGGCTTGATGGACAAGCTGGATTATCTTGAAGCGGAGGCTGTTCTTCGCAGAGAGCACAAACTAGAATTAGACTATTTAGAAAAAAATGGAGATTAGGTAATATGGTAACTTGGGTATTATGGGGACTTATTATAGCGATGTTGGCTTGGATGGGATATAACTATCTTCGCATTCGTCGTGCAGCGAAAATTGTAGACAATGCAGAGTTTGAGTCTTTGATTCGTACAGGTCAGTTGATTGATTTGCGTGATCCAGCTGACTTCCACAGAAAACATATCCTCGGAGCTCGTAATATTCCTTCAAATCAATTGAAGACAAGTCTTGCAGCTCTTCGCAAGGATAAACCTGTCCTTCTCTATGAAAACCAACGTGCGCAACGTGTCACAAACGCAGCACTTTTCTTGAAAAAACAAGGTTTCTCAGAAATCTATATCCTCTCTTACGGATTGGATTCTTGGACAGGGAAAGTAAAAGTTGAAAAATAAGAAATGGCGGTGTGACAGAAATCGATAGACAAAGTCTCGATTTCGTAGTCCCAGCCCCGCGAGGATGATTAGGAGCTTTTTGGAGTCTAAAAGACGAACAAAAAGTTCAATCAGCAACCGCGTCAAAGTTTGATTGCTAATAAAAAGTGAGGTCGGGATCTTTTGTCCCAACCTCATTTTTTAACCACTTTTTCTAAGAAAGTCACGAATGATTGCCAATTCTTGTGAATTTAGATGTCGATAGTCGCTTTCTTGGAGATTGTCATCAAGACTCCAAGGGCCAAAATGGATGCGTTTTAGAGCAGTAACCTTGACACCGACTGAGAGGAACATTTTTTTGACCTGATGAAATTTCCCCTCAGAGATGGTAATGGTGGCTTGGCTGAGACTAGGACTTGAGGATAAAATCTCAAGTTGAGCAGGTTTACAGATAGTTCCATCGAGAAAGACAATCCCATCTTTAAACTCTTGAATATGGTCGGGAGTTAGTGGCCCATTGACCTCTACTTGGTAAGTTTTATCGACATGGTATTGAGGATGGAGGAGTTGAAAACCTAGAGGTCCATTATTCGTTAAGAGAAGGAGCCCCGTCGTATCTCGATCCAGACGACCGATGGCGTAGAGTTGCTCTGACTGGAGATGCTGAGGAAGGAGGTCCATGACCGTTGGGAGTTTCTTATCCTTGCTTGCAGTCACGACTCCATTTGGCTTATGGAGCATGAGGTAGGTGTGTTCATATCCTTGGATTTTTCTATCTTTGAAAATCAGCTCTTGCAACCCTGTATCAACATTCTGTGCAAGGGAACTTGCAGGGAGTCCATCTACAAAGATTTCTTTTTTCAGAAGAGCTTGTTTCATGGCTTTTCGACTGATTTTTTCCTGGGCTAATAATTTATCTAAACGCATACCAGCCTATCTTATCACAAGTCAGGATTTTTGAAAAGAAAAGAGAAGGAATGAATTTTCTTTTGAAAACATTTACACTTGCTTGAATTAAGTCATTTGCTTAAAATTGTGGTATAATCGTTCAGTTAGAAAATAAATTTTTGAATACAATAGAGGAAATCATGACAAAATTAAGAGAAGATATCCGTAATATCGCGATTATCGCCCACGTCGACCACGGTAAAACTACCCTCGTTGACGAATTGTTGAAACAATCTGAAACTCTTGACGCGCGTACAGAATTAGCTGAGCGTGCAATGGACTCAAACGATATCGAAAAAGAGCGTGGAATCACTATCCTTGCGAAAAATACAGCAGTTGCCTACAACGGAACTCGTATCAACATCATGGACACACCAGGACACGCGGACTTCGGTGGAGAAGTTGAGCGTATCATGAAAATGGTTGACGGTGTTGTTTTGGTCGTAGATGCCTACGAAGGAACTATGCCACAGACTCGTTTCGTATTGAAAAAAGCCTTGGAACAAGACCTTGTGCCTATCGTTGTGGTTAACAAAATTGACAAGCCATCAGCTCGTCCAGCAGAAGTAGTGGATGAAGTCTTGGAACTTTTCATCGAGCTTGGTGCTGATGATGACCAGCTTGACTTCCCAGTTGTTTATGCGTCAGCTATCAACGGAACATCTTCATTGTCAGATGATCCAGCTGACCAAGAAGCTACTATGGCTCCAATCTTTGACACAATTATCGACCATATCCCAGCTCCAGTAGATAACTCAGATGAGCCTTTGCAGTTCCAAGTGTCACTTTTGGACTACAATGACTTCGTTGGACGTATTGGTATCGGTCGTGTCTTCCGTGGTACTGTTAAGGTTGGGGACCAAGTTACCCTTTCTAAACTTGATGGTACAACTAAAAACTTCCGTGTTACAAAGCTTTTCGGTTTCTTTGGTTTGGAGCGTCGTGAAATCCAAGAAGCAAAAGCTGGTGACTTGATTGCCGTTTCAGGTATGGAAGATATCTTTGTCGGTGAAACCATTACTCCGACAGATGCAATTGAAGCTCTTCCAATCCTACACATTGATGAGCCAACTCTTCAAATGACTTTCTTGGTCAACAACTCACCATTTGCTGGTAAAGAAGGTAAATGGGTAACTTCTCGTAAGGTAGAAGAGCGCCTTCAAGCTGAGTTGCAAACAGACGTTTCTCTTCGCGTTGACCCAACTGACTCACCAGATAAATGGACTGTTTCAGGACGTGGAGAATTGCACTTGTCAATCCTTATCGAAACAATGCGTCGTGAGGGATATGAACTTCAAGTATCTCGTCCAGAAGTTATCGTCAAAGAAATCGATGGTGTTAAATGTGAGCCATTTGAACGTGTTCAAATCGACACTCCAGAAGAATACCAAGGATCTGTTATCCAAAGCCTTTCTGAACGTAAAGGTGAAATGTTGGATATGATTTCAACTGGTAATGGTCAAACTCGTTTGGTCTTCCTTGTGCCAGCGCGTGGTTTGATTGGATACTCAACTGAGTTCTTGTCAATGACTCGTGGTTACGGTATCATGAACCATACCTTCGACCAATACTTGCCATTGATTCCAGGGGAAATTGGTGGTCGTCACCGTGGTGCCCTTGTTTCTATCGATGCTGGTAAGGCTACAACTTACTCAATCATGTCTATCGAAGAACGTGGAACTATCTTTGTCAACCCAGGTACTGAGGTTTACGAAGGAATGATTATCGGTGAAAACTCTCGTGAAAATGACTTGACAGTTAACATCACTAAGGCGAAACAAATGACTAACGTTCGTTCAGCTACTAAGGACCAAACAGCTGTAATCAAGACTCCTCGTATCTTGACACTTGAAGAGTCACTTGAGTTTTTGAACGACGACGAGTACATGGAAGTAACGCCTGAGTCTATCCGTTTGCGTAAACAAATTCTTAACAAGGCAGAGCGTGAGAAAGCTAACAAGAAGAAAAAATCAGCTGAATAAGAGCTAGAAAGAGCAGAAAATGGTCTATTTAATCATAGGGATTTTATTACTCTTACTCTATATATTTGCGACACCTCAAAGTATCAAGGGAACGGTTAATATTGTAATTCTTGTTTTTGGTCTCGTTTCCCTCGTGATTTTGCTCATGTTGTCCATCCTGCAAATCTTTCAGCTACCAACAGAATTCTTTATCACAGTAGCCATGCTGGTCCTTACGTATTTTAGTTTGCGAGATATATCTTTAATGTCGGTGAAAAAGAGATAGGTATGTGGCTTTGGAGTTCTATTAGGATTCGGTAAATATTTTGATAAAACATAACTACCACAAGTGAAGTCAGTAAAACTGAGTTTACTTGTGGTTTTTGCTTTGTATAATCTAGAAATTTAGGCTCTTTAAGCTTCATCGGCCTCCTACTTTCATTCACTAGATTTTTATTAAGTAGCAGATAATAGAAGAACTTCTGGGAGGAAATCACGTTCTTATTGTGAATGTTTACAAAGGATACGGATGGATTTCTTTAAAATTGGATAAAGAAGCTAGATATGGCAATTTTATTATTCAAATCTTTTGTAGGCGTTTACTATTTTTGATATACTGGGAAAAGGAATAGATACGAAATTGGAGTTTGTCATGAAGAAACATCATTTTAAAGCAAAACAACGCTTTTCTTTGAGAAAGTATGCAGTAGGAACTTGTTCCGTCTTATTGGGAACGAGTTTGTTTTTTGTAGGCACAGGTGGAAATTCCGTGCTTGCAGAGGAAAGAATTCCTCAGCTAGTGTCACACTATGTGGAAGATAAAGATCTTCCTGAATCTTTGAAGGCTGAACTACGTTGGTTTGAAGAGAATGCTATCCAAGTGGAGGAAGGTAAGGATTATTACTTCGTCTACCGTAAGTCTGCTACTAAGTTACCTGATACTGGCTTGTTTTCAAATGCCATTCTGCCTGTGCTGGGTACAGGAATCTTGCTGGTTTCACTCACTCTCATTAAAAAGAGAAAGGGAGCCTCTCTCTTTCTAGTGACAGTTTTGGCTGTAGGTGGGACTGCACTATCAGTTTCTGCCTTGGAGAACTTAGTAGAGCTTCGTCCAGCTCTTGTCAAAACAGTTGCAGGAGAATTTTTGCCTAGACCTGAAAAGATTGAGGGTTATGAATTTACAGGCTATTATTTTGTAAGCGGGAATGGAGAAGTTTCTAGAAATGAAAATACAAAACCTCATTCTCCACAAGCAGATAAAGTAGAATCCACCTCAACCCCAAGCGAAGGTGCTCCGAGCTTGGTCGAGGTGAAGCCAGAGCTTGAAGTTACGACAGAAGCCATTGCTTATGATACTATTTATCAGGACGATCCGGACTTGCTCAAGGGTCAAACCCGTGTCATCAGAGCAGGCGTTGCAGGCGAGCGCACGATTTTAACGGAAGTGACGACTGTAGATGGTAAGGCAGACCGCCAGGTCAAATCCAATACTGTAACCTTAGAACCAATTTCAGAAATCATCTCGGTAGGCACTAAGGTAGAGCACACCTCAATTCCAAGTGAAGGTGTTCCAAGTTTAGAAGAGGTGAAGCCAGAGCTTGAAGTTACGACAGAAGCCATTGCTTATGATACTATTCATCAGGAAGATCCGGACTTGCTTAAGGGTGAAACTCGCCTTATTCGAGCAGGCGTAGCAGGTGAGCGCACGATCTTAACGGAAGTGATGACTGTGGATGGCAAGGAAGACCGCCAAGTCAAATCCAATACTGTGACTTTGGAGCCAATTTCCGAAATCATAGCAGTAGGCACTAAGGTAGAATCCACTTCAATTCCAAGTGAAGGTTCTCCAAGCTTGGTCGAGGTGAAACCAGAGCTTGAAGTTACGACAGAAGCGGTTGCTTACGATACTATTCATCAGGACGATCCAGACTTGCTTAAGGGTGAAACTCGCCTTATTCGAGCAGGCGTAGCAGGTGAGCGCACTATCTTAACGGAAGTGACGACTGTAGATGGTAAGGAGGTCCGTCAAGTCAAATCCAACACTGTAACCTTAGAACCAGTTACCGAAATCATAGCAGTAGGCACTAAGGTAGAATCCACCTCAACCCCAAGCGAAGGTACTCCAAGCTTGGTCGAGGTGAAGCCAGAGCTTGAAGTAACGACAGAAGCCATTGTCTATGACACTGTTTATCAGGACGATCCAGACTTGCTTAAGGGTCAAACCCGTGTCATTCAAGCAGGTGTTGCAGGTGAGCGTACTATCTTAACGGCAGTCACGACTGTAGATGGCAAGGAAGACCGCCAAGTCAAATCCAACACTGTAACCTTGGCGCCAGTTACCGAAATCATCGCAGTAGGCACTAAGGTAGAATCCACCTCAATCCCAAGTGAGGGAGCACCAAGTTTGGTCGAGGTGAAACCAGAGCTAGAGGTCACGACAGAAGCCGTTGCCTATGATACTATTCATCAGGACGATCCGTACTTGCTCAAGGGTCAAACCCGTGTCATTCAAGCAGGAGTAGCAGGCGAGCGCACTATTTTAACGGAAGTGACGACTGTAGATGGCAAGGAAGTCCGCCAAGTCAAATCCAACACTGTAACCTTAGAACCAGTTACCGAAATCATCGCAGTAGGCACTAAGGTAGAATCCACCTCAATCCCAAGTGAGGGAGCACCAAGCTTGGTCGAGGTGAAACCAGAGCTAGAGGTCACGACAGAAGCCGTTGCCTATGACACAATTCATCAGGAAA
>NZ_JASGZS010000019.1:0-41961 GCF_047465525.1 Streptococcus infantis | reverse complement strand
GGGATTCGAACCCGTGTTACCGCCGTGAAAAGGCGGTGTCTTAACCCCTTGACCAACGGACCGGAGTTGTTATTTTCAACTCTTACTATTATACCGACTTTTCTTACTTTGTCAACACCTTTTTTAAAATTTTTTTAGAAGTCTTGTAATATTGCCTTCAGCTCTCTGAGAAGGGCTTTGCGGCCTTTAAATCGTTCGTCTGCCCAGAGGCGTTCATAGGCTTCTTGCTTATCTTGTGGTAACTTTCTTCTATAAGTATTCAACAATTCATGAAGGGCGTAGTAATCATCCAGCCACAATCCTCCTTCTGGTAGACGATGGCTAATCTCCCCTACTTCTTCATAGGCCATCCGGTCTAGGCGACGCTTTTGACTCTCTTATTTTCAGAAAATTTGAATCATTTTCTCTAAGAGAGCATTAACATAGGTGAACTTGTATTTTGTTTTCTATTATATAAATATATATATAAATCTTTGATTTATAGTGGATTGAAATAGGATATGAACAGAGAAATTAGGAAAGTCAAACTAATTTCTAGAAATATTTTTAGCAGTTGTGGTGTACTCTTCTAGATTCAATCTACTATAAATTAGATTTCCCTCAACTTTTTTTAAAAAAACAGAGAAAACTTGCGCTTCCTCTGTTTATAGTATTTAAGATAATTAATTTTCTTCACTCATTTTTAATTTTACTTCATCATAAGATAGTGCATGTGATTCCTCTTCTATTGTTTCAGGCATCTTTCCTGTTTCGTATAGAGATTTAATTTGTGTACTATCCAATGTTTCGTATTTCAATAATGCTTCTGCAATCAGCTTGTGAGTTTCACGATTTGACTGGATAATTTCAGCAGCTTTGTTTCGTGCTTCATTCAACAATGAACGAACTTCTTCGTCAATTTCATAAGCTGTTTGTTCTGAAATTGATTTTTGAGGGCTTTGTGCACCAAACATGGCATGACTTCCTTCATATTGTACTGGACCAAGTTTTTCACTCATACCATACTCTGTAACCATTGCACGTGCCATCTGAGTAGCTTGTTCGAAGTCATTAGATGCTCCAGTTGTTTGGACGTTAAAGATAATCTCTTCAGCTACACGTCCACCCATTAAGCCAGCTAATTGTTCTTTCATATCTTCTTTAGATAGAAGCATTTGGTCTTCCTTAGGAAGTGCAATCATATATCCGCCTGCACGTCCACGTGGTACTATGGTAACTTTATGAACAACACGGGCATTTGACAATACTAGACCGACAATGGTGTGTCCTGCCTCATGGTAGGCAACCAATTCACGTTCTTTTTGTGAAACTGTCTTGTCTTTCTTAGATGGTCCAGCGATAACACGATCTTCAGCTTCATCAATATCAGAAGCATCAATCACTGATTTATTACGACGAGCTGCAACCAAAGCTGCTTCGTTCAATACATTTTCCAAATCGGCACCAACAAAACCTGGAGTTTGTTGTGCTACCAATTTCAAATCTACATCTTCAGCTAAAGGTTTATTTCTAGCATGGACTTTCAAGATTGCTTCGCGACCCTTAACATCAGGACGACCAACTAATACTTTTCTATCAAAACGGCCTGGACGAAGTAGGGCCGGATCAAGAACATCTGAACGGTTTGTTGCCGCAATGACAATAATTCCTTCATTTCCTTCAAAACCATCCATTTCAATCAAGAGTTGGTTTAAGGTTTGTTCTCGTTCATCATTACCTCCACCTAAACCGACACCACGTTGTCGACCAACGGCATCAATTTCATCAATGAAGATAATAGCTGGTGCTGCTTTTTTTGCATCCTCAAAGAGAGAACGTACACGGCTCGCACCGACACCGACGAACATTTCTACAAAGTCAGAACCTGAAATACTAAAGAATGGTACACCAGCTTCTCCTGCGACTGCTTTGGCAAGTAATGTTTTACCAGTTCCCGGAGGTCCTTCTAAAAGAACACCAGCTGGGATTCGAGCACCTAATTTTGTAAATCGTTTTGGATCTTTTAAGAATTCAACAACTTCAACAAGTTCTTGTTTCTCTTCTTCTGCGCCTGCGACATCTGAAAAGCGAACTTTAATATCCTCTTTGTTAGCAGCCTTAGCTTTACTACGTCCAAAGCTCATTGGATTACGTCCGCTATTTCCGCCCATATTTCCCATCATAGAGAAGAGGAAGAAGAATAAGATAGCAAATGGTACTACTGAAACCAGGATGTTAATCCACATACCACTTGAGCTTTCGTGTTTCACTTCAATTTGTGTTTGATGTTCACTTGCTAGCTTTTGCAAATCCGCTACAGTTGTATCTGATGGGAGGACAATACTTGTAAATTTCTCTACTTTTGTAGCAGAGGGTGTAAAAAATTGAATTCCCGTTTCCTGTTTCTCTGTCTTAGCAGTTTTGTAGACACCATACACTTCAATAACACTACCACTTGGTTGGTAGGTCATTTCTTTTACATTGTCGTTAGTGATTTCCTGAACCAATTCTGAGTACTTAATTTGTTGACTATGACCAGCGGATCTGCCAGCAAAAAAGTACTGGAATCCTGTCACTAGCAAGAAAATCATCAACAAATAAAGAAATGGATTTTTTATGAAACCATTATTTTGTTTTTGCATTCAAACACTTACCCTTCTATTTTGAGTAAACTTCCTCTTTCAATACACCTACATAAGGAAGGTTACGATAGTTTTCATTATAGTCTAAACCGTAGCCTACAACAAATTCATTTGGAATTGTAAAACATGTATAATCTGCTTCGATTTCTACTGTACGACCTTCTGGTTTATCAAGCATGGTGACAATCTTAACAGAAGCTGCTTCTCTTGCAGTAAACATTTCTCTCAAACTCTTCAAGGTTTGACCAGTATCAATGATATCTTCTACAAAGACAACATGTCGACCTTTAATATCTTGAGTCACGTCTTGTTTAATATTAATGACACCACTACTTACAGTCCCACCATGATAGCTAGAGACCATCATAAAATCCATTTCAAGATGTGTATCAATATATTTCACCAATTCTGCCATAAAAGGAATAGAACCTTTTAGAATTCCAACTAAAATCGGATTTTTTCCCTCATAATCTTTTGTCAACTGAGCACCCAATTTTTTAGCTGCTTCTGTAATTTCATCTTGTGAAATCAAAATTTTCTTGATATCTTTTTCTAACATGATTTTACCTATCTATTTTTTCTATATAAAGTACAGTGTTCATTATATCATTTTTCATTTTTTTACTCAAATCACTGATTTCAATTCCTAAAACTGAACAAATTTTTCCAAATTGCTCAATGATAATAGCTTTTTCTCGTTTTTCTTTAGGAATTTTTAAATCAATAAAAAGTCGTCTTAGTTTTTTACGATGACCATTTTTTATCAAATAATCACCAGGCTGTCGATGCCGTAAAATCAACGATGTTTCACGAGAAACATTCATCTTTTGAACATTTTCCCCTTTTAGAGGGATTCCAAATGAAAATAAATAACCTTCATAATGGACTTGATTTTGATAGTTTAACACACACTCACTACTTTTTTCATCAGACTTTGGTCTGATTTTACAAATTCGAAAGTGCTGGTATTCTTTTACAAGTTCATAACCATTTTTTATACAATGGCGATATTGACTCTTAGTTTTTAAAATATGATGAATTTCTTGAAATTGTTCTCTTGTTACATTTAAATCAGCAAAACAACTAAGGTATTGTTGTAGTAAAACTCGCTGTGTTGCTTCACTAAAAGATAAAAACTGAGTTAAATCTTCCACATTGACTGTTTGAGATAATTCAGTCAGAGCAATTTGATAGTCAGATACTTCTTTTCCAAACTCTAAAAACGCTCTCTTTAGCTGAATATTTTCTTTTTCCAGTTGTGGTAAGTAAATATTACGAACTCGATTGCGAAAATAATGATTTTCTTTATTCGTCCTATCTTCAAAATGCTCAACTTCAGGAAAATCCCTCTTATAAAAAGACAGCAAAGGACGAATTAATTCTCCCTTATCAAACTCTTGTCTTTCTCTAATAGCTGATAAGTGTTGTAGTCTAACACCTCTAATCAATCGCATAAAAATCGTTTCAGCCTGATCATCTGCATGATGAGCTGTTACAAGGGCTGTAGAGGAAGTTCTCCCCATCACTTCTCTAAAAAAATCATAGCGAAATTGACGAGCGTTTGCTTCTGAAAAATCTCCAGTAAAATGAGCTACGTAAATTGGAACTCCAACTTGTTCAGCTAGTTTTCTTAATTCATATTCTTCATTATCCGATTCTAATCGTTGTTTATGGTTTACATGAGCTAAAAATAATTCAATCCCGAGTTCTTCTTGATAGGTTACTAGGAGGTGAAAGAGAAACATCGAATCCAATCCACCAGACAAGGCTAGTACAACTCGTGAATGATCTTTAAAATAACCTTTTTCTAGAAAATGATTTAAAAAATCTTGGTCTCTCATTTTAGGACCTCATAGACATCCTTAGCAATTTTAGAAATGGTATCATAATCAGAATTTTTGGTAAAGATTGAAATAATGAAAGGAGAATCTGTATAAACTATTCCTACATCGTGTTTAAATTCATCTGCATCTCCAATTTTATGGGCTACCTTAGCAGAAATATTCTTAGCAATCCTCTGATTATCAAAAGCTGTTTGCGATAGAGATTCTAAAACAAAACCATTCTGATTATAAATAGATTCCATAACTTGACCAGCCATTTTAGCTGAAGCTAACTTCTCTGTTACGTTCCATTCTTCACCCGCGATAGTAGCCATTTCGTTTTTAAAGGCTTCATCTGATTTATTCGTAATATAATAAGCAAGAATATTATGAGCTACATTGTCAGATTCTTTCGCTGTCTTTGTAATTAAATCTTTGAGAGTGTAGTCTTTATTGTCCGCTGTTTTAGGGAGGCTTCCACTTCCTTCGGGTTTATAAGAACCAGGGAAATCATTTACTTCAGAAACGTACTTCAATTTCGTGTCAAGTTGGTAATCACCTTGATTGATTTTTTCTTGAACATAATAAAGATAAGGCAATTTCATAACACTAGCAGAGTACATTTTTTGATCTTCGTTAATCCCAGCTTCCTTACCCGTGCTCAATTGTTTAACATAAATAGAAAACTGTTCATTTTGATAATTCGCAGATAACAACTCTTGTACTTTCTGGATACGATTGTCATCGTTGGAAATGTAATCCGTCGAAACCCAACCAATTTGTTTGATATGTAAGAATTCACGACCTTCAGCAAAAATAGACATATCTACTTCAACCTCTTGATAAGCTGCTAAAGTAGACTTTAATTCTTGTTGATCATAAGGACTATTATAAACGACAAATCCTGGTTCTAACCATACTCGTTTAGAAAAATCGTTGACAATTGAACTATCGTATAAAAGTCTTTTATCGGCCATCACAAACTGATTATTAGACAATTTAAAGACAGGCTGTCCTTGTTTATTTAATCTCCATTCTAAAACAGATAATTTTGTATCTGCATTGACTTTTCCTGATTCTTTAATCAAATCTTCTGTAGAATAAACAGACGTTTCACCATAAAATTTTGGAGATTCTATAACATCTTGATAGTAAAAATGATACGAAGCGTGGGTTAAGGAATAAACTTCTTGGTTTGGAATGATAACTGGATTCTCAGTGCTTACTACTTGTACACTTTTAAAAAAAATAGGAAGTAGTAATATCACTAAAAATTTACGCATTCTTTTTTTCCTCTTCTTCCTGTAGCCGTAACAGATGATTTTTTTGAGCTAACTCTTCTAATTTTTCATCTGATTGACTTAAAAACTTTTCTACAATATCTAATAAATTTTCCATTTTACATTACCTAGGAAGTAAGTCCGGAATAGTATAAACTTCCTCCCATGATTTTGAATAGTAATATTTTGCACGCAAATACTTGGCTGCGTATGTTTCGTCCTTTAATTTGGTTGCAAGATTTGATTCTTTATCTTTTTCATCGCTCAATTCTTGATACTGTTTTTTCAGATCAGCTAACTGTTGGCGACGTTCGAGTAGTTGCTGATAACTTTGAGTCAAATTATAGGTTGGTAAGATGAACAACAACATAATCAAAATCAACACCCAACCCATAAAACGATTTCGTCTTTGTCGTTCTTCCATCAAGTATTTACGACGCTGATGTTCATTTTGAATAAAGGAATTATTCATTTGGACTATTTTTTTATACATCGTTTTCTACCCTTGTTTCACTGATAATTTCATACATACCTGCAGCATCTTCTTTTTTAGTGCTATCTTTCATTTCTAACACTTTTACGAGCAACAATTTATTTCCAAAACGAATTTCAACTTGGTCATTGATTTTTAAATCTGTAGAGCTCTTAGCAAGAATACCATTTACCTTGATACGTCCCTTATCTGCAACTTCCTTAGCCACTGTACGGCGCTTAATAATTCTTGATACTTTTAAATATTTATCTAATCTCATCTTTATTACCTCAAATTATTATTGTACCATTTTTATCCATTTTATAGAAGAAAAATGTCATACCTAATTCGACTCTTTTGAATCTTTTATGTTTGCTAATGATTCTCCAAAAGTTAAAAGCCCTTCTAAAATCTCATAATCCTTTTTATTACGAATATCAAAAACAACTTCGATTAAACCTTGATTTTCTGAAATATTAGCCTTCAAACTTGTCTGAGAAAGAGCCTGGAAATAATCTTGTGTTAAAAATAATTGTTGCGAAATTTTTTCAAATTGAACGATAAGTTTATTATTTTTTCTTTCAACTCGATTAACAAATACTTTATCAAGATATGCTTTAGCTAATCCAATTTCTAAAAGATAAGCAACCACATCTGGATATTCTCCAAAACGATCGATCAACTCATCTTGTAATTCTTCATAGTTGACACGATTGTCAATCTGACGAATTCTCTTGTAAATTTCAATTTTATGTCGTTCATCTGAAATATACTCATCTGGAAGATAAGCATCAATTTGTAGAATTAACTCAGCATTTCCTTTTTCACGTTTTTTGTCAGTTCCATTTTTCTTAGCTATTGCTTCTTCTAACAACTGAGAGTACAACTCAAAACCAACAGAATCAATAAAACCAGACTGAGAGCTTCCTAAAAGATTTCCAGCTCCACGAATGGATAAATCACGCATAGCAATTTTAAAACCAGAACCCAGTTCAGTAAAACCTTTGATAGCTTCTAATCTCTTCTCAGAAACTTCTGTCAAAGTTTTATCTGGACGATACATGAGATAAGCATAAGCAATTCGATTACTACGACCAACACGACCTCTTAATTGATACAAGGTTGACAAGCCCATATGATCTGCGTTTTCAATAAATAATGTATTAGCATTTGGAATGTCTACACCTGTTTCAATGATTGTTGTAGTTACTAAAATATCATATTGTCCTTCTATAAAATCAAGTAGTGTATTCTCCAAACGAATTTCACTCATTTGTCCATGAACAAAGCCAATAGAAGCTTCTGGAATCAATTCTTGTAACTCTGAAACCTTCTTTTCAATCGTGTCAACTTTGTTGTAAAGATAGTAAACTTGACCACCACGATCCATTTCTCTCAATACAGCATCTCGAATGATACGATCATTCTGTTCAAGTACGTAGGTTTGTACAGGATATCGATTGGTTGGAGGAGTTTCGATGACTGATAAATCTCGGATACCTAGCATAGACATATGAAGAGTTCGAGGAATTGGTGTCGCTGTCAAGGTTAAGACATCAACCTTCTTTTTTAATTCCTTCAAAGCTTCCTTATGCTTAACACCAAAACGTTGCTCTTCATCAATAATCATCAACCCCAAATCAGCAAACTCAACATCTTTAGACAAGACTCTATGGGTCCCTATCAAGATGTCTACTTGACCTTTTTTTAATTTCTCAAGTGTTTCAGTCTGTTCTTTTTTACTTCTGAAACGACTCAAAACATCTACGTTGACAGCAAATTGTTCAAATCTTTCCTTAAAATTACTGTAATGTTGCTGAGCAAGAACGGTTGTTGGCACTAAAACGACAACCTGTTTATGATCATTGACAGCCTTAAACGCAGCTCGCATTGCTACTTCTGTCTTACCAAAACCCACATCTCCAACTAAAAGTCGATCCATCGGTTGAGAAGCCTGCATATCTTTCTTAATCTCTTCGATACTTCGAAGTTGGTCCTCAGTCTCTACATATGGGAAAGCTTCGTCAAAAGCGTTTTGTTCTTCATCATCTTTTGAAAATTCAAAACCTTTAAGTTGACTTCTCTCTGCATATAACTTAATTAAATCATCTGCAATATCTTCAACTTGACTCTTTACTTTTTGCTTCGCTTTTTTAAAACGTCCATCGTTTAGTTTATTTAACTTTGGAGCTTTTCCATCACTTGAAACATATTTAGATAAGGTTTGAATTTGTTCTACAGGAATAGAAATACGATCACCATTTTGATATAGGACACTTACGTAGTCTCGATGAATTCCTTTGATTTCAATCGTTTCAATCCCTAAATATTGACCAATACCATGGATTTGATGAACAACATAGTCTCCTTTTTGGAGTTCATTATAATCCTTTAATCGTTCAGCGTTACTGATATTTTGTCTTCGATATTTCCGTTTAATCTTCTTTTTAAAAATTTCATATTCAGTGATAAATACAAGATTCTCATCTACAAAGTGAAATCCATGACGAAGATTTCCTTCAACAAGATTGACAGTTCCTTTACAGATTTCACTTTCATTACTATTATCAACTTTAATATTATATTCATCAAGAATCGTTGACAGTTTCTTTAGTTCAGTTTTGCTACTTGATTGAAGAACAATCGTATACTTTAATTTTTTGTAACGTTCAATTTCTTCTTTCAGAAAAGAAAACTGATTAAAGAACTCTTGCATAGGATATTGATTGAACTGGTACAGATTATTAAATTTCAAATTTCCAAGCCCTTTTTGAAAATTTGAAAAGAAAGTCGCTGGTACATATTTTTTAAACTGACTTTCTACATCAGCAAAATATTGTAAATTTGACACTGATTTACTATTATGTAAATCTTCTGTAAAGTAGCTAGCTGTTTCCTTATCAAAAGCATCGTACTGGTTCATGATTTTTTGAAAATCGTCAAATATAACAGGAACTTGATTCAAATAGTCTATCAAGGTCCACTGTTTTTTATAAAATACAGACAAAAACTTGCGAATATCTGCATGAAGAACTTGCTCTTTCGTACAACTAAAAACTTCTTCTAGGTAAGACTTTAAAGTTGGAGAAAGTGCCTTATCAATCTCATGTTCTAAAAATTTCTGACCACGATGATAATCTTCATTCGTTAACAAAATATCACTAGCTGGATAGATTAGTACTTGAGTTTGACTATCTTTTGATAATTGAGTTTCAGTATCAAATTCTCTAATGCCATCAATCTCATCACCGAAAAATTCAATCCTATAAGGACATATTTGTGAAGTTTCAAATATATCTAGAATATCTCCACGAAGGCTAAATTCTCCCTGACTTTGAACTTGTGTAACTTTCTTATAACCAAGAGAAATCAAGTGATTTTTTAATTCTCTTTGTTCGCATTCTTGCCCCACTTGAAGTTCTAAGATACTATCATCAAAAACTTGAGGATTCGGCAAGAATACTCGACTAGCTGCGACGTTACAAACTAAAATCCCTCTTTGAGACTCATCTCTTAGAAAACGTAAAGCTTCAACCCGAGAAAAAATCTTTTCCTGAGATGATACCAAAAATTCAACCATTGGTGAATCATCTACTAGAAATGGATAAACCAGATCCGAACCTAATATGGAGATTAGATCATTAATCAGACGCTCAGCCTCTCCATATGTGGAAGTCATCACTAAAACCTTATCCTGACTCTTCAGACTACTAGCAATCGCTAACGATTTTGCTGAGCCAGAAAGACCTAGCAATAATTGTCTTTGTTTCTGTGGTAAGTTCTCATTCCAAGATAGAATTTGTTTATTCTCTAAAAAGAAATCGATTAATGCCATTTCCTTACCCATTATATTTCTGCATCGTCTTTTCAAAGTTTTTTTCTTGTAAATAATAATTTACAGCATCGTCAACCTTGTTAATTGACTGTAAAATACCGATATAATCTTCCTGATCAAACTTACTCAAAACATGATTAACTACTGACATTCCTTTTTTAGGTCTTCCAATGCCAATCTTTACACGATTGAAAACCTGTGTACCGATATGTTGAATAATCGACTTAATTCCATTATGACCACCAGCTGATCCTTTAGCACGAAGACGAATTTTTCCGATTTCCAGGTCAAGATCATCGTAAATAATTAGTAAATCTTCAATATCTAAACCATAGTAGGTTAACAATGCATGAACAGCTTTTCCACTTTCATTCATAAAAGTCGTCGGTTTCACCAGATAAATTTTTTCACCGTTAAGAAAAAATGAGGCTAACTCAGCTTGGAATATCTTATCGTGTGTAAAGGTAACATTCTGTTTTTTTGCTAGTTGGTCAATCAGCATAAAGCCAACATTATGTTTAGTTTCAAAATATTTATCTCCTGGATTTCCCAATCCTACAAGTAATTTTGTCATTTATATTTCCTTTCAAAAGTCAAAAGGGTTGGAATTTTTTTCCAACCTAATTGACCTTATTTTAAATATTGATTAAACATTAAAGCGGAATTCCATAATATCGCCATCTTGTACGACATATTCTTTTCCTTCTTCACGCAAACGTCCAGCTTCTTTTACGGCCTTTTCAGAGCCGTATTTTACCAAATCGTCATAAGACATGGTCACTGCACGAATAAATCCTTTTTCAAAGTCTGAGTGGATGATACCAGCAGCTTGAGGAGCTTTCATGCCACGTTTAAAGGTCCAAGCACGAACCTCTTTTTCACCAGCTGTAAAGTAAGTTCCAAGTCCTAGTAGGTGATAAGCAGCTCGAGTCAACTTATCCACACCTGATTCTGTCAAACCAATGGCTTCAAGAAACTCTTTTTTATCTTCATCGTCTAACTCAGAAATTTCTTCTTCAGCACGCGCGGAAATAACTACTACCTCTGCATTTTCTGTTGCTGCAAATTCACGAATTTGTTTCACATAATCGATAGATTCTGGGTCTCCAACCACATCCTCATCAACGTTAGCTACATAAAGAACAGGTTTCGTTGTCAAGAGAAAGAGTCCTTTGACAACTTTTTGCTCTTCATCTGTAAATTCAATGGTACGAGCTGATTTTCCATCTTCAAGAACAGGTTTAATCTTTTGAAGAACGTTAAATTCTGCAACTGATTCCTTATCTTTTTGCGTACGCGCCATCTTTTCTACACGCGCATAGCGTTTATTGACTGATTCTAAATCAGCAAGAATCAACTCTAGGTTAATGGTATCAATATCTGCTAGCGGATCCACAAAGGCATCTTCACGACCTT
The DNA here is from genome assembly GCF_047465525.1 of Streptococcus infantis. GTDB lineage: Bacteria > Bacillota > Bacilli > Lactobacillales > Streptococcaceae > Streptococcus > Streptococcus infantis_R. The sequence continues at coordinate 30,514 of NZ_JASGZS010000019.1, read as the reverse complement.
GCTCACGCATGACATTTTCATCATCAAAGGCACGAACCACATGAACAATCGCATCAACTTCACGGATGTTAGCCAAGAATTTATTCCCAAGACCTTCTCCTCTTGATGCTCCTTTTACAATCCCTGCAATATCTGTAAATTCAAATGTTGTTGGAACTGTCTTTTTAGGAGTAATCATTTCCGTCAATTTTTTGAGGCGTTCATCTGGAACTTCTACCATTCCAACGTTTGGATCAATGGTCGCAAAAGGATAGTTTGCAGCCTCTGCTCCTGCTTTTGTAATTGCATTAAATAGGGTTGATTTACCAACGTTTGGTAAACCTACAATACCTGCTGTTAAAGCCATAGTTTCTCATTCTCCGTTCACATTTCAATCTTCAATATTATAACACAAAAAGGGAAAACTTGCTAACTCTCTTATGATGGTGGGTTAGTCGATGATTTTACTCATTTTTCTTTCAAAGTCATAGCGACTCATCATGACCACATGATCACAATTACTACATTTTATCTTGATGTCTGCTCCAACACGGGTAATTTCCCAGCGATTTGCTTTTTTACCAGTTGACTTGATTGTACAAGCGTGTGGTTTTTTCATTTCAACAAAATTTCCAACTTGATACATAGTTAGTCTCCTTTTTCTTTTTCGATTATATCATAAAAGAGGCGAGCTAGGCTCAACCTCTTTCCATTAATTTGTACGAACTGGCGTGATGAGCTGCATGAAATCTTCATCTGTATCAGCTGGAACCAGAGTAAATGGACGAACTGCTGAAATAAAGCTGATTGTAACTTTTTCGCTATTCAAAGCTTTTAGTGCTTCAATCAAATAAGTTGGGTTGAAACTAATTGTCAAATCAGCACCACTTACATTTTCAGTATCAATTTCTTCGTTTACTTTCCCTACTTCTGGAGAGTGAACATGAGCACTTACAACTCCTTCTTTGATTTCTAATTTAACAGTACCATTTTGTGTCGCACTTGATAAGAGGCGAGCACGTTCCATAGACTGGCGTAGTTTAGCAACATCAAAAGTCACTGTTGTATTGAAATCTGTTGGAATCAATCGATCGGTATCTGGATAATTTCCTTCTAAGAGACGTGTGTAGAAGCTAATATTTTCACTTCTAAAGAGAATTTGATTATTGGCGAAGAAAATCTCTACTGTTTCGATATCATCCGTAAAAACAGCTGAAAATTCACGTAGCGAACGACTTGGGATGACAACATCAAAATCATCGCTATTTTTTTCAAGAGTCAATTTCTTCTGACTGAGACGGTGAGAGTCTGTCGCAACTGTTTTTAATTCTTTGTGGTTGCTTAAAACAAAGTGGACACCTGTCAAAATAGGACGGCTTTCTTGGGTACTAGCTGCAAAAGCTGTTTCATTGATAATCTTTTTAAGAAGTTTTGTTTCAAGAACTAAAGGATTGCTTGCAGAAATTTCCTGAATACGTGGATATTGCTCACTATCTTTTCCTTTAAGAGTAATCTCTGATTTTCCACTAGTTAAGACAATTTGCTTTTGTTCAATCTCTTTAAAATCAAGTGTTACATCTGGAAGACTTGAAACAACATTGATAAAGAAAGAAGCTTCCAGTAGAACTGAACCTAAAGAGTTAATCAAGAGACCTGCATTTTCATTTTTTTGCGATATAAAATTTTCGATTGAGATTTGACCATTTGATCCAATCAAGGTAATTCCTTCATTGGTAACATCAATTTTTACAGTCGATAAAATAGGAATTGCATTCTTTGAGCTAATAGCTCTCTTTGTTGTATTTAAGGCTTGTAAAAATAAGTTTTTATTAATTGAAAAATGAATCATGGATTCTCCTTTATTCTTTTTATTATTAGAAAGATAATAGTAATAATAGAGCGTGTGAAATCTGTGGAAAAACACTTGTAATCAAGAAAACTCAAGGACAGAGCCTTGTTTAAAAGATGTGGATAAATAAGAGATTTTTTTAAAAGTTATCCACAAGTTATTTAATTTTCTTTTTGATATTTTCAATTTCTATACGTAAATTATCATCTGTTTCAAGCATGGATTTGATTTTTCCATGAGCGTGAATAACCGTTGTGTGGTCTTTACCACCAAACTCTTTTCCAATCTTAGGAAGGCTATTATCAGTCATTTCTCTGGCTAGATACATGGCAACTTGACGGGCTAAAACGATATTTTGAACACGCCTAGTTCCCTTCATTTCCTTGACACTAACACCATAGAAGTTTCCAACTTCTGTCTGGATTTTATCAATTGGAATTACAATCATTTTGCTAACGTCTTGTTTACGAGCACGAATAGCTTCAGCTGCAATGTCAACTGTGATATCGTTAATCTTTTTGACTTTGGCCATTAGGCTGATATCGTTGAGTGCTCCTTCGAGTTCTCGCACGTTAGAGTCAAATTGTCCAGCCAAATATTCGAGTGTATCATTTTGAAAATGATAGTTGAGATGTTCAGTCTTACTCTGTAAAATAGCAATACGTGTTTCAAAATCAGGTGGTGTGATATCTGTCGTTAATCCCCAAGAGAAGCGCGTGACCAGACGTTCAGGTAGACTCTCTAAATGTTCAGGCCTACGGTCGCTCGTCAAAACAATCTGTTTATTATTATTGTGAAGGGCGTTAAATGTATTGAAAAACTCTTCCTGAGTTTGTACTTTCTTTCCACTAAGTGATTGAATATCATCAATGAGTAGGAGGTCTAGACTACGATAAGTTTTCTTGAATTTTTCCATATCATTGAGTCTCAAATGCTCTAGGAATTCATTAATGAAGCTTTCAGCAGGTATGTATTTTACACGCGCATTTGGACTCTTTTTCAGAATTTCATTTCCAAGGGCATTTAACAGGTGAGTTTTTCCAAGTCCAGGACCTCCGTAGATAAATAGAGGATTGTAAGTTAATCCTGGATCTTCAGAAACAGCTAAAGCAGCAGACTTAGCCCAAACATTACCATCCCCTTGAACAAAATTATCGAAAGTATACTTTTCCTTGAGTCCAGTTTCAGAATATGGAATAGTGGATGGAATTGGTTGATAATCGTTGCCAGGTTCAGACTCGAAAGCTACTTGTGAGCTAGCTTCTTCAACTTTCGTGAAGATATAATGAGCTTTTATTTCAGTATCATAGATTTCAAAACCTGCTGCTAAAAGCATTCCATTGATATTTCGTTCCCAGAATATCTGCATTTCATCGCGGGGTAAGAAAATTGTTGCAGTATCTTCTTCAACTTTAACCAGTTTTGCGTCTAAAATATAGAAATCATAAACTGACTGAGTTAATTTATCATGTGCAAGTTCTAAAAGACGATTCCAAAATTGTTTTTCCTTCAATGATTTTCTCCTCCTTTACTATAGAATTTAAAAGGTTTATTGATAGAATCATTTTACCATAGATAAGATTATTTTTCCACAACTTGTGGAAAACAATTAACAATGTTTTTAACTGTTATCCACATTTTGTGGATAACTAAGAAAATTTCTGAAATACTGGGCTTTTAAAAACTAAAATGCAGTGGATAACTATGTTCGTTAAGAATACTAAAATAACAGCCTTATTTCAGGCTGTTAATAAATTGTTGGTATTCATCTTGGTTATGGAAGGAAATAGTAATTTTACCGCTATCTTTTTTTTGAAGGCTAATCTGAACATCTAATCCGAGTATTTTTTTCAATTTTTGCTCTTCCTCTTTGACAAAGTGATCTTTTTCTTTTTTGCTGCTCTTCTTCGTTTTTTGTAGTATTTGTTCAACTTGTCGAACAGAGAGATTTTCAGTTTGAATACGATTCAAGAGTTTATCTTGTTTATCACTTGATAATTGAATGAGGAGTCTAGCATGAGCTTGGGAAAGTTTTCCACTTTCAACCTCTATCAGGATATGTTTAGGTAGCCCTAATAATCTAACTAGGTTTGTAATATAAGGTCGAGATTTTCCCATTTTTTCAGCAATTTCTGTGTGGGTAAAACCTTTATCAATTAAGGATTGATATGCTTTAGCTTCCTCGATAGGATTTAAATTTTCTCGTTGGAGATTCTCAATGATAGAATGAAGCATCATATCTTGATCAGAAAGTTGCTTAACAATGACTGGAACTTCTGAAAGTCCAGCAGCTATTGAAGCACGATACCGTCTTTCTCCAGCTAGAATTTCATATCCAAGTACTGGAGATTTTCTAACGATAATAGGCTGAATCAAGCCGTTTTCCTTAATAGATTGTGCCAGTTCTTGAATTTTTTCTTCTGAAAATTCCTTCCGAGGTTGATAGGGATTTTTTTGAATATCTTTTATTTGAACAATTTTAAATTCTTCCATAATTCTACATTAACACAACTTAGATATTCTGTAAAGCAACTTTACATATCTGTAAACTATTGTTCCAAATCACTAGTACTCTTATCTAATTTAATGGTAGTTGTTTCTTCCTTGCCATTACGGTAGTATGTAATGGTCATGCTATCTCCGATAGAATGACTATATAGAGCACTTTGTAATTCAGTAGTTGAAGAAATAGCTTTATCATCCACTTTTGTAATGACGTCATATTGTTGTAGATGTCCATTGGCAGGCATACTAGTTATAACAGAACGAACAACTACTCCTGCAGTGACACTTGATGGTACATTCAATCTTTGTAAATCAGTGCTACTAAGATTTGAAAGGTTGACCATTTGAATGCCCAAGGCTGGTCGAGTGACTTTTCCATTCTTTTCCAATTGATTGATAATATTGATGGCATCGTTTGAAGGAATCGCAAATCCAAGTCCTTCCACAGACGTTCCACCGTTTGTGGCGATTTTACTAGATGTAATTCCGATTACTTGTCCCTGAATATTGATTAAGGGACCGCCAGAGTTTCCAGGGTTGATGGCTGTATCTGTTTGGATAGCCTTTGTAGAGATAGCTTGTCCATCTTCAGATTTTAAAGAAACATTTCTATTCAAACTTGACACGATGCCTTGTGTCACGGTATTGGCGTACTCAGAACCTAGAGGGCTTCCGATTGCAATGGCAGTCTCTCCGACTGTTAGTTTATCAGAATCTCCAAATTCTGCTACTGTAGTCACCTTATCTGCAGCAATTTTTACAACTGCAATGTCAGAATAAGTATCAGAACCAACAATTTCACCTGGAACTTTAGTCCCATCTGCTAAACGAATATCAACTTTTTTAGCGCCATTAATAACGTGAGTATTGGTTACGAGGTAAGCAAAGTTACCTTCTTTTTTATAAATAACTCCAGAACCTTCACTAGATACTTGCTCAGTATTTGTATCTGTATCAGTATCTGTAGATCCAAATAAACTATTTTGGGAGTTTGCGGAGTAAGTAATGACAGATACTACAGCATCTTTAACTTTATCGACTGCCTGTGTGGTTGAGTTTTCATTTTTTACAGCTGTTTTGCTAACAGTCGTTGTAGTTGTCGTACCACTATTTTGTTTTTGACTGAGCTGCAATGTTGTAAAAGTACCTAAAACACCACTAAAAAAGCTGATGAGAATGACTAATAAAAGTTGTCCCCATTTTTTGGAACTAGTTTTTAAGTTTTTCATAGAAGCCTCCATGTTTTTTTATCAATGAAAGTATAAAATAGCTAGCTTAATCCAAGCTTAAAAACAAAAAGTTTTTCACAACTTGTGGATAACTTTCAAAAACCTGTGAATTTATTGAAGTTTTTCAAAATCTTATCTGTGAATAAGATGTGAAATTGAGTGTGAATATGTTAGAATAGAAGAATGAAAATTAAAGTGGTAACAGTTGGAAAACTGAAAGAAAAATATCTCAAAGATGGCATAGCTGAATATTCCAAAAGGATTTCACGCTTTGCTAATTTAGAAATGATTGAGTTGACAGATGAAAAAACACCAGATCGGGCTAGCGAATCTGAAAATCAAAAGATTTTGGAGTTGGAAGGGAACCGCATTCTTTCTAAAGTAGGAGATCGTGATTTTGTAGTTGTTTTAGCTATTGAAGGAACAACTTTTTCTTCTGAAGAATTCAGCAAGCAGCTTGAAAGAGCCTCTATTAATGGATTTTCTACAATCACTTTTATCATTGGTGGGAGTTTAGGACTCTCTCCAGAGGTGAAAAAGAGAGCCAATCTCTCTGTTAGTTTTGGGAGATTAACGCTTCCTCATCAACTGATGAGACTAGTCTTAGTAGAACAAATCTATAGAGCATTTTCGATTCAACAAGGCTCACCCTATCACAAATAGATGATTGACTAAGCTAGCTTTTTTTGATAAAATAGATAGGTAAGGTCTCATAGCTCAGCTGGATAGAGCATTCGCCTTCTAAGCGAACGGTCGCAGGTTCGAATCCTGCTGGGATCAGTGTAAAATCGTAAGCTGGGAAAAAATCCCGGCTTTTTTTGTAAAAATTTGACACTTCAGAATAAAATTTGAGCATTTGAGAGATAATTCTCTATAGGTATCGTAGATTTTATATAATATTTTTGTAAGTTAATTTACAAGAAAAACATTATAGGAGTTTATATTATGAAAAAGAATACAGATTTTGCTCAAATGAAAGATTTCCAACAATTGAACGAAAAAGAACTGCAGGAAATTAGAGGTGGGGAATGGAGACCTATGTATACAATAAATAATTTTCTTTTTTCAAAAAGTAAGTAAGTAAAAATAAAGGTGGGAAATAATGGATTTATTCGGATTAGTAATTGCTATTGTTTATGTTTTTATTATTAGTAAAATTCATGAATGGGTTTGTAAAGCAACTAGAAAAGACCAATATTTTTTTAGTCTTTATATCTTTCTACTACCATTAGTATTAGAAGTAACTCTCCATTTCTTGAACTTAGATAGTTTTGGTTTGTCTAAATTTTTATTTCCTTTCCTCTTATTTGGTTACTTTGTTGGATTTAAGAAGTATGAGAAATCTAAGGGAATTTTTATCAGTCTATTATTTTCTCTTTTATATAATAGTACTAATAACTTTTTATCGGTAACCTTATCATCTATTACAGGAGATGAGTTTGCATTGAAGTATAACAATTATTTTTCTCTATTTATCCTGATCTTAACTTATTTGGTTATTAAAGTTGTTGTTTCTTATTTCCATCTCGAATTTAAATATTTTGATAAAGACTATCTATATCCTTTTCTGAAAAAAGTGCTCTTTACATTTATTTTTCTACACGTTGTCTCTTTCACTTCAGATATTGTGAGTACGATTCGTCACTTAAATGGTTTTGGAAGTATTTTATCATCCATTATTTTTGTTGGCCTACTTTTGACTTTCTTTTCTATGAATTCTCACAAGGTTCAGATAGAAAAAGAGATTGAATTGGAACAAAAGAAGTTTGAGCAAAAACATTTACAAACTTACACGGATGAGATTGTTACTTTATATAATGAAATTCGTGGTTTTCGTCATGATTATACAGGCATGCTTATCAGCTTAAGAATGGCGATTGAAAGTAAAGATTTACAAGAGATTGACAGAGTTTACAGTGAAGTTCTTGTCAAAGCAAATCAAAAATTACGTTCAGATAAGTATACCTATTTCGATTTGAACAATATTGAGGACTCAGCGCTTCGAAGTTTGATTGCCCAATCTATTGTCAATGCGAAAACTAATGATGTAGAGTACACATTAGAGGTAAAAGATATTATTACACCTTTATCTATGGAATTGTTAGATTTGGTGCGCGTGATGAGCGTTCTGCTCAATAATGCTGTTGAAGGGGCAGTTGAAAGCTATCAAAAACAACTAGAGGTAGCTATCATCAAGTTGGATCTTGAAACCCTAGTTGTCATCCAAAACTCTTGTAAAAAAAGAAAGGTAAAATCCGAAGATTTATTTGAATTAGGATTTTCAACTAAAGGAAGACATAGAGGACTTGGACTTAATAATGTTAAAGAAATTTTAGGAAAATATGACAATGTTATTTTAGAAACAGAAATTGATAATGATGTATTTAAACAAGTAATTAGATTTAAGAGGGAACTGATATGAAAGTATTGATTTTAGAAGATATTATAGAACACCAAGTAAGGTTGGAAACAACTCTAAATAAAATTTCTAAGGAAACAAATATTCCTATCTCCTATAAAACAACAGGAAAAGTGAGAGAGTTTATGGAATATGTAGAGCATGATGAAGTCAATCAGCTTTATTTTCTAGATATTGATATCAATGGGATTGAGAGAAAAGGATTTGAGGTTGCTCAATTTATTCGCCATCGCAATCCTTATGCGATTATTGTTTTTATTACAAGTCGATCTGAATTTGCTACTTTGACTTATAAATACAAAGTTTCAGCATTGGATTTCATTGATAAAGAAACCAGTGATCAAGTTTTTAAAAATAGAGTTGCCGACTGTGTGCTTTACACTAAGACTACTTTACTTGAAAACCAATCAGTCGTTGATTATTTTGATTATAGTTATAAAGGAAATGATCTTTGTATTCCTTATCATGATATTCTCTACATTGAGACAACTGGAACTTCTCATAAATTACGAATTGTAGGTAAGAATTTTGCCAAAGAATTCTATGGAACAATGACAGATATTCAAGAAAAGGATAAGGAAACCCAACGTTTTTATCTAGCTCACAAGTCATTTTTAGTCAATATCGGTAATGTGAGAGAAATTGATCGTAAAAAAATGGAAGTTGTATTTTATGAAGATCATCGTTGTCCTATCTCTCGCCTAAAAACTAAAAAATTGAGAGAACTAATGGCTAAAAACCAAAAAAAGTAATTGACAATTTTTGATAAATTGATATAATGGTTATATCTGCTACAGGTAGAGGGTCCGTTGGTTAAGAAATCGTCTTTTCATAGCGGTAACACGGGTTCGAATTCCGTACGGACTATTTAATCCGCCATAGCTCAGTTGGTAGTAGCGCATGACTGTTAATCATGATGTCGTAGGTTCGAGTCCTACTGGCGGAGTCAGATGAAAGGAACACTAATTTGGTGTTCCTTTTTTTGATTCTTTTTCCGATGTAATGAGGGGAGGCATACCTAACATACGGATAGATAATGATTTGTGTCCGAAAATAAAACTAAGGAAATTGTATTGCCTTAGCGCCTAATAAGAACAACAAAATAGGCTCCATCATTCCTATGGTGGTTTTACCCACTACAGAAATTATAGAGCTTTTTTGTTAATTTGTATCTCCTAACATTTTCATTAAAAAGTCCGTTATTTCTTGTGGACTTTCTTTTTTTCCATGGGCAATCCAGGTTTGACAGACTCCAAAGAGAGCATTTGTTAGGTAGACGCTACTGTATTCTAATTCTACTTCATTTAGTTTGAGTTGCATAAAACGTTTTTGAAGGTCCGTGCTCAGTAGGATGTGAAGCTTATTTCTCAGGAAATTTTGAATTTCCTTGGTTCCATTTTCAGATAAAAGAGCTGCTAGAAGCGGTTCTGATTCTAAGTATTCAAATACTTCTAGAATAGCATCTCGTTTGTGATTAGCATGTTTTTGAAAGATATATTCGAAGGTATGAAATAATTTACTTTGGTAATGTTCAATCATATCGTATTTATCTTTGTAATGAGTATAGAAACTGGAGCGGCTGATTCCAGCTTTTTGTGCTAATTTAACAGTTGTAATCTGATCGAATGGTTGTTCCATCAATAATTCTACCATAGCATTTTCGATAATGCGCTTGGTTTTTAATCGTTTATTACTTTCTTGCATGTTCCCTCCAGATGAACAATTTTAGACAATGTGTTCAAAAATTAATTTTTTATCTTGTCTTTTTAATTTTTTTATGTATAATCTATTATATCAAAAATTTAGACAAGTAGTTTAAAAAAGGAGACAATATGTTTAAAGAATGGAAAGCAATCTTTAAAAAACCGACATTTATTATTGTCATGATAGGAATTTCCTTAATTCCAGCTCTTTACAATATCATTTTCTTATCATCAATGTGGGATCCATACGGTAAACTTTCGGAGTTACCTGTAGCAATTGTTAATAAGGACCAAGCTGCTACTTATAATGATGAAAAACTCACTATTGGTGAAGACATGGTGTCTAATTTAAAAGATAGTGATAGTCTGGATTTTCATTTTGTAGATGAAGGTGAGGGAGAAATAGGACTGCGGAATGGAGATTATTACATGGTTGTAACGTTGCCAAGTAATCTTTCTGAGAAAGCTTCTTCTATCCTTACAAATCATCCTGAACAGATGACGATTGACTATCAGACATCAAGTGGTCATAGTTTTATTGCAAGCAAGATGAGTGATTCTGCCATGACACAAATCAAACAGACTGTGGCTACTAATGTTACTCAATCTTATACTAAAGCTTTATTTAAGAAGATGGGTGATTTAAAAATTGGTTTATCTCAAGCTGCAAATGCAAGTTTACAGTTGGCTGATGGTTCGAATCAACTTTCGGATGGGAGTCAAACCTTATCAACCAATCTTCAAACCTTAGCTCAATCGAGTCTCACATTTTCTAATGGTGCTGATCAATTATCTACAGGTTTAGGAACCTATACAGCTGGTGTAAATCAGTTAAATCTTGGTCTTGGTAATTTTAATACTGGTTTAAATCAATATACCAGCGCTATTTCACAAATCGACAATGGATTAAACCAACTGAATTCACAGACACCGGCACTGGTATCAGGATTGACTCAACTTGATGCAGGCACACAAGCCTATACAGGTGGTGTTTCTCAACTCAATTCAGGATTAAATCAATTTTCACTTGGTATTGATACTTATACAAATAGAGTTCAAAGTCTATCATCAGGTGCAAATCAGATTTCTACAAAATCAGAGACTCTACGTACAGGATTAACACAACTTAATCAAGGTATTCAAGAACTTTCTACTCAATTAGATGGGACAAACCAACAAAAAGATCAGATTAAAAAATTAGCAACTAGTTTAGAGCAATTTAATCAAGCTATTCAAAATATTCAAACAGCAGATAGTGGAGAGATAACACAAGTAACAAAACAACTTTCTAGTAGTCTATCAACGCTTGCAAATTCAGCACAGAGCATCATTGCTTCAAATCAATCTGAAAAAGAAACTACTTTGTCAGCTATTCAATCTACTAGTGCTTATCAAAGCTTAACTCCTGACCAACAGGCAGAAATAACTTCTGTGGTTTCTAATCCATCATCTTCTACTAGTGAGTCAGCACGAACAATTTTAACTACAGTTCAAACGTTACAATCTTCTTTAGAGAATGTAAAAAGTCAAACAAATAGTCTTAGTCGCTTAAAAACAAATTCAGCGCAATTGTTACCAACTACTACTGCTACATTGACAAGTTTGTCAAGTGGATTAACACAAGTACAAACAGCAATTGATGGTCAGTTATTGCCAGCTAGTCAAACTCTTGCATCTGGTATTGACAACTATACAAAATCTGTAGACCAAGTGGCTTTAGGAGCAAGCCAGTTGAGTTCGAAAAATTCGAATTTGACAGGAAGTTTCAATAAGTTGCTACAAGGTTCTAATCAGTTGACAGAAAAATCTTCAACATTGACAGGTGCTACTGCTAAGTTAGCAGAGAATGCACCAGAATTAGCAACAGGAATTGATAAACTTGCATCAGGTGTCAACCAAGTAAATAATAAAACATCAGATTTAACCGCTGGATTTAATCAATTACAAGAGGGCTCTCAACAATTAGCTGATAAATCAGACCAGCTAGTTTCTGGTGCAAATCAACTATCTAATGGTTCTGAAAAAATAGCTAGTGGAGCAGATCAACTTGCTCAGGGATCAGAAATTCTACAATCAGGACTTGGAAAATTAAGTGATGGTTCAAGTCAATTAAATCAAGGTTTGACAGAGGCTGAGGGGCAATTGAAACAGGCTTCAACTGAACCAACAAATGCAGATTTACTAGCTGATCCTCTAAGTCTTTCAAAAACTGATAAGGACCAAGTAGCAGTTAATGGAATTGCCATGGCTCCATATATGATATCAGTTGCTCTTTTTGTTGCTGCTATTTCAACTAATATGATTTTTGCTAAATTGCCTTCTGGGCGTCATCCAGAAAGTCGCTGGGCTTGGTTTAAGTCTCGCTTTGAAATTAACGGTATCATTGCTGGTTTGGCAGGAGTATTAGTTTATGGTGGAGTACATTTAATCGGACTGACTGCAACTCATGAATTCAAAACCTTAGCTTTGATCATTTTAACAAGCCTTGCTTTCATGGCGATGGTAACAGCCTTGACAACCTGGAATTCTCGTCTAGGCGCCTTCTTCTCCTTGATTTTATTACTCCTTCAATTAGCATCAAGTGCAGGAACTTATCCTTTAGCTTTGACGAATCAATTCTTTAAAACTATTAACCCATGGTTACCTATGAGTTATTCAGTTTCAGGTCTACGACAAACCATTTCTATGACAGGCAATATTCATAGTCAGATTATTTTCCTTATCTTTACAGTAATGATTTTTGTTATTTTAGGAATGCTTGCCTATCAACCTAAAAAAGCTGAAGAAGACTAAAAACAATCGACCAATTCGGTCGATTGTTTTTTTATCTAGAATATTTTTTTCTTTGAATATCATAAAAAATAAAGACAATAATAGCTATAAGAGAACAACTTGCACCAACAACAAATCCTTTTGGTATAAAGGAAAGGGTAATAGTTCCTTCACCTTCAGGAACATCAATTTTCATAAATCCAGTTTGTGCCTGTTGAATTTGTAATTTTTTACCATTTTGGTAAGCAGACCATCCTCGGTCGTAAGGAATTGTGAAAAAGATTGATGTATCATTCTTTACCTTATAATTTACAGTGACCTTGTTTTTATAAGAGCTCACTTCTACTGGATTTTCTTTTATTTTGCGTATAGCCTCCGTATATTTCTTAGTATCTAAGCGATAGAAAGTTGGAGATTCAAATGATACTTGAGCATTTCCTGGGAACTTAATCTGGATATCAAAAGTTTGTTTATGTTCTGCATATCCAAGATTGAAAAATGTAAAAGCATTATCTGTGGTAAAGGATTTTTTTTCACCATTGACAATGATGTCAACTTGCTTTTTCTTATCATTTGAAAAATTTAGCTTGGTCATGGAAAGGTAAACCTGACTATTATCAGGTACTTCAATGCTGTAGCTGATAGTTGCATCTTCAGTATCAGTTCCGTTTAGATTGACCACGTTGTCACCAGAGTCTGTATGATGATTTATCGGATAAAAGTACTCTTCATTTAAGCCAGCAATTTTATTTAAAAATTGAGTTTGGTTATCAAGAGTATGGTCGTTAAAAGTGACATCTTTGTAAAGAGACTGTGTAGCAAAAGCAATTGGGAGAGCGAATTGATTTTTATAAAGGGTTAGATTATCTTTTTGATAGCTTGGATGAAAACCATATTTATCTGGATAGGTTTCAGAAATATTGTAGCTGATTCCAAATAAACTATCTGCAATGATAGTATTATTTGCATAACGAAGATTAAGGTTGGTACCTGAAGATTTAAAACCCAACTTATCTAACGTTGTACTTGCAGAACGATTACGAACAGATGAAAATTGTGAGATGCCATTGTAGTTAAATTTCATGCTATCGTTTCCAGTTTGAGTTTGTAACTTTTCAGTTCGTGTAAATGTATCTGGTTGCTGTTTGGTATACTCCAAAATAGCTTTCATACTTGGAATATCTTTATCATAGGTACTACGAGAAGCAAATCCCCATTCTTTCGTAATTCCATTTAATTGAGATGAAGCATTAAAACTAACTTCACTTACTGTAAAGATCAAAATAAGAATTGAAAAGATTTTTAGAGAAATCATTTTTCGGATAAGTGCTAATAACAATAGTAAGTATACCACTAAGAACTCAATCGTTAAGAGTATATTTAATTTAGTTAGAAATGAATAATGATTTTTAAAATAAATGGTTGCTAGATAACCAGATAAAAGGAAGGTCATTGAGAATAAAATATTCCATAACTTAATATCCTTAAATCTATTTAAAACTTCTGCTGAAATATAAATCAAGAGAGTAGAGAAAATCCACGCATAGCGATGAAGAAACATATTTGGCGCGTGCATTCCTTGCCAAAATAGATCTAAGGCTTCTAGATAAAAACTAGCAATGATGATAATGAGTAGAGTTGCATAGCATAGTTTCACGTGAAACTTAATTGATTTTAATGTAAAGAATACAATTGTTAAGATAAAAGGAAGGAGGCCTACAAAAATCATTGGGATAGAACCATATTTAGTTGTATCGAAAGCACCAATAAATTGTTTAGCGAATAGATCTAGATACCAACTGGCATCTGTTTTTATTTTTGTAATAGCGGTTAGTTTTTCACCATGAGTTCTTAAATCAAAAAAGGTTGGGAGTGTCATGATGAAACTTGTTAAACCAGCGAGTAAGGATGTTAGGAAAAAATCAAGGAAAGAATACTTGCGACTTTTAAAATCCCAGGAAAGTTGGCAAAAATACCAAACTACCAAAAACAGGGCAGTCATATAACCAAAATAGTAGTTTTGGATAAATAAGATTGACAAACTTGTAAAGTATAGAATACGTTTTTTTTCCGTTATGAGTAGATGTAAACCAGTTAAAATTAAGGGAATTAAAATAAAAACATCTAACCAGGTTTTAATCTCAAGTTGACTAACTGTAAAGCTCATTAAAGCATATGAGGTAGATAAAGATAATCTGAGTGGGGCTGATAGATTTTTGAATATTATACTCAAGCTAAAAAAGGTTGACAGACCTATCAAGCCAAATTTTAACAAGGTTGACAGATAGACTGCATCTGGCATGCTTGATACATCAAAAAAATAAACAAGATGTGATAGAAAACTACCAAGGTAATAACTGGACAAGGCATAAAAATTGAGACCTAGACCGCTGGTAAAAGTATAAAATAGACTATCACTCCCATGTAAAATATTACGAAGATTTAGATCAAAAATAACATATTGATGAAATCCATCCCCCAATAAAGGTGAAGTATCACTATTCCAGTAGATACCTTGAGAAAGATAGACTCCGAATATAATTACTAGGGGAATTATGAAAGAAATAAGATAGGTCCAATAGTTTCTGAAAAATGTTTTCATGTTACCTCATAGAATGTTAGAAAACTCAGTTGGTTAATCCAACTGAGTTTTAAAGTATTATTTAGTCTTTCCAAAGTTCTTTGACTTTTGCTTGTACTTCAGCATTTTCTAAGAATTCATCATAGGTTTCATCGATACGGTCGATTACACCGTTTTTAGATAGGACAATAATGTGGTTAGCCAATGTTTGAATGAATTCATGGTCATGACTGGCGAAGATGATTGATTCTTTGAAGTTTTTCAATCCATCGTTCAAACTTGAAATAGATTCCAAATCTAAGTGATTAGTAGGATCGTCAAGTACTAGAACATTTGATTTCAAAAGCATGAGTTTTGATAGCATCACGCGCACTTTCTCTCCCCCTGACAAGACATTTACAGGTTTGTTAACCTCATCTCCAGAGAAGAGCATACGACCAAGGAAACCACGCAAGAAGGTATTGTCATCTTCTTCTTTACTTGCAAATTGACGGAGCCAGTCAAGAATAGATTCACCCCCAGCAAAATCAGCTGAATTGTCTTTTGGTAAGTAAGAGCGACTAGTTGTAACCCCCCACTTGACAGTTCCTTCATAGTCGATATCACCCATAATTGCACGAATCAATGCAGTTGTTTGGATATCGTTTTGTCCGATAAGAGCTGTCTTGTCACCTGGACGCAAGATAAAGCTGATGTTTTCAAGAATAGTTTCGCCATCAATCTTGACAGATAGATTTTCTACTGTCAAGAGATCGTTACCGATTTCTCGTTCAGCTTTAAAGTTGATAAATGGATATTTACGACTAGATGGCACAATTTCTTCAAGTTCAATCTTATCAAGCATTTTCTTACGTGATGTTGCTTGTCTTGATTTAGAAGCATTAGCAGAGAAACGAGCAACGAATTCTTGTAATTGCTTAATTTTTTCTTCTGCTTTAGCATTACGGTCTGCTAGCAATTTAGCAGCAAGCTCAGAAGATTCTTTCCAGAAGTCGTAGTTTCCGACATAGAGTTTGATTTTTCCAAAGTCAAGGTCGGCCATGTGAGTACATACTTTGTTCAAGAAGTGACGGTCATGGGATACGACAATAACGGTGTTATCAAAGTCAATCAAGAAATCTTCTAACCAAGTAATAGATTGGATATCAAGACCGTTGGTCGGCTCGTCTAGAAGAAGTACATCTGGTTTACCAAATAGAGCTTTAGCAAGAAGTACTTTCACTTTGTCTCCATTTGCAAGTTCGCTCATATTTTGGTAATGAAGATCTTCAGGGATATTCAAGTTTTGCAAGAGTTGTGAAGCTTCACTCTCAGCTTCCCAACCACCTAGTTCAGCAAATTCACCTTCAAGCTCAGCTGCACGAACTCCATCTTCATCAGTAAAGTCTGCTTTCATATAGATAGCATCTTTTTCTTTCATGATGTTGTATAGTTTTTCATTACCCATGATAACAACATCAATAACACGTTCATCCTCATAGTCAAAGTGATTTTGACGAAGTACAGAAAGACGCTCATCTGGCCCAAGAGAAACATGACCAGTTGTAGGTTCGATATCACCAGCTAAGATTTTTAAAAATGTTGATTTACCTGCACCGTTAGCACCAATTAAACCATATGTGTTTCCTTCTGTAAATTTGATGTTGACCTCATCAAAAAGTTTGCGATCACTAAAACGTAGTGAAACATCAGATACTGTTAGCAATTTTTTTCTCCTATTATATGTAATACTATAATTCTACTAGAAAATCAGCAAATATTCAAATTTTTCTCTGTCAATTATTTGTAAAGGATATTTACAGATAGTTTACAGTTGAGGAGTTGAAATTGTAATTATTTGATAAAAAAAATTACCTGTCTTTTTATCAAAAAAATGCTATAATTGAAAGGACTATATCAAAGGAGAATAAGATGAATAAACCCATTATTTTAACAGGAGATCGTCCAACGGGGAAATTACATATTGGGCACTACGTTGGTAGCTTAAAAAATCGTGTCTTATTACAGCAAGAAGATAAATATGACATGTTTGTTTTTTTGGCTGACCAGCAAGCTTTAACTGACCATGCAAAAGATCCACAAACTATTGTAGAGTCTATTGGGAATGTTGCTTTGGACTATCTTGCAGTGGGATTGGATCCTAACAAATCAACGATTTTCATTCAAAGTCAAATTCCAGAATTGGCAGAGTTGTCTATGTATTACATGAATCTAGTGTCTTTGACTCGTCTGGAGCGTAATCCTACTGTAAAGACAGAAATTGCTCAGAAAGGATTTGGAGAAAGTATTCCAACTGGATTTTTAGTTTATCCAATTGCTCAAGCAGCAGATATCACAGCTTTTAAGGCTAACTATGTTCCTGTAGGTACAGACCAAAAACCGATGATTGAACAAACGCGTGAGATTGTGCGTTCATTCAATCATGCCTATAATTGTGATATTTTAGTAGAACCGGAAGGAATTTATCCTGAAAATGAAGGAGCAGGTCGCTTACCTGGTCTTGATGGAAATGCCAAAATGTCTAAATCGCTTAATAATGGTATCTACTTGTCAGATGATGCAGATACTTTGCGTAAGAAAGTAATGAGTATGTATACAGATCCAGATCACATTCGTGTTGAGGATCCAGGTAAGATTGAGGGCAATATGGTTTTCCACTATTTAGATGTTTTCGGACGTCCAGAAGATGCTCAAGAAATTGCTGAAATGAAAGAGCATTATAAACGTGGAGGTCTAGGCGATGTCAAGACTAAACGTTATCTACTTGAAATCCTAGAACGTGAACTTGGTCCAATTCGTGAACGCCGTCTTGAGTTGGCTAAAGATATGGGTGAAGTTTATAATATGCTCCAAAAAGGGAGTGAAAAAGCTCGAGAAGTTGCTGGTCAAACGCTATCAGAAGTAAAATCAGCAATGGGTCTAAATTACTTTCATTAATAGATAAAATACGAACTATAAAACTATCTCTTCTTTAAAATTAAAGGGATAGTTTTTTACATTATCTATTATCAATATAATTGACAAATTTTCATAGAATGGTATGATAGATACAATACAAAAAGCGTCAAGCTCAAAAAGAAAGAAAAGAGGAAACTTCAATGTCTAATTGGGACACTAAATTTTTGAAAAAAGGTTTTACCTTTGATGATGTATTGCTTATTCCAGCAGAGAGTCATGTATTGCCTAATGATGCGGATTTAACAACAAAATTGGCAGATAATTTGACTTTAAATATCCCAATTATTACAGCAGCCATGGATACTGTAACAGAAAGCCAAATGGCTATTGCTATTGCGCGTGCAGGTGGTCTTGGTGTTATCCATAAAAATATGTCTATTGAACAGCAGGCAGATGAAGTTCGTAAGGTAAAACGTTCTGAAAATGGTGTTATCATTGATCCATTCTTCTTGACTCCAGAGCATACAATTGCAGAAGCAGATGAACTCATGGGACGTTACCGTATCAGTGGTGTTCCAGTGGTTGAAACTCTTGAAAATCGTAAATTGGTTGGTATTTTGACCAACCGAGACCTTCGTTTTATTTCAGATTACAATCAACCAATATCAAATCATATGACCAGTGAGAATCTTGTTACTGCTCCTGTTGGAACAGATCTTGAAACAGCTGAGAGCATTCTTCAAGAACACCGTATTGAAAAACTTCCTTTGGTTGATGAAGAAGGTCGTCTTTCTGGCTTGATCACGATTAAAGATATTGAAAAAGTGATTGAGTTTCCAAATGCAGCTAAAGATGAGTTTGGTCGTCTTCTAGTTGCTGGTGCGGTAGGTGTAACTTCTGATACTTTTGAACGTGCTGAAGCCCTCTTTGAAGCAGGAGCTGATGCTATTGTTATCGATACTGCCCATGGTCACTCAGCGGGTGTACTTCGTAAAATTGCTGAGATTCGTGCTCATTTCCCAGACCGTACACTGATTGCTGGGAACATCGCTACTGCTGAAGGAGCCCGTGCTCTTTATGATGCAGGTGTTGACGTTGTTAAAGTCGGTATTGGCCCAGGTTCAATCTGTACAACTCGTGTGATTGCTGGTGTAGGAGTTCCCCAGGTAACAGCAATTTACGATGCAGCAGCAGTTGCGCGTGAATATGGCAAAACAATCATTGCTGATGGTGGAATCAAGTATTCTGGAGATATTGTTAAAGCCCTTGCTGCTGGTGGAAATGCAGTAATGCTTGGATCAATGTTTGCAGGAACAGATGAAGCTCCAGGAGAAACTGAAATCTTCCAAGGACGTAAGTTCAAGACATACCGTGGTATGGGTTCAATCGCTGCTATGAAGAAGGGTTCAAGTGACCGTTACTTCCAAGGCTCAGTCAATGAAGCAAACAAACTTGTTCCAGAAGGAATTGAAGGTCGTGTTGCATATAAAGGAGCAGCAGCTGATATCGTATTCCAAATGATTGGTGGTATCCGATCTGGTATGGGTTACTGTGGTGCAGCTAACCTTAAAGAATTGCATGACAATGCTCAATTTATCGAAATGTCTGGTGCTGGTCTAAAAGAAAGCCATCCACACGATGTGCAAATCACAAATGAAGCACCAAACTACTCAATGTAATCAAAAAAATCTCCTGTTTAACAGGAGATTTTTTATTTACGCCGATGTAAATATCAGTTTACAGATAATTGACCGTTCTTTACAGTAAATATACTGAGATTATCAGGTAAGTTTTGAAGATGCTCTAAACTAGTTGTTGTAATAAAGGTTTGAATATTTTGAGATATAGTTTCTAGTAATTTAAGTTGACGATTATTGTCAAGTTCACTCATAACATCGTCAAGTAAAAGTATAGGCGATTCTTTTGTAATGCTCTCCATTAATTCGATTTCAGCTAGTTTAATAGAAAGAACAAGGCTACGATGTTGTCCTTGACTTCCAAAGCTTGCGTCCATTCCATTGATTAAGAAAATCATATCATCCCGATGAGGACCAACTCCAGTATTCTTCTTAAATAAATCTCTTGATCTACTTTTTTGAAGTGCTGCATAGAAAGATTCAGCTAGTTTTTCCTTGTCAGTGAAGTTTACAGATGGTTGATAACGAATTGACAACTCTTCTAATTGGTCCGAAATATCAAAGTGTTTTTCACGACCAAAAAATTCCATTTTTTTGATAAATTCTTCTCTGTGGACCATCACCCGACAACCATAGTCTACTAGCTGGTCATCTAGAACAGACAAAAATGTTTCGTCAATCTGATTCGCTGACTTTAAGTAGGTATTTCTTTGCTTGAGCACATGGTTGTAGCTTGACAAATCTGACAAGTATATGGGTTTGATTTGCCCTAACTCCATATCTATAAACTTACGTCGGATAGCTGGTGCTCCTTTGACAAGTTGTAAATCTTCGGGTGCAAATAGAACAACATTCATGTGTCCAATATAGTCAGATAGCCGAGCTTGCTTTAAGTGATTTACTTTAGTAATCCGACCTTTTGGAGTCAAATCAATCTCAAGTGGTACAGTAGCCGTTCGTTTTTGAAGAATTCCAGAAACTTGAAGCTGTTCTTCTTCAAATTGAATTAAATTTTTGTCTGTCTTTGTCCGATGGCTTCTAGTTAAAGCTAAAAAGTAAATACTTTCCAGGAGATTGGTTTTTCCTTGAGCATTTCGCCCCACAAATACATTTAATTTAGGATTAAATTCAATTTCGGTATCCTGATAGTTTCTAAATTGCTTGATGGATAAGTTTTTTAGCCACATACTTATCTACCTGGGAAACGTGGTGCAGTTTTTGTTTTAGCTTTCGGGGTCTTTTTTGTTGGCTTTTTTTTGACCGTCTTATTCATTTCTTTGACAAGTTTAGCCACACGTTCTTTCTCAAGTTTTTCTTGGAGATATTCTTCCTGTTCTTCTAAGCTCGGTTGCGTCAGAATGATTTGGATTTTCATGTCAGGAATGTCGATAGAGTCTCCGATTCTTACTTTTTTTCCACGACGATTTTCTAATTCCCCATTAAAGTAGACATGATGCTCAGCTAAAAAGGATTTAATAGCTCCGCCACTGTGTATAATACCAAGTTCTTTCAAGAGAGCTTGGAGAGTGATAAATTCTTCAAATAATTTGTATTCCATAGTTCACCTCAATCTTTGGTATTATACCATATTTTACCTTGAAATGGCAGAGGTAAATTTGTTAGAAATGAAAGCGGTTTTAATTCTAAAAGGGGTAAAGAGAACAAGAAAATTTTCTCTTTTCATGGTATAATAGAACTCTATGTAGAAGGAGGTAAGAGATGGAGTTAGTACCTGGAATTGCAGTGCATTTTATCCAATCAAAAAAATTTAAAACTAATAAAATTACTGTGCGTTTCACAGCTCCATTGTCTTTGGATTCAATTTCAGGTCGCATGTTAAGTGCCAGTATGCTTGAAACTGCCAACCAAAGTTATCCAACTGCTCAACTGTTTAGAAAACGTTTAGCAACCTTGTATGGAACTGATTTGTCAGCGCACGCCTATCGAAGAGGACAAAGTCATCTTGTGGATTTGAATATTACCTATGTGCGTGATGAATTTTTAAGTAAGAAAAACGTATTAACTTCTCAAATTTTAGAATTACTGCACCAGGTTCTGTTTACACCATTGTCGGATGAGGATGGATTTGAGAAAAATGCTTTTGACATCGAGAAAAAACAGATCTTATCAAGGCTAGAATCAGAATTGGAAGACCCATTCTTCTTTGCACATAAAGAGTTAGATCAATTGTTTTTCCAAGAAGAATCAATGCAGCTAGTTCCAAAAGATTTGATTTCTAGAATTTCAGAAGAGACTTCAAAAACATGTTTTTCAAGCTATCAAAAAATGCTAAAAGAAGACCAAATAGATATTTTCTTCTTAGGCGATTTTAATGAAATTGAAGTTTTAGAGTTTTTACATAAATTTCCTTTAACAGGTCGTAAATTAGCTGTAAACATTCAATATCAGCAACCCTATTCTAATATTCTTAGAGAAGGTATTGTTAGAAAGAGATTAGGACAGTCTGTTTTAGAGATGGGCTACCATAGTTCAGTGGCATATGGTGATGAAGAACAGATGGCAGTGCTTCTTGTAAATGGTCTTTTAGGAGCCTTTCCTCATTCGAAACTATTTACCCAAGTGCGAGAAAAAGAAGGACTGGCCTATACGGTATCAAGTCATTTGGATCTCTTTAGTGGATTTTTACGACTATTTGCTGGAATTGATCGGCAAAATCGAAACAAGGTAAGAAAATTGATGAATCATCAGTTACTTGACATAAAAAATGGCAAGTTTACAGATAAGGAAATTGATCAGACCAAACAAATGATTCGTCGCTCTTTACTACTAGCTCAGGATAATCAAGATTCTATCGTCGATAAATATTATTTGTCAACTTTTTTTGGGAAGGCGAATCTTGATACAAAAACTTTAATCGATAAGCTTGAACAAGTTGATAGAGAAGCAATTTGTGAAGCAGCAAACAGTTTTAAGTTGCAGGCTATTTATTTTATGGAAGGAGCAGAATGACCAGACCTACTTTTCAAAAGAAATATTATCCTGCTGTAAAAGAAACTTTGTATCAAACTAGCTTAGAAAATGGTTTGACAGTTACTTTACTACCTAAAAAGGACTTTAACGAGGTTTATGGCGTTGTAAGTGTCCAAGTTGGTTCTGTTGACACAAGGTTTACAGTGGATGGTAATGACTTACAACAATATCCACAAGGAATCGCTCATTTCTTAGAACATAAGCTTTTTGAAAGAGAAGATTCTGGAGATGTTATGGCAGCTTTTACAGAGTTGGGTGCTGAAAGTAATGCCTTTACGAGCTTTACGAACACTAGCTATCTTTTCTCGACTTCTGAAAATGTTCTAGAGTGTTTAGATTTGCTAGAAGAACTTGTCACTACTTTCAATATGACTGAAGAATCTGTGGAGCGCGAAAAGGATATCATTCAACAGGAAAGAGAGATGTATCAGGATGATCCGGATTCTTGTCTATTTTTCAAGACTTTGGCAAATCTCTATCCAGAAAGTCCTTTAGCTTCAGATATTGTTGGTAGTGAAAACTCTATTGATGCTATTTGTTTGGAGGATTTAGAAGAGAACTTTAAAGAGTTTTACAGACCTGTCAATAGTAATATCTTTTTAGTGGGGAATTTTGATTTTGAACTGCTTGAAGATTATTTTGCTACGAAATCTCATCCTCAAGAAAAAAAACATGAGTTTAAGAGAGAAAAAATACCTTTACATCCTGTAAAGACTACTGAAAGTTTACGGATGGACGTGGCTTCTCCAAAATTAGCGATCGGTATTAGAGGAAATGAAGACATAGGAAATCGAGATCAGTATCGTTATCATCTTTTATTGAAATTGTTGTTTACAATGATGTTTGGTTGGACTTCACAAAGATTTCAAAAATTATATGAGACAGGTAAACTGGATGCTTCCCTGTCTCTAGAAATAGAAGTAGATCCTCGTTTCCATTTTGTGATATTAACAATGGATACAAAGGAACCTGTGGCACTTTCTCATCAATTTCGTAAAGCTATTCGCAATTTTGTTAAAGATGAGGATATAACTGAGGATCACTTGGATATTGTAAAAACTGAGATGTATGGAGAATTTCTTCATAGTATGGATTCTCTTGAATACATTGCTACTCAGTATCATCCAACTGATACAGGTTCTACCCTGTTTGACCTTCCTAAACTTTTGCAGGAAATTACTTTAGAAGATATTCTAGAGGCTGGACATGATTTGATAGATAATAGCGATATGGTTGATTGTACAATTTTCCCGATATAATCGCTAGAAAATACACTAGAAAGAAGGAATGTTAAGTATGAGAAAAAAAACAATTGGTGAGGTCTTACGTCTTGCAAGAATTAACCAAGGACTGAGCTTAGAGGAATTGCACAGAAAGACAGATATTCAGCTGGATTTGTTGGAGGCAATGGAGTCAGATGATTTTGACAAACTACCGAGTACTTTTTATGCTCGTTCATTTTTGAGAAAGTATGCTTGGGCTGTTGAATTAGATGAAAATATTGTTCTAGATGCCTATGATTCGGGAAGTATGATTACTTATGAAGAAGTTGATGTAGATGAGATTGAACTTTCAGGACGTAGACGGTCTAATCGAAAGAAAAATTCATTTCTCCCGCTATTTTACTTTGTTCTTTTTTCTTTATCAATTTTAATTTTTGTAACCTACTATGTGTGGAATTATATTCAAACCCAACCAACTGCGTCTTCTGCGGCAACTTATAGTGTTGTGAGTTCAACAAGTAGCTCTAGTAGTGTAGCATCAAGTAGTAGTCAAGCTACTAGTTCATCAAGTTCGAGTGAGGCAACTACTTTGACTGTTTCAGGTCAGGGAGATGCTTTATCAGTGGAATATAAGACATCTAAAGATTCTGCGGATCTTCAATTATCTGTAACAGATACAACAAGCTGGATTAGCGTTTCGGATACTGATTTAGCAGGGGGAGTGACTCTTGAACCTAATAATAAAACAGCCAAAACAACCATTTCTAAAGGATCTCCAGTAACCATAACATTGGGTGTTGTTAAAGGAGTATCGGTGAAAATTGATAATAAGGAAATTGACACTTCAAAATTAACTGGTCAAACTGGTTGGATTACTCTAACATTAAGTTCAAACTAAAGGAAGGATAACATGAAAAAAGAGAATATTCCTAATATGCTTACGCTTGGTAGAATTTTATTTATTCCGATTTTTATTCTCCTTCTATCAGTTGGACCATCTCCTGTGTTACATAAAATAGCAGCAGTTATTTTTGCTATTGCCAGTATCACTGATTATCTAGATGGTTATTTAGCTAGAAAATGGCAAGTGGTTAGTAATTTCGGAAAGTTTGCGGATCCAATGGCTGATAAATTATTGGTCATGTCAGCCTTTATTATGTTGGTTGGTCTAAAGATGGCACCAGCTTGGGTGGTAGCAATAATTATTTGTCGTGAACTTGCTGTCACCGGTTTACGCTTGCTCTTAGTTGAAACAGGAGGTACTGTTCTAGCTGCTGCTATGCCTGGAAAAATCAAGACATTTAGTCAGATGTTTGCGATTATATTCTTGCTACTTCACTGGAATGTGCTTGGTCAGATAACTCTTTATATTGCCTTGTTCTTCACAGTTTATTCTGGTTATGATTATTTCAAGGGAAGCGCATATTTGTTTAAAGGAACCTTTCGTTAGATATGGAATCGATTATTGAAATTAAGGACCTGTCTTTTCGATATCAGGCAGATCAAGAACATTATGATGTTCATAACATTTCGTTTCACGTGAAACGTGGAGAATGGTTGTCTATCGTTGGTCATAATGGTAGTGGCAAATCAACAACAGTTCGCTTGATTGACGGCTTGCTCGAGGTTGAGTCTGGAGAGATTTGGATAGACGGTGATTGCCTAACTCCAGAAAATGTCTGGGAAAAAAGACGTAAGATTGGTATGGTCTTTCAAAATCCTGATAACCAATTCGTAGGAGCAACTGTTGAAGACGACGTTGCTTTTGGACTGGAAAATCAAGGAATACCACTTGAAGAGATGAAGAAACGTGTTTCTGAGGCTTTATCATTGGTTGGGATGGCTGAATTTGCTAAAAAGGAACCATCTCGTTTATCAGGAGGTCAGAAACAGAGAGTAGCTATTGCAGGAGTTGTAGCTCTGCGACCAGATATTTTAATCTTGGATGAGGCTACAAGTATGTTGGACCCTGAGGGACGATTAGAATTGATTAAGATAGTCCAGAAGATTCGCAAAGACCATCAGATGACAGTCATCTCCATTACGCACGATTTGGATGAGGTGTCCATGAGTGACAGAGTTTTGGTGATGAAAAAAGGAGAAGTCGAGTCCACTAGCACTCCTAGAGAGTTGTTTTCTAGGTCAGATTTAGATCAAATTGGATTAGATCAACCCTTTGTCAACCAATTAAAACAATCACTGCGTGATAGTGGCTTTAAATTACCAGAGCACTACCTGACCGAAGAGGAGCTTGAGGAGGCTTTATGGGAATTATTCTAGACAATGTTAGTTATACATATCAGGAAGGGACCCCTTTTGCCTCAGCAGCCTTGTCAGATGTCAGTTTGACAATAGAGGATGGCTCTTATACTGCGATTATTGGGCATACAGGAAGCGGAAAGTCTACAATCCTTCAACTTTTGAATGGTTTGCTAGTTCCCACAGATGGAAGTGTTCGTGTCTTTGATACATTGATCACACCAACATCGGTCAATAAGCAAATTCGCCAAATTCGCAAACAAGTTGGGTTGGTGTTTCAGTTTGCAGAGAATCAAATTTTTGAGGAAACTGTCCTAAAAGATGTGGCTTTTGGCCCTCAAAATTTTGGTGTTTCTGTAGAAGAGGCAGAAGCTATTGCGCGTGAAAAACTAGCTTTAGTAGGAATCGATGAATCACTCTTTGATCGAAGTCCATTTGAACTCTCGGGTGGACAAATGAGACGGGTTGCGATTGCTGGAATTTTGGCAATGGAGCCAAGAATTTTGGTCTTAGATGAGCCAACAGCTGGTTTGGACCCAATTGGTCGAAAAGAGTTGATGACCTTGTTTAAAAAGCTTCATCAAGATGGCATCACAATTGTTTTAGTAACCCACCTTATGGATGATGTGGCCGAATTTGCTGATCAAGTTTATGTGATGGAAAAAGGGAAACTAGTTAAGGGTGGGAAACCAGATCTTGTCTTTCAAAATGTCGAATTTATGGAAAAAATCCAATTGGGTGTTCCTAAAATCACACGATTTGCTCAAAGGCTAGTTGACAGAGGAATTTCTTTCGAACAATTGCCGATAACGATAGAGGAGTTTAAGGAGTTTATCAATGGATAATATGATTTTAGGTCAATACATACCAGGAAATTCGATTATTCATCGTCTAGATCCTCGTAGTAAGTTAGTAGCAATGATTTTATTGATCATCATCGCTTTTTGGGCCAATAATCCAATTACAAATCTCATACTCTTCATTGCAACAGGCATATTTGTCGTTTTATCAGAAGTTCCCTTATCTTTTTTTATAAAAGGTTTGCGATCTATGTTTTTTCTGATTGCTTTTACAACCCTTTTTCAACTGTTCTTTATCTCTGGTGGTCACGTCTTGTTCGAGATGGGATTTATAAAAATCACAAGCTATGGTATTGAGCAAGCAGGAATTATTTTTTGTCGTTTTGTGTTGATTATTTTTTTCTCAACTTTGCTTACTTTGACGACCATGCCACTAAGTTTGGCAACAGCAGTTGAATCCTTGCTTGGACCTTTAAAAAGATTTAAGGTTCCAGTTCATGAGATTGGGCTCATGTTGTCTATGAGTTTGCGATTTGTACCAACCTTGATGGATGATACGATTCGCATAATGAATGCTCAAAAGGCGCGTGGTGTTGATTTTGGAGAAGGAAATGTAATCCAAAAAGTTAAGGCTATGATACCTATTTTGATTCCTTTGTTCGCTACGAGTTTGAAAAGAGCAGATTCTCTTGCTACAGCCATGGAAGCTAGAGGCTATCAAGGTGGAAATGGACGCAGTCAGTATCGACAGTTAAATTGGATGAACAGAGACAGTATAGCGCTATTATTTGTTTGTGTATTGGGTGCAATTCTATTTTTGCTAAAATCTTAGAATGTAATATAAGGTAGAGGTATGAACCGTTTTAAAAAATCAAAATATATCATTGTTCTATTTGTCGTTGTATTAGTAGTATCCGTTTTTTTAGTGACAACACAATCAAGTGCAGTTGTAACAAAAGCTGGAGATGGAATTTCATTAGTCGATAGAATAGTGCAAAAGCCTTTTCAATGGCTTTCTTCCGTAAAATCTGATTTAGGTCGTTTGACCAGAACCTATAACGAGAATGAAACTCTCAAAAAAGAACTCTATCAGATGAAGAAGGAAACGAATGAAGCAGACAGTCTGAAGGAAGAAAATGAGCAACTACGTCAGTTATTGGATATGAAGTCAAAATTGAATGCAACCAAGTTAATTGCTTCTGACGTCATCATGAGAACTCCTGTAACCTGGAAACAAGAGTTGACAATTGATGCAGGTTCTCAACAAGGCGTGACAAGCAATATGCTTGTTATAGCTGGTGGGGGACTGATTGGAAGCGTGGGAAAGATTGAAGATAACTCTACTGTGGTCAACTTATTGACCAACGCGGAAAATACGGAGAAAATCTCCGTTAAAATTCAGCACGGTTCTACTAGTATATATGGTATTATCATTGGGTACGACAAAGAAAAAGATTTACTGAAAATTAGTCAATTAAACAGCAGTAGCGACATTAGTAAAGGAGATAAGGTCGTAACTGGTGGTCTTGGTAATTTTAATGCTACTGATATTCCAGTAGGTGAAGTCGAATCTGTGACACATAGCAATGACTATCTGACAAGAGAGGTATTAGTCAAACTTCAGTCTGATTCAATGAATACCAAAGTCGTAGAGTTAGTGGGGAACCCATCATGAGACTTTTTAAGCAGATAGGCATGTTTTTGCTCTTGCCCTTTATAATCTTAATAGATAGTCATTTAGGGCAATTTGTCAATAGTTTTTTCCCTTATTTTCAACTTGTTAGTCATACTATCTTCATCTTTTTATTATTTGAGACGATAGAAGTATCCGAATATTTGTTTTTGGTTTATTGCTTAATCATAGGGCTTATCTATGATATATATTTCTTTCATTTGATAGGGATTGCCAGTCTTCTTTTTGTTATTATTGGTGCAATCATTTATAAAAATAATGCGATTATTTTATCAAATAGATGGACTAGACTATTAGCTATTTTAATGATGACTTTCTCTTTTGAATTTGGTAGTTTTCTTCTAGCGCAAATGATTGGATTAACTGCTGAAAGTATAACAGTCTTTATCGTTTATGGTCTAGTTCCGTCAATGATATTAAACTGTCTATGGATGTTAGTTTTCCAGTTTATTTTTGAAAAAATATATCTATAAGAAAGAAACAAAACTGTAATAAAGGCGTAATATTTATTAGGCCTTTTTTTGATATACTAGTATTGTCTTAAAAGAAGGAGTATTCACACTTATGAAGAAAAAAATCCTAGCATCACTTTTGTTAAGTACAGTATTGGTCTCACAAGGAGCTGTTCTTTCAAGTGTTAAAGCAAATACAACAGATGAAAAGATTGCTGCTCAAGATAGTAAAATTAGTAACTTGACAGCTCAACAGAAAGAAGCTCAAAAACAAGTAGACGAAATTCAAACTAAAGTTTCAGCTATTCAATCAGAGCAAGAAAAATTGCAATCTGAAAACGAAAAACTTCAAGAAGAATCTAAAAAACTTGAAGGTGAAATCGCAGAGCTTTCAAAAAATATTGTAGCTCGTAATGCATCGCTTGAAAACCAAGCTCGTAGTGCACAAACGAACGGAACTGCTACAAGCTACATCAATACGATTATTAACTCTGACTCAATCACAGAAGCTATTTCTCGTGTAGCAGCTATGAGTGAAATCGTATCAGCAAACAATAAAATGTTGCAGCAACAAAAAGAAGATAAGAAAGCTATCTCTGAAAAACAAGTTGCAAACAACGAAGCAATCAATACAGTCATTGCTAACCAACAAACACTTGCTGACGATGCTCAAGCTTTGACAACAAAACAAGCAGAATTGAAAGTAGCAGAATTGAACCTTGCAGCTGAGAAAGCTACTGCAGAAGGTGAAAAAGCAAGCTTGTTGGAGCAAAAAGCAGCAGCAGAAGCAACAGCAAAAGCGGCAGTGGAAGCTGAAGCAGCTTACCGAGCTCAACAAACTAGCCAACGTCAATCAGTTGCAGCTTCAGCTAACACAAGCTTTGCTGCGCAAGTACAAGCGGCTTCATCATCAAGCAATGAAGCACCAAGCTACACTCCTGTAGCAACTCGTCCAACATACAGTACCAATGCCTCAACTTATCCAGTTGGAGAGTGTACATGGGGTGCTAAGACATTAGCTCCTTGGGCTGGAGATTACTGGGGTAACGGAGGACAGTGGGCTACAAGTGCAGCGGCAGCAGGCTTCCGTACTGGTTCTCAGCCACAAGTTGGTGCGATTGCTTGCTGGAATGATGGTGGTTATGGTCACGTAGCGGTTGTTACAGCTGTTTCATCTACAACTAACATTCAAGTATCAGAATCTAACTATGGTGGAGACCGTACAATTGGTAACAAACGTGGATGGTTTAATCCAACTACATCACAAGGATACGTTACTTACATCTATCCAAACTAATGAAAAATTGAGACTCAGATTGGGTCTCTTTTCTTATTTATAAGATGGTGAAATCCCAAGTTTTCGCTAAATTCCCAAACTAAGTTCCACTGCTAGTACGAGTGGAAGTTAGTCTGATAAAAATCCTAAAAACCAGTGGAATTCCGTGTCAGGGTAAATTCCACTGGTTTTACTAATGCTTGATTTCATCGCTTCTGTAGCCAAAATGAATAGACAAAAAGAGCGCA
>NZ_JASGZS010000018.1:0-44009 GCF_047465525.1 Streptococcus infantis | reverse complement strand
ATTGGCTTGAACACCTTAATTGTATCGCGTTTGGAGTTTTTTGGTATAACCTTCGATGCGCACCCGCATAGCGGGTGGTTTTTTTGTCTCGCACCTAACGGAGCGAGACGGACTGAAAGTCACATAACAAAAAAACCCACCTTCACAGGCAGGTTTCATCTATATTATTCAGCTAAATTAAGCTTTACCTTCTGAACCGAATACGTCGATACGTTCTTCAACTGATGCTTGGATAGCTTTTACACCGTCAGCCAAGAATTTACGTGGGTCGAAGAGTTTCTTCTTATCGTATTCTGCTTCGTTTGCTTCGTAGTCACGAGCAAATTTACGAGTTGCGTTAGCGAATGCGATTTGGCATTCAGTGTTAACGTTAACTTTAGCAACACCAAGTTTGATAGCTGCTTGGATTTGGTCATCAGGAATACCTGATCCACCGTGCAATACGATTGGGAATCCTGGTACAGCTTCAGTCAATTTTTGCAAGTGGTCAAGGTGAAGACCTTTCCAGTTTGCTGGGTAAGGACCGTGGATGTTACCGATACCAGCTGCCAAGAAGTCGATACCAGTTGCAACCATTGCTTTAGCGTCTTCAATTGGAGCCAATTCACCATCACCGATGATTCCGTCTTCTTCACCACCGATAGTTCCAACTTCAGCTTCTACTGATACACCATTTGCGTGAGCAAATTCTACAACTTTACGAGCTTTTTCAAGGTTTTCTTCAACTGGAAGGTGTGAACCGTCAAACATAACTGAAGTATAACCAACTTGAATACACTCAAGTGCATCTTCATAGTGACCGTGGTCAAGGTGGATAGCTACTGGTACAGTGATACCCATTGATTCAACAAGGTTAGCGATCAAGTTGCGAGCAACTTTGTAACCACCCATGTATTTAGCAGCACCCATTGAAGTTTGGATCAAAACTGGAGCTTTTTTAGCTTCTGCTGCGCGCAAGATTGCTTGAGTCCACTCAAGGTTGTTTGTGTTAAATCCACCAACTGCATAACCGTTGTCACGAGCTGCTTGGACAAATTTTTCTGCTGAAACGATTGCCATTTTATCAGGCCTCCTGTATATTTTTATGGGACATCCCATTTACATTGTTCATTTTATCACTTTTTAGCAAAAAAAGCTAGTTTTTCCCGTAGTTTCGATTGAA
Organism: Streptococcus infantis; assembly: GCF_047465525.1. Classification (GTDB taxonomy): domain Bacteria; phylum Bacillota; class Bacilli; order Lactobacillales; family Streptococcaceae; genus Streptococcus; species Streptococcus infantis_R. Next base: position 42,847 of record NZ_JASGZS010000018.1, on the reverse strand, counting down.
TTTCTTCTATTTTCAGATATGTAAACCTTTTCCCTCTTTGTCTAATCCTTGTTCTCAGGCAGGTTCATGTAAAATACCAAGTGATCAGCATGTCTTTCAAAGCGATAGTCAATTTCTTCGTTTTCCAATAAACTTTTAACTACGAAAAGTCCCAATCCAGCTCCCTTACTTTGTCGACCAGAAACCGTAAAGGATTGTTCAAACTTATCTTGCTCCTCAGGTGTACAGGCGTTCTCAATGAAAACCCAACCATCTTTTGCTCCAATTTTTAGATAGCCTCCTTGAACAGAGTGTTTCACAGCATTACTGATAAGATTGGAAAGAATCAGCTTGAGTACTGAAGGATTTAGATAAACGTGCTGATCAGTTAGCTGGTTCTCTACTGAGACTTTTCTCTCCTTGGCTAACAAATCATAGTCCTTCAATAGGAGATTGGTCATATCTAGAAGATTGATTTCTTCCTTCTTATCTCGCAATTCCTGTACCGAAGAAAGAGATAGGATTTGCTGGACATGGTGACTTAAATCATCCACAATACCCAAAGAAACTCCCAGATAATGGTCACGATCTTTATAACGTCCGATATTGGCTTGCATATTCTCCAGAAGAATCTTTAGACTAGCTAGAGGTGTTTTCAGTTCGTGGGAAGCTCCTCGTAAAAACTCAACCTTCATCTTTTCCAGCTGGAGAATAGCTTCATTCTTCTCATGCAAATCTGCAATCACAGTCAAGAGATGCTGATAAAGGCTGTTGATTTGTTCTTTAAGATCGCCAATTTCATCCTTAGAATCCACGCGCAACCTCACTTCTGCATCCAAATCCATCATCCGTCGAGTCACTCGTTTGATTTCCAATATCGGAGCTACGATTGTTCTCGCATAGATATAAGCAATCAGGAGTGAAATCAGAAAGGAAGCTAATAGAGTATAGGGTAGAAATTGTAGACTGATGTTTTCTGCTTCTTTCTGCAAATCCATAGATGCTAAAAACTGCAAGGTCATCGTCTGACCATCCTTGGTTTGAACTTCTCTTTCCTCAATAACCAAGGAGGCCGTTTGTCGTTGTTTATCAATGGGAAGATTATCATTGACTTCCAACTTATCCTGAGTCATTTCTCCCTTAACAGCTCCCTTAATATCACTGCTTTTAGAATAAAGTTCAAGGACTTCCTGAATAGCTTGACTATCTTTGCCTTGGAGAGACTGGGCAATTTCTGTTGCCCTCTGTCCGATACTTTCCTGACGGTGACTGAGATAAGTTGATGGAAAGAGGAAGTAGATGGCCAAATGCAAACAAATGACCAAGGTAGAAAATACCGAGAAGGTATAGATAAAAATTTTTTTAAATAAACCTGAACGTCTCATTTTCTCTCCAATTTATAACCAACATTGCGCACGGTAAGAATACAGTCTAAATCTAATTTTTTCCGTAGTTCCTTGATATAGACATCGATCACTCTGTCAAAAGGAACCTCATCTGTCATCTTCCATACAGCATCGATAATCTGCGACCGAGTCAAGGCACGTCCTTCATTTTTGACCAGATAGTCTAAAATTTCCAGTTCTTTTGCATTCACTGCAACTTCTTGTCCAGCTACTTTGGCGCTATAACTGTCAAAGTCTACCTGAGTGTCTCTATAGGTAAAAATACGACCAGTATCATAATAACGTTTAAAGATGGCATCCACTCGTACTTTTAACAAAGATAGAGAAAAAGGCTTTTCCAAATAACCATCTGCTAATGCAGCAAAGGCACTCATCTTATACTCTTCATCCTGAAAAGCTGTCAACATCAAGACCGGAACTTGGCTGGTCTTACGAATTTCTGACAAGACCTCTAAACCATTGAGTTTCGGCATTTGGATATCTAAGAGAACCAGAGCTACTTGGTGATTTGAAAATTGTTCTAAGGCTTCTTGACCATCTGCAGCCTGAATGGTTTCATAGCCACACTCCGCCAAATAATCACTAATTCCCTCACGGATCATGTCTTCATCTTCTACAATTAGAATTTTCATATAAATCCTTTTCTATCAAAAATGCTACCTATATTATATCTCATTTGAGTGAGAATAGGTAGCAGGTTTTTTATTCACCATCCAACAAGAGTTCTTTTGGTTGTTTAAAGAGGAGATTGCTTGAAGCAAGTGCCATAACTAGTACCACTAGAACTAATCCAAGTACAAAGATGATGGCAAAGTCCGAAGGTTGAATAGAAATATCCAGACTTGAAAGTGTCTTGCTAAAGCCGTCAACTTCTGCACCACCACCAAGATTGGAAGCTTGGGCTGCCTTACTTGCCTGCTTAGCCACATCTGATGTGACATTTGCAAGAACTGTGTTCCCAATAGCACGAGCTGTGTAATTAGCTAGGAAATAGGCTGAAATGAGAGCTGGAATAGCAATCATTACTGCTTCTGTAATAAATTGACCCAGAATGCTTGCTTGTTTAAGACCAATGGAAAGGAGAATTCCCACTTCTTTACGACGAGCATTAATCCAAAGTGTCAGTAATAGACCAAGTAGGAGAACTGCGAAGCCTAAACTACCCCAGAAGAGCAGATTAGCCATCTTGTACATGCCTGAGATGGATTGTTCAAGGGCAGGATAGTTAGATGAACTCTTGATTAAGCTATACATCTTCCAGTTGATACCATTGATAGAACCTAATTCTTGCATGACTGTATCGAGGTTCTTATCCCCAGCTACAAAGAATGTAGCATCTCCATAGATAGCTGTATCTTCTGTATAACCATAGAGCTGGGCAGCTGTGTGAATATCTGTGATAGCTGTATTCTCATAAAGTTCTTGTGAGTAGGTTACAGCAGATTTGTTATGTCCATCAAAAAGTCCTTTGATCGTTACTTCTACTGTTTCCTTGGCTCCTTTTTCATTATCGGCATCGTAGATATTGGAGTTCAGTTTGACCTTGTCTCCTACCTTCCAACCGTGTTTAGCAGCCAAGTCTTTGTGCATAAGAATTTGGTATTTGTCGTCGTTTGTTAAATGCTCGCCTTCGACCAGTTTGTAAGAGCCTGATACAAACTTATCTTCCTTAGAAGAGTCATTGACACCTGTTATCATCAAGCTACTTCCAAAACGTTGAGCTCGATCTGCCGTTAGATTTTTCTTGGTTTCAGGTGTCTCAATCAATTCATAGCCTGTCAAATCACCGATAGCGTTGATCCGTTTGATGTAGGATTCAATGGCCTTATTCTCGGTAATTTTTTTGATATCTTCACCCTTGATATTCCCTGCACCACGTGGAGTTCCTTGGTTAACTCTACGATTGATTTGCATGGAGAAACTATTGGTGATATTTTTAAAGGTTTCTTGAGAAGCCTTGGCTGTCGCACCCTTGATTGATAAGCCGACCAAACTCAAACTAGCCATCAAGAGAATGATAAGAAAGATCACAAGCGACTTAAAAAATTTTCTTGTGACATAGGCAAATGCGTTGTGTAACATAAGATTCCTTTCTAGACTTACTTCGCTTTTTAATATGTTTAAAAGTTTTAGTTACTATTTTTTCTTGTTTCAGTCAGCTTTTTATCCTTCAATTCCAGTGTAATATCTGACGCCTGTGCTACTTCCTTACTGTGGGTCACAACAATCACACACTTGCCTGTTTTCTCAGCAAGAGATTTGAGGAGTTCGATGATATCTCCAGCAGTCTTAGGATCCAGATTTCCTGTTGGTTCATCGGCTAAAATCACTGGTGCTTCAGATACAAGGCTACGAGCAATGGCCACACGTTGTTGCTGCCCACCTGATAATTGAAGAACATTTCGCTTGATCTGACTTTCATCTAAACCAAGTTCAAGAAGGGTATCCTTGCTAGCTTTTTTATTAACCAAACGGATATTTTCCAATGGAGAAAGATAATCAATGAGGTTATAGTTTTGAAAAACTAGCGAGATATGGTGCATGCGATGATAAGAATATTCTTGTTCACGAATATCCTTGCCTTCGAATAGGATAGCTCCTTCGACTGGGCTATCAAGTCCTGCTAAGAGAGACAAGAGTGTTGACTTCCCAGCTCCTGATTCTCCGATAATACTATAAAACTTGCCTGGTTCAAAATCGTAATTGATTTTATATAATACAGCTTCTGCAGTGTTCTTGTAACGATAAGTAAGATCTTGTAATTGTAGTAAAGTCATGATTTCTCCTTTATTAACTGATGGATGATAAAATTTCTTTCGGTGATTTTCTAAATAAAAATAGGAAACAAAGTGCAACTGACAAGCAGCTGATGATAAGTAGGAAGATATAAGATTCTCCAAATGATAGAAGACTTGTTGAAAGGTTCGTTGCTTTTGCTAGCGTATCTTGTAGTGCAGCTTGGTCACCACTTGCTAGTACAGTCTTCAAGAGATAGGAAGTAATGGCATTCCCAGCCACAAATGCCGGCAGAATAGATGCCAATGAAACTATGATGACTTCCAGGCAGAATTGGCTAAAGATTGCTCCTTTTCCCTTACCTAGTGCCAATAAAATACCAACCTCGTAGACTCGCTCTCGTAACCAAAGTGACAAGACCAAGATCAGCGCTCCTACACCAGCAATCATAATGCCATAGAGGAAAATTTGTAAGAAGGTTTGGAAGGTCGAAACTGAATCCTTGATTTGTTCAAAAGCCTTATTTTCCTTTTCAACTTGGTAACCTTTAGTTTCTAGGGATAACTTTTCAACCTCTTGAATGATGCTGTCCATATCTTTTGGATTTTCTAGATAGAAACGAGCGGCAGTAACTTGAGCTTCCTTATTTCCAAGAAGAGTTTGGCTACTTTCGTAGTCTGTATAGACCGTGTTTTCACTAAAATCTGACGAAAGACCGGTAAATTTCTCTTGCTTCTTACCTGAGAAAATACCTACGATTTCATAGTTTAGCCTTTGTCCACTATTTCCTTCAACTTGACTAGGATTTAAGCTTATCTGATCTCCTACTTTTAGATTGTTTTTCTTGGCTAAATCTTCGTGGATTAAGATTTTTTTACTATCCCCTTTTTCGATATGTCTTCCTTCTTTAAGGGTAAAGGCGGAACTTGTAAAAGAAACATCCTTGGAAGAGTCTTCTAATGCAATCAAACTGATAAGATTTTTTTCAGCCTCTGTCAAATCATCCCTTTGGATACTTTGCTCTCCAGTGACGACTTCTTTGTCAGTCAACTTAGCTATTGTCTCAAGCTCTGGAGAAATCTCCTCAAGATCCTTTATCTTTTTAAGGTCATCTAGTTGAGACAGTTGAAAGGTCTGATCTGCTTCTATTCTTTTAATAGAAAAAGACGTATTCAGTGAGCGATAGAGATTATTTTCTACTGTTTTGTTGGACTTCATGAGCGTCAAACAAGCCGATATTCCAGCCAATAAGACAAATAGAATCAAGAATAAAATGAGACTTCTCAGTCGTTTTCTGCTGACGTAAGCCCAAGCTCTTTGAGTGGGATTCATATAGCACCTCCATATTTGTAAAACCATTATAATATTCAAATATGAAATGTTTATGAAATCACAAAAAAAGAGCAAAATCTTTGCCCTTGTTTATATAAAAATAAAGAGCTAGCCGAAGCTAACTCTTTTCCTATGCGGAGAGAGGGACTTGAACCCTCACGACCTAAAGCGGTCACAGGATCCTTAGTCCTGCGCGTCTGCCAATTCCGCCATCCCCGCGTCGATTACTTTACTAGTATATCAACTTTCAATAACTTTGTCAACACTTTTTTCAGATTTTTTTCAGATTTTTTGAATACATTATTCTTTGATTTCAACTAGGTTTTCATCAAGGAGTTTCGCTCCTAATGTATTCTTAAAATGTCCAAGTGCAAACTGGTGATTTTCAGGCCAGATGGAAGCAACAGCTGGTTTAACAATCTCGATGTCATAACCTAGATTATAGGCATCTATAGCTGTATGTAAGACACAGATATCCGTCAAGACTCCTGTTAAGATAACTGTAGATACGCGACGCTCTCTCAAACGAATATCCAGGTCAGTCCCTGAAAAAGCTGAGTAATGGCGTTTATCCATCCAAAAGACACGATTGTCTGAACCATGCTCTTGATAAAAGGTCCCCAAATCTCCGTATAAATTCCGTCCACTAGTCCCAATCAAATTGTGAGGAGGAAATAGCTTACTTTCTGGATGGAAACAATCATTTTCTTCGTGAGCATCGATGGTAAAGAAGATGTAATCCCCTCGTTCAAAAGCTAGTCGAGTCACCTTGCCAATTGCATCCGAAATAGCTTGAGCTGGAGCGCCTGCTGTCAATTTTCCACTATCAGCAACAAAATCTTCTGTATAATCAATCGAAATCAAAGCCTTAGTCATTAGTAATCTCTTTTCTTCACTTCTTCAAAAATATCTGAAATCAAGACCTTAAGATAGGTTCCCTTCATTCCAAGTGAGCGACTTTCAATAATCCCCGCAGATTCAAGTTTACGAAGGGCATTGACAATCACAGAACGGGTGATTCCGATACGGTCTGCAATCACAGACGCAGTCAACTGCCCTTCATTTCCATTTAATTCCCCTAAAATGGCTGAAACAGCACGAAGTTCGGAATAAGAAAGGGTATTAACCGCCATGGTGACAGCAGTACGGCGACGGATATTTTTCTCATCTTCTTCGCGCTGGAAGTTGAGGAGTTGAATCCCAACAACGGTACTCGCAATCTCAACAAGGATCAAGTCCTCATCTTCGAATTTTTTATCATTGCGCCAAATAATCAAAGAACCTAGTCGAATCCCTGATACATGAATCGGTGCAATAGTCGTCAAACCATCTGGAAAGTCGGCACGACTTTCTACAGGGAAAATACTCAAATCATGATCAACTGTCAGATTGGCTTCTGTATCGTAGATCATGTTCGCACCTTGAATGTAGTCATCAGGGAAAATCTTAGTTTGGAAGAATTGCTCTACACGATCTGTATTGGTTTTGTAACGCATAAAATAGCCAAGGAGACGTCCCTTACTATTGACAATACAAGCATTACAATCAATAATATCTGCTAATTGACGTGTAATCGCATTGTAGGGAAGTTCTTCCTGCAACTGCTCCTCCGAGCGCTTCAGGATAGAAGTAATTTTTCTAGTCTTTTCTAATAAATGTGCCATTTTTCACCTCGAATTTAATCGCTCTCATTATAACATAAACAGCTTGAATTTTCAATTATTATCTGAAAATTGCTTATTTAATTGCAATTTGAAAAAACAAGAATATTTTTAATTAAATTTCTTATTTTCTATTGACAAGCTCCCTATTTTTGTGTATTATAATATTACAAGAAGATAATATATCTATTTTATTTATCTTTCTTTTCCATTCGGTCTCCTTATATAAAAAAAGCGATTCATTTTGAACCGCTTTTTCTTATTTATCGCCCTTGTTACGAATAACAAAGCCTGTTTGCTTTTCACTTGAAGTATTGCGTGGTTTTTTATTATCCTTACGATAACGTTTTTCCTTATCAAAACGATCATTGCCACGACTTCCTTTTTTGAAATCATCACGGCGACCATTGCCACGGCGATCACGGTCTCGACGGTCGTCCCCACGACGGCCTCCACGACCTCCCTTAGCTTTACCACCGAAGCCATTACCTGATGGTTTAAATGGTAGTGGTTTTTCACGCGCAATCTCCACTTCTGGAAGGCTATCTGGATCTTGAACAGTCAGACTCAAGATATACATTGCCAATTCTTCTGGACTGAATTCTGAGGCCAATTGACGAGCATCCTTGCCAAATTTCTCAAAGTTGCCACGAATGGTTTCATCTGCAAAATCACGTTCGATTTTCTTGAGAGCTACCTGTTTTTTAGCTTGGAAGGCTTCTTCTGCACTTGCAGGTTTAAGACCTTTCATGCGTTTCTTAGTCAAGTTTTCAATAATTTGAAGGTAGCCCATTTCATTTGGAGCAACAAAAGTAATAGATTGACCTGACTTACCAGCACGACCTGTACGACCGATACGGTGAACATAACTTTCAGGATCTTGTGGAATATCGTAATTATAGACATGGGTCACACCTGAAATATCCAAACCACGCGCAGCAACGTCTGTCGCAACCAAAACATCAAGATTGCCATTTTTAAAGTCACGAAGGACACGAAGACGTTTATTTTGGTCTAGGTCACCATGAATTCCTTCTGCACGGAAACCACGGATTTTAAGACCACGAGTCAATTCATCAACACGACGTTTGGTACGACCAAATACGATAGCAAGTTCTGGTTGCTCCACATCCATGAGACGAGTCATGGTATCAAATTTTTCTTGCTCCTTAACACGGAGATAGTATTGGTCAACCAATTCTGTTGTCAATTCCTTGGCAGCAATCTTGACATGCTCAGGTTCTTTCATAAACTGAACACCGATACGTTTGATGGCATCTGGCATAGTTGCTGAAAAAAGCAAAGTTTGACGGTTTTCAGGGACACGAGAAATAATCGCTTCGATATCTTCAAGGAATCCCATGTTGAGCATTTCATCCGCTTCGTCAAGGATAAGTGTTTCAATATCTTGTAATTTCAAGGCCTTGCGTTTGATCAAATCTAAGAGACGACCTGGAGTTCCCACCACGATATGGGCACCAGATTTAAGAGCCTTAATTTGTTTTTCAATGCTTGAGCCGCCATATACTGAGCGGACTTTGACTCCCTTACTACGACCAAAGCGGAAGAGTTCCTCTTGACTTTGGACAGCTAGTTCACGAGTTGGAGCGATGACCAAGGCTTGAATGGTCCCTTCTTCTGTACGAATTTTTTCAAGGGTTGGCAAGCCAAAGGCTGCAGTTTTTCCTGTACCAGTCTGAGCTTGACCGATAACATCCTTGCCTTCAAGGGCCAAGGGAATGGTTTGCTCTTGGATAGGACTTGCTTCTACAAATCCTGCTTTTTCGATTTCTGCTAACAAATCGGCAGAAAGATTAAATTCATTAAATTTCACGTTATTCTTCTTTCTAAAGATGGTGCGAAGCCATCCTATAGCGCTTAGTTTATACTTTTCTTGTCATGACGTACTTTCATTGCTTTTATGAAAGATCGTGTTGCTTCTTTTCCACTAAAGAAAAGTACAGCTTTCTTTGCAACTTATCTAGTATAACACAAGAGAGGGCCAAAAGATAGTCTAACCACTTGATTAAATCATGTAAACGATTTTCTTTCGATCAGAATTAACTCTGAAAAGAACTCGTTTGAGTTTTTGATTTCTGAAATTATTTTCCGTAGCAGATTTGTGCAAAAGTTTTTTTCTTGTGCTAGAATGAAAATCGAATAGGAGGAATAAAAATGTTAACATACGATTTAATTGTAATAGGATTTGGTAAGGCAGGCAAGACGCTTGCTGGAAAACTAGCTTCAGCTGGTAAAAAAGTTGCCCTTATCGAACGTAGTAAGGCGATGTACGGCGGTACTTGTATCAATATCGGTTGTATCCCAACTAAAACCTTGTTAGTTGCTGCTGAAAAAGACTTGTCATTTGATCAAGTCATGGCTACTAAAAATACGGTTACTACACGCCTCAATGGTAAAAACTATGCTACTGTAGCAGGTACAGGCGTAGATATCTTTGATGCTGAAGCTCACTTTGTTTCTAATAAAGTCATCGAAATCCAAGCTGGTGACGAAAAACAAGAACTGACTGCTGAAACAATCGTCATCAACACTGGTGCTGTTTCAAACGTTTTGCCTATTCCAGGACTATCTACTGGCAAGAATGTCTTTGATTCAACTGGTATCCAAAACTTGGAACAATTACCAGAAAAACTCGGAATCCTTGGTGGTGGAAATATCGGTCTTGAATTTGCTGGTCTCTACAATAAACTTGGAAGCAAGGTAACAGTCCTAGATGCTCTAGATACTTTCCTACCTCGCGCAGAACCTTCTATTGCTGCTCTTGCTAAACAATACATGGAAGAAGACGGCATTGAACTCCTTCAAAATATCCATACTACTGAAATCAAAAACGATGGTGACCAAGTTCTTGTCGTGACAGAGAATGAAACCTACCGTTTCGATGCCCTTCTCTACGCAACTGGACGTAAACCAAATGTAGAACCACTTCAACTTGAAAATACAGATATTAAACTAACTGAGCGTGGTGCCATTAAAGTAGACAAACATTGTCAAACAAACGTTCCTGGTGTCTTTGCAGTTGGAGATGTCAACGGCGGCCTTCAATTCACTTACATTTCACTCGATGACTTCCGTGTTGTTTATAGCTACCTTGCTGGCGATGGCAGCTACACACTTGAAGACCGTCTCAATGTACCAAACACTATGTTCATCACACCTGCACTTTCACAAGTTGGTCTGACTGAAAGCCAAGCAGCTGATTTGAAACTTCCATACGCTGTCAAGGAAATCCCTGTTGCAGCAATGCCTCGTGGTCATGTAAATGGAGACCTTCGTGGTGCCTTCAAAGCTGTTGTCAATACTGAAACAAAAGAAATTCTTGGCGCAACTATCTTCTCTGAAGGTTCACAAGAAATCATCAACATCATCACTGTTGCAATGGACAACAAGATTCCATACACTTACTTCACAAAACAAATCTTCACTCACCCAACCTTGGCTGAAAACTTGAATGACTTGTTTGCGATTTAGTTTTATCAAGCAGCCTCCTTGGGCTGTTTTTCTTTTTCTAAAATCTCAAATCTGTCTTTTTCAGCTTTTATGATATAATAGAAACATGAAATTAAAAACTGCTTTGGGCCTTCTTGCTGGGCGTTCTTCTCACTTTATTTTGAGTCGTCTTGGACGTGGAAGTACGCTGCCTGGAAAACTTGCCCTTCAATTTGATAAAGATATTTTACAACATTTAGCGAAGAACTACGAAATTGTTGTAGTAACTGGTACCAATGGGAAAACCTTGACGACCGCTCTCACGGTCGGTATCCTTAAAGAAATTTATGGTCAAGTTCTGACCAATCCAAGTGGTGCCAACATGATCACAGGGATTACAACTACCTTCTTGACAGCCAAATCTTCAAAAACGGGAAAAAATATTGCAGTTCTTGAAATCGACGAAGCTAGTCTCTCACGTATCTGTGACTACATCCAGCCTAGTCTTTTCGTTATCACCAATATTTTCCGCGATCAAATGGATCGCTACGGTGAGATTTATACGACCTACAAGATGATTTTGGACGCTATTCGAAAAGTTCCTACTGCTACTGTTCTGCTGAACGGTGATAGTCCGCTTTTCTACAAGCCTGCAATTCCAAATCCTGTTCAGTATTTTGGCTTTGATACGGAAAAAGGTCCAGCAAAGCTTGCTCACTACAATACTGAAGGTATTCTCTGTCCTGACTGTCAAAGTATTTTGAAATATGAGCTTAATACTTATGCCAACTTAGGAGCTTATATCTGCGAAAACTGTGGATGTAAACGACCTGACTTGGACTACCGTTTGACGGAATTGGTTGAGTTGACCAATAATCGTTCGCGATTTGTTATCGACGGACAGGAATATGGTATTCAAATCGGTGGACTCTACAACATCTATAATGCTCTGGCTGCAGTTGCTATCGCCCGTTACCTCGGAGCTGATTCTCAACTGATTAAACAAGGATTTGACAAGAGTCGTGCAGTTTTTGGGCGCCAAGAAACGTTCCATATCGGTGATAAGGAATGTACACTGGTTCTCATCAAAAATCCTGTCGGTGCAACACAAGCCATTGAAATGATTAAACTCGCTCCTTATCCATTTAGTCTTTCTGTTCTCCTCAATGCCAACTATGCTGACGGGATTGATACCAGCTGGATTTGGGATGCTGATTTTGAACAAGTTACTGACATGGATATCCCAGAAATAAACGCCGGTGGCGTTCGTCATTCTGAAATTGCTCGTCGTCTTCGAGTGACTGGCTACCCAGCTGATAAAATCACTGAAACAAGTAGTCTGGAACAAGTTCTTAAAACGATTGAAGCCCAAGATTGTAAACATGCTTACATCCTTGCGACCTACACTGCTATGCTGGAATTCCGAGAACTACTAGCCAATCGTCAACTTGTTAGAAAGGAGATGAACTAATGGTTTATACTTCACTTTCCTCAAAAGACGGCAACTATCCTTACCAGCTAAATATTGCCCACCTCTATGGCAATCTCATGAATACCTACGGGGATAATGGAAATATCCTCATGCTCAAGTATGTGGCTGAAAAGCTGGGTGCTCACGTAACAGTTGACATCGTTTCTCTCCACGATGATTTCGATGAAAATCATTACGATATCGCTTTTTTCGGTGGTGGCCAAGACTTTGAACAAAGTATCATTGCTGGTGATTTGCCTGCTAAAAAAGAAAATATCGACAACTTTATCCAAAATGATGGTGTTGTCCTGGCTATCTGCGGTGGCTTCCAACTATTGGGTCAATACTATATCGAAGCTTCAGGAAGACGCATCGAAGGCTTGGGTGTTATGGGACACTATACACTCAACCAAACCAACAACCGCTTCATCGGTGATATTAAAATTCATAATGAAGAATTCGATGAAACCTACTATGGATTTGAAAATCATCAAGGCCGTACCTTCCTCTCAGATGACCAAAAACCGCTGGGACAGGTTGTCTATGGAAATGGAAACAACGAAGAAAAGGTCGGTGAAGGTGTTCACTATAAAAATGTTTTCGGTTCTTACTTCCACGGACCTATCCTCTCCCGCAATGCTAATCTCGCTTATCGCTTAGTAACTCTTGCCCTCAAAAAGAAATACGGTCAGGACCTTGTCCTTCCAGCTTACGAAGATATTCTCAGCCAAGAAGTTGCGGAAGAATATGGTGATGTTAAAAGCAAGGCAGATTTTAACTAATATTTAGATTCCAACATGCTATTAGCTGTTGGAATTTTTTTAGGCTCTTTTCCCCTTCTCCCTTGCATTTTCTGCTGTTTTTTGCAAAAATAGAGGGGTAGAAAGAAGGTAGCTTATGTCTAAATTACAACAAATCCTAACATATCTTGAATCAGAAAAGCTAGACGTCGCAGTCGTATCTGACCCCGTCACTATCAATTACCTCACTGGTTTTTACAGTGATCCACACGAACGCCAAATGTTCCTCTTTGTCCTTGCAGACCAGGAACCACTTCTCTTTGTTCCAGCCCTTGAGGTTGAGCGCGCAACAAGCACTGTCTCTTTTCCAGTTGTTGGTTATGTGGACTCTGAAAACCCTTGGAAGAAAATCCAAAATGCCTTACCACAGCTTGATTTCAAACGTGTCGCAGTTGAGTTTGATAATCTCATCTTGACTAAATACCACGGTTTAAGATCTGTCTTTGAAACTGCGGAATTTGAAAACTTGACTCCATTGATCCAACGCATGCGCTTGATCAAGTCAGCAGACGAAGTGCAAAAGATGATGGTTGCAGGTGTTTACGCCGACAAGTCTGTCAAAGTTGGTTTTGATAATATTTCTCTTGACAATACCGAAACAGATATCATTGCGCAAATCGACTTCGCTATGAAACGTGAAGGCTATGAAATGAGCTTTGATACCATGGTCTTAACAGGTGATAACGCCGCAAATCCTCATGGTATTCCTGGAGCTAACAAGGTTGAAAATGATGCCCTTCTCCTCTTTGACCTCGGTGTCATAGTGAATGGTTATGCATCAGATATGACTCGTACAGTTGCTGTCGGTAAACCTGACCAATTCAAGAAAGATATTTATAACTTGACTCTTGAAGCTCAACAAGCTGCCCTTGACTTTATCAAACCTGGTGTCACTGCGCATGAAATAGACCGTGCTGCCCGTGAAGTTATCGAAAAAGCAGGTTATGGTGAGTACTTCAACCACCGTCTCGGTCATGGTATCGGTATGGATGTCCACGAATTCCCTTCAATCATGGAAGGAAACGACATGATTATCGAAGAAGGTATGTGCTTCTCAGTTGAACCTGGTATCTATATCCCTGGTAAAGTCGGTGTCCGCATCGAAGACTGCGGTGTTGTAACGAAGGATGGTTTCGACCTCTTTACAAGCACCAGCAAAGATTTGCTTTATTTTGATTAAAAAGTAAATTATAAAAAATAAGATGGAAAAGTTATTCTTTTCCATCTTATTTTTTGATTTGATAATAAATTTTATCAGCTCTATAACCTTTTCGTTCAACTGCATTTGGGATCGTCTTCCAAAAAGTCATACCCACCTTTTCCATAACACGACCAGATGCTGGGTTTAGACTTACATAGCAAGCATCAACCTCTTCAAATCCAATCTCATCTAAACAGTATGATAAGACAGCTTTTAAAGCTTCTGTCATGAGTCCTCGTCCCCAGTAGTCCATCCCTAAGATATATCCGATCTCACAGCTAGAGTTTTCTTCATCCACACTGACAAGACTAATATCTCCAATGACGTGGTCTAGATTTTCTTTGAGACAAATAGCCCATTTGTAATAATCTGGATCGTCATAGGATTTTACCCAATTGCCAATAGAATTTTGAGTCTGTTCAACATTCAGATGTGGATCCCAAGTCACATAGGTCAGATTTTCTGAGCGTGAAGCCCAATTATCAAACATGGCTTGAGCATCAGTTTCACAAAAGCGTCGCAATAGCAACCGTTCAGTATGTAATGTCTTTGTACCTATGGATTTCATAATTCAACCTCGCTTTTTTATTTTCAGGCTCGGGCTAAAAAAGTCCCCCGGACTTTTTTACTCCCAAAACGTATCAAACACTGTGATTGGTAGGTGGCGTTTGTGTTGGCCTTTGTACCACCATTTTTCAATGGTTGTTTGGGCTTCTGGGCTTACTTGTTTGCCTTCGAGGTAATCATCAATTTCATTGTAAGTGACTCCCAAGGCTACTTCGTCTGCAATACCTGGTTTTTCTTCTTCCAAATCTGCCGTTGGAACTTTTTCATAGAGGGCTGGATCAGCTCCAAGCTCCTTCAAAAGTTGTTTTCCTTGGCGTTTATTGAGGCGATAAAGTGGGAGAATATCTGCACCACCGTCACCAAATTTAGTAAAGAAACCTGTGATATTTTCCGCAGCATGGTCTGTCCCGATAACAGCTCCGCTATGAGCACCTGCAAGAGCATATTGGGCAATCATACGACTACGAGCCTTGATATTTCCTTTGTTAAAATCGGAAACAGGACTGCCTGTTGCTTCTACTGCTACTGTCATAGCATCAGCAGACTCCTTGATATTAACGACCAAACTCACATCTGGCTGAATAAATGCTAGGGCTTTTTGAGCATCATCCTCGTCAGCTTGCACTCCATAAGGGAGGCGAACAGCGATAAATTTATAACTATCATCACCTGTTTCTGCTCGCATTTCTTCCATGGCTAATTGTGCCAAGCGTCCTGCTAAGGTCGAGTCTTGACCTCCAGAAATTCCTAAGACAAATGTTTTTAAAAAAGGATGTTTTTTCAAGTATCTTTTCAAAAAGTCAATCGAACGACGGATTTCTTCCTGGGCATCAATCACTGGTTTTACACCTAGTTGCTGGATAATGTCCTCTTGCAAACTCATTCTTCTTCTCCTTCACCCAGAGCTTCCTTACGCATTTTATCAATCAAGTCCATCTTGTCTTGCCATACATCACGAGCCAAGTCGACAGGGTAATGTTGTGGATTTAGTACACGTTTGTATTCATCCCAAAGCTTATCAAATTCCTTACGAGCATAGGTTTGAATTTCAGGCAGACTTGGCAAGTCATAAACCAGTTTACCTTCCTTGAAAATGTCTACCAAGAGAGGAACAGCATCAAAATTACGGACGGTTTTCTTGATGTAAGTATAGGTTGGATGGAACATTTTGATTTCAGTCATGCTAGCAACATCTACACCATCATAAGTAATGTAATCACCTTCTGACTTGCCTTTTTCACGACTGGTGATGCGCCAAACTTGTTTCTTACCTGGTGTTGAAACCTTCTCTGCATTGTTTGAAAGTTTAATGGTATTGCGCATATGACCATTCTCATCTTCGATGGCAACAACCTTGTAAACTGCTCCAAGTGCTGGTTGGTCATAGGCTGTAATGAGCTTAGTTCCTACACCCCAGACGTCTATCTTAGCTTTTTGCATCTTGAGGTTAAGGATGGTATTCTCATCAAGGTCATTTGATGCATAAATCTTAGCATCAGTAAATCCTGCCTCGTCCAGTTGTTGACGAACTTTTTTAGAAATATAGGCGATATCTCCAGAGTCAATACGGACACCAAGGAAATTAATCTTGTCACCAAGTTCACGCGCAACCTGAATCGCTGCTGGAACACCGATACGAAGAGTATCATAGGTATCCACTAGGAATACACAGTTTTTGTGAGTTGAGGCATAAGCCTTGAAAGCCTGATAATCATTGCCATAGACT
The DNA here is from genome assembly GCF_047465525.1 of Streptococcus infantis. Lineage (GTDB taxonomy): Bacteria > Bacillota > Bacilli > Lactobacillales > Streptococcaceae > Streptococcus > Streptococcus infantis_R. Next base: position 26,518 of record NZ_JASGZS010000018.1, on the reverse strand, counting down.
TGTACCAAGGCGTGAGCATGAGTCCCTAGAACAGGAATACCGAAGAGCTTACCAGCACGTACATTACTAGTTCCATTGGCACCACCAATGACAGCAGCACGAGTTCCCCAGATAGCTGCATCCATTTCTTGCGCACGACGTGTACCAAACTCCATCAACGGTTCATCATCGATGACCGAACGAATACGAGCTGCCTTGGTCGCAATCAAGGTTTGAAAGTTGACGATGTTCAAGAGAGCTGTTTCAACCAATTGACACTGAGCCAAAGGACCTTCCACTTGAACGATTGGTTCATTAGCAAAGACCAAATCCCCTTCTTGAGCAGAACGTACAGTCAATTCCAACTTGAGATTACGGAGATATTTCAAGAAGGCACCATGATAACCAAGTGACTCCAAATAAGCAATATCGCTATCCGAAAAACGCAAATTTTCAAGGTATTTCACAATTCGTTCCAAACCTGCAAAAACAGCATAACCGTTTTTGAAAGGTTGTTGGCGGAAATAAACTTCAAAAACCGCTTTCTTGTTATGAATGCCTTGGTCGAAGTAAACCTGCATCATGTTAATCTGATACAAATCTGTGTGCAAAGTTAAACTATCATCTGGGTACATATACTGTCCTTCTTCCCTATTTGTAAAAAGATGAAAATGTTTCTTCTTTTCTCATAAATTAGTACTATTATATCACATTTTAGCTGGATTGAGAAAAGAGTAACAAGCTATTCTCCACTCTCCAGTTCATCCATGTCTTGCTCAAATTTTTTCTGAGCCCATGCACCATAACTTTTCAAACCTAAGTTTCCAATAAAGACCCAAGAAAAATAAAGGAGATATGTAATGACCCATGCATAAATATACTTAATATGTAGAGAGTTGTGCTGATAAATTTCGATATTGAACTGGTAGTTCTGTAGCATCAAGGTAGCTGTAATCACTAGAGTTAATAATAGGCAACCTAAAATTGTAAAATGAAAACGACTATAGTAGGTCACACCTAGACTTCGAGCACGATTGATAAAGTAAAAATTCCCTATTATAATAATAGCGAGAAGCATGCTAGGATTAAAAATGCTTGGTGCTAACACTGATATGAAACAAACTAGAAACAATAATCCGATAGAAATATGAAAACTCTCTGCACCAGCTTTATGAAGTTGTTGCTCTTCTCTTTCATCTAATAATTGATAATAATAAAATTTATTTTTCATCTTCTTCCTCCCAAAATAATTGGTCTAAAGTTTTGCCTAAGCATCTGCAAATGGACTGGCAAAGGGAGAGACTAGGATTATATTTCCCAGCTTCTATCAAGCCGATAGTCTGTCTAGTCACACCTACAGCTTCTGCCAAGTCACCTTGTGTCATATCAAGCTCTACTCGAGCAAGTTTTAATTTTAAATTCTTAGCCACTTCTTACCTCCTTTATAATTTTAAAAAGTTGCGCTTCTTTCTAAGTTCATTATATCATATATTTTACATTATGCAATATATATCTGTCATTTTGCGCGATTTTTTTAACAAAAAACTCTCTATCAGCTAAATGATAGAGAGTTTTCTGCTTATTCAAATTTTTTCAAAATATCTACAACGTCACTTCTCTGTTTGACTTGATAGGCTTTGATGCCTAGGCTTTCAGCTATCTTAGTGTTGTCTGCTATATCATCAAGAAAGACACAATTTGCTGGGTCCAGCTGATATTTACGGAGAATTTCTTCAAACATTTTTTGATCAGGTTTGATAGCCTTGATATCACAGGAAAGAACGAACCCATCTAAAATCTTTTCAAGAGGTGCTAGTTGATTTTTCAATAATTCATAAAAAACTGGTGAGGTATTAGATAGGACAAAAATACGATGGCCTTTTTCCTTTAAACGTGCAAGAAGCGGAAAGACTTCCGTGTAAATATCGATATAGGCAGGCCAGTTCCAAATGACTTCTTCAACCTTTTTCTGATAGCAATCTCCTAATAGGGAAAGAACCTTATCAACCAATTCTTCTCGAGTCAAGGTCCCCAAGTCCAATCGTTCCCAGAGCCCCGACTGGAAAATAGCCTTGTCTAAAATTAGATAATCCTTCTCTGTTTTTACCACACCTCGTAAAATCTTATCCTTGTTCCATTCCAGTAGAACATTACCCATATCCAGTATGATATCCATCAACCTACCTCCATCATTATGTGAACAATCTCTTTAAGTGTCCAATGTCTGTTTATAAATCTTTTTGATAATAATGTCTTTTTCCAGTGTATGGATAATCCTTCAATGTAAAAACTTCCTTGTAGCCATACTTCTGATAAAAGGCTGGCGCTTGAAATTGATAAGTATTTACAAAAGCAAAGCGACAGTTTCTCTTTTTAGCTTCACTCTCTGCTTGCTGCAATAGTTGGGAGCCGATTCCTTGTCCTCGAAACTCCTCTTTCACAAATAAATACTCAATTTCTAACCAATTTCCAAAGGTCTCTGCTACTAAACCAGCCATGAGTTCACCTTGTTCATCTTCGATATACAGATTAAGTGGCTCACTTTCAGCTGCTTCCCTTTTAGAACGATTATAAGAGCGAATCAAATCGCCTATTTCTTGCGCTTTCTGAGACTCTGTATTCTCCAATCTAATGTGCATCAAAACCTCCTCCAAGACACTTATGCCTTGATTATATTCCTATTTTGAAAAACTGTCAAATTTAAAAAAACTCACCAACCTGAGTTGATGAGAGTATACCTTATTTTCTAAATTTCCATTGGCTATAAATACCAAATGCAACAATCCAGATAGCTGAACCTCTAGCTCCCATTACAGTTGATTCTTGTAAGAAGAGTGTTCCAAATACAAAGATAAAGAAGAGCATAGTCAGAGGATTTAGCAAACGATATTGAGGCATGAGATAACCATCTGCCATAAAGTCCTTAGACTTACGATATTTGAGATGGGCTACCATGATCAAGATGTAGATGGCGATGTAAACACCTGATGAAGAAGCTGTAATCAAAGCAAAGGCATCTGATACTCCTGGAAGGACATTGATGAAGGCTGCAAAACCAATCAATACGGCAGAAGCAATGATAGCATTCTGAGGAACGTTGTGGCGTGAGAGTGTGTCTGCCTTAATAGCTTTCAAGAAATGATTTGGTGAATCATGGGCAATTTGGTACAAATGACGACCTGTTGAGTAAAGGGTTGAATTCAAGGCTGATGCAGCTGAAGTCAAAACTACAAAGTTAATCAAGGCCGCTGCCCACTTAAGACCAACAAGTTCAAATACCGTTACAAATGGTGAATCTGCTGCAGAAAGCTCACGCCAAGGAATAATAGACATGATGGCTAAGAGAGCTCCACCGTAGAAAAAGATAATTCGCAAGGGAATTTCCTTAACAGCCTTAGGCAAGACTTTTCTTGGATCCTTAGTTTCAGATGTGGTAACACCAATAAATTCAATCATCAAGTAAGCAAAGAAAACCATCTGGAAGGCCATGACAAAGTTCATAGCACCATTTGGGAAAAGTGAGAATTGATCACTGATATTAGCAAGACTTGCTGAACCATAAGGCGTTTCAAAGCCAGTCAAGACAAGAAAGACCCCTGTCGCAATCATGGCAAGAATAGCCACAATTTTGATCATAGCAAACCAAAATTCTACTTCACCAAAGATTTTAACGGCAATCAAGTTCACCAAGCCGAGTATTGTCAGAAATACAACCTGAATCAACCAAGATGGCCAGGATGGAAACCAAAACTGAACATAGTGAGCAATAGCTGTAATCTCAGCCATACCGATAAAGACTACTGAGAGCCAGTAAGACCAGACTGAGAAGTAACCCCAACCCTGACCTAGATAACGGGTAATAAAGTTGATAAAGGTATGTTGCTCCGGATCTTGGTACAACATTTCCCCGATAGCACGCATCATAAGATACATAAAACCACCCGTAATCATATAGACCAAGACGATTGACGGACCTGTCAAACTAATAGAACGTCCAGCTCCTAGAAACAGTCCTGTTCCAATTGTTCCTGCAATCGCCATAACCTGAACATGGCGATTGGTTAACCCACGTTCCATTTTATTTTTCTTTTTGTGCTTATTTTCTGAATTCATATAGTCTCCTCTAGTTTTTAGAATTAAGAAAAGGAGTGATAGGAAGCGCTTTCCCTATATCTACTCCTTCTTTTCATTCCTATTAAACTGTTTTTTCTACTTTTAAGATTTTAACATCATAGCTTCCTACAGGTGTTTCAATCGTAGCAGTATCACCTGTTTTCTTACCAATCAAGGCTTGCCCAATTGGGCTTTCATTTGATACTTTACCTGCAAAGGCATCTGCACCCGCTGATCCCACGATGATATATACTTCTTCGTCGTCTTCACCAATTTCTTGGATAGTTACTGTTTTCCCGATAGCAACTTCATCTTGAGCAACCGCATCGCTATTGACAATCTCAGCATAACGGATTTTTGTTTCCAAGCTAGAGATTTGTCCTTCAACGAAGGCTTGCTCGTCCTTAGCTGCTTCATACTCACTATTTTCTGACAAGTCACCGTATGAACGCGCAATCTTGATGCGTTCTACAACTTCTGGACGACGAACTAGTTTCAACTCTTCTAATTCTTTTTCGAGTTTTTCCTTTTCTTCAAGGGTCATTGGATATGTTTTTTCTGCCATTTTTCTCAACTTTCTTTTGATTAAATTTAAATTTCTTTAGGTAGTAAAGCAAAATTATGTGGTAAACCACATAATTTTACAATGAAGACAAAGTCTTTTTAAAGCTTTCCTTGAATGATTTTAGTCAGTATCGACCTTTTAAAATCTGTGCCTAAACCTAATGATTCTATCACTTCTAGACTCAGGTTCAAATAAGAGGTAAGTTTTTACTTTCGTAATTTCCGAACGCCTAAAACTTGTGAATTTCAGGCGTTTCTAATCATAGCGGAAAGACTGGTGTGACTTGCTATTCCCGTAAAAAGAGAGTTTCTCTTCTACACTCACGGATTTAATAGCAAATCTTGTTCTAAGAGTTAGTTTGAACTGCTTGATTGTGTCAGTTTACTGTTGACATGCTCTGCAACGTTTCGATCATGTTCTTCTCGTGTCGTTGCAAAGTAAACCTTACCATCTTGTACGTTGGCTACAAAGTAGAGATAGTCGCTCTTAGTTTGATTGATACTTGCTTCAATTGCATCCAGACTTGGACTGTCTACTGGGCCAGGCATTAAGCCAAGGTTCATATAATCATTATACGGTGAATTGATTGTTGTATCAATTGCTGCATCATCTGCCAAGCTAATATTTTGTCCTAGCTTACCTTCTGCATAGAGAATAGCAATGTTACTTTGAAGTGGCATACCAAGGTTCAAACGATTATAGAAGACTCCAGCGATCAGTTTGCGATCGTCAGTTTTCAATCCTTCTTTTTCCACAAGTGATGCGATGGTAAGGAGTTCATTCACTGTCAAGTTCTTTTCTTTGATTGCAGTGTAATGTGCTGACAAGTTTTTGTCCATAGTTGCCACCATTTCATCAATCAAGCTTTCAATAGTTGTGCTTTCTTTGATAGCATAAGTTGCTGGGAATAGGTACCCTTCTAAACGATAACGAACACCACTTTCTTTAGTTGGTAGACTTCCGAGAAGGGTTGGGTACTTAGCAACTAATTGAGAGATGAAGGTTTCATCTTGCACTTTTGCCAAGAAGGCATCAGCAGTCAAAGGTTCTTTAAAGTCTCCTTGAAGCTGACCAACTGTTTGTGCGATTTGATCAAGGGTATATCCTTCAGGGATTGTAAGATTTGCAAGTGCAACTTCTTGAGGTTGAGGCGTTCCACCCTTTTGCAATTCTTTGATGATATCATCTGTACTCATGCTCTTTTGCAAATTATAGTAACCAGATTTCAAATCATTGTAGTCTTTATACTTAGCATAAAGGCTAAAGATAAAACCGTGTTTTACCAATTCAGATTTTTCTAAGGTATCACCAATTTGCTGAAGATTGGCCCCTTCTGGAATCTGAACCGTAACATACTGTTTTGAATTAGCATCAACCGGTTGGAGTGCAGATTCGACATAACGGTAACCAAAGAATCCACCCACACCTAGTAAAATCAATAAAACAAATACTGTTACGAAAAATCCTTTCAAGCGTGATTTTTTCTTTTTCTTGATTGGTTTCACTGATTCTTTACGACTTCTTCTAGGAAGCTCCGTTCTAGTTTCAACTGGAGCAACTGGTTCTTGACTTGGAGTTTCTTTGGCAAGAACTGTTGGTTTCGGTTGAGGTTTAATATTCTTTCGAGTAGGACTTGGTTTGGCCTGATTCGTACGATAAGAAACTGGAATCCTTGTCGAATTTGCATTGAACTCTTTCTCTTCTTGAACCGGCTGAGCAGGTACATGAGATTCAACTGGATCTACAGTAGGTACTACTGGTTCTGTAGCTACTGTAGATTCTGCAGGTGTAACTTCTGCTGGAACTACAGCTGGTTCTGCAGGTGTAACTTTTTCTGGAGCCACAGCTGGTTCTGCAGGTGTAACTTTTTCTGGAACTACAGCTGGTTCAACAGGTTCTTCTGATGATAAAGATGGACGTGGTGGAACTGTTGGAGCATTAGCAAATAGTTCATCCACTAGTGAAACTGAATCTTCCATCAAATCTTCTACAGACGGCTCTTTCACTAATTCATCTGTCTTTGAAAGATTACTGAAATCAGAGAAAAGCTCATCCTTACCACTCTCGGTAGCGTTAACCTCTTCTTCTCTTTTCAATCTTTCTAAGTCTCGTAAAATTTGTTCTTTAAAACTTAACTTTTCTTCTTCTCGAGAATTTTCGCTCAAAGGTATTACCTCCTTGTTGATAATCCATAATATTATATCTCAAAAACTAAAGAAAAGCAACCATAGATGCCTTTCTGATGCCTAATTCGTGTTTTCCCAGACCATATCATACCATTCTTCACCAGCAAAAGTCGACTTGGATTTTCCTTCATTCACAAAACCATGTTTTTCATAATATCCAATAAGATAGTCATGGCAGGTTAGATTGATTCCCTCACGCTCATGCTCAAGAGCGAGATCTTTTAAAGCTGTCAATAATTTTCGTCCGACACCTAATACCTGAGCTTTCTTAGCAATGGATAGACAAGTCACAGAGATATAGCCACCTTTTTGATGGCTATAATCTTTAATGTCTTCTGTAAAGGACTGGTCTTGTAAATGTCGATGAGGGACTACTGGTCCCTCAATATAGCCTAGTATTTCTCCCTCTTTTTCAGCCACTAAAAAACTGGTCTTAATTTCCTTCAGATGAGCTTCAAAAACAGGACGAGGAATGGCTTCTTCAATTGAAAAATTTTCTAGTTCAATTTCAAAGATACGATCTAAATCTGTCAATCTAGCTTGTCTAATAATCATATTTCCTCCTGATAATAGGGATTCTGCCAACGCATGAGAAAGGCAACTTCACTGCTCCTTTCTCCATCTACGATCCCTTGTTCCACAAATCCATTCATTTCAAAGTAGGCCAGCAACTCATCCTCACAAAGCAGATAAATACCTGGTCTATTTTGCTGACGGGTAACTTCCTTCAAAGCTGCTAGCAACAAGGTTCCAAAGCCTTGCCCTTGGTAATCTGGATGAACAGCTAAATCTTCAAGGATGATTGAGTTCTCACTAATGAATTCCTCATCTCCGATCTCAAGCATCCATTTTCTTAAAGAGGGAATAGGAAGTATCGCCGCAATGATATAAGCAATCCCTTGATCATCCAGGCTAGCTAAGAGAAACGTACCCGCATGGTTGCGGATACGTTCTTCTATTATTTCTCTATTCAATATTTCTAGGGAATTTGAAATACTTTCTTGTATCAAGCAAATCTGATTTATATCTGATTGCTGTGCTTCCCTGATTTTAATTGGAAATTCCATGTTCTTCCTTACTGAACATTACTTGTCAAATTAGATAAGAGACGTTCGAATGAGTATTCATAAGTTTGGATATCGCCAGCTCCCATGAAAACATAGACAGCATTGTCATGATCAAGGAGTGGAGAAACATTTTCAACAGTGATAACTTGATGTTTCTTGTTGATTTTATTGGCAAGGTCTTCTACCTTGACATCACCATGGTCCACCTCACGAGCTGAACCGTAGATTTGTGCGAGGTAAACTGCATCAGCCTGATTCAAGGCTTGGGCAAAATCATCCAACAAGGCAATGGTCCGAGTAAAGGTATGTGGTTGGAAAATAGCCACGATTTCCTTGCTTGGGTATTTTTGACGTGCAGCATCTAGCGTCGCAATGATCTCAGTTGGATGGTGAGCAAAGTCATCGATGATAACCGTATCATTAACAACCTTTTCTGTAAAGCGACGTTTCACTCCTCCAAAAGTCTTCAAGTGTTCACGCACTAAATTCAAATCAAAGCCAGCAGTATAAAGCAAACCAATCACTGCTGTGGCATTCATGATGTTGTGGCGACCGAAAGTTGGAATATGGAATTGGCCCAACTCTTGACCACGGAAGTGAACGGTAAAGGTTGAACCTGTTGTAGAACGAAGCAAGTCACTTGCTACGAAGTCATTACCTTCTGCTTCAAAACCATAGTAGTAAATCGGAGCATTAGCCGTAATCTTACGCAACTCAGCATCTTCACCGTAAACGAACAAGCCTTTGGTAATTTGTTTGGCATAATCATTGAAGGCGTTGAAGACATCTTCCAAGCTTGTGAAATAGTCAGGGTGGTCAAAATCGATGTTAGTAATGATAGAGTATTCTGGGTGATATGGCATGAAATGGCGCTCATACTCGTCTGATTCAAAGACAAAATACTTGGCATTTTCAGAACCACGACCTGTACCATCTCCGATCAAGTAGCTAGTGTCAGTAATATGTGACAAGACGTGAGAAAGCATCCCAGTCGTTGACGTCTTACCGTGTGCACCAGCAACTCCCATGCTAATAAAGTCACGCATAAAGCTACCAAGAAACTCATGATAACGTTTATAGCTGATACCATTTTGGTCCGCATAAGCAATTTCAACATTGTTATCCGGACGGAAGGCATTACCCGCGATAATTTCTAAATCTCCTTGAAGATTTTTTTCATCAAACGGTAAAATTGTAATCCCTGCTTGCTCTAGTCCACGTTGTGTAAAGTAGTACTTTTCAACGTCAGAACCTTGAACTTTATGCCCCATTTGATGCAACATCAAAGCCAAGGCACTCATACCTGATCCTTTGATTCCGATAAAATGATAGGTTTTTGCCATTTTCTTCCCCTCTATTCGCTCATTCTAGTCAAGTTGAGCTCTTGGGCCACTTGACGTTCTTGTTCTTTTTGTTTACTTTTTTTGTTATAAATTTGGCTTTTCTTTAAAAAGTCATAATTGTTTTTCTTGGAATGACTTGTTTCACCATCTGAAATTGGATGTTCCACTTGAGAAACGGTTTCTGCTAAAACATAGTGAGATTGACCTAACTTCTGACTATATTTCGCAAATTCTCCTGGATTTTCCTTTTGAAAAGGTGCTGTCGGTTGATTTGCTGGACGCACATGGCTTGTCTTCGGTTGACGTCTCGTATGACTTACATCCTGAGTCAAATATCGAGCCGAGCGCTTCTTTTTCAAATCCGCGCGCGCTTCTTCACGCGCTAATTCAGCATAGGATTTTTCTTTTTTCTCAACCGGTTTTACAAGAGGTTTGACTTCCTCTTGCTTTTTGTCTTCAGTGATTGGAGACCATTCCAAGTAGTTTTTGTCTTGGTAATCACCTTTTATATTACTGATGAAATCAGACTCATCGTAGAGATTCATAACTGGCATTTCTGTCAACATGACTTCATCATCTGCCACTATTGGAAATCGTTTTTGTGTCATATTTATTTCCTTTCAATACTCCATTATAGCGTAATGTCTTGATTTTTCAAGTATAGGCTCATGAAATCCCTAAAATTTCTCGTATTTCAGCTAGACTCAGACTGCCACGAGACTCTGTTCCATCCAAGATTTCAGAAACAAGATTTTTCTTTTTCTCTTGTAATTCTTGAATCTTTTCTTCAATTGTACCTCGAGTCACAAGACGATAAACTTCAACAGCTTGCTCTTGCCCCATACGATGTGCGCGACCGATAGCCTGCGATTCAACTGCAGGATTCCACCATAAGTCTACTAAAATGACTGTATCGGCACCAGTGAGATTGAGACCGACCCCGCCAGCCTTTAGAGAAATTAAAAATACATCGCGCTCTCCTTGGTTAAAGGCCTTGGTCATTTCCTGACGTTCTTGTGAAGGTGTTGAACCTGTAATTTTAAAGGAATTCAAGCCTAAGTCAGGCAGCTCTTGCTCAATCTGATCCAGCATACCTCTAAATTGTGAGAAAATAAGTACACGATGCCCACCTTCAGCAATCTGAACCAGCAAATCTCGTAAACTATCCAGTTTCCCGCTCTCTCCTTGGTAGTCCTCCATAAAGAGCGCAGGCGTATCACAAATCTGACGCAGACGCATGAGTCCAGTCAAAATTTCGACGCGATTTCGTTGAAATTCCGAATCGCTTACCTGTTCCAAACGTTCCTGCATCTGTTGCAGTTGAGCAAGATAAATAGCTTTTTGTTGATCCTCCAGTTCATTCTTATAGACAACTTCAATCAAGTCAGGCAACTCTGTCAAAACCTCTTCTTTCTTACGTCTCATGACAAAGGGTTTGATAAATTGAGCCACTCTCTCAGTTGATAGTTTCATAAACTCCTTCTTAGCAGGTAAGAGACCTGGTAAGACAATCTGAAAAATCGACCATAGTTCTCCCAGATGGTTTTCAATCGGTGTTCCTGATAGTGCAAAGACAGATGGAACCACAAATCGTCGCAAACTTTGAGCAATCTTCGTTTGTGCATTTTTCATGACTTGAGCTTCATCTAGAAAAAGAAAATCAAAAGATAGGTCTCGATAAATTTCACTATCTTGACGGAAAGTAGCATAGCTTGTCACATAAATCTGATGATTTTCTGCCAAAATTGACTCTCGATGAGATTTTAAGCCATGCACGACCACGACATCCAAATCTGGAGCAAACTTTTGAAATTCATCAGCCCAGTTATAGATTAAGCCAGACGGAGCAAGAATTAGGACACTAGTATCTGCTTGAACCTGACTACTTAAAAAGGCGATAGTTTGCAAGGTCTTCCCAAGTCCCATATCATCTGCTAAAATCCCACCAAAGCCATAATGGTAAAGCATTTGAAGCCACTGAATTCCCTTTTTCTGATAGTCTCTAAGTTCTGCTTGGATATTCAGCTCTTTCATCGGAAAATCTTCTGGATGCGTCAAATCATGGGCCAGATTGCGAAATTCTTCGGTGAAAGAAATTTGATCCTGATTCTTAAATAGATGAGATAGGGTATAAGCTAGGGATTTACGAGCTCGAAAAGCTCCATCTTGTAGGTCCTCTATCCCTAATTCTTCTAAATCCTGACGGATACGCTTGGTCTGATCATCGAAATAGTAAACCTGATTCGAAGAGCTGATATAATAATCCTGCTTCTCAACTAGAGCTTTCATCGCTCGATCGATTTCTTCTTGATCTATATTTTGAAAATCAAATTGAATTTCTAATAGGCTTCCCTTGGATGAGATGTGAACTTGAGGCTTCTGAACCTGATAAAGGTCTTGCAAGCTCTCAGAAATCCTTAATTCTCCAAGCGCTTCAAAGGATGGCAAAACTTCCTGAAAGAAGGCATGAACTGCATCAGCTTTCAAACTTTGACGCCATGAACGAAAATCTGCTTCAAATCCAGCAGATAGAGCCAACTGAAAGATTTGCTTCTCCAGTTGAATATCACTAGCAAAAGGAAGACTCTCTAGTTCATTGCGATTCGTTACTAAGCAAGTTTCATACTGAAACTGCATATCCAAACGGATAGAACCGTCCTCTTCTCCTTCCATGTAGAACGAAGGACGGAAAGTCTGAATTTGAAGCGTATCAGGAGCTTTTACCTCTCCTATGTCTTTAAACTGCGACAAGGTCGAAGCTAAAAGATCTCGATCACTAGTATCAAATTGTAAAATCTTTCTACCACTTTTATCAATAGGGACTTTTTTTAATTTTTCTATAAGTCTAGCTTGTTCTTTAGACAGAAGATAAAATGTACCTTTAGTAAACAAGACTTGTCCCTTATAAAACGAATTAAGTCCTACCTGTTGAAAAATTTCCATCTCATAATAGTTGGATTTTTCTTCAATTTGAAAGGTAAATAAGCCTGCTTGACCATCAAAATCTTGAAATACAAGATGAGAGTAGCTTGAAATCTGATGGTCAAATTGGAATTCATCTAATCCCATCAGCAGACTAACACCCTGCTCAAAAAAAGACAGCGGGAAATAGAGATGACGACCTTGATTTTGGAAAAAGAGGGCATTTTCAACCTCATCTTCTACAATTCCCTGAAGGAAATTCAGAACAAATTGGCTACTTTCATCAAACTGACGAATATTCAAGGAAGTTTCATATAACTTTCCAATCATATAGGGTTTACTAGTTTCTAACACCTTCAGAAAAAGGGGGATATCTCGGATTACATAAAATTTCTGCGTCTGGATAAGACTGACTCTCAAAGTCCAAATAATGCGATTAGTCCCTGCTTCAATCTGCCCCTGAGCAGACAACTGATAGATTTCAGAAAGGCTAGGAATTTGAATGGATTCTAAAAACTTTCCTCCAAAAGTAACCTGAGTTTCAACTTCTTCTTTCTGTTCGTGCACATTTTCCAGATTTCCCAAGAGTTCCTGACCAATCGGATCATTTTTCAGGTAATGCTCTAGTGCTGCCAAATGCACACAAAACCCTCTTTTTTGGAAAAAATCACAAGTACAAAAAACCAAATCATCATCCAGGCTATAGCGAATTTCTTCATCTGCTACACGCGCATAGAGGCGATGGTCTTTCTCTTTGATAATTTCAATCTGACTAGTTTCGTAGAGTTGAGCTCCCTCCATTCGAAGCTTCCCTGGAATCAATTTAGCCATATTTTCCCCTTTACTTTATCTCTTAATTATACCACATTTCTTCTTACGAAAATAGCCTTCTAGGAGTACTTTTCTCCTAAAAGGCTAGCTTCTTAAAATTTAGCGAAAGTAGCAATGATTCGCTGGCAAACTTCTTCCAAGACAGATGTCGGCATGGCTACATTTAAGCGAGCGTGAAGGGCTCCTTCTTCACCAAAGTCCAAGCCTCTGTTCAGGATAACCTTGGCTTCGTCTCTTAAAAGGCTTCTTAATTCTTCATCACTAATATCGTAGGCTGAAAAATCAAGCCAAATGAGATAGGTCCCTTGAGGTTTCATAACCTTAATTTTAGTTTCTTTCCCAAACAAATCAACTACATAATTGATGTGTTTCTCAATCAGTTCTTTGAGTTCTGTTAACCAATCTTCACCAGAGCGATAGGCTGCTTCTGTTGCCAAATATCCCAACCCTGAGATTTCATGTTGATTATTAGCCAGCTGGCGCTTTTGGAAAGCAAGTCTCAACTTAGGATTCTCGATGATAGCATAGGAATTCTTTGTTCCAGCAATGTTGAAGGTCTTGGTAGCACTGCTTAAAATCAGTGAAAATTCTTTAAAATCTTCATCTACCGTGTTGAATGACTGGTGCTTGTTTCCAAACAAGGCTAAGTCTTGGTGGATCTCATCAGACACCAACAAGACCCCATGTTTTTGACAAAGTTGTCCAATCTTCTCCAAAACCTCTTTTTCCCAAACACGTCCACCAGGATTATGAGGATTGCAAAGAACGTAAAGTTTTACATCCTCTTCAACAAAGTCTTTCTCCAATTGATCAAAATCAATCTCAAAAAGTCCGTCTTTTTCTACTAGAGAGTTGGTGATTAGTCTACGATTATTGAGCTTAATGCTGCGAGCAAAAGGAGGATAAACCGGCGCGTTAATGAGGACTGCTTGGCCTTCCTTGGTGAAGGCTTGAATAGCTGTTGAAATGGCAGGTACTACTCCTTCGATAAAGACTAGAGCATCCTTATCAAAGCGATAACCGTGCTGTTTTTCCTCCCAATTTTGAACAGCTTCAATCAACCCATCACTAGCATAGGTATAGCCATAGACTAATTGCTCAGCATAGTCATGGACAGTCTGACGAATCTCAGGTAACACTTCAAAGTCCATATCAGCAATCCAGGCTGGCAATACTTCTCGGTCAGTCTCTGCTTCTCTCCATTTATAGGTATGATGTCCAAAACGATTGGGCAAGGTCGTAAAATCATATTTTCCCATAGTCTTATCCTTCCAATGCCTGTCTTAAATCTTCAATCAAGTCCCTTGCATCCTCAATACCAATAGACAAGCGCAAGAGATCGTCTGTTAGACCATAAGAATGACGAACCTCTGCAGGAATGTCTGCATGGGTTTGAGTAGTTGGGTAGGTAATCAGACTTTCTACACCACCCAGGCTTTCAGCAAAAGAGAACACTTTCAAGGTATTTAAGATATGAGGGATACGCTTCTCATCTGCTACTTTAAAGGAAATCATTCCCCCGCGTCCTGTATACAAGACTTCTTTGACTGCAGGTGATTGTTCCAAAAAGGCTACGATTTCTTGAGCATTAGCTGTTGAGCGCTCCATACGAAGTGACAAGGTTTTAAGACCACGAATCAATTGATAACTATCAAATGGTGACAAAACAGCCCCTGTCGTGTTGAGATTGTAAAAGAGTTTTTCGTATAAATCAGCACTATCTGTCACAACTACACCAGCTAGAACATCATTATGTCCTGCAAGGTATTTTGTCGCTGAATGAAGGACGATATCTGCCCCGTCTTCAATTGGACGTTGATAGATTGGACTGTAGAAGGTATTGTCCACGACAACTTTAGCACCTTTAGCATGAGCTAATGTTGACAATTTTTCAATATCAAATTCCAACATCAAAGGGTTGGTTGGTGTTTCGATATAAAGTACATCCACATCCTTTTCTAGCTCGGCAATCAGCTCTTCTTCTGTGTTTGCATAAGTAAAGTGGAAACGTCCTTCTTGTTCCACTTGATTGAACCAGCGGAAAGAACCACCGTAAAGATCACGGACAGCCAAAACCTTGCTTCCTACTGGGAAGACACTAAAGGCCAACACAATCGCAGACATACCTGAACTAGTTGCTAGAGCATAGTGGGCTGATTCAATAGCTGCTAAGACTTCCTCTGCCTTGCTACGAGTTGGGTTTTTAGTGCGGGTATAGTCAAATCCAGTTGATTGACCAAATTCTGGGTGCTGATAAGTCGTTGAAAAGTGAATTGGTGTAACCAAAGCACCTGTTGCCTCATCAGACTTGATCCCTGCTTGTGCTAAAATTGTGTTGATGTGAAATGATTTACTCATACAATACCTCCAAATCTATAGTAACTATTGTACCACTTATTTGGGATCCTTCGTTTTCTTGTTTTCAAGAGCTAGTTATAGTTTCAAACTATACAAAAACGATAGCTTCCTGAGAAACTATCGTTTTTCCTGTTGCACTGACTGATTATTTAACGTGTTTTGCTAATTCTTCTTGGGCTTTTTTGTTAGATTCTTCTTTTTCTTTTAGCCATTTTTCTTTAGCTTTTTCATACTCATCAGCCGTTACAGTCTTATCTTGCAACTTGAGATATTTGTATGATTCGACACCCTTATTTCCTGCTTGTGAGAATGGCGATGAGAATGGAACTGTCTTTCTCAAGGTCGGTGTTCCACCAAGAGAAACGTTTGGAATTGCAAGGGCGCTATCAACGAGCCAAGCTTGAACTTCAGCATATTTTTCATAACGTTTTGCTGGTTCTTGCTCCTTGTTCGCTTCTTCTAGCATTTGAGTGTAAGTATCGAGTCCAACTGCCTTAGCCTTGTCATTTACCTCACCTGGTTCTAGACCAATGTTTTGCAACATACCCCCATTATTAACATTTAGGATATCAAGATAACTTGATGGATCCAAGTAGTCAGCACTCCAACCACCATTATAAATATCAAAATCCTTTTGAGCTGCGGTTTGAGCTAGGTAGCTAGAATTATCGTAGTCATCTGTTGATAATTGTTGGATATCGATAACCACATTCTCAGCCCCTAAGACAGATTCGATGGATTGTTTCAAAGAACTTGCTTCAAGTACACCTTTTTTAGCTGATTGGTCAACTGATACATCCAAGTGGATTGGGAACTGCACACCCTTAGCTTCCAATTCTTTCTTAGCTTCTGCAAACTTAGCCTTAGCCTTGTCAGGATTGTAGTATGGGTCTTGTGCATCTGCAAAGTTGATTCCTTGCCATTCTTGGCCATAGTTGACCATCTTTTCTGAAACAACATCGCCAAAGTCTTTTCCGTTGATACTTACAAATGTTGGAGGTACAACTAGGTTACGAATAATCTTCGTTGCTCCGTCTTCCCCTTGAGATTGAGCTCCATAGGCTGTACGGTTATAAGCATAGTTGAAGGCTTGACGGAAGTTTTTATTCAGAACTGCTTCTTGAGTTGATTTCTTTTCGATATCTGAGGATTTAGATGTGAAGTTATAAGATTTTCTGTCCAAGTTGAAGTTCAAGTAATAAGAAGTTGCGGTTTGCATACTATAAATGATGTTATCTTTGTTCTTCTCTTTAATTCCTTCAAAGCTTGAGCTATTTGGATAGAGACGTGCGTAGCTGTAGACTCCTTCTACAAAGTTACGAGCTAGTGCATCTTGGTCACTACCATCATAATAGGCCAATTTCACATCATCCACAAAGACATTTTTTTCATCCCAGTAGTTGGGATTTTTCTTGAATTCGATGACAGATTTTGAAACAAAGGATTTCATCAAGAAAGGTCCATTGTACAAAATACTAGAAGGATCCACCTTACCAAAATCATCCCCTTTTGATTTCAGGAAGTCTGCATTGACAGGGAAGAGAATGGTTGATGTTGTTTTAGAATTCCAATAAGATTCTGGTCGTGTCAAAGTGTACTGAACTGTTTGGTCGTCAATCGCCTTAACACCGACAGTTGAAAAGTCAGTTGTTTTCCCGTTGATATAGTCATCCAAACCTGCTACAGAATCTTGAACCAGATACAAAGCCTCGGATTTTTTATCTGCAGCATATTTCAAACCAGTTACAAAATCTTGGGCAGTTACTGGAGCATATTCTTCACCTTCAGAGGTATACCACTTAGCATCTTTACGAAGTTTATAAGTGTATGTCAAACCGTCCTGAGAAACACTCCAATCCTCTGCTAAGGATGGAACGTAGTTACCGTATTGGTCATTTTCCATCAACCCATCTACCAAATTGGTAACGATGTCATTAGTTGTTGCACGGTTTTCTGCAAGATAGTTCAAACTAGACGGATCGCTAGAATAGACATAGTTGTATGTTTTAGTTGAACTAGCTGAGTTGCTACAAGCCGCCAATAGTAGACCGGCACTTAGGGCAAGGCCTGCCAGCGTCAGATATTTTGCCTTAGCCTTTTTCATTTCCAGAACCTCCAAATTTAAATATTTGTATCATTATACAGCTATTGTTTTTTTTAGTCAAGCGATTATAGACATAAATTAATCTTTTTTTCTACAATTTTTATTTTTTTCTCTCTTTTTTAAATAAAAAATGAACAATTTAAACTTTTTTAGAGTTGAAAGTTCAAATTGTTCATTTTATTTATAAACTATTATGATATTTTCAAGCGTTCTCGCAACTGGTCCGCTTTTGCCTGTCCAATAACCTTATCCAAGAGACGAGTATAGAGACACATGACTCCGTAGAGACCACCACCGATTGTTCCGATTAGGGCGACATAGATGAAGCTCCAGAAACGTCCAGTTGGATGGAAAACAAATCCAAGAATCCATTGTAAGAAGCCTACCAGGATAAACATGACAAGAGTTAAAATAGTCACTAGGATGGTTCGTTTAAGGATAATTTTTCGATGAACTCCTGTAATCTGACAGATCTCGCGATACATTAAAACAATTGGAACGATAAGACCGATGGTCGTTGAAATGAGAGGACCATAGCTATGGAAAATCGCTATTGATGGTATTTGTAAGACGAGCTTGGCAATGGAACCATAGAAAAAGTAAAGGATTGCCTTGCGATTTCGGAACATTGCTTGAAGCATAGGTGACAAGACCATGTACAAACCTAAAATTGTTGACTGTAAGACTGCAAAGACAAACAAGCCCATAGCCAAACTATCTGGCTTACCGTAAAAGACTGTATAGAGAGGTTCTCCTACCATGACTACTCCAACCGTTGCAGGTAAGAGGAATAGAAAAAGCATGGTGATACTATCTTGAACGAGACGAGAAGCTGCTGGTAAATCTCCCTTTACATAGTTCTCTGTCAAGAGAGGTAGCCCAACGCTACCAATCGAAACTCCTACCGAAATCAAAATCATGGTGATTTTATTAGGATTGGCAGAGAAGTAAGAAAATATGACAACCAAGTCTTCATTACTGTAGTTGGTAAACCACTTCATGCTATTGATAAAGGTCATTTGGTCCAAGATTTGGAAGAGCTGAATAGCTGACCCTGTTATGATAAAAGGAATAGCTTCCTTAATCGTATCAATTAACAGGTGTTTGCTATCAATCTTATCTCGCGTTTCAAAAACTTTTTGAAGCATCCCTTCTTTAGAAAGGAAATAAAGTAAGACAGCAAAGCTAGCTACCATTCCCACAAAGGCCGCAAAGGTAGACTGGGTGACTGCTGCTAGATAGTCTCCCGAACCAAGTTTCATGATGATAAAGGTTGCTAAGAGCATCCAAATAACACGGATAACCTGCTCGGCGATTTGGCTCATGGCATAAGGCTTGAGATTATTCATTCCTTGGAAAAATCCACGGATAACACTCATAGACGGGAAAATCAAGACCGCCCAAGCCAGACTCTGCATAATTGGAATCAAGTCCTTACCGACACCAGATAGATCAGCCAACCAAGGCGCAAAGAGATATAAAACCAAAGCAAAGACAAGACCGAGTCCAGTCATAAAGCCCAGGAAACTCCGAATCAGGGCAAAACTATGCTCTTCTTCTTGCATGGTGTTATACTTGGCAACTTGCTTTGCGACTGCCACCGGGATACCCGCTGTCGAAATCAACAAGAACCAAGCGTAGATATTATAGCCCATGGTGAAAAGTCCATTTGCCTTAGCGGCATAAGTCCCCATCCAAATATACCAAGGGATGATGTAAATGGCCCCGAGCAGGCGACTGATAAAGTTACTAGCCGTTAGCCAGGCAGTCCCTCGTAACATCTGGGCCTGCTGATGATTATTTTCGTTAGACATAACTTCCTCATTCAATTTTAATAACGGAAATGTTCCTTATCTTCCATTATAAACTTTTCCTTGTTACTTGTAAAATTCAGACTTTCGGTTTACAATAGAAAGTATGATAAAGATTGAAACCGTATTAGATATTTTAAAGAAAGATGGTCTCTTCCGTGAGATCATCGACCAAGGACATTACCACTACAACTACAGCGATGTTGTTTTTGACAGCATCAGTTACGATAGCCGAACAACCAAAGAAAATACTCTATTTTTTGCAAAAGGAGCTGCCTTTAAAAAAGAATATCTGTTTTCAGCTATCGCACAAGGGCTTGGTTGGTACGTAGCTGAGCAGGACTATGAAGTTGGTATTCCTGTTATTGTTGTTAACAATATCAAAAAGGCTATGAGTTTGATTGCCATGGAATTTTATGGCAACCCTCAGGAAAAACTTAAAATCCTTGCCTTCACTGGCACTAAAGGAAAAACAACAGCGGCTTACTTTGCTTACAACATCTTAAATCAAGAACATCGTCCAGCTATGTTGTCAACCATGAACACTACTTTGGACGGTAAGACTTTCTTTAAATCTGCTCTAACAACTCCTGAGAGTATTGATCTCTTTGAGATGATGGCGCAGGCAGTTGATAATGGAAGAACCCATCTTATCATGGAAGTATCTAGTCAAGCCTACTTGGTTAAGCGAGTCTACGGTCTCACTTTCGATGTAGGAGTTTTCCTCAATATCAGTCCTGACCATATTGGTCCTATTGAGCATCCAACCTTTGAAGACTACTTCTATCACAAGCGTCTCTTGATGAAAAATAGTCGCGCAGTTGTCATCAATAGCGATATGGACCACTTCTCTGTCTTAAAAGAACAAGTAGAAAATCAAAAACATGACTTCTATGGTAGCCAGTCAAGTAACCGAATCGAGAACTCTAAAGCCTTTAGCTTCTCAGCTACTGGCAAATTAGCTGGAGATTATGATATCCAGCTAATTGGACACTTCAATCAAGAGAATGCTGTCGCTGCTGGACTTGCTTGTCTTCGTCTAGGTGCTAGTCTTGAAGACATCAAAAAAGGGATTGCGACTACTCGCGTTCCTGGACGCATGGAGGTTCTCACTCAGAAAAATGGTGCTAAAGTTTTCATTGACTACGCCCACAATGGTGACAGTCTTAAAAAACTAATCTCTGTCGTGGAAACTCATCAAACTGGAAAGATTGCTTTAGTACTTGGTTCAACTGGAAACAAGGGAGAAAGCCGTCGTAAGGACTTTGGACTTCTCCTCGATCAACATCCTGAAATTCAAGTCTTTCTAACAGCTGATGATCCAAACTATGAAGATCCGATGGCCATTGCAGATGAAATCAGTAGCTATATCCATCATCCTGTTGAAAAGATTGTCGACCGTGAGCAAGCCATCAAGGCCGCCATGTCTGTTACAAGTCAAGAACTGGACGCTGTGATTATCGCTGGTAAAGGAGCCGACTGCTACCAAATCATCCAAGGGCAGAAAGAAGACTATCCTGGAGATGCTGCTGTTGCAGAACGTTATCTATAGTATATTTAAAGAAGGCTAGGAAAATCCCTAGCCTTTATTTTTTATAAAGATGAATCTTTCTTTATCAAATTCGACAGCTAACTCATATTTCCCATCTTCATTTTGAAGGATGTAACCTAATAAGACTAAACTATCAACAAAGATATCTCGACGCTTCTGCATGAGCTGGTCTTTTTTGAGAAATTTAAGCAAAAAGGTTGTCATATACTTGAGAGCATACTCAGGGTTGACATCACCCAAAACAGCATAAAGAGCCTGCTGTTTTTCTGTCAAAGGATACTGGTGCTTAACCTTATAAAAATAATTAGACAAGGTCATCTTTTCCCTAGCAAAATCCGTATACTCTTCTAGGATAGCTGCATTGGTTTGGTTACGTAATTCAGTCTGAAATCTTTTCTCCAGGATTTCTAGATAGATGGGACTATCATCTCTCACAAAGACTTCTTGGTCTAGTTCAAGAGATTCTGTAGATTCTAGAAATGGGAGATTGAGATAATAGCGTTTATTTTCTCTCAAAATCAAACCCGCTTTAATATATTCCTCCAAATGCTTGTCAACTGGAACCTCTGGAAACTGAGCCTTGATTTCACGGAGGATAACATCATCATGCTGATCAAGATAGTTTCCCAAATCTCTAAAGAATGGTTGACGCGTCAAGCGAGATGGATTAAAAATCTGAATCATGAAGATTCCTTTCTTTACAAACTAAAAGTGGTGATGCTGCTAATTGACTAGGGTTAGTGCCAGGCTGATTCAGAGGTACAGGAAGCCCTAGTTCTCTATAATATTCACTCCAGAAATCACTAATTTCCTGTGTATCATTCCCAAATTTCATGGGAATGGTCTCAAAAATAGGAAGTAGTTCAGCAATGAACTGGGAACAGTAATAACCATCTCCATCCGGGTAAAAGGAATCATTGTAGGGTGAACCCAAAAGGCTCTCTGCCTGCTTTTTAACCTCTGGGCAATGAATCTCCGCATAGCGATAAAGGTCATAGACTTTCTCATCTTCAAAGAAATCTTCAGGGGACTGGGCAATGACACCTCCTTCCGTAGTTGCATGATAGACCTGTCCGTCCAAAAAGATGGCCACATGGCTATAGTTACCAGTAGATTCCTGGATGGCCTGCCCCATATCTGAAAGGTCCTTCACAAAAATCAAATCACCAGATTCTAACATGGTCTCCTCCTAGCAAAAAAGGAGTCGAAACTCCTTTTTAATAATGGTTTTCCCCATCAATCATTAAGCATTAAAGCTTTCTGTCAATTGTGGTACTACTTGTTTCTTACGTGAAACAGCACCTGGAAGGAAAGCGTGGTTGTTTTCAAGTTTGAAGTTGAAAGCTGCTTCTACCTTATCCATATTAGCACCAAGAGCCAAAATTTCTGAGTTTGAGTTGACGATGTCTGTAATCATCAAAACGAAGTCAGAGTAACCGTTAGCTGTATTTGCAGCTTGGATAGCTGCTTCGATTTCAGCTTGGCGTTCCAAGACTTCAGCGATATCAACTGTGTTAACTTGAGCAACACGGACGTTATTTCCGTTGAGTTCAAAAGTCTTGGCATCAATGTCGATCAATTCTTCTGCTGATTTGCTTGCCAAGTTGGTACCTGCTTTGAGCATTGCAAGACCGTATTCTTCCAAGTTAACTCCAGCCAATTCAGCCAATTCAGGCGCAATCACCTTATCAGATGGGTGAGTTGTTGGAGATTTCAAAAGAAGGGTATCTGAAATCAAACCTGAAAGCATCAAACCTGCAATTTCTTTTGGAACAGCTACACCGTGTTCTTTGAACATACGGTATACGATAGAAGATGCTGACCCAACTGGCTCCAAGCGCATGTAAAGTGGACTTGCAGTTTCAAAGTTAGCTACACGGTGGTGATCCACCACACCGTATACTTCTACTTCAGCGATATCTGAAACTGATTGTTGGAATTCATTGTGGTCAGTCAAGATAACTTGTTCTGCACCTTCTGCCTTAGCTGAAGTGATAACGCGTGGTGCTTCAACACCAAAATAGTTCAATACGAAAGCTGTTTCTTCATTTGGAGTTCCAAGAGCCACCGCTTCTGTATCCAAACCATAAGCTTCTTTTGCAAGATAAGCAAAGGCTACAGATGAACCGATAGCATCTGAATCTGGATTTTGGTGACCAAATACTAGAATCTTAGACATGATAATACCTCGTTTCTTTATTCTCTTTATTGTAGCATTTTTTTTAATTTTTGACAAAAGTAAGAGGAGTCAAAGAACTCCCCACTACTCTTCTAAATGACTGAGTAAATTTTTTTCTTGGTTTTCAGATAAAAATCTTTCCTTTTGCACTCTCTTCTTACGTTTGAGAAGGGCTTCAGCAGACATGGCTTCTTCCTTACTATCGAAACCTTGAACATAGATGAGTTTTACTGGCAACCGAGCTCGTGTGTACTTGGCACCTTTCCCACTATTGTGGACAGCCACACGTTTCTTGACATCCGTTGTATAACCAGTATAGTAGGAACCATCCCGACACTCAACTACATACATATAAGCTTTATGATCCATAATAGATTTCTTGAATTTCTGGAGTATAGGAACCATCATCATTATGAACAATGAGTGGTGGCAGAACCTTAAAACCACTAGTGGAGCCGTCCTTAATAGCCTCGATCAAAAGCATATTGGCTTCCTTCTCCCGTTTAGGGTAGACAAATTGCAGACGCTTTGGAGCTAAATTGTGTTGTTGAAGCGTGTCTAAAATATCTAACAATCGATCAGGACGATGGACCATGGCTAAACGCCCATTGGATTTGAGAATACTTTGGGCACTACGGCAGATTTCCTTGAGATTGGTCGTAATTTCGTGCCGAGCCAACAAGTAATGCTCACTCTCGTTCAGATTAGAATTTGGGTCCACCTTAAAATAGGGAGGATTGCACAAAATCAAATCAACCTTGCTCCCCTGAATATAAGTAGGCATATTCTTCAAATCATCACAAATGACTTGCATCTGTTCTTCTAAGCCATTTAATCGGACTGACCGTTCTGCCATATCTGCTAGGCGTTCCTGGATTTCAACAGACAGAATTTTCGCCTTAGTCCTGCTACTGGCAAAAAGTCCAACAGCTCCATTCCCAGCACAAAAATCCACTATCAAGCCATTTTTAGGAAAACGAGGAAAGCGTGACAAAAGTACACTATCCACCGAATAGCTGAAAACCTCTCTATTTTGAATAATCTTGATATCTGTAGAAAAGAGCTGATTGATTCTCTCTCCTGATTTTAATAATTCTTCTACCATACTTCTATTATAACAAACTATATTAACATTTCAAGAGAGAAAAAATCAATTAAGACTTTTTCTTATTTAGATTAGAAATAGCTTCCTTGGTCCAGATAGGCATCATACGAGCCAAAGGAGCAAAGCCGTATTTGACACGGTCACTTGAAAAACGTCTCCGTCTCGGTAACTGATGTTTCTCTTCTTCCAAAGTCCGAATAGAAAGGCTTGCTTTCCCTGTATATTCGTCCAAATCGACAACTTGGACTTGAACTTCTTCACCGATTTTCAGTACATCATAGATATTCTCAATAAATCCTGTACGAATTTCAGAAATATGAATCAAACCTGTGATACCAGTCTCTAGCTCTACAAAGGCTCCATAAGACTGAATCCCTGTAATTCGCCCTGTTAGCTTATCACCTATTTTCATCTTAGTCCTCGATTTCAATCGTTTCGATGACGACATCTTCAACTGGCTTGTCCATTGCACCTGTTTCTACACCTGCAATTGCATCCAGAACTTCATAAGAAGTTTCATCTGCAAGCTGTCCAAAAACTGTGTGACGACGATCAAGGTGAGGAGTTCCACCTTGTTCCGCATAAATTTCCGCAATTGGTTCTGGCCAACCACCACGAGCAATTTCTTTCTTAGAGTATGGCAAGTGTTGATTTTGCACGATAAAGAACTGGCTACCGTTTGTATTTGGTCCAGCATTAGCCATAGAAAGGGCTCCGCGGATATTGTAAAGTTCTTCTGAAAACTCGTCCTCAAATGACTCACCATAGATTGATTCGCCACCCATACCAGTACCAGTTGGGTCTCCACCTTGAATCATAAAGTCTTTGATAATACGGTGGAAAATGATCCCGTCATAGTAACCAGCTTTTGACAGAGCGATAAAGTTGGCTACTGTTTTTGGTGCATGTTCAGGGAAAAGCTTAATACGCATATCTCCATGATTTGTTTTAATAGTCGCAATCGGACCTTCTACTGCTTCAATGTCTACTTGTGGAAACTGTAATTCTTTTTCTACCATACCAAATCCTTCTAAGGCATCAAAAATGCCATCTTCTTCTAATGTTTTTGTAATATAATCTGCTTTTTCTTTGATTTTATCATGAGAAATCCCCATAGCAACACTAATACCTGCATAATCAAAGAGCTCTAAATCGTTAAGACCGTCTCCAAAGACCATGACGTTCTCAGGTTTAAGACCTAAATGTTCTACAACTTTTGCTACACCAGCTGCTTTTGAACCTGAAATTGGTACTACATCTGACGAATGTTCATGCCAGCGTACCATACGCAAAGTCGATGCTAAACTTTCAGGCAAAGTCAGGTCATCTCCCTGATCCTCAAAAGTCCACATCTGATAGATGTCTTCTTTTTCATAAAAATCAGGATCAACATCCAAGTCAGGATAAATTGGATCGATGGCCTCACTAATCAACTCAGTTCTAGTAGAGAGTTTAGCAGTATGACTACCAACTAAACCATAGTCAATCCCAACTTCCTTGCTCCAAGCAATATAGCTTTCAACCTTATCTTTAGAAATTTTGTTATTATCAATCACATTGCCTTTTTTATCCTCAATATAGGCACCATTCAGAGTAACAAAAAAGTCAGGTTTAAGTTCGCGAATCTCTGGCACGACACCGAAAATCCCACGACCAGTCGCAATCCCAGTCAAAATACCTTTTTCACGCAATTGTTTAAAAACAGTTGAAATTGAGGTGGGGATAAAACCAGTCTTTGAGTTTCTCAACGTATCATCAATATCAAAAAAAATAACCTTTATCTTTTTTGCCTTATATCTTAATTTCGCATCCATCACCTTTCCTCCTTCAATTCACTCTTTCCATTATACCATAAACTAGTCAAATACCCTATTGTCAAAAAAGCTAACTATAATCCCAATTCCTAGGAGAAGTACGAAACAATTTCTACGAAAAAAATATTGAAATCAGAAAAAGAGATACGTTGGACTTATAAAAGATACGACAGGGTCTTTCTCCCTCTCTCGTTGTCAAGTTCGTGAAAAAGAAGTCCACCCAGATCCCAACTCGCTCTCCCTTTTCCATGCTCGTGAAAAAAAGACCCGTCGGGGTCTTGAGCCCACTGAAAAAGTAACTCTCTTACTTTTAATAAAATGAAAACCGAGGAACCACTCATCAATTTGAGCGAATTCCTCGGTTATTTTGTGTTTATTAGGGTCATAATTCGTTTCATATTGACCACAAAGATGCTTGTGGCTGCCTGTAACTCCATGTTGAAAAGACCCGATGCCCTTGCAACATCAAAGCCATGTCTCTGTTTTAGTTCGGCATTCTTCGCTTCGATTTTATAGCGATGTCTGGCCATTTCTTTAAAATAAGGTGTTTCCTGAAATTTCTTCTGGAAAAGATGGTCGTTACTCTTAA
>NZ_JASGZS010000017.1:0-44408 GCF_047465525.1 Streptococcus infantis | reverse complement strand
TTTATGTTTGGTCATAGTAGGCCTCATTTCTATCACAAACGTCTCACACTTAATTCCACCATAAAAATCCGTTTTAGACTAATTTCCACTTTGGTCAGGAAAGTGGAAGTTACTTTGAGAAATTACCGAATAAGAATAATTCACAAAAACTTTGTAAAACACTTGCAATTTAGCTGAAATTTGATAAAATAGTAAGGAAAGTTAGACTGTATTGCCTACTGTCTATCTATAAAATATATTTTATTGGAGGCTTTTACTCAAATGGCAAAAGAAAAATACGATCGTAGTAAACCACACGTTAACATTGGTACTATCGGACACGTTGACCACGGTAAAACTACCCTAACTGCAGCTATCACAACTGTTTTGGCACGTCGCTTGCCTTCAGCAGTTAACCAACCTAAAGACTATGCGTCTATCGATGCTGCTCCAGAAGAACGCGAACGCGGTATCACAATCAACACTGCGCACGTTGAGTACGAAACTGAAAAACGTCACTACGCTCACATCGACGCTCCAGGACACGCGGACTACGTTAAAAACATGATCACTGGTGCCGCTCAAATGGACGGAGCTATCCTTGTAGTAGCTTCAACTGACGGACCAATGCCACAAACTCGTGAGCACATCCTTCTTTCACGTCAGGTTGGTGTTAAACACCTTATCGTCTTCATGAACAAGATCGACTTGGTTGACGACGAAGAATTGCTTGAATTGGTTGAAATGGAAATCCGTGACCTTCTTTCAGAATACGACTTCCCAGGTGACGATCTTCCAGTTATCCAAGGTTCAGCTCTTAAAGCTCTTGAAGGTGACTCTAAATACGAAGACATCATCATGGAATTGATGAACACTGTTGATGAGTACATTCCAGAACCAGAACGTGACACTGACAAACCATTGCTTCTTCCAGTCGAAGACGTATTCTCAATCACTGGACGTGGTACAGTTGCTTCAGGACGTATCGACCGTGGTACTGTTCGTGTCAACGACGAAATCGAAATCGTTGGTATCAAAGAAGAAACTAAAAAAGCAGTTGTTACTGGTGTTGAAATGTTCCGTAAACAACTTGACGAAGGTCTTGCAGGAGATAACGTAGGTGTCCTTCTTCGTGGTGTTCAACGTGACGAAATCGAACGTGGACAAGTTATCGCTAAACCAGGTTCAATCAACCCACACACTAAATTCAAAGGTGAAGTTTACATCCTTACTAAAGAAGAAGGTGGACGTCACACTCCATTCTTCAACAACTACCGCCCACAATTCTACTTCCGTACTACTGACGTTACAGGTTCAATCGAACTTCCAGCAGGTACTGAAATGGTAATGCCAGGTGATAACGTGACAATCGACGTTGAGTTGATCCACCCAATCGCCGTAGAACAAGGTACTACATTCTCTATCCGTGAGGGTGGACGTACTGTTGGTTCAGGTATGGTTACAGAAATCGAAGCTTAATTCGATTTAGTTCCCAGAAGAACAATTATTTAAGTCAGACACTAAAAGAATCTTGCTTTGCAAGGTTCTTTTTTTTCGATCAAAAGTGAGAGAGTTCCTTTTTTACAATTTCATAAAATCATGGTAAAATGGTTAAATATTAAATTTGGAGAAAAATATGAAGTACAAGCGTATCGTATTTAAAGTGGGAACTTCATCCTTAACTCATAAAGATGGAAGTTTATCTCGCAGTAAAGTAAAAGCTATCACACAACAGCTTGCAATGCTACATGAAGCAGGTCATGAGCTGATTTTAGTGTCTTCTGGGGCTGTTGCGGCAGGTTTTGGAGCCTTAGGATTTAAAAAACGACCGACAAAGATTGCGGATAAACAAGCTTCGGCTGCGGTTGGTCAAGGATTGCTCCTGGAAGAATATACAACAAATTTGCTCTTAAGACAGATTGTTTCAGCGCAAATCTTGCTGACCCAGGATGATTTTGTCGATAAGCGACGTTATAAAAATGCCCATCAAGCTTTATCTGTTCTTCTCAATCGTGGCGCGATTCCTATTATCAATGAAAATGATAGTGTCGTTATTGATGAGCTCAAGGTCGGGGATAATGATACGCTCAGTGCTCAGGTAGCTGCAATGGTGCAGGCAGATCTTTTGGTTCTCTTAACAGATGTAGGTGGTCTTTATACTGGTAATCCTAACTCGGATCCAAGAGCTAAACGTCTGGAGAGAATTGAGACCATTAATCGAGAAATTATAGATATGGCTGGTGGTGCAGGTTCATCTAATGGAACTGGAGGTATGCTGACTAAGATCAAAGCTGCAACTATTGCGACAGAATCAGGAGTTCCTGTTTATATCTGTTCATCAATGAAAGCAGATGCCATGATTGAGGCGGCTGAGGAGACCAAGGACGGTTCTTACTTTGTTGCGCAAGAGAAGGGGCTCCGTACCCAGAAACAATGGCTAGCTTTTTATGCCAAAAGTCAGGGGGCTATTTGGGTTGATAAAGGTGCTGCAGAAGCTCTCTCTCAACATGGTAAAAGTCTACTTTTATCAGGTGTTGTAGATGTTGAGAGCAACTTTTCTTATGGCGATATTGTTACGGTTTTTGATAAGGAAACTGGAAAATCACTCGGAAAAGGTAGAGTACAACTAGGTGCATCGGGGCTGAAAGATGTCCTTCGATCTCAAAAAGCCAAGGGTGTCTTGATTCACCGTGATGACTGGATTTCCATTACTCCTGAAATCCAACTACTCTTTACAGAATTTTAGAGGTAAACTATGGTAAGTACACAAGAACAATTTGAACAGGTACAGGCAGTTAAAAAAACCATCAATACTGCTAGTGAAACAGTAAAAAATCAAGCCTTACTAGCTATGGCCGATCACTTATTGGCAGCTACTGAAGAGATTTTATTAGCTAATGCTCGCGATATGGAAGCGGCTAAGGGGAAAATATCAGATGTTATGCTCGATCGTCTTTATTTGGATGCAAGTCGTATCCAAGCGATGGCAACAGGCATTCGTGATGTGGTTGCTTTACCAGATCCAATCGGTGAAGTCCTAGAAAGAAGGCAGCTTGAAAATGGTTTGGTCATTACTAAGAAACGTGTAGCCATGGGGGTTATCGGTATTATCTATGAAAGCCGTCCAAATGTGACGTCTGACGCAGCAGCTTTGGCTCTCAAGAGTGGGAATGCGGTCGTTCTTCGTAGTGGTAAGGATGCCTATCAAACAGCTCATGCCATTGTCACAGCCTTGAAGAAGGGCTTGGAGATTACTACCATTCATCCAGACGTCATTCAATTAGTAGAAGATACCAGCCGTGAAAGTAGTTATGCCATGATGAAGGCTAAGGGTTATCTAGATCTTCTTATTCCTCGCGGAGGTGCCGGGTTAATCAATGCTGTCGTTGAGAATGCTATTGTGCCAGTTATCGAAACAGGTACAGGGATTGTTCATGTCTACGTTGACAAAGATGCGGATGAAGACAAGGCACTGTCTATTATCAATAACGCTAAAACTAGTCGTCCTTCAGTCTGCAATGCCATGGAAGTGCTGCTTGTTCATCAAGACAAGGCAGCAAGCTTCCTTCCTCTCTTGGAGCAAGTTCTGGTTGCCGATCGAAAAGAAGCTGGACTGGAACCGATTCAATTGCGTCTAGATGAGAAAGCTAGTCAATATATTTCTGGACAAGCAGCAGTGGTTCAAGACTTTGACACTGAGTTTTTAGACTATGTCTTAGCTGTTAAAGTAGTTTCTAGTCTTGAGGAAGCTGTAGAGCATATCGAAGCCCACAGCACCCATCATTCGGATGCGATTGTGACTGAAAATGCTGATGCTATAGCTTACTTTACGGATCAAGTGGACTCGGCAGCGGTTTATGTCAATGCTTCGACTCGTTTCACAGATGGTGGCCAATTTGGTCTAGGTTGTGAAATGGGGATTTCTACTCAGAAATTGCATGCGCGTGGTCCAATGGGATTGAAGGAATTGACCAGCTACAAATATGTGGTTACTGGTGACGGACAGATAAGGGAGTAAAGAGATGAAGATTGGATTTATCGGCTTGGGGAATATGGGAGCTAGTTTGGCTAAGGCTGTTTTGCAGGCAAAGATTAATCATCATATTCTCCTTACAAATCGTAGTCAAGCTAAGGTGGATGCTTTTATTGCCAATTATGGTGGTCTGGCTTCTAGCAATGACGAAATCTTTGCAGAAGCAGATGTAGTTTTTCTAGGAGTTAAACCAGCTCAATTCTCTGAATTGCTTTCACAATATCAATCAATCCTTGAAAAAAGAGATAGTCTTCTCTTAATTTCCATGGCTGCTGGATTGCCCATAGAAAAACTTGCTAGCCTTCTTCCAAGTCAGCACAGGATCATTCGTATCATGCCAAATACTCCAGTTTCTATTGGGCAAGGAGTGATTAGTTATGCCTTGTCTGCAAATTGTCATCCAGAAGACAGTGAACTTTTTTGTCAACTTTTAGCCAATGCAGGGCAGTTGGTTGAAATAAGTGAAGGTTTAATAGATGCAGCAACAGGACTTGCAGGCTGTGGACCAGCCTTTGTTTATCTATTTATCGAAGCTTTGGCGGATGCAGGTGTTCAGACAGGATTGCCACGAGAAACGGCTCTGAAAATGGCGGCTCAAACAGTAGTTGGTGCAGGTCAAATGGTTCTAGAAAGTCAGCAACATCCTGGAGTCTTGAAAGACCAAGTTTGTAGCCCAGGTGGTTCGACCATTGCTGGTGTAGCAAGTCTAGAAGAACATGCTTTTAGAGGAACCGTTATGGATGCTGTCAACCAAGCCTACAAAAAAACTCAAGAATTAGGTAAATAAGAGGTGAGTGTTAAAACTCACCCTCTTTTTTTCTTACAAAGAAGGAAATGAAAAAAGCTTTTCACAAATCCCCATTTTTTTGATAGAATAGAAGAGAGAAAAATAGAAATGAGTCAGACATGTCAAAAGGATTTTTAGTCTCTCTTGAGGGACCAGAGGGAGCAGGAAAAACAAGCGTTCTTGAAGCCCTAATCCCTTTATTAGAGGATAGTGGAGTGGAAGTTTTAACAACCCGTGAACCAGGTGGGGTCTTAATTGGAGAAAAAATTCGCGAAGTTATCCTAGATCCTAGTCATACTGAAATGGATCCTAAGACTGAGCTTCTCCTCTATATTGCTAGTCGTCGACAACACTTGGTGGAAAAGGTCTTACCAGCACTTGCAGCTGGAAAACTGGTTATCATGGATCGCTTTATCGATAGTTCTGTTGCTTATCAGGGCTTTGGGCGTGGTTTAGATATCGATGCCATTGATTGGCTTAATGAATTTGCGACTGATGGACTGAAACCTGATTTGACTCTTTATTTTGATATTGAGGTGGAAGAGGGACTGGCACGTATTGCTGCCAACAGTGATCGGGAAGTCAATCGTTTGGACATGGAAGGCCTGGATCTACACCGAAAAGTTCGTCAAGGTTACCTTTCTCTTCTTGAAAGAGAAGGAAATCGCATCGAAAAAATCGATGCTAGTCTGCCACTTGATCAAGTGGTTGAGAACACGCAACAACTACTTTTTGATAGGATGGGACTACGGAGATGAAGCAAGAGCAATTAAGAGCTTGTCAACCTTTACAATTTGAACGTTTTGTTCATATTTTAGAGCAAGGGCAGCTTAATCATGCCTATCTCTTTTCAGGTAATTTTGGAAGTTTAGAGATGGCTCTTTTCTTGTCTAAAAGTCTCTTTTGTAGTGAGAAAAATGGTATTTTTCCTTGTGAAAAATGTCGGAATTGTAAATTGATTGAGCAGGAAGAGTTTCCTGATGTGACCATAATTAAACCTCTGAATCAAGTCATTAAGACGGAGCGTATTCGAGAATTAGTCGGTCAATTTTCCCAGTCTGGTATTGAAAATCAACGGCAGGTCTTTATTATTGAACAAGCAGAAAAAATGCATGTGAATGCTGCAAATTCACTCTTGAAGGTTATTGAAGAACCACAGAGCGAAATCTACATTTTCTTTTTGACTGATGATGAGGAACAGATGTTACCAACGATTCGAAGTCGGACACAGATTTTCCAATTTAAGAAGCAAGTCTCTACTTTAATGTCACAGCTTGAAGAGGCTGGTTTAGTAAAAAATAAAGCTAAGCTATTGGCTCAGTTTAGTCAATCTCAGGCGGAGGCTGATAAGCTTGTCCATCAAGCAGGATTTTGGACACTAGTAGATGAAAGTGAACGTTTCTTTTCGTGGCTTTTAGCCCATAAAAAAGAATCCTATTTGCAGGTTGCGAAACTAACGAGTCTGGCTGATGATAAAGAAAAGCAAGATCAAGTGCTCAGAATTTTAGAGGTATTAGCTGGCCAGGATGTTCTCAATGTTTCTGCGCGGAACATCTTGCAAAATCTCGTCCAAACTCGAAAAATGTGGCGGGCCAATGTTAGCTTTCAAAACGCTTTGGAATACCTGGTTTTACAAAAAAATTTAAAGTAAAGATAGATTATAGAAAGGGCTGTAATGAATAAAAAAGAATTATTTGATGCTTTAGATGACTTTTCACAGCAATTGTTGGTAACCTTGGCAGACGTCGAAGCTATCAAGAAAAATCTCAAGAGTCTGGTAGAGGAAAATACAGCTCTTCGTTTAGAAAATGATAAACTGAGAGAACGATTGGGAGAAGTTGAGGAGACAACTCCAGCCAAAACGAAACATGTAAGGGAAAATGTCCGTCGCATTTATGAGGACGGTTTTCATGTTTGCCGTGACTTTTATGGCCAACGTCGAGAACAAGATGCAGAATGTATGTTCTGTGATGAACTGTTGTTTAGGGAGTAAGTATGCAGATTCAAAAGAGTTTTAAGGGACAATCTCCCTATGGCAAGCTTTATCTAGTCGCAACGCCAATTGGTAATCTAGATGATATGACTTTTCGCGCCATTCAGACCTTGAAAGAGGTCGACTGGATTGCGGCAGAAGACACTCGTAATACGGGACTTTTGCTCAAGCATTTTGAGATCTCAACCAAGCAAATCAGTTTTCACGAACATAATGCCAAGGAAAAAATTCCTGATTTGATTGGTTTGTTGAAACAAGGTCAAAATCTTGCCCAAGTATCTGATGCAGGGATGCCTAGTATTTCTGACCCGGGGCATGATTTGGTTAAGGCTGCCATTGAAGAAGATATCGCAGTTGTCACAGTTCCAGGAGCTAGTGCAGGGATTTCTGCCTTGATTGCCAGTGGCTTGGCACCACAACCCCACATCTTTTATGGTTTTCTACCACGAAAGTCAGGTCAGCAAAAGCAATTTTTCGAAGCAAAAAAAGCTTATCCAGAAACTCAGATTTTCTATGAATCACCTCACCGTGTGGCGGATACGCTAGAAAATATGCTAGAAGTCTATGGTGATCGCTCGGTGGTTTTGGTCAGAGAATTGACCAAAATCTTTGAAGAATATCAGCGTGGAACTATTACTGAGTTATTAGAAAGTATTTCTGAAACACCACTTAAGGGCGAGTGTCTTCTCATTGTAGAGGGTGCTAGTCAAGAAGTAGAAGATAAGGATGAAGAGGACTTGTTCTCAGAAATCCAAGAACGTATCCAGCAAGGCATTAAGAAAAATCAAGCCATTAAGGAAGTTGCGAAGATTTATCAGTGGAACAAAAGCCAGCTCTACGCTGCTTATCACGAATGGGAAGACAATCAATCCAATGACTAAACAGGGAAGTTTGCCTTCTTCCCTTTTTTTGTTATACTAGAAGAAGAAAAAAATAGAAAGATTTGTGGGAGTGAAAAAGTCCTGTGGACTTTTTCAGCCTGAGCCTGAAAACTCGAAAGCGAAGTAAGTCCTGTGGACTTTTTCAGCCTGAGCCTGAAAACTCGAAAGCGAAGTAAGTCCTGTGGACTTTTTCAGCCTGAGCCTGAAAACTCGAAAGCGAAGTAAGTCCTGTGGACTTTTTCAGCCTGAGCTAAAAAATTCGAAAGCGAAGCAAGTTCGTTGAACTTTTTTAACCCGATTCAGGAAATTCACACTCCCAAAGAGGTATTAGTGTCGTGTCTCAATCTTATATCAATGTTATCGGTGCTGGTTTGGCGGGTTCTGAAGCAGCCTACCAAATCGCAGAGCGTGGTATTCCAGTTAAACTTTATGAAATGCGTGGTGTCAAGTCAACACCACAACACAAAACTGACAATTTTGCAGAGTTGGTCTGCTCTAACTCTTTACGTGGGGATGCTCTTACAAATGCTGTCGGTCTCCTCAAAGAAGAAATGCGTCGTCTTGGTTCTCTTATCCTAGAATCAGCAGAAGCTACGCGAGTTCCTGCTGGTGGTGCTCTCGCGGTTGACCGTGATGGTTTCTCTCAAATGGTTACTGAAAAGATTGCCAACCATCCCTTGATTGAAGTGGTACGTGACGAAATCACAGAATTGCCAACAGATGCCATTACAGTTGTTGCGACTGGTCCTTTGACTAGTGATGCTCTTGCTGAAAAGATTCACGCTCTTAACGGCGGGGACGGTTTTTATTTCTACGACGCGGCAGCTCCAATTGTAGATGTTAATACCATTGATATGAATAAGGTCTATCTCAAATCTCGTTATGATAAGGGAGAAGCAGCCTATCTCAATGCTCCTATGACCAAACAAGAGTTTATGGATTTCCATGAAGCCTTGGTCAATGCGGAAGAAGCTCCGCTCAATTCTTTTGAAAAAGAAAAATATTTTGAAGGATGCATGCCAATCGAAGTCATGGCTAAACGGGGTATCAAAACCATGCTTTATGGACCAATGAAACCAGTTGGCCTAGAGTATCCAGATGATTACAAAGGACCACGTGATGGTGACTTTAAAACACCTTATGCAGTCGTTCAACTTCGTCAGGATAATGCGGCAGGTAGTCTTTACAATATTGTTGGTTTCCAAACTCACCTTAAATGGGGAGAACAAAAGCGTGTCTTCCAAATGATTCCGGGTCTTGAAAATGCAGAGTTTGTCCGTTATGGAGTCATGCACCGCAATTCTTACATGGATTCACCAAATCTTCTTGAGCAGACATACCGTTCTAAGAAACAGCCAAATCTATTCTTCGCTGGTCAGATGACGGGTGTGGAAGGCTATGTTGAGTCAGCGGCATCAGGTCTAGTAGCTGGTATTAACGCAGCTCGTCTTTTCAAGGGTGAAAGCGAGGCTATTTTCCCAGAGACAACAGCAATTGGAAGTCTAGCTCATTACATCACCCATGCTGATAGTAAACACTTCCAACCAATGAACGTCAATTTCGGAATTATCAAGGAATTGGAAGGCGACCGCATTCGTGATAAGAAGGCTCGTTATGAAAAAATTGCAGAGCGTGCTTTGGCTGATTTGGAAAACTTTTTATCCGTTTAAAATTTTCAAAAGAATAACTCATGAGACTATAAAATTCTCAAAAAATGTGATAAAATAGTTTGAATAAAATAAAGGAGCGAAGTCAGGTGGAACCCAAATATAAACGTATTTTGATTAAGTTATCAGGTGAGGCCCTTGCTGGCGAACGTGGTGTCGGAATTGATATCAAAACAGTTCAAGCAATGGCTCAAGAAATTCAAGAAGTACATAACTTAGGTATTGAGATTGCCCTCGTTATTGGTGGAGGAAATCTCTGGCGTGGCGAACCTGCTGCAGAAGCTGGAATGGATCGTGTACAAGCAGACTATACAGGAATGCTTGGAACCGTTATGAATGCTCTTGTTATGGCAGATTCATTGCAACAAGTTGGTGTGGATACACGTGTTCAAACAGCCATTGCCATGCAACAAGTAGCAGAACCTTACGTTCGTGGTCGTGCCCTTCGTCATCTTGAAAAAGGACGCATTGTTATCTTTGGTGCGGGAATTGGTTCACCATACTTCTCAACAGATACAACAGCGGCTCTTCGTGCAGCTGAGATTGAAGCGGATGCTATCTTGATGGCTAAGAATGGTGTCGACGGTGTCTACAATGCCGATCCTAAGAAAGATAAAACTGCTGTTAAATTTGAAGAATTGACTCACCGTGACGTGATCAATAAAGGTCTCCGTATCATGGACTCAACAGCTTCAACACTTTCAATGGACAATGATATTGACTTGGTTGTTTTCAACATGAACCAACCAGGAAATATTAAACGTGTTGTATTTGGTGAAAATATCGGAACTACAGTTTCAAATAATATCGAAGAAAAGGAATAAGAAAAGATTATGGCAAACGCAATCGTAGAAAAAGCAAAAGAGAGAATGACACAATCTCACCACTCACTTGCTCGTGAGTTTGGAAGTATTCGTGCCGGCCGTGCTAACGCTAGCTTGCTTGATCGCATCCACGTTGAGTACTATGGTGTTGAAACACCACTTAATCAAATTGCTTCTATCACAATCCCAGAAGCGCGTGTCTTGTTGGTAACACCATTTGACAAATCATCTTTGAAAGACATCGAACGTGCTTTGAATGCTTCAGACCTAGGTATCACACCAGCTAACGATGGTTCTGTTATTCGCTTGGTAATCCCAGCTCTTACAGAAGAAACTCGCCGCGACCTTGCTAAAGAAGTGAAAAAAGTGGGTGAAAATGCTAAAGTTGCTATCCGTAATATCCGTCGTGATGCTATGGACGAAGCTAAGAAACAAGAAAAAGCAAAAGAAATCACTGAAGACGAATTGAAGACTCTTGAAAAAGATATTCAAAAAGCAACAGACGATGCTGTTAAACACATCGACGAAATGACTGCCAACAAAGAAAAAGAAATCTTGGAAGTCTAAGAAATAAACAGAAAAACTCAGTTGGCATTGCTGGCTGAGTTTTATTCGAAAGAAGGAAATATGAATACAAATCTTGCAAGTTTTATCGTTGGACTCATCATCGATGAAAATGACCGTTTTTACTTTGTTCAAAAGGATGGTCAAACATATGCCCTAGC
The DNA here is from genome assembly GCF_047465525.1 of Streptococcus infantis. Lineage (GTDB taxonomy): Bacteria > Bacillota > Bacilli > Lactobacillales > Streptococcaceae > Streptococcus > Streptococcus infantis_R. The sequence continues at coordinate 33,519 of NZ_JASGZS010000017.1, read as the reverse complement.
TAAAGAAGAAGGTCAGCATACAGTTGGTGATACGGTCAAAGGTTTTGCTTACACAGATATGAAGCAAAAGCTCCGCTTAACAACTCTAGAAGTGACTGCCACTCAGGACCAATTTGGTTGGGGAACCGTAACAGAAGTCCGTAAGGATTTGGGTGTTTTTGTGGATACAGGTCTTCCTGACAAGGAAATCGTTGTATCACTGGATATTCTACCTGAGCTTAAAGAACTTTGGCCAAAGAAAGGCGATCGCCTATACATTCGTCTAGAAGTGGACAAGAAGGACCGTATCTGGGGTGTATTGGCTTATCAGGAAGATTTCCAACGATTGGCACGTCCTGCCTACAATAACATGCAGAATCAAAATTGGCCAGCCATTGTTTACCGTCTTAAGCTATCGGGAACCTTTGTCTATTTACCGGAAAATAATATGCTGGGCTTCATCCATCCAAGTGAGCGTTATGGAGAACCTCGTTTGGGGCAAGTGTTAGATGTACGTGTTATTGGCTTCCGTGAGGTTGACCGAACGCTTAATCTCTCTTTAAAACCACGCTCTTTTGAGATGTTGGAAAATGATGCGCAGATGATCTTGACTTATTTGGAAAGCAATGGTGGCTTCATGACTTTGAATGATAAGTCATCACCAGAAGATATCAAGGCTACTTTCGGTATTTCAAAAGGTCAATTTAAAAAAGCACTCGGTGGTTTGATGAAGGCTGGCAAAATCAAGCAAGATCAGTTCGGCACAGAGTTGATTTAGGAGGCTTATGAGAAAATCATTTTATACTTGGCTCATGACCGAGCGCAACCCTAAAAGCAATAGTCCCAAAGCAATTTTAGCGGATCTGGCTTTTGAGGAGTCCGCCTTTCCGAAACATACAGATGATTTCGATCAAGTGAGTCGTTTTTTAGAGGAACATGCTAGCTTTTCCTTTAATATGGGAGACTTCGATCGTATCTGGCAGGAATATTTAGAACATTAAGGCTACTAGATGAGGTTTGGGATAGTAATTTCTCAGCCTCTTTGCTATAATATAGTCATTCAGTTTATCTTTTATGAGGATTTTCCTTATTTTGACAAGTTTCGTTTACCATTACGAATTGTCAGAGTGATAGGATTTTTGAAAGTTATTTCATACTTAAAAGAAAACAAAATGATAAAACGAAATAAGAGAATTAGAGAGGTTCTTTGTTTGAAGGAACATTCAATAGATATTCAACTGAGTCATCCAGATGACCTATTTCACCTTTTTGGATCCAATGAGCGCCACCTTCGTCTGATGGAAGATGAGTTAGATGTCATCATCCATGCCCGTACAGAGATTGTACAAGTCTTGGGAGCAGAGAATGCTTGTGAGGAAGCCCGCCAAGTTATCCAAGCCTTAATGGTCTTGGTTAATCGTGGAATGACTGTCGGAACTCCTGACGTGGTGACAGCCATTACCATGGTTAAGAATAATGAAATCGATAAGTTTGTCGCCCTCTATGAAGAAGAGATTATCAAGGATAATACAGGTAAGCCCATCCGTGTTAAAACCTTGGGTCAAAAGCTTTATGTGGATAGTGTCAAGCAACACGATGTGACCTTTGGGATTGGGCCGGCAGGAACAGGTAAGACCTTCTTAGCAGTGACTTTGGCCGTAACAGCTCTCAAGCGTGGACAAGTCAAGCGAATCATATTGACACGTCCAGCAGTGGAAGCAGGAGAGAGCTTAGGATTTCTTCCGGGAGATTTGAAGGAAAAGGTAGATCCTTACCTTCGTCCTGTTTACGATGCCTTGTACCAGATTCTCGGAAAAGACCAAACAACTCGTCTCATGGAACGTGAAATCATTGAAATCGCTCCACTTGCCTATATGCGTGGGCGTACCTTGGATGATGCCTTTGTCATTCTCGATGAAGCGCAAAATACAACCATCATGCAGATGAAGATGTTTTTGACTCGTTTAGGCTTTAATTCTAAGATGATTGTCAATGGAGATATCAGTCAGATTGACCTGCCACGTAATGTCAAGTCCGGTTTGATTGATGCTCAAGAAAAACTCAAGAACATCCATCAGATTGACTTTGTTCATTTCTCAGCCAAGGATGTGGTTCGCCACCCAGTTGTCGCTCAAATTATCAGAGCCTATGAACCTCGACCTGTCAAAGCTGAAGAAAACGAAGAAGAAAGAGAATAAGGAAAAAGGACCTAGGCAAAAACTAGCTTCTAAATAAAACCACACAGTGATTTCAGTCTTGAATACAATCAAGCTGAAAGAAACACTGTGTGGTTTTTGAATAGGTGAACGTTTTAGATGCTAGATTCTTTGCCAATTTGGTGAGATTCATGCTCATGAAGATGAATGCTATCTCTGTTGCGACAGCTTGTTTACCTCTGACATGCACTCTGCGCACGCCGAAAACTACCAAAAACGGGTTCAACATCAATTTTCCGTTTGGCATAAATTTGAGAGCTTTCTTCACTATGTAATGTTTGTGTAAGGAGTTCCTTAAAGTAATTCCAAGTTTGATTATAATGGATTTGTTTCTGATTCCCACTATCCGTTTTAGCCAAGTGTTCTAACTTAGGAGTATCTTGAATTTTATCCGCCTCATAAATCTTGAAATCACGTTGAAGCCCATACTTGTCAGTTCGACTAGAGTAGTTCTTAAAGGAATAAACTAGGCCGTCGGGCTTTATAAACTGGTCCGTGTCCTCAAGATATTCCCAGTTCATTGGGTTATCTGTGCTCGTTTAGTACTTTTTAGTCAATTTTGATTAGGTTGTTGGCATGTTTACTGGAGCGGAAATTATTAATCGTTTTATAGCTAACATAGGTATCTTGGCTCAACCATTTCATGAGAATGACTTCTTCGTTCATTTGAACGATTTTATGTCCAAAGAACACTTGACGACCATAAGCGAATATGGTCATCTTCATGAGTATGGTTGGACGAAAGGCAGGACGACCAGTGTGAGAGGTCTATTTCAGTAATACTTGACTAGGGATATTGTCAACAAATAGGCTAATCATTCTCGCTTCGTAACTTAGTGGAATATCGTAGGCAAGATTCACTTCCAAACTTAACTGAGTTTTTGATGGTTTTAGTAGTGGTTCAACTTCATTCCTACTATTCTTGATGGTGTGAATATGCTTATAATGTATTCCAGTTAAACACGAAAGCTTTGAACTTTATGAAATTAACATACGTTAATAAAAAAATTAACCCGTATTAATTTTTCTTGACTTAAATTTTTTTAATTGATATACTATTTTCAGAGAGCTAACAATTATATATAAATGTACTACTCTATTTCCTAGATAATACTTAGTAAAACTTTTTATAACAAAGGCTAGCAAAGTTAAAGTTTTCTATCTATTGGAAGTTAAATAAATATGTAAGGAATTAAAATGAAAAAAAGTACAGTATTGTCATTAACTGCAGCTGCAGTTATTTTAGCAGCATATGTCCCTAATGAGGTAGTCTTAGCAGACACATCTAGCTCTGAAGATGCTTTAAATATCTCTGATAAAGAAAAAGTAGTAGTAGATAAGGAAGCAGAAAATAAAGAAAAACATGAAAATATTCATAATGCTATAGGAACTTCAAAGGATACTGAAGAGAAGAAAACAACAATTATTGAGGAAAAAGAAGTTGTTAGTAAAAATCCTGAGATAGACAATAACACTAGCAATGAAGAAGCAACAATCAAAGAAGATTCCAATCAATCCCAAGGAGATAAAGTGGACTCGTCTGCAAGTAAAGACCCAGAAAGTCCCAAAAAAGAGGATAAACTTGTCTATATTGCTGAATTTAAAGATAAAGAATCTGGAGAAAAAGCAATCAAGGAATTATCCAATCTTAAGGATACAAAAGTTTTATATACTTATGATACGGTTTTTAATGGTGTTGCAATAGAAACAACTCCAGATAATCTGGACAAAATTAAACTAATAGAAGGTATCTCATCGGTTGAACGATCACAAAAAGTCCAGCCAATGATGAATCATGCTAGAAAGGAAATTGGAGTTGAAGAGGCAATTGATTACCTAAAATCTATCAATGCTCCATTTGGTAAAAATTTTGATGGTAGAGGTATGGTCATTTCAAATATCGATACCGGGACAGATTATAGGCATAAGGCCATGAGGATTGATGATGATGCTAAAGGCTCAATGAGATTCAAAAAAGAAGACTTAAAAGGTACTGATAAAAATTTCTGGTTGAGTGATAAAATCCCTCATGCGTTCAATTATTATAATGGTGGTAAAATAACTGTAGAAAAAGCTGATGATGGGAGCGATTATTTTGATCCACATGGGATGCATATTGCAGGGATTCTTGCGGGAAATGATACTGAAAAAGACATCAAGAACTTTAACGGAATAGATGGAATTGCTCCTAATGCACAGATCTTCTCTTATAAAATGTACTCTGACGCAGGATCTGGCTTCGCAGGGGATGAAACAATGTTTCATGCTATTGAAGATTCGATCAAACACAATGTCGATGTTGTTTCGGTATCATCTGGCTTTACAGGAACAGGTCTTGTAGGTGAGAAATATTGGCAAGCTATTAGGGCGTTAAGAAAAGCAGGCATTCCAATGGTCGTAGCTACGGGTAACTATGCGACTTCTGCTTCAAGTTCTTCATGGGATTTGGTGGCAAATAATAATCTGAAAATGACCGACACTGGAAATGTAACACGAACTGCAGCACATGAAGATGCGATAGCAGTTGCTTCTGCTAAAAATCAAACAGTTGAGTTTGATAAAGTTAAGATTGGAGGAGAAAGTTTTAAATACAGAAATATAGGGGCCTTTTTCGATAAGAATAAAATCATAACAAACGAAGATGGTTCAAAAACTCCTAGTAAATTAAACTTTGTATATATAGGCAAAGGTCAAGACCAAGATTTGATAGGTTTGGATCTTAAGGGCAAAATTGCAGTAATGGATAGAATTTATACAAAGGATTTAAAAAATGCTTTTAAAAGAGCAACGGATAAGGGCGCACGCGCCATTATGGTTGTAAATACTGTCAATTACTATAATAGAGATAATTGGACAGAGCTTCCAGCCATGGGATATGAAGCGGATGAAGGGACTAAAAGTCAAGTATTTTCAATTTCAGGAGATGATGGTGTAAAGCTATGGAACATGATTAATCCTGATAAAAAAACTGAGGTTAAAAGAAATAGTAAGGAAGATTTCAAAGATAAATTGGAGCAATACTATCCAATTGATATGGCCAGCTATAATTCTAATAAACCGAATGTAGGTGACGAAAAAGAGATTGACTTTAAGTTTGCACCTGACACAGACAAAGAATTGTATAAAGAAGATGTCATAGTTCCAGCAGGATCCACATCTTGGGGACCGAGAACAGATTTGCTTTTAAAACCTGATGTCTCAGCACCAGGTAAAAATATTAAATCCACTCTCAATGTCATTAATGGTAAATCAACTTATGGTTATATGTCAGGGACTAGTATGGCAACTCCAATCGTGGCAGCTTCTACTGTTTTGATTAGACCAAAGTTAAAGGAAATGCTTGAAAGACCTGTGTTGAAAAATCTTAAGGGAGATGACAAAATAGATCTTACAAGTCTTACAAAAATAACCCTACAAAATACTGCACGCCTTATGATGGATGCGACTTCTTGGAAAGAAAAAAGTCAATACTTTGCATCACCTAGACAACAGGGAGCAGGTCTTATCAATGTTGCTAATGCTTTGAGAAATGAAGTTGTAGCGACTTTCAAAAACACAGATTCTAAAGGTTTGGTAAACTCTTATGGTTCTATTTCGCTTAAAGAAATAAAAGGAGATAAAAAATATTTTACAATTAAGCTTCACAATACATCAAACAGACCTTTAACCTTTAAAGTTTCAGCATCTGCTATAACTACAGATGCTCTAACTGACAGACTAAAACTCGATGAAACATACAAAGATGAAAAATCACCAGATGGTAAGCAAATTGTTCCAGAAATTCACCCAGAGAAAGTAAAAGATGCAAATATTACATTTGAGCATGACACTTTCACTATAGCCCCAAATTCTAGCTTTGATTTGAATGCTGTGATAAATGTTGGAGAGGCTAAAAATAAAAATAAATTTGTAGAATCATTTATTCATTTTGAATCAGTGGAAGAAATGGAAGCTCTAAACTCCAATGGGAAGAAAACAAATTTCCAACCATCTTTATCGATGCCTCTAATGGGATTTGCTGGAAATTGGAATAAGGAACCAATCCTTGATAAATGGGCTTGGGAAGAAGGATCAAAATCAAAAACAATGGAAGGTTATGATGATGATGGTAAACCAAAAATTCCAGGAACCTTAAATAAGGGAATTGGTGGAGAGCATGGTATAGATAAATTTAATCCAGCAGGAGTTATCCAAAATAGAAAAGATAAAAATACAACATCCCTAGATCAAAATCCAGAATTATTTGCTTTCAATAACGAAGGGATCAACGCACCATCATCAAGTGGTTCTAATATTGCTAAAATTTATCCTTTAGATTCAAATGGAAATCCTCAAGATGCTCAACTTGAGAGAGGATTAACACCTTCTCCACTTGTATTAAGAAGTGCAGAAGAAGGATTGATTTCAATAGTAAATACAAATAAAGAGGGAGAAAATCAAATTGACTTAAAAGTCATTTCGAGAGAACACTTTATTAAAGGAATTTTAAACTCTAAAAGAAATGATGCAAAGGGAATCAAATCTTCTAAGCTAAAAGTTTGGGGTGACTTGAAATGGGATGGACTCATCTATAACCCTAGAGGTAGAGAAGAAAATGCACCAGAAAGCAATGATAAGCAAGATCCAGCTACTAAGATAAGAGGTCAATTTGAACCGATTGCAGAAGGTCAATATTTCTATAAATTTAAATATAGATTAACTAAAGATTACCCATGGCAGGTTTCCTATATTCCTGTAAAAATTGATAACACAGCCCCTAAGATTGTTTCGATTGATTTTTCAAATCCTGAAAAAATTAAGCTGATCACAAAGGATACTTATCACAAGGTAAAAGATCAATACAAGAATGAAACCCTATTTGCGAGAGATCAAAAAGAACATCCTGAAAAATTTGACGAGATTGCAAACGAAGTTTGGTATGCTGGCGCCGCTCTTGTTAATGAAGATGGAGATGTTGAGAAAAATCTTGAAGTAACTTACGCAGGTGAGGGTCAAGGAAGAAATAGGAAACTTGACAAAGACGGAAATACCATTTATGAAATTAATGGTGCAGGAGATTTAAGAGGAAAAATCATTGAAGTCATTGCATTAGATGGCTCTAGCAATTTCACAAAGATTCATAGAATTAAATTTGATGATCATGCTGATGAAAAGGGGATGATTTCCTATTATCTAGTAGATCCTGATCAAGATTCATCTAAATACCAAAAACTTGGCGAGATTGCCGAATCTAAATTTAAAAATTTAGAAAAAAGAAAAGAGGATAGTCTTAAAAAAGATACAACTGAGGTAGAAAATCATCAAGAAAATGAAGAGTCTATCGAAGAAAAATCTAGCTTTACTATTCATAAAACGATTTCAACAATTAGAGAGTTTGAAAGTAAAGACTTAAAGAAACTCATTAAAAAGAAATTTAGAGAAGTTGATGACTTTACAAGTGAAACTGGTAAGAGGACAGAAGAATACGATTATAAATACGATGATAAGGGAAATATCATTGCTTATGACGATGGTAGTGCCTTAGAATATGAAACTGAAAAACTTGACGAAATCAAATCAAAAATTTATGGTGTTCTAAGCCCGTCTAAAGATGGACACTTTGAAATTCTTGGAAAGATAAGTAATGTTTCTAAAAATGCCAAGGTATATTATGGTAATAAATATAAATCGATAGAAATCAAAACGACCAAGTATGATTCTCACTCAAAAACGATGACATTTGATTTATACGCTAATATTAATGATATTGTGGATGGATTAGCTTTTTCAGGAGATATGAGATTCTTTGTTAAAGATGATGATCAGATAAAAGCTGAAACGAAAATTAGAATGCCTGAAAAAAATAAGGAAACTAAAACAGAATATCCCTATGCATCAAGTTATGGGAATGTAATAGAATTAGGAGAAGGAGATCTTTCAAAAAACAAACCAAACAATTTAACGGACATGGAATCTGGTAAAATCTATTCTGATTCAGAAAAACAACAATATCTGTTAAAAGATAACATTATTCTAAGAAAAGGCTATGCACTAAAAGTGACTACCTATAATCCTGGAAAAACGGATATGTTAGAAGGAAATGGAGTCTATAACAAGGAAGATATAGCAAAAATCCAAAAGACCAATCCTAATCTAAGAGTCCTTTCAGAAAAAATAATTTATGCTGATAGTAGAAATGTTGAAGATGGAAGAAGTACTCAAGCTGTATTAATGTCGGCTTTGGACGGCTTTAACATTGTAAGATATCAAGTGTTTACTTTTAAAATGAATGATAAAGGGGAAGCAATCGATAAAGATGGAAATCTTGTGACAGATCCTTCTAAACTTGTATTATTGGGTAAGGATGGTAAAGAGTACACAGGAGAGGATAAGTCCAATGTAGAAGCTATAAAAGAAGATGGCTCTACGTTATTTATTGATGCAAAACCAGTAAATCTTTCAATGGACAAGAACTACTTTAATCCATCTAAATCTAATAAAATTTATGTACGAAATCCAGAATTTTATTTAAGAGGTAAGATTTCTGATAAGGGTGGTTTTAACTGGGAATTGAGAGTGAATGAATCGGTTGTAGATAATTATTTAATCTACGGAGATTTACATATTGATAACACTAGAGATTTTAACATTAAGCTTAATGTTAAAGACGGTGACATCATGGACTGGGGAATGAAAGACTATAAAGCAAACGGATTCCCAGATAAAGTAACAGATATGGATGGAAATGTTTATCTTCAAACTGGCTATAGCGATTTGAATGCGAAAGCGGTTGGAGTACACTATCAATTTTTATATGATAATGTTAAACCAGAAGTAAACATTGATCCTAAGGGAAATACTAGTATTGAATATGCTGACGGAAAATCTGTAGTCTTTAATATCAATGATAAAAGAAATAATGGATTCGATGGTGAGATTCAAGACAAACATATTTATGTAAATGGAAAAGAATACAAATCATTTGATGATATTAAACAACTAACAGATAAGACACTAAACATTAAGATTGTTGTAAAAGATTTTGCAAGAAATACGACCGTAAAAGAATTCATTTTAAACAAAGATACGGGAGAGGTAAGCGAACTAAAACCTCATACGGTAACTGTGACCATTCAAAATGGAAAAGAAATGAGTTCTAAGATAGTGTCGGAAGAAGATTTCATTTTACCTGTCTATAAGGGGGAATTAGAAAAAGGCTATCAATTTGATGGCTGGGAAATTTCTGGTGTCGAAGGGAAAAAAGATGCTGGTTATGTTATTAATCTATCAAAAGATACCCTTATAAAACCTGTATTCAAGAAAATAGAGGAGAAAAAGGAGGAGGAAAATAAACCTACTTTTGATGTATCCAAAAAGAAAGATAAGGTGCAAGTAAATCAAAGTCACAGAAAAGAAGACTTACAAAGAGAAAATTATCCACACAACTCTGATTCAACTAAAGATGTCAAAACTACAGTTCCTGTACAAGTAAATTATAGTCAATTAGATGAAAGTCAAAGATCTGATTCAACTAAGGATGTTACAGCTACAGTTCCTGATAAAAATGATAAAAACTTTGAAAATAAGAAAGAAGTTTATCTTAATGAATCAGAGAACATAGCTAATAAACATACCAATATCGATAGTAAATCGGATACTAACAATTCTGATAGATTGCCAAAAACCGGAACAGTTAGAGAAGGTTTTACTCCATTCATTGCTGGAATAATGTTTACCGTAGGTGCATTTCTTGGATTGAAGAAAAAAGATCAAGATTAAGACCAAAGCTATGGATGAAAAAATGGTTTATGTGCTGAGATAGTGTGATGATGAAACAGTTTTGTGAAAATAGCCATTTATAACTCAATAATTCAATTATTTAGTTTACTTTACTATTGGTACTCTTTTTGGATTTATTAATAGACTTAGTTTAGACAACTAATGAATTGATTGAAAGGGTTAGTATTGACAAATAATGATCACATTGATTAGAAACTAGAGTCTATCAAAATTTAAATTATAAACCATGACATGAGAAAACGAGCATCTCCAAGAACGGAAATGCTCGTTTTTGAGATTTAGAAGCTAGTTTTTATGTAGCTTCTTATTTTTGTAGTTTTAATATGTAAATCATTTTAGACCAGTTCACTGATTGAAGTGAAGTCACGTTCCAAGCCTTCTGCAACAGGCTGGCTGGTGAGGTATCCTTGATAGGTTGTCACACCTTCAAGCAAGCCTGCGTCTTCTAGGATAGCTTTCTTAAATCCTTTTCCTGCCAAGGCTTCGATATATGGAAGAGTCACATTAGTAAGGGCAATCGTAGATGTGCGAGCAACTGCTCCAGGAATGTTAGCAACGGCATAGTGAAGAACACCGTGTTTTTCATAGACTGGTTCATCGTGAGTTGTCACACGGTCAGCTGTCGCTATAACACCACCTTGGTCAACAGCAACGTCTACGATGACAGAACCAGGACGCATTTGTTGTACCATTTCATCTGTCACCAATTTTGGAGCTTTGGCACCAGGAATCAAGACAGCACCGATAACAACGTCTGCTTCACGTACACTTGCTTCGATATTAAATGGGTTAGACATGAGGGTTTGGATTTGGTGACCAAAGACATCTTCTAGGACAGAGAGGCGTTTAGCACTGATATCAAGAATGGTTACTTGAGCTCCCAAACCTAGCGCAATGCGGGCTGCATGTGTACCAACAACACCACCACCGATGATGGTTACTTTTCCTTTTGGAACACCAGGGACACCACCGAGTAGAACTCCTGAACCACCAGCTTGTTTCGTCAAGAAATGAGCACCGATTTGGACTGCCATACGACCAGCTACCTCACTCATTGGAACAAGAAGTGGGAGTTGTCCTTGAGTATCACGGACTGTCTCATAAGCAACACCAGTTGTTTTAGCTGCAAGCATAGCATCAGCCAATTCTGGAGCCGCTGCCATATGTAAGTAGGTGAAAAGTAGTAAATCCTCACGCAAGAACTGGTACTCACTAGCAAGGGGTTCTTTTACTTTAACAACTAATTCTGCAGCCCAGGCTTCAGCAGCAGTTGCGACAATTTCTGCTCCTTGCTTTTCATAGTCAGCATCAGTAAATCCTGAACCAAGTCCAGCATTTGTTTCGATGAGGACTCGGTGACCACGACCAACAAGACTCTGTACACCAGCAGGTGTCAAAGCAACACGATTTTCATTATTTTTAATTTCCTTTGGAATTCCAATTAACATAGGATAACTCACTTTCTATTAAGCTGTTTCAATTTATGTATCACATCATTCGTCAGAGTTTTTGTGATGACTTTATTGTATATGAAACCGTTTTAAATTGCAAGAAAAACTTGTAAACCTATTTCTTTTATGTTATTCTTTTAGCAACCTATTTTGGGAGGGGCAATCATGGAATCACTATTTATCAAACTAGCGAAGCATCCAATAATCGAAACAGAACGATTAGTACTTAGACCAGTAACACTTGATGATGCAGAAGCAATGTTTGAATATGCTTCAAACCAGGAAAATACACGCTATACTTTTCCAACCAATCAAAGTTTAGAGGAAACCAAGAATAATATTGCCCAATTTTATCTAGCTAATCCCTTGGGCCGATGGGGTATTGAACTAAAAAATAGTGGAGAGTTTATCGGAACTATTGACCTGCACAAGGTTGATACTGTTCTTAAAAAGGCAGCCATTGGTTACATTATCCATCAAAAATATTGGAATCAAGGTTTGACAACTGAAGCCAATCGTGCCGTCATTGAACTGGCCTTTGAAGAAATCGGAATGAATAAGTTGACAGCCCTTCACGATAAGGATAATCCTGCGTCAGGAAAGGTCATGGAGAAATCAGGCATGCGCTTTTCTCACGAAGAACCCTATGCCAGAATGGATAATAAAGAACCGGGACGAATTGTAACACGTGTACATTATGTTTTGACCAAGGAAGACTATTTTGCAAATAAGTAAGCAGTTGAAAAGATTTTTCAGCTGTTTTTTCTTTCTCTTACGAATAAAGTAAGAGAGGAGAAAATATGGAAGAACTTATTGAGAAAATCCAAGAATATAAAATCATTGTTATCTGTGCTGGTTTGGGCTTGGTCTTAGGCGGATTTTTCCTGCTAAAGCCAGTCGCTCAAGCACCTGCTAAGGAAACAAAGGTGCAGACTGAAGTTACAGCTGTTCCAAAGGATTCGACGGATGAAAAGGAAGATGGAAATCAGAAGGAAGAAGTGGTGGGGCAAGATCTGATTACTGTCGATGTCAAAGGTGCTGTCAAATCACCTGGAATTTATGATTTACCAGTTGGAAGTCGTATCAATGATGCTGTTCAAAAAGCTGGTGGATTGACAGATAATGCTGATAGTAAGTCTATCAATCTTGCTCAGAGAATTAGTGATGAAGCACTTGTTTATGTCCCGACTAAGGAAGAAGCTACAAGCCAAGAGGCATATTCAAATGCTTCCAACACCAAAGAAAATAAGAAAGTCAACCTTAATAAAGCCAGTATAGAGGAACTGAAGCAAGTCAAAGGTTTAGGTGTTAAACGTGCTCAAGATATTATCGACCATCGTGATTCCAACGGTAAGTTTAAGTCAGTTGATGAGCTCAAAAAGGTTTCTGGTATTGGTGCAAAAACGATAGAAAAGTTAAAAGAGTATGTTACAGTGGATTAGTCGCTTTCCAATTCCAAAAATCTATCTCAGTTTTCTTTTGCTCTGGTTCTACTATGCAATTTTTTCAGCAAGTGTCTTAGCACTTTTGGGCTTTGTCTTTTTACTAGTCTGCCTCTTTTTCCAATTTCCATGGAAAACTGTGACTAAGGTCCTCTTGATTTGCAGCATATTTGGGAGTTGGTTTATTTTTCAAAAATGGCAGCAAGAAGAAGCCAATCGGAATCTTGTAGACACGGTTGATACAGTGCGAATATTACCGGATACCATCAAAGTAAATGGTGATAGCTTATCTTTTCGTGGCAAGGCTGAGGGCAGACTCTTTCAGGTCTATTATAAACTCCAGTCAGAATCTGAAAAGAAAAAATTTCAAGACTTATCTGAACTACCTGAAATAGTTTTGAAAGGCAAGTTAGCTAGTCCTCAAGGAGCCAGTAATTTTGCTGGATTTGATTATCGAAACTATCTAAAAACACAGGGGATTTATCAGACCTTAACTATATCGGAAATTGTCGAATTAAAGCAAATTTCTAGTTGGGATATAGGAGAAAATCTATCCAGTTTGCGAAGAAAAGCAGTTGTCTGGATAAAAAGGAATTTTCCTGACCCCATGCGCAATTATATGACGGGACTCTTATTAGGGCACTTGGACACAGATTTTGAGGAAATGAATGAACTCTATTCTAGCCTCGGAATTATTCACCTATTTGCTTTGTCAGGAATGCAAGTAGGATTCTTTATGAATGCTTTTAAAAAATCACTCTTACGTTTGGGCTTGACTCAAGAGAAGTTCAAATGGCTTGCCTATCCCTTTTCTTTGTTCTATGCAGGCATGACAGGTTTTTCAGCATCTGTGATTAGAAGTCTTTTACAAAAGATCTTGGCTCAGCATGGCTTTAAGTCACTGGATAATTTTGCTTTGACAATTCTTATTCTATTTTTAATCATGCCGAACTTTTTCTTAACAGCTGGAGGGGTTCTTTCCTGTGCTTATGCCTTTATCCTGACAATGACTGGTGAGGAAGTAGCAGGGATAAAAGGACTGGTTAGGGAGAGTTGTATTATTTCCTTGGGAATTCTGCCAATTTTATCTTTTTATTTTTCAGAATTTCAACCGTGGTCTATTCTCCTAACTTTTGCCTTTTCTTTCTTATTTGATATGGTCTTGTTGCCACTTTTATCGATTCTCTTCTGTCTGTCATTTGTATATCCCATCACCCAGTTCAACTTTCTCTTTGAATGGCTAGAAAATATCATACGCTATATTTCTCAGCTATCTACTAGGCCCCTTGTTTTCGGCCAACCGAGTCTTTGGATTTTAATCCTTCTTTTGATTACTTTAGCTCTCATCTATGACTATCGAAAGAATTTGAAAAAACTATCTATGCTTGTCATAGTTGCCATCTCATTCTTTTTAGTAACCAAACATCCACTAGAGAATGAAATCACAGTCCTAGATATGGAACAGGGACGAAGCATTTTCCTAAGAGACATGACAGGGAAGACCATACTACTGGATGTTGGTGAAAAGCTAGCAGTTGAAAAGAAAGAAGTCTGGCAGGAGAAAGCTATTACCAGCAATGCCAAACGTAGTTTAATTCCTTATCTGAAAAGTCGAGGAGTGGCCAAGATTGATCAGCTGGTTCTAACGACTAGTGATACTAAACAGTTAGATCATGTGTTAGAAATCAGTAAAGCCGTCGAGCTTGGAGAGATTCTAGTAACTGAAGAAACTTTATCTAAGAGAGAATTTATGGATAAGCTGAAGGAGAGCAAAGTCAAGGTAGGTGCTATCAAAACAGGACAGCAGTTACCTATTTTTGGGAATAGTTTAGAAGTTATCGCTACCCAAAATAAGGATAAAAATGATTCAATTACAATGTATGGAAAGTTACTAAACCAAACCTTTCTAGTTACTGGAAATATAGAGGAGAAGTTTTTAACGAGTCATTATCCAAAACTCCAAGCAGATGTAGTGATAACTCATCAGCAAGCATCGAAGAAAAAGACAGATAACGAAATCTTCAAAAATGTACACCCTAAAATCACGGTCATTTCGGTAGACAAGAAGAAAAAATTCAAAGAAAAAAATGGGGAAAGTAACCAAGAACTTGGGAATTCGATATACCAAACGAATCAAAAGGGCGCCATTCGTTTCAAGGGATGGACTACTTGGAATGTTGAAACTGTTCAATAACGTTTTCAGAGAAAACTAAACATTAAAATTGTCTAAACAATCATTCAAGGCTTGATTTTGAATCCTGTTTACTATAAAATAGTTAAGATTGGTGTCAAACTTTTATATTGCAAATAGGAGAAAAAATGACAAAAACTTTGAAACGTCCTGAGGTTCTATCACCTGCAGGAACACTAGAAAAACTAAAAGTAGCTGTTCAATACGGAGCAGATGCTGTCTTTATCGGTGGTCAGGCCTATGGTCTACGTAGCCGTGCGGGAAACTTCACTTTCGAACAAATGGAAGAAGGAGTTCAGTTCGCGGCTAAGTATGGCGCTAAAGTTTATGTGGCTGCTAATATGGTTATGCACGAAGGAAATGAAGAAGGTGCAGGAGAATGGTTCCGTAAATTGCGTGATATCGGAATTGCAGCGGTCATCGTATCAGACCCAGCCTTGATTATGATTGCGGCAACTGAAGCACCAGGTCTTGAAATCCACCTTTCTACACAAGCTAGTGCGACTAACTATGAAACACTAGAATTCTGGAAAGAACTTGGATTGACGCGTGTCGTTTTGGCGCGTGAGGTTTCTATGGAAGAGTTGGCAGAAATCCGCAAACGTACAGATGTAGAAATCGAAGCCTTTGTACATGGTGCGATGTGTATTTCTTACTCTGGTCGTTGTACTCTTTCTAACCATATGAGTATGCGTGACGCCAACCGTGGTGGATGTTCACAGTCTTGTCGCTGGAAATATGACCTTTATGATATGCCATTTGGTAAAGAACGTAAGAGCCTCAAGGGAGAAATTCCTGAAGAGTTCTCCATGTCTGCGGTTGATATGTCTATGATTGACCATATCCCAGATATGATTGAAAATGGTGTGGACAGTCTTAAAATTGAAGGTCGTATGAAGTCTATCCACTATGTTTCAACAGTGACAAACTGCTACAAGGCTGCCGTTGATGCCTACCTCGAAAGTCCTGAAAAGTTTGAAGCTATCAAGCAAGACTTGATTGATGAAATGTGGAAGGTTGCCCAACGTGAATTGGCTACAGGTTTCTACTATGGGACACCATCTGAAAATGAACAACTGTTCGGTGCTCGTCGTAAGATTCCAGAATACAAGTTTGTTGCTGAAGTAGTAGCTTATGATGATGCGACGCAAACAGCAACTATTCGCCAACGTAATGTTATCAACGAAGGTGACCAAGTTGAGTTTTATGGCCCAGGTTTCCGCCATTTTGAAACTTATATCGAAGACCTTCATGATGCCAAAGGTAACAAGATTGACCGTGCACCAAACCCAATGGAACTTTTAACCATCAAGGTTCCACAACCAGTACAAGCAGGTGATATGGTCCGTGCTTTGAAAGAAGGTTTGATTAATCTTTACAAAGAAGATGGAACCAGCGTTACTGTTCGTGCCTAGATAAGGAAAAAGAATGCTTCACGCTCAGGGATTACTAGTAGACGATGAAAGCAGATGTGTTCATTACCATAGTGATAAAGATATCGTAGCGCTCCAGTGTTATGAGTGTCAGAAATACTATGCCTGTTATCAGTGTCACAATGAACTAGAGTCGCACACATTTTCTCCCTACCCTTTAAGACTTAAACAGGATAAACCCATCTTATGTGGTTCCTGTAAGAAGACCCTAACTTATGAGGAGTATAAAGAAAAGGGGAGCTGTCCTTATTGTGCAGCACTCTTTAATCCAGCTTGCCAGAGCCACCATTCAATTTATTTCAAATAAAAAACGATAAATCCAGGTTGTAAAACTTGGATTTTTATTTTCAGAAAAACAGGAAAGATAAGGAAAATAACCTGAAAAGACATTAAAATTTTCTATATAATTGTCTTGAAAATCGCAAAATTAGAAATAAATGATTAGAAACGCTTTCAATGCTAGTAAAAAGTTGACAAAAGCAAATTTTAGGACTAAACTAGGGAAGTAAATTTATTTAAAAAAGGAGAATTCGTCATGAATTTAACATTTTTCGGTCTATGTCTTGCCTGTATGGGTGTATCTCTTGCAGAAGGATTTTTGATGAACGGTTTGTTCAAATCTGCAGCACGCCAACCAGATATCATCCCTCAATTGCGTAGTTTGATGATCATGGGGATTGCCTTTATCGAAGGAACATTCTTTGTAACTCTCGTATTTTCATTTATCATCAAATAAAGAGAAGTATAAAATGGAAAAGGGAGGATTCTAGATGGAAGAAAGTATCAATCCAACCATCAATATTGGTCCTGTTACCTTTGATTTAACCTTGACAGCATTGACTTTGTTGTCGGTGGCACTTATTTTTGGCTTTATCTATTGGGCAAGTCGCAATATGACTGTAAAACCCAAAGGAAAGCAAAATGTACTAGAGTATCTCTATGACTTTGTAGTCGGATTTACAGAACCTAACGTAGGTTCACGGTACATGAAAGATTACTCACTCTTTTACTTGTGTTTATTTCTTTTTATGGTTATCGCAAATAATCTTGGTTTGATGGCGAAACTTCAAACTACAGATGGGACAAACCTTTGGACATCGCCAACAGCAAATCTCCAGTTTGACTTGGCCTTGTCATTCGGAATTATCCTGATGACCCATATTGAAGGAATTCGTCGTCGCGGTGTTAAAAAATATCTAAAAGGTTTTGTAACCCCAGGTTTCATGACACCGATGAATCTCCTTGAAGAAGTCACGAATTTCCTATCACTTGCTTTGCGGGTGTTCGGGAATATCTTTGCCGGAGAAGTGATGGCAAGCTTGCTTATTACTCTCTCTCATCAGGCACTTTATTGGTATCCAGTCGCATTTGTTACCAATCTTGTCTGGACGGCATTTTCTGTGTTTATTTCCTGTGTTCAGGCCTATGTATTCACAGTCTTGTCTTCTATGTATCTAGGAAATAAAATTAATGATGAAGAGTAGAAAGGAGTAAATGATGCACGTAACAGTAGGTGAATTGATTGGTAACTTTATTTTAATTGCTGGCTCTTTTATCCTTTTGATCGTCTTAGTCAAAAAATTCGCATGGTCAAACTTGACAAGTGTCTTCGAAGAACGCGCTGAAAAGATTGCTGCTGATATTGATGGTGCTGAACAAGCTCGTCAAAAAGCAGAAACTCTTGCTCAAAAGCGTGAAGATGAATTAGCAGGTAGCCGAAGCGAAGCTAAAACTATCATCGAAAATGCTAAGGAGACAGCTGAAAAGAGCAAATCAGATATTCTGGCTGAAGCCAAGCTAGAAGCTGGCCGCTTGAAAGAAAAAGCTAACCAAGAAATTGCGCAAAACAAAGCTGAGGCTTTACAAAGCGTTAAAGGTGAGGTAGCAGATTTGACAGTTAGTCTAGCTGGAAAAATTATCTCACAAAACCTTGACGGTCATGCCCATAAAGAACTCATTGATCAGTATATCGATCAGCTAGGAGAAGCTTAATGGACAAAAAGACAGTAAAGGTAATTGAAAAATACAGCATGCCTTTTGTCCAATTGGTGATTGAAAAAGGAGAAGAAGATGCTATCTTCTCAGACTTGACTCAGATTAAGCAAGTCGCTGAAGAAACAGCCTTGCCTTCTTTTTTGGCTCAGGTAGATGTTGATGAGTCTGACAAGGAAAAAACAGTCAGTTATTTCCAAGATTCTGCATCGTCATTATTACAAAACTTCATTCAAGTTCTGTTGTACAATCATCGATCAAATCTTTTTTATGATGTGATTGTAGATTGTTTAAACCGTCTTGAGAGAGAAACGAATCGTTTTGAAGTAACGATTATGTCTGCTCATCCTCTAACGGATGAACAAAAAAAACGTTTGCTTCCAATTATCGAGAAAAAGATGTCTTTAAAAGTGCGTAGCATTAAAGAAGAAATCGACGATAGTTTAATCGGTGGTTTTGTTATTATCGCCAATCACAAGACAATTGATGTTAGTATTAAACAACAACTTAAAGTTGTTAAGGAAAATTTGAAATAGAAAGTGGTGTTCTTTTGGCAATTAACGCACAAGAAATCAGCGCTTTAATTAAGCAACAAATTGAAAATTTCAAACCCAATTTTGATGTGACTGAAACTGGTGTTGTAACCTACATCGGGGACGGAATTGCGCGTGCTCATGGCCTTGAAAATGCCATGAGTGGAGAGTTGTTGATTTTTGAAAACGGCTCTTATGGTATGGCGCAAAACTTAGAATCAACAGATGTTGGTATTATCATCCTTGGAGACTTTGCAGATATCCGCGAAGGCGATACTATTCGTCGTACAGGAAAAATCATGGAAGTTCCAGTTGGTGATAGCTTAATTGGACGTGTCGTGGATCCACTTGGTCGTCCAGTAGATGGGCTTGGTCCAATCGACACAAACAAAACTCGTCCAGTTGAAGCGCCAGCTCCTGGGGTTATGCAACGTAAATCAGTATCACAACCATTGCAAACTGGTTTGAAAGCTATTGATGCCCTTGTTCCAATCGGTCGTGGACAACGTGAGTTGATTATCGGTGACCGTCAAACAGGGAAAACTACCATTGCTATCGATGCAATCTTGAACCAAAAAGGTCAAGATATGATTTGTATCTATGTAGCGATTGGTCAAAAAGAATCAACAGTTCGTACACAAGTAGAAACACTTCGTCAGTACGGAGCCTTGGATTACACAATCGTCGTGACAGCGTCAGCTTCACAACCTTCACCATTGCTTTTCCTTGCACCTTATGCAGGGGTTGCTATGGCGGAAGAATTTATGTACCAAGGTAAGCACGTATTGATTGTTTATGATGACTTATCTAAACAAGCGGTAGCTTATCGTGAACTTTCTCTCTTGCTCCGTCGTCCACCAGGTCGTGAAGCCTTCCCAGGGGATGTATTCTACCTTCATAGCCGTCTACTTGAACGTTCAGCTAAAGTTTCGGATGAACTTGGTGGTGGATCTATTACAGCTCTTCCATTTATCGAGACACAAGCCGGAGATATCTCAGCCTATATCGCTACAAACGTAATCTCTATTACGGATGGACAAATCTTCCTAAGTGATAGTCTCTTTAATGCAGGTATCCGTCCAGCTATTGATGCAGGTTCTTCCGTATCTCGTGTTGGTGGTTCTGCTCAGATTAAGGCCATGAAGAAAGTTGCTGGTACACTCCGTATCGACCTTGCTTCATACCGTGAGTTGGAAGCCTTCACTAAATTTGGTTCTGACTTGGATGCGGCTACTCAGGCTAAATTGAACCGTGGTCGTCGTACTGTAGAAGTATTGAAACAACCTGTTCACAAACCATTACCTGTTGAGAAACAAGTTACTATTCTCTATGCTTTGACCCATGGTTTCTTGGATACAATTCCTGTAGACGATATCGTTCGTTTCGAAGAAGAGTTCCATATGTTCTTTGATGCTCAACATCCTGAAATTTTGGAAACCATTCGTGAAACAAAAGACTTGCCAGATGAAGCAGTCTTGGATGCTGCGATTACTGAGTTTCTCAATCAATCAAGCTTCCAATAAGAATAGAGGTGTCAGATGGCAGTATCTCTAAATGATATTAAAACAAAAATCGCCTCAACAAAAAATACTAGTCAAATTACTAACGCGATGCAGATGGTTTCTGCAGCTAAGTTAGGTCGTTCTGAAGAAGCAGCTCGTAACTTCCAAGTGTATGCACAAAAAGTGCGTAAACTAGTTACAGACATCCTCCACGGAGATGGTGCAGGCGGATCAACTAACCCTATGTTGATCAGTCGCCCCGTCAAAAAAACAGGCTATATCGTCATTACATCTGACCGTGGTCTTGTTGGAGGATATAATTCTTCAATCTTAAAAGCTGTCATGGAAATTCAGCAAGAATACCATCCTTCAGGTGATGATTTTGAAGTCATCTGTATTGGTGGTATGGGAGCCGATTTCTTCAAATCACGCGGTATTCAACCAATCTATGAATTGCGTGGACTTGCAAGCCAACCAAGCTTTGATGAAGTTCGTAAGATTATTACAAAAACGATTGAAATGTATCAAAACGAACTTTTTGATGAGCTCTATGTTTGTTACAACCACCACGTTAATACACTGACAAGTCAAATGCGTGTGGAGCAGATGCTTCCAATCGTGGACTTGGATCCAAATGAAGCAGATGATAACTATAGCTTGACATTTGACCTTGAAACAAGTCGTGAAGAAATCTTGGATCAACTATTGCCTCAGTTTGCAGAAAGTATGATTTATGGTGCTATTATTGATGCCAAGACAGCTGAAAATGCTGCTGGTATGACAGCCATGCAAACAGCGACTGATAATGCAAAAAAAGTGATTAATGATTTGACAATCCAGTATAACCGTGCCAGACAGGCGGCGATTACACAAGAAATCACAGAAATCGTGGCAGGAGCTAGCGCTTTAGAATAAAGCCATCCTGCTCATATCAATGAACTTAGGACCTAGCAAAACTAGGAACCGACAGTATCTTATATAGAATAGGAGAAGGAGATGAGTTCAGGTAAAATTGCTCAGGTTATCGGACCCGTTGTAGACGTTTTGTTTGCAGCAGGGGAAAAACTTCCTGAGATTAACAATGCACTTGTCGTCTACAAAAATGACGAAAAGAAAACAAAAATCGTCCTTGAAGTAGCCTTAGAGTTGGGGGATGGTATGATTCGTACCATCGCCATGGAATCAACAGATGGTTTGACTCGTGGAATGGAAGTATTGGACACAGGTCGTCCAATCTCTGTACCAGTAGGTAAAGAAACCTTGGGACGTGTCTTCAACGTTTTGGGAGATACCATTGACTTGGAAGCTCCTTTTGGAGAAGACGCGGAACGCCAGCCAATTCATAAAAAAGCACCTACTTTTGATGAGTTGTCTACCTCTTCAGAAATCCTCGAAACAGGGATTAAGGTTATCGACCTTCTTGCCCCTTATCTTAAAGGTGGTAAAGTCGGACTCTTCGGTGGTGCCGGAGTCGGTAAAACTGTCTTGATCCAAGAATTGATTCACAATATTGCCCAAGAACACGGTGGTATCTCAGTATTTACAGGTGTTGGGGAACGTACTCGTGAAGGGAATGACCTCTACTGGGAAATGAAAGAATCAGGCGTTATCGAGAAAACAGCCATGGTATTTGGTCAGATGAATGAACCACCAGGAGCACGTATGCGTGTTGCTCTTACTGGTTTGACAATCGCTGAATACTTCCGTGATGTAGAAGGCCAAGACGTTCTTCTCTTCATTGACAACATCTTCCGTTTCACACAAGCTGGTTCAGAAGTATCTGCCCTTTTGGGTCGTATGCCATCAGCCGTTGGTTACCAACCAACCCTCGCAACAGAAATGGGTCAATTGCAAGAACGTATCACTTCAACTAAGAAAGGTTCTGTAACCTCTATCCAGGCTATCTACGTGCCAGCGGATGACTATACTGACCCAGCGCCAGCAACAGCCTTCGCCCACTTGGATTCAACTACCAACTTGGAACGTAAATTGGTTCAATTGGGTATCTACCCAGCCGTTGATCCACTTGCTTCAAGTTCACGTGCCTTGGCACCTGAAATCGTTGGAGAAGAGCACTATGCAGTTGCGGCTGAGGTTAAACGTGTTCTTCAACGTTACCATGAGTTGCAAGATATCATCGCCATCCTTGGTATGGATGAACTTTCTGATGAAGAAAAGACTTTGGTTGCTCGTGCCCGTCGTATTCAGTTCTTCCTTTCACAAAACTTCAACGTTGCGGAACAATTTACTGGTCAACCAGGTTCTTATGTTCCAGTAGCTGAAACAGTTCGTGGATTTAAGGAAATTCTTGACGGTAAACACGATCATCTCCCAGAAGATGCCTTCCGTGGAGTAGGTTCAATCGAAGATGTTATCGCTAAGGCTGAAAAAATGGGATTTTAAGAGGTGATCTATGGCTCAGTTAACTGTCCAGATCGTGACACCAGATGGCCTCGTCTATGATCACCATGCCAGCTTTGTATCGGTTCGAACTCTGGATGGTGAGATGGGGATCTTGCCACGACATCAAAATATGATTGCGGTATTAGCAGTTGATGAAGTTAAAGTCAAACGTCTTGATGATGATTCTCATGTCAACTGGATAGCAGTAAACGGAGGAATCATTGAGATTGCTAATGATGTCATTACCATTATTGCAGACTCAGCTGAGCGTGCTCGTGATATCGATATTAGCCGTGCAGAACGTGCCAAACTTCGTGCAGAACGTGAAATCGAAGAAGCACAAGACAAACACTTGATTGACCAAGAGCGTCGTGCTAAGATTGCATTACAACGTGCTATTAACCGAATCAATGTCGGAAATAAACTATAAAAAAATGAACTTGATTTGAGAATCAAGTTCATTTTTTATATTATGTGACTATTAGTCCGTCTCGCTCCGTGAGGTGCGAGACAAATAAACCACCCGCTATGCGGGTGCGCGTCTAAGGTTATACCAAAAAAACTCCAAACGCGATACAATAAAGTTGTTCAAGCCAATTGTAAAGCGAAAGGAGAAAACCATGGTATAAAAGTCTCATAGTTTATCACACACAAAGTGGCACTGTAAGTATCACTTTGTGTTCACCCCTAAGTATAGACGAAAAGTCATCTATAATCAATATCGGAGTAGTTTAGATGAAATATTTCATCGCTTGTGTAGTTATAAAGGTGTTGAAATTATCGAAGGACACTTAATGCCAGACCATGTACATATGTTAGTAAGTATTCCACCAAGGATAAGTGTTTCGAGTTTTATGGGTTATTTAAAAGGTAAGAGTGCACTCATGATGTTTGACAAACACGCCAATTTGAAATATAAGTTTGGAAATCGGCATTTCTGGGCGGAAGGTTATTATGTGAGTACAGTAGGGCTTAATGAAGCCACGATAAGGAAATACATACAAGATCAGTAAAAGCATGATATAGCACTAGATAAATTAAGTGTGAAATAATATGAGGATCCCTTTAGGGATAGTGGTAAGTAATACTCACGCCTCTTTAAGAGGCAAGTGACGAGTCAAGAGCAATGAGGCTTGAACAACGTGAAAGCCAGCGTCTTTAGGCGCTGGCTGGTAATTTGGGCTTATAGCCCTGGTGCAAACCACCCGTTAGACGGGTGGTTATGATTTAAAATGTAACGCAAACTGCTTCGGGAACGTGGAAATCATTGGAAAGTTCTGCAAGACGACCAGTCTCTGGATTACGTTTAAAGACAGTTGCATTATCAGAATCCTGGTGAACGGCGATGAGGAATTCTTGATCTGGTGAGAGAATAAAGTCTCGAGGAGTTTTCCCGTTTGTAGGAACGAATTCCAACAATTCTAAACTACCGTCAGCGAGAATAGTGTAAACTACAATAGAATCATGACCACGGTTTGATGCGTACAGGTATTTTCCATCTTGTGAGAGACGAATAGCAGCAGTTCCATTAAAGTCATTAAATCCTTCAGGAAGAGTAGAAATAACCTGCATTTTTTCAAATGCACCAACGCCATCATAAATCAATACTTCAATTGTACTATTGAGTTCACAGATCAGATAAGCAATTTTGTAGTGGTTGTGAAAAACAAGGTGACGTGCACCAGCGCCAGGACTACAGTTGTAGGTAGCTAGCTTATTTAGTTTTCCTTTTGGATTGACATCGTAGGTAGTAACCTCATCAGTACCCAAGTCGCAAGTCACTAAATACTGATCTGGGGTTAAATCTGTAAAGTGTACATGTGGAGAAGCTTGATTTTCATGAGGACCATGACCGCTATGTTGAACTGTATCAGCCAATTCAAGACTACCATCTTTTTTTCGTTTATAGACCAGAACTTGTCCCTTATGATAGTTAGCACCGTATACTAGGCCACGTTTTTCATCAACAGCAACATAACAGTGAGGGGCACCTTCTGTTACAACATGGTTAAGCAAAGTACCATCAGTTTGATAGGCAGCAATTCCACCTTGTCCATCTTTGCTACCGACTGTGTAGAGGTGATTTTCTTGATCAAATGCAAGATAGGTAGGACTTGGTTCAGTAGCAAATAGTTTAAGATTTGATAATTGCCCAGTCTCTGTATCAAAATCAGCTTGATAAATCCCTTGGGATAAGCGACGAGTGTAGGTTCCGAAATAAATTGTTTCAATCATATCTATACCTCTAAATAAAGATGTTTCTATTATATCATAAATTGGGAAACCTGAAGAGAATGGTAGGGAAAACAATGAAACTTCTAAGTATAAAATTAGTAAAATGCAAGATGGATTTTTAGAGTTTTCAATCGTAACCTCAACACTTTAAAAACAGTTTATTCCCTGTAAAAATGGTATAATGAAAAGACAAAGGAAAGGAAGTAGATATGGAACAAAAAGAGAAGCATTTTAATTTATCTTGGTTTTTTAAATGGTTTTTAGATAATAAGGCTGTTACTGTATTTTTGGTAGCCTTGTTACTAGGTCTCAATATTTTTATTTTAAGTAAGATTAGTTTTTTATTTATCCCTGTCGTTGATTTTTTATCAGTGGTCATGTTGCCTGTTATTTTATCAGGATTGCTTTTTTATCTCTTAAACCCACTGGTGGATTTGATGGAGAAGTACAAGATAAATCGTGTCTTAGCCATTAGTATTATCTTTGTCATTATTGCTATACTTCTGATTATTGGTCTGGCTGTTGCGATTCCAAATCTTCAACGTCAAGTAGTTATTTTTGCGCAAAATGTACCAAATTATCTCGAAGATGCTGATAGAGTTATTGATGATCTTGTAACTAAGCGGTTACCAGATGACTTTAGACCTCAACTAGAACAGGTTCTGGCTCAATTCTCAACACAAGCAACTGCTTGGGCAAGTAATATTTCATCAAAAGCTGTGAACTGGGTGAGTGCTCTTATTAGTGGAACGTCACAAGTCATTGTTGCTTTGATTATCATGCCCTTTATGCTCTTTTATCTCCTTAGAGATGGAAAAGGTTTGAGAGATCATATCACTCAATTCTTACCTAATAAATTGAGAGAACCAGTAGGTAAGGTTCTAACGGATGTGAACCAACAACTTTCTAACTATGTTAGAGGACAAATTACTGTTGCTGTTATCGTAGCAATTATGTTTATCATCTTCTTTAAGATTATTGGTTTGAGATATGCAGTGACTCTTGGAATTACTGCAGGGGTTTTAAATCTTATCCCTTATCTTGGAAGTTTCCTTGCCATGCTACCAGCTCTGGTCTTGGGTTTAATTGCTGGACCAGTTATGCTCTTGAAAGTTATTATCGTTTTTATCGTAGAGCAGACAATTGAAGGTCGTTTTGTATCTCCATTGATTTTAGGTAGTCAATTAAACATCCATCCAATCACGATTCTATTTGTTTTGTTGACGTCTGGTTCTATGTTTGGTGTTTGGGGAGTCCTATTAGGAATTCCTGTTTATGCTTCAGCAAAAGTTGTTATTTCAGCGATTTTTGAATGGTATAAAAAAGTTAGTGGTTTGTATGAATTAGAAGAGGAGGTTGAAGGTGAGCAATAGTCAAAAAATGCTTGAAGCTTTGGATCAGCAAGATTTAACAAGAGCTGATCACTATTTTCAAAAAGCCTTGGTAGAAGACTCGGATGATTTTCTTCTGGAACTGGCTTATTATCTAGAAGGTATTGGTTTTTATCCACAAGCTCGTCAAATCTATGAAAAACTATCTCCAATATTTCCAGAAGTAAATCTCAATCTAGCTAGTATCGCAAGCGAAGACGGACAAATTGAAGAAGCGTTTGCCTATCTAGAAGAAATTCAACCCAATAGCGATTCTTATGTATCTGCGCTTGTTTTAAAGGCTGATTTCTATCAAATGGAAGGATTGACGGATGTAGCTCGCGAAAAGCTCTTAGAAGCTCTTAATTACTCTGATGATCCTCTATTGATTTTTGGGCTAGCAGAGTTAGATAGTGAACTTGGAAATGATTTAGAAGCGATTAAGGGCTATGCTCAACTGGATAATCGCGAAATATATGAGCAGATAGGGATTTCGACCTATCAACGAATTGGAACTGCCTATGCTCGACTTGGAAAGTTTGAATCAGCCATAGAGTTTTTAGAAAAAGCTTTAGAGTTAGAGTATGAAGATCAGACTGCATTTGAATTAGCAAGTCTTTACTTTGATCAAGAGGAATATCAAAAGGCAGTTTTATATTTTAAACAGCTGGATACTATTTCTCCAGATTTTGAAGGGTATGAATATGGTTACAGTCAGGCTCTACATAAGGAACACCAGACAGAAGAAGCTCTTAAAGTAGCGCAACAAGGTTTGGCAAAAAATCCATTCGAGACACGTTTACTGCTCCTTGCTTCACAATTATCTTACGAATTGCATCAACCTGAACAGGCGGAAGCTTATCTTCTTCAAGCCCAAGAAGATGCGGAAGACCAAGAAGAAATCCTCTTGCGACTAGCAACCATGTATCAGGAGCAAGAACAGTATGAGGATATTCTAGCCTTAGAAGTATATGAGCCAGAAAATCTCTTGACTAAGTGGATGATTGCACGAAGTTACCAAGAAACTGAAGATTTGGATGCTGCTTATGAAGCTTATCAGGCATTGGTTCCAGAACTCAAGGAAAATCCTGAGTTTTTAGAGCAATACATTCATCTATTACGCGAACTTGGAAGGTTTGAAGAAGCAAAAGAACAAATTCAACACTATCTCAAGTTGGTTCCTGATGACATACAGATGCAGGAATTGTATGAACGTTTATGATAAATGAACAGTAGTCGTCTTAGCAGGCGACTATTTTTATAAAAATAAAGATTTAAAAATCTATAAATTCCATCCTAAAAATGAATAGATACAGTATGAATTTTTAGCTTTTTTTTGATATAATTGTTATAGTTAAATTGAAAAAACTCACTCAAAAAGTGAAATATAGAAAGATTTGAATTATGACACAAGTAAAAATCGTAACAGATTCTTCTGTTACCATTGAACCAGAAGTGGTCAAAGAATTAAATATTACCGTCGTTCCGCTCTCTGTAATGATTGATAGTGTTCTTTATTCGGATGCTGATCTTGAAGAAGGGGAATTTCTTCGCTTGATGAAAGAGAGTAAAAATCTGCCTAAAACAAGTCAACCTCCTGTTGGACTCTTTGCTGAGATCTTTGATGAGTTGAGTAAAGACGATAGTCAAATTTTAGCTATTCATATGTCTCATGCCTTATCAGGAACTGTCGAAGCAGCTCGTCAGGGTGCAAGTTTGTCAACGGCTAATGTGACCGTATTGGATAGTTCCTTTACTGATCAAGCCCTAAAATTTCAAGTGGTTGAAGCAGCTAAGTTAGCTCAAGAAGGACAAGACATTGAGACAATTGTGGCTCATGTTGAAGAAGTGAAGAAGAACACAGAGCTCTATATTGGGGTTTCTACCTTGGAAAACCTTGTTAAAGGTGGTCGTATTGGCCGAGTGACAGGTCTTTTAAGCTCTCTATTAAATATCCGCGTAGTTATGCAGATGAAAAATGATGAATTGCAACCAATCGTTAAAGGACGTGGAGCTAAAACCTTTAAGAAGTGGTTGGATGAACTGGTTTCAAAACTGTCAGAGCGTTCTGTTGCAGAAATTGGTATTTCCTATTCTGGAACTCGGGACTGGGCAGAAGAGATGAAAGAAATCTTACAACCATTCGTTGAAAAACCAATCTCTGTACTTGAAACAGGTTCTATTATTCAGACCCATACAGGTGAAAATGCTTGGGCTATTTTGGTCAGATACGAGTCCTAAAAAAATAAAGAAAATAGCAAGAAATAGCGTTTTTGACTTGACCTACAAGAGAATTTAGGATATGATTGTAATTGTTAATTAGAAAATATTTGGAGGAATTATTAACATGGCAAACAAACAAGATTTGATCGCTAAAGTAGCAGAAGCTACAGAATTGACAAAGAAAGACTCAGCAGCAGCAGTTGATGCTGTATTTGCAGCAGTAGCTGATTACCTTGCAGCTGGTGAAAAAGTTCAATTGATCGGTTTTGGTAATTTCGAAGTTCGTGAGCGTGCAGCACGTAAAGGTCGCAACCCACAAACTGGTAAAGAAATCACTATCGCAGCTTCAAAAGTTCCAGCATTCAAAGCTGGTAAAGCTCTTAAAGACGCTGTTAAATAATGAATTTAGAAAAAGCCTATTGTATCAAGCTTTCTAGCTTGGTCGATAGGCTTTTTTTGTAGTTTTGGGGCAAAAAGGGGGCAGGAGAGAACAGTATCTTCTATATCAGTCATAGATTCTAAGATCTACTATTTGTAAGAATGGTGAAGCCGATAAGCCTATCTCAAGTTAGGCTTGCAAAGAAAAGATTTAGGCCATCATCCATACAATTGGCACTAAATGGATAGCAAATAAGGATGGTTAGAAGAGTCTCCTTTCAAGTATTGAGCCCCTTATAGTATTTCTTGACAGAGTTAGTGAAAGGGTTTACAATTATATAAAAGAAGTCAGGAGGAAGTGAAGATGATTATTTCAACTACGGGAATTGAAGGCAAGAAAATCCTAGCCTACAAAGGAATCGTCTTTGGTGAAGTGGTTGCTGGCGTTAATATGTTCAAAGATATGGCTGCTGGCTTCCGTAATGTTTTTGGAGGACGAGCTAGTAGTTATGAAGGTGAATTGACTCAAGCTAGGGAAGAAGCTCTAGCAGAAATGATGGAGCGTGCAAGTGAACGTGGAGCAAATGCTATTATAGGTATAAAAATGGACTATGAAACTTTAGGGGCTGAAAATGGTATGCTAATGGTCACTTGTAGTGGTACAGCAGTTGTGGTTGACTCCTAATTTGAAGAAACAAAAAAAAGAACAGTCGGAACTGTTCTTTTTATGATTATTTGAGACCGTATTTTTTGTTGAAACGATCCACGCGTCCATCTGCTTGAGTGAACTTTTGACGTCCAGTATAGAATGGGTGTGAGTCTGATGAAATTTCCACACGGATCAATGGGTAAGTTTCGCCTTCGAATTCAACAGTTTCGTTAGAGCGTTTTGTTGAACCGCTAAGGAATTGGTAACCAGTAGTTGTGTCCATGAAGACAACTGGGCGATATTCTGGATGGATATCTTTTTTCATTTTGCAATATTTCCTTTCTGCCATGGTCTCTTTGCGAGCCATAGATTGTTACCATACTAGTCTAACAGATTATGCTAAGTTTGGCAAGCTTTTTATCTATTTTTTCAGTAAGTTTTTTAATTTTTGGTAGATGACTTCATTTTCCTCTAGGCTATAGGAGTTAGCACCACTTGCAAGTGGGTGACCACCACCATCATGTTCTTTTGCAACACTATTGATTGGAACGAATTTACTGCGAAGTCGAACGCGATAGTGGCCATCTGCTTGTTCCACAAATATTCCCCAAAGGTTAACAGTATCAATACGACCTGGAGCACCAACAATGGCTGCTGTTTCTGCGTCTGTTACTTGATATGTTTTTAGAATTTCTTGAGTTAGAATGACACGTGCGACACCATTTTCATCAACTTCTAGGTGATCATAGACATAACCTTGAAGTTTAGCGATTTTAAAGCTCATAGTGTCCATTTTACGTGTTAATTCAGCATAGTCAAAGTTATGTTCTCTTAGTTTACTAGCAATTCGAAGGGTACGAGCAGAAGTAGAAGGATAAAGGAAACGGCCTGTATCGCCCATGATTCCAGCACAGAGCATTTTAGCAGCGTAGTCAGATAATTCTAGGTTAGTTGCTTCAGCAAAGAGAGCAATCATCTCACTGGCACTGCTAGAGTTGGTATCTACCCAAACAAGATCTCCATAGACTTCGTCATTTGGATGGTGATCAATTTTAATAATGGTTTCAGCATTAGTATAACGTTTATCATCGATACGAGCGGTATTTGCTGTATCACAGATGATAGCAAGCGCACCTTGATAATCCTTGTCTTCTACCTGATCCATCTTTGTAAGCCATGTTAGGGTTGGCTCATCATAACCAACTACCTTGATATTTTTTTCTGGGAAATGGTGTTCCAGAAGTGCTTTGAGTCCAACCTGACTTCCTAAGGCATCAGGATCCGGTTTCATGTGACGGTGAATGATGATGGTATCGTATGCTTTAATTTTTTCTAAAATTTGATGACAAATTTCCATAAGTGACCTCAATTCTTTCTTATTTCATTGTAGCACAAGAGTTTTTATTTTTAAAATGAAAAAGATGTGATATAATGGAGAAAGATAAATGGAGGAGGACGATATGGCATTAGCAAAAATTGTATTTGCCAGTATGACCGGTAATACCGAAGAAATTGCAGATATTGTAGCAGATAAATTGCGTGAATTGGGCTTAGAGGTGGATGTTGATGAGTGTACAACTGTTGACGCATCTGACTTTCTTGAAGCTGATATCGCGATCGTTGCAACCTACACTTACGGTGATGGAGAGTTACCAGATGAGATGATGGACTTCTACGAAGACCTAGCAGATCTTAACTTGAGTGGCAAAATCTACGGTGTGGTAGGATCAGGCGATACTTTCTACGATGAGTTCTGTAAAGCTGTTGATGACTTTGATCGTGTATTTGTGGCAACAGGAGCTGAAAAGGGATCAGAGTGTGTCAAAGTGGATCTCTCTGCAGAAGAAGAAGATATCGAACGCTTGGAACAATTTGCAGAAGAATTGGCTGCTAAAGTAGGATAAGCATGAAGTTGCACTGATGAAAGTTGTCAGTGCAGTTTTTGTTAGTTGTCCTTAGGAATGTACTAGCCCATTTAGAAGCTTTTTGATACAATCATTCAAATAATGAAGGAGACTCTATGGATTTAGATATTATTAGACGAGAAATCGATCAAATTGATGACCAAATTGTAAAACTCTTAGAAGAAAGAATGCATCTAGTTGAGGGGGTAGTTGCTTATAAAAAAGCTTCAGGAAAAGCTATTCTAGATACTAAAAGAGAAGAAGCTATCTTTGAGAAGGTCAGAAATCGTGTCAGCAATAAAAAATACGAAGAGACAATCGTTGAGACTTTTTCTGATATTCTCAAACGTTCGCGCGATTATCAGGATAAAAATATCAAATGAAAAAAGAACAATTTTACCCATTAGGAATCTTTCTAGCTGCCATGCTAGGAGGACTTACCCGATATCAGATTTCGAGATGGTTGCCAGCCAGTCCAGATTTTCCATGGGGAACTCTCTTTGCTAACTATGTAGGAATTTTCTGCTTAGTCTATCTTGTCAAAGGTTATTTGGTTTATAAGGGAAGCAGTAAAGGTGTCATTTTAGCGCTTGGAACTGGCTTCTGTGGAGGATTAACGACTTTTTCAAGCCTCATGTTAGATGGCGTGAAATTGCTGGATACAGGTTCTTACCTAAGTCTAGTAATCTATCTAGTTCTGAGCATTGGTGGAGGACTTTTATTGGCTTATTGTTTAGGGAGGAAGAAATGGTAGTATTATATCTAGCGCTTGCTTGTGGACTAGGTGCCCTTGTGCGTTATTTCTTTTCACGTTATAATCAGGGTTCAGTACTGCCTCTAGGAACTCTCATAGCTAATCTACTGGGCTGTTTTTTGATCGGTTTATTTTACAATCATGTGGAGTCTAAAGAAGTCTATCTTATCCTTGCCACAGGATTTTGTGGAGGTCTAACCACTTTTTCAACCTTGAATGATGAACTCCAAAAACTCTTGGCTGATAAGAAGGTCTTTTACAGTTATTTTCTCTTGACCTACTTAGGTGGTTTGCTTGCTATTTTTTTAGGAATTTTACTGTAAATTTCTTTACTTTTTTTAAGAAATTTGGTAAACTGTATCTTGTGTGTAATGGACGCACAAAAATACAGTTTATCCGCTGAGGAAGCTTCCTCAAGATTGACAAAGATAGGAGAATAAAATGAATCCATTAATCCAAAGCTTGACAGAAGGTCAACTTCGTACTGATATCCCATCATTCCGTCCTGGTGACACTGTTCGTGTACACGCGAAAGTTGTCGAAGGTAACCGTGAACGTATCCAGATTTTTGAAGGTGTTGTTATTGCACGTAAAGGTGCTGGCATCTCAGAAAACTACACAGTTCGTAAAATCTCTAACGGTGTAGGTGTTGAACGTATCTTCCCAATCCACACTCCACGTGTTGAAAAGATCGAAGTTGTTCGTTACGGTAAAGTACGTCGTGCGAAATTGTACTACTTGCGTGCTCTTCAAGGTAAAGCAGCTCGTATTAAAGAAATCCGTCGTTAATTCGACCAAAAAACTCTGCTTATTCGGCAGAGTTTTTCTCTAGCTCCCTTAGTTCAATGGATATAACAACTCCCTCCTAAGGAGTAGTTGCAGGTTCGATTCCTGCAGGGGGCATTTTTACTAATGTAAAGAAAGACAAAGAATATGCAAAGTGTTTATTTAAAGGCAGTCATCACAAATTCATTTTTAAAAATAAATTAGTATTTTTTGTTTTTTTGACCAAATTTTGACCAAATTTTGACCAAAAATTATATTTTGGTCAATGATTATAGAATAAAATGGATCATGAAAATGTC
>NZ_JASGZS010000016.1:0-45120 GCF_047465525.1 Streptococcus infantis | reverse complement strand
TTTATGTTTGGTCATAGTAGGCCTCATTTCTACCACAAACGTCTCACACTTAATTCCACCATAAAAATCCGTTTTAGACTAATTTCCACTTTGGTCAGGAAAGTGGAAGTTACTTTGAGAAATTACCCTCAGAGAATATCTTTAATTTTTTCATGAAAAAACTAAGAACTTTAAACAAAAATGTGATACAATAGTAAACGATAAACTTATAAATTGTAGAAAGTTGGTTAGTTATGAAACTTCCAAAAGAAGGCGACTTTATTACAATTCAAAGTTATAAGCATGATGGGAGTCTCCACCGTACTTGGCGAGACACCATGGTACTAAAAACAACAGAGAACGCTATTATCGGCGTCAACGACCACACACTTGTTACCGAAAGTGACGGTCGTCGTTGGGTGACTCGAGAACCGGCTATTGTTTACTTTCACAAGAAATATTGGTTTAATATTATCGCTATGATTCGTGAAAATGGTATCTCCTACTACTGCAATATGGCAAGTCCTTACTATCTGGATGAAGAAGCTTTAAAATACATTGACTATGATTTGGATGTTAAAGTGTTTACAGATGGTGAAAAACGCCTCTTGGACGTTGAGGAGTATGAACGACACAAGCGAAAAATGAAGTATTCTTCTGATCTAGACTATATTCTGAAAGAGCATGTTAAGATTCTTGTTGATTGGATTAACAATGAGCGAGGTCCTTTCTCAGAAGCCTATGTCAACATTTGGTACAAACGCTACGTAGAACTAAAGAATCGGTAAAGTTGTCAGAGGTCAGGATTAAAATCCTGACCTCGTTTTTTTGGTAGTGTAAAATAAGTTGTATAAACACAAAAAGGAATAAATCCATTATGATAGAATTCGCGAAATATACAAAACAAATAGATATACTAATATTTTTTTAATTTCTTTGTTCCTTGTAAGTTTACAACAAACTTATATCGTTTAATACAAAAATACGAAGATGATTGCTATAAAAGAATTCAGATCACCTTCGTATCAAATTATTTAGTTTTTGTATTTCTATATAACATCAATCTTTTAGTACAACATTTTAAAAGGATACCTTAACAGAGAAAATGCTATTTAATCTACCAGCTCATTTAATCGTTTTTGAAAATATAAAGCAATATTTTTAGATTCAATAAACTCAAAGTATTTAATAACATCTTGCATTTGTTTAATTCCAGATTCTTTAGATTCTATCAGGTATATTTTATATCCTTCTATAAATTTGAAGGTAGATTTCTCAAAAACTTTTGTGTCATCTTTTAATAATTTTTTTAATTTCATTTCAAAGTAGTCTGCATATATTAGATGTGAATTTTCAAGGCAACAGAACCAAAAATTTAAACAAGCTGACACAACTAAATTTCTATTCTTACCGATTTTTTCGTAATAATGTGTACGCTCTAGTATTTCTTTTCCGACCCTGTAGATATAATCTGTTTCAAAAAGATGATATAAATTACCAATCAGCGCTATCTCATAGGACTCCCATCGTTCCTTCTGGAATAAATAGTCATATACTAAATTTAGATCATCTCTACTAACTACATAATTACAATCTATCTGATTTAATAGTCCCTGAACCATAATTGTATTTATTCTATAAGTTTTTTCTCCACTCTTCTCAAAAAGTTTTTGTTGCTCATTTTTTATTTCCTCCAATCCTTTAGTATTCAAACTATAAAAATTTGGAGATAAATTAACCAAAAAATCATCAAGCTCCGATCTTTTATAATGTTCTAGATAATTACAAAAATTCTCGATCGAAACATTGATATTTGATAATAATTCAAAAAACGTTGAAAGAGAAATTTCATTTTCTCCCCTTTCAAATCTAGAAAGTTGAGATTTAGATATAGAATCAGCTGCAGCATACTCTAAAGAATATCCGTTTAATTTTCTAAAATATCTAAAAGCTTCTCCGTAATTTTTCACAATTTCGTTCCCTTAACTTTCTTTTCGAGCGATAAACATACCATATTCTTTAGGAATAATCAACATACCATTATTAAACTCACTTTCCAATCTATTACGAATTATTTCATCTTCTAGTGAACCTATTTCGGAAATTCCTTTCAAGGATTGAATATATTGAACTAGATCGTCTATACTTGTCACCTGTAGCTCATCATCATAAATTAATTTTTCCACAGTGTCAAAATACCTATTTAAAAAAGCTTTCCCATTTTGTAAAGTAAAAGTTTTATTTTCCAAATTTTGATTAACCACATCTTTAAATAAGCTTGCCAAATAATCTACAACTCCATTTTCACCAAATGTAGCACAATAAAAAATTCCTCCTTTTTTTAATACTCTATTCACTTCAGAGATAGCTTTATCAATGTCATTTACATGATGTAGAAGCATATTAGCAATAACAATATCAAAAGTTTCATTTTTAAAAGAAATATTTTGGATATCCATTCTTTCATAGTTGACATTATCTCTATTTCCAATCACTGACTTCGTAGTTTCTACCATGTCATTAGAAAAATCCGTTATAATCAATTGCTTCATCTTGTCTATAGAATCAAGATTGCTTTTCCACAGTTCTCCTGTACCACATCCCAATTCTAGAATCTTTAACTCACCAGTGATTTGATAGTTAGAAAAAATCCAATTGTTAAATCCCAATTTATTTTTAGAATACCTCTTATGCAATTCTACTCGAATATCAAGATTATCATGACTTTTATATTGTTCAATTACTTTATCAATCATTCTAAATGACCTCCACTCTATAATTTGACATTATATCACAAGAATAAAGGTAGTGTAAAATAAGTTGTATAAATGCAAAAAGGAATAATTTTACTGCAGTATTGAACTATTTATTGGACTTCTCTAGACTCCAAAAAATACTTTTAACCTAAACTTCATGTTTATCCACAAATCTTAAGTCTCAACTAGTTTATTGAAGGCTCGCGAGTCATGGGCTAGGAATTCAAAGATTGGTCCATCAATTTCTGGCTATCACTTTTCCCTAGTAAAAAACCTGCCACATTGGGCAGGTTTTCGTCTAAATATCTAATTTTGTAACAGTGAACTTGATATGCGAATAGTCTTTTTCGATATCCTTATCTACCATAAAGGCTGTTGCATCCTTCTTGACCTGTACTAAGTCAATATTCTGTGCTTGAGCGGCATAGACACAGCCACAATAACATTGGCGATAAATGTCGTACTCTTCACACATTTCTACAGAGCGTTTGTAGCCTTGATTTTTCTTAAAGTCGCTTGGAAGATAATGAGTGGTGTAGATTTTCTGCACATCAATTCCGATACTATTGATGGTTTGCGAATTTTTATGAGGACTGATGGTTAGGGCTGAGCCAAAGTAGTCAAAGCCTAAGTCCATAGCCACTTGCGCTGTCTTGTCCAAACGATAGTCAAAACAAACCTTGCAACGATCGCCACCTTCAGGTTCTTCTTCCAAACCTCTGACCAGCTGACGGTATTCGTTGGGTTCATAGGGTGCTTCTAGATACTGAACCTTGTTGCCAGTTCGTTCATTGAAATCACTGACAAACTTTTTTGTCACATAGGCACGCTTGTGATACTCAGCTTTAGGATGGATATTTGAATTAGCAAAATAAATAGTCACATCCGCATACTTGGTCAAATACTCTAGAGTGTAGGTGCTACAAGGAGCACAACAGACGTGCATGAGAATGGTTGGTCTTTCTTCATTTTTTTCCCAAACTTGAACCATCTTTTGCATGACACGGTCATAGTTGATCTTTTGATTGGGATTCATCTTACTTAGAATTTCTTCTACATCGATCATACTCTTCTCCTTTTCCTCTTGCTATTGTACCACAGGATGATCCTTTGGGCAATTAGGTTTTCGTGCTTTACTCAGTTTTTAAGTCCTGGTTCAATACCTTGCCCATCCTTTTTAGACCGATTATTAGGATAGGGTAGGTTAAAAGCAAGATAAGTCCTAGAACTAAAAAGACCGCTACAAGACCCCAACGATCGATCAACCAACCTGTCAGTGGAAATATGACAATCATGGAAAGACTAAAGAGCATAGAATTGATACTAAGCATAGTTGCTCTTACACTAGAAGGTAAATAACCTTGTAAGTCATTGAAATAGATCGGCTGATAAACTGCATAGAGTGTATCGGTCAAAAGATATACGAGAAGAAGAGCAAAGGGAGTTCCTGAAAACACCAACAACAAGGTCAAGCCCGTTAGTGCAACAAGAGTCGGAAAAACTCGATTGCTATTCCATTTTTTACCAATTTGACTAGCTACATAAACTGCTATAAGATTTAAGCCACTACCAATTAGCATGACCAGCGATACCTGCCATCCTGCTAAGTCACTTACTTTCTGCTGATAGTAAAAGTAAAACATACACATGAGTGTTCCGACTAGCTGATAAGTCAGCATCCAGTAAAAGAGTACTGGTTTTTCCTGCCATTCTTTTCGAACTTGCAGGACAATCGTTTTAAAGGTTAAGGCTTCGTTTTTCTCTCTCTTAGCCATTGGTTCTTTCATAAAATAAATCAAAATGATAGAAAGAAATGAAAATCCAATAGCAATCAGATAGGTCCAAGCCAATGCTCCGTGAATGAAGAAGCCTGCCACAACTGTACCTAGGGTTCGGGTGACTTCTGCCACACCAGACAAAAAACTAGAAATCTGAAGATAGCGGTCCTTTTGACCTGCTTCTACCGCAGAATCATATAAGAAAGCGGTGCTGGTTCCCGAGTCAAAATTATAAGACCAAGCGTTGACCATCATAGCAAAAGCATAAATCCAAAAATTCCCATGACCAAACAAAATCAAGATAGAGGATACAATACTGGCCAAGCGAGCCAAATAGAGATTGGTTTTGTAGCTAAATCGATCGGCCAACATACCAGATGGGATTTCACACAAGAGACTTGTCCCATGAAAAATACTCTCTAATAGACCGATTTGAAGCAAGGATAGACCATTTTGGATGAAAAATAAAATCCAAAAACTGGTAATCCCAAAATAAGAAGTGAATTCCAGACCTGCTAGGAGTGGAATATTGCGTTTGTAAGTTCTTTTAAACATCGTTTTCTCTCTTTCAATATATAATATGAGTTTTTCTAAAAGACTTACTTAGAGTTGCCTACATTTTCTCCACCTCTTTCATTTAAAGTAATACTCAATGAAAATCAAAGAGCAAACTAGGAAGCTAGCCGCAGGCTGTACTTGAGTACGGCAAGGTGAAGCTGACGTAGTTTGAATTTGATTTTCGAAGTGTATAAAAACGCCAGACGG
The DNA here is from genome assembly GCF_047465525.1 of Streptococcus infantis. Classification (GTDB taxonomy): domain Bacteria; phylum Bacillota; class Bacilli; order Lactobacillales; family Streptococcaceae; genus Streptococcus; species Streptococcus infantis_R. Next base: position 39,842 of record NZ_JASGZS010000016.1, on the reverse strand, counting down.
CGTTTATAGTTATTAAGGTTTAATACGGTGCAACATACGTGGGAATGGAATGGCTTCACGGATGTGTTTTGTACCAGCTGCGAAGGTTACCATACGCTCGATACCGATACCAAATCCACCATGTGGGACTGTACCGTATTTACGAAGATCAAGGTAGAATTCATACTCAGTACGATCCATACCGAGTGATTCCATCTTCGCTACAAGGGCATCGTAGTCTTCCTCACGCATTGAACCACCGATGATTTCTCCGTAACCTTCTGGTGCGAGCAAGTCTGCACAAAGTACGCGGTCTGGATTACCAGGAACTGGTTTCATGTAGAAGGCCTTGATGTCTGCTGGGTAGTTAATCACGAAGGTTGGTACACCAAAGTGGTTTGAAATCCATGTTTCGTGTGGTGAACCAAAGTCATCACCATGCTCGAGATGTTCGTAGTCTGCATCTTCATCATTTTCATGCTCTTGCAAAAGGTCAATGGCTTGATCGTAAGTGATGCGTTTGAACGGCTCAGCAATATAGCGTTTCAAAAGCTCCGTATCACGCTCCAATGTTTCCAAGGCTTGAGGAGCACGGTCAAGAACACCTTGAAGCAAAGCTTTAACATAAGCTTCTTGCAAGTCAAGTGACTCATCATGTGTCAAGTATGAATACTCTGCATCCATCATCCAGAACTCAGTCAAGTGACGGCGAGTTTTTGATTTTTCAGCACGGAATACTGGACCAAAGTCGAAGACACGACCAAGAGCCATAGCACCTGCTTCAAGGTAAAGCTGACCAGATTGGCTCAAGTAGGCTGGTGTTCCAAAGTAGTCTGTTTCAAACAGTTCTGTAGAATCTTCTGCAGCATTTCCTGAAAGAATTGGGCTATCAAATTTCATGAAGCCATTCTTATCAAAGAACTCATAAGTTGCATAGATGATAGCATTACGGATTTGCATGACAGCTACTTGTTTGCGTGAACGCAGCCACAAGTGACGGTTATCCATCAAGAAGTCTGTTCCGTGCTCTTTTGGAGTGATTGGGTAATCTTGAGATTCACCGATAACTTCGATGTCTGTAATATCCAACTCGTAACCAAATTTAGAACGTTCGTCTTCTTTAACAATCCCTGTCACGAAAACAGAAGTTTCTTGGCTTAGGCGTTTGATGGTGTCAAATTTTTCTAGACCTACTTCTTCACCGAATTTTTCGATAAAGTTTGGTTTAAAAGCGACACCTTGGAAAAAGGCTGTTCCATCACGCAATTGTAAGAAGGCAATTTTCCCTTTTCCTGATTTGTTGGCAACCCAGGCTCCGATGGTCACTTCTTGACCAACGTAGTCTTTTACTTCGATAATTGTTACACGTTTTGTCATCATTTATCTTCCTTTTTCGTTTAACTTGTCCAAAGACATTATCACTCATTATTGTACCACAAATAATGCCTGATAGCTAGCTAGTTTAACAGAAATTCATAAGTTTTTAGCTACAAAAACCTCCGCCAAAAGGACGGAGGTTTAACTTCTTATTTTTCCATAAATTGGTGCAAACGACGAATGGCTTCTTTAAGAGTTTCCAAGTCTGTTGCGTAGCTGAGACGAACATTTTCTGGTGCTCCAAATCCGGCTCCTGTAATCAAGGCCAGACCAACTTTTTCAAGAATAGCCGTTGTAAATGCTGTTACATCGCTATAACCTTTCATCTCCATAGCTTTTTTGACATTTGGAAAGAGATAAAAAGCTCCTTGTGGTTTGACAACTTCAAAACCAGGGACTTCACACAAGAGTGGATAGATGGTATTCAAACGTTCTTCAAATGCTTGACGCATAACTTCCACAGAATCTTGCGGTCCAGTTAGTGCCTCGATTGTTGCGTATTGAGATACCGCAGTCAGGTTAGAAGTCGTTTGACCTGTTAGTTTACTCATGGCAGCGATGATTTCTGGATCACCAACTGCATAACCTACACGCCAACCAGTCATGGCATAGGCTTTTGAAACCCCATTAATAACAATGGTTTGCTTACGAATAGCTTCTGACAGACTTGAGATTGGGACGAACTCATTCCCATTATAGACCAAACGACCATAAATATCATCTGCTAGGATGAGAATGTCATGTTCAACAGCCCAATTTCCAATGGCCAAGAGTTCCTCACGAGAATAGATCATCCCAGTCGGATTAGATGGTGAGTTTAGTACCAAGACTTTGGTCTTATCTGTGCGAGCTGCTTCTAATTGCTCCACTGTTACTTTAAAGTGATTGTCTTCTTTGGCTTGGACAAAGACTGGAACACCACCAGCCATTTTAACTTGGTCACCATAGCTGACCCAGTAAGGGGTTGGAATGATAACCTCATCTCCAGGATTAACCACAGCCATAAAGAAAGTATAAAGGGAAAACTTAGCACCTGTAGCAAAGGTGACTTCATTTGCCGCCACAGAATAACCATAATAACGTTCAAAATAGGTATTGACCGCTGCTTTTAATTCAGGCAAACCTGAAGCTACCGTATAGAAAGAAGCACGTCCATCTCGAATAGCCTCAACTGCAGTATCCTGAATACTCTCAGGAGTATGAAAATCAGGCTGACCTAAAGTTAAGAAAAGAACATCTTTTCCTTCAGCCTTTAATTTCTTAGCTCTTGCATCACTAGCCAGAGTGACACTTTCTTCCATTTCTAAGACACGTTTAGATAATTTCATAGCTTCTCCTTTTCGATTAGGGCACCAGATTCAAAATCTACTAGATAATAGTCTCCTCCAGACTTGATTTCCCAGACAGGTTTTTCAGCATAGCGTCCAAAGGTAACCGTATCAATTTCAGTTGCTCCTTTTTCTCTAACAACTGCTTCTGCTTTTTCTTGTGAAGTACCATTTTCTAGTTGATATACGTAAATATTGTTATTACTTTTCTCTATTAAAACAGCAACTGGTTTCTGATTCTTATCTTGACCAAGAACACTATAATAGCTTTCTAAGCCATTAAAGATATCAACCTGACTGACCGTTTCTAGATTCGCATACTGCTTAGCCAGTTTTTCCCCTTCTACCTTTGCTGTCTGATAAGGCTTCATGCTAAGCCACACCAAATAGAGAAAGGAAGAAGTCACAACTAGAGCCAGCAGGGTCAAGCCAATGCTGTACTGAAATAATAAGGAATTTTTTTCTTTTTTCTGTCTCATTTTCACTCGTCTATTTTACCATCTATCCTAGTGAATTACAAGTGAATAAAGGGGAGGATTTAGCAAGGAACTTCTCTTATGACAGGAGTATATGAAGCTTGAATCATTGATTTCACAGTCTTTTCATAATCTCTACTCCTAAAAATAATCTTGACTATCATAGATTTTTATTTTCTGAGCAGATTTCTTGCAAATGATTTCCTTTTGTTGTAACATTGTTTATAACAACAGAGACAACTCTGATTAAAATCTAAAGGAGACTCCCTATGTCTAAAAAAGTATTATTTATCGTTGGTTCACTTCGCAAAGGTTCTTTCAACCACCAAATGGCTCTAGAAGCTGAAAAAGCTCTTGCTGAAAATGTTGAAGTCAGCTACCTTGACTACTCTACAATTCCTTTATTTAGTCAAGACCTTGAAGTTCCTACACTTCCAGCTGTAACAGCAGCTCGTGAAGCAGTTCTTGCTGCTGATGCTATCTGGATCTTCTCTCCAGTCTACAACTTCTCGATTCCTGGTACAGTGAAAAACTTGCTTGACTGGCTTTCACGCGCAATTGACTTGTCTGATACACGCGGAGCATCTGCTCTTCAAGATAAGATTGTAACAGTATCATCTGTAGCCAATGCTGGTCATGACCAACTCTTTGCAATCTACAAAGACCTCTTGCCATTCATCCGTACACAAGTTGTTGGTGAATTCACTGCAGCTCGTGTCAACGATTCTGCTTGGGCAGATGGCAAATTAGTCCTTGAAGACAGTGTTGCTTCTTCCCTAAAACAACAAGCTGAAGACTTGGTTCAAGCTATTCAATAATTGAATCATAACCACCCGTCAAACGGGTGGTTTGCACTAGGGCTATAAGCCCAAATTACCAGCCAGCGCCTAAAGACGCTGGCTTTCACGTTGTTCAAGCTTCATTGCTCTTGACTCGTCACTTGCCTCTTAAAGAGGCGTGAGTATTACTTACCACTATCCCTAAAGGGATCCTCATATTCTTTCACACTTAATTTATCTAGTGCTATATCATGCTTTACTCGTTCTCAAATTTTTATATTCGTGAAGAGTCTGGGACAAAATAGTTCTCAGGCTCTTTACTTATATTCATTGGACGTTCAGTAACCTCGTCATCTCAGGTACCTCCTAAGAGGTGCGTCAGGAACATTTCTGCCCTCAATGAATATTCTTCAATATGATTATAGCGTTTATCAGAAGACTGTCAACTTTTCCTAAAACAAACAGCTAATTTTTACTTTGGTAGCACCACTTGGAACACACTACCTTTTCCGAGTTCACTCTCTACTGTGATGGTTCCGCCGAGGCGTTCTACAATCGTTTTAACAATCGCAAGGCCTAGGCCATTCCCTTCTTGCACATGAGAACCTTCTACTTGGTAAAATTGCTCAAAAATATGTCGTTGGTCTTCCTCACTCATTCCGATTCCGTTATCGGCAATCGTGACTCTAACCGTATCATCTACTTCTTGAATATCAATCGTTAAATGCACGCTATCTCCAGAGTACTTCACCGCATTATCAAGCAGATTCGTCCACACTTGCATGCTTAAATCTGGATCCGTCACACAATGAACGAGCTGACTCGTAAACGTCAAGTCAATTTCTTTTTGCTTCCACTTCTCCGTAATCAAAATCACGGCATGCCGAATTTGTTCATCCAGATGAACCGATTTTTTCTTCGGTTCAAAATCGCGCTCCATCTTCGTGAGTGTCACAATCCCATCGCACAGGCGACTTAATCGCAAACTCTCCGACTGCAAGATAGTCGTCAATTCTTTACGAGTTGTTTCATCTAATTTCTCATCGGCCAACAAATCACTTACCCCAACAAGGGAAGCAATCGGCGTCTTCAATTCATGCGACAGATTGGCGATAAATGCCGAGCGATGTTCATCCGTCCGCTTCAAGTCCTCCGCCATCTGATTCACATGCTGAGAAAGCTGGTCCAACTCGTTATGATATTTTGCAGTATCGTTAGGATAAGGTTTACGCGGAATCTTACGGTTGAAATCTCCTCTAGAAATCGCCTTTACCGATTCATTTAACTCCGAAATTGGCCGTGTTAAATGCACCGAACCGTACCACATCGCAAGACTTCCTACAACGATAATGACAAAACTAAAAATTAGTAGCCACGATTGAAAACTCACTTCTACATGAAGCCAATGTTTCAACACGAATACGGTCATGAGGGCAATGATACTCGTCGTCACTAAAACACTACAAAACATAAATACAAAGTAGTTTCTTAGCGGGAACTGTAATTCTTTTTGTTTATCCATTTTTAACCGTCCCCTTATACCCTAATCCTCTAATCGTCACAATATCAAAGTCCGGATTGTCTTTAAACTTCTGGCGAACCCGTTTAATGCACGCATCCACCAATCGCTCATCGAGGTCTTCTTCCATCCCCCAAATATCATCCAGCAAGTCCAGACGCGTGAAAATCTTCTCTGGATTGCTGAGCAATTTATAAAGCACATAAAACTCTTTTTTCGGAATTTGATAAACCGTATCCGTCTCTAAATCCGTTAAGGTTAACGCGTTGTAGTCGAGTTTCGTATGTGGAAAACGTAAGACTTTCTCGGTTTCCAACTGCGCTCTTCTCAGTAGCGCTCGAACACGTAAAGCCAACTCTTCTAAGCGAATAGGTTTCACCATATAATCATCGACTCCGAGTGTAAAAGCTTCTTCCAGAGACTCCAGCTGAGACTTTGCCGTAATCATTAAAATCGGCAAGGTATGTTTCGTTTCTCGCAGCGCCTTTACTAGGGAATACCCGTCCATCACTGGCATCATAATGTCGGAAATTAATAAATCCACTTGATGCTTCTCCATGACGGACAGGGCTTCTTCCCCATTTTCGGCTGTATAAATCGTATAATTTTCTTGTTTTAACTTGGTTGTAATTAAGGTGCGAATCGCATGATCGTCTTCAGCAACTAATATTCTAAACATAGCTCCACCTTCTTTCTAGAATATTATAGCACAACTGCCTACAGACGAACTAACTTCCCTTTCTTCATCTCATAAACGGTATCTACATATTCAAGCACAGAGCGGTCATGCGTTACCATAATGGCACTCTTATGTTTGGATTTCACTTCGCGTTGAATCAATTGCGCAATCTCTTGACCACGTTCTGGGTCCAGGCTGGCAGTTGGCTCATCCGCTAAAATGAGTTGTGGGTTTCCGATAAACGCACGCGCAATCGCAGCACGTTGTTTTTGTCCACCAGACATTTGATTTGGGTATTGTCCGTAGCAATCTTCAATGCCTAGTTCTGCTAATAAGCCTTTGACTTCTGCTTTGCGTTTCGCAGCGTCTTTTTCTCCTTTTAGTTTAGCGACCACTTCTAATTGGTCCCCAATTGTCATATATGGAAGTAATTGATGGTCTTGGAAAATAAACCCAAGCAACTCCAATCTTTTCTTCGTCCATTCACTTTGTTTTACATTTGTTAAGTTTTGTCCGCCGATAATAATCTCACCACTATCTGCAGATAAGAGTAATCCTGCGATAGAAAGAAGCGTTGATTTCCCTGAACCGGAAGGACCTAAAATAGCCACAAATTCTTGCGGTTCAACGGTTAAACTTAAGTCTTTAATCACATCGTGCATTTGATTGCCGTCTGCGTATGATTTTTTAATCTGTTGTAATTCAATCACTGACATCTTATTCACCATTTCCACCAATCACTTCGATTGGATCCACTTTCTTAATTTTTAATAGAGATAACGCGCCACAAATAATCGAGATGACGATAAAACTTGCAGAAATCACGGCATTATCTTCTGCTCGCATATAAAATGGCATGCTTACTGGTAAGAATGGCGTCAACGCTAAGGTAAGCCCTAGTCCGATTCCAATCCCGATAACGGAAAGAATTCCGACTTGCGATAATTGGATTCTTGTAATTTGTCCCATAGACATTCCGATGGCTTTTAACACACCAAATTGTTTTAATTTTTGCAAGGCTAAGATGTAGAAGAATACTCCTAGAATTGCGGCTGATGCGATTAATAATACCCAAGTCATTGTTTTTAAAATCATATTCGTCGCAGTGTATCCTGGGATTTTATTAATGATTTGTTGTTTGTTTGAGACCATCAACTGTTCGGATAAGAAGTCGGCTGTTACCGCTTGGCTTGTGATGATGGCTTGTGGTTGCCAAGTGTAGTTTGGATTTTTCTTTTGACGCATTTCTTCGAGTGTTTTCGAGCTGATGAAGGCCACTGAGCTATGTCCGTATTTTGCGTCTTTGGCAAAGGCCACTACTTTAAGCATTACTTCCGAAGACTTGTCTTTAATCGTGTCGCCAACATGAATGCCTTTTGCTTTATACGATTCATCTAAAATCACTTCGTTTTCAGATAAGTCAGCTGCGGCATACCCATCTTCTGTCTTAATCGTTAAGTTCTTGTACGTATCCATCGCAAAGAATGTCACATCTTGCGAACCTTCCTCGTCCTCTTTCATAAACGTAGAACGTTGAATCACAAGTCCCGTTTCGTTTTCTAAATGAAGTTCTTCAATCTCCGTTAATTCCTCGCTTGTAAGGGTTGAGTAAGGAATCACTCCTTCTGAATCCTTTGAAAGAATATAATGAACGTCCCCAAACGTATCAATTTGCGCCATAATAATGCGCCCTAATCCGTTTGTTAGGCCCGATAGGAAAATGACCATGAACATCATAATCACAATCAGGACCTCAATTAATATAAATTTTTTAGGTTGGTATTTAATTTCATTCCATGCAATTTTCATCTTTTTGCTCCTTTTTCAAATGGTAATTTTCATTATACGCTCGTTATATGACCTGAATATGACATTATTTATATAAAGAGAGTTTGTTAGATACCGCATCACTAGGATTGTGGTATAGTAGAAATACATTTATCCAAGTTTTTGAACGGAAACAGAATGTTAAAGTTTTTACTGAAAAAGAAAGAATCTCATCAACCCATGCATGGTTCTGGAAAACCAAAGAAATCAAAAAACAAAGAAGCAATCAAGCTGTCGACCGGTACCATGGTCTATTAATCACGAATGAGGTGAGTCTAGGGTACATTAAATTCTTCCCTTGGCTTATGCTTCCATTTACTGCATTTCTATATTTTGTTGCTGGGTGTAATGACCCTGTAGGGATTATTAAGGTCCTATTCTTGAGTGCGACGATCATTAATATCGTTAGCCTTCTCTTTGGACTTTTTATTTGAAAAAAACAGTAAAAAAGCGCAAAAAATCACTTCCTGTGCTATACTGTAATTGAAAATTTTTTAGTTTGGGTGTTAGAACTGTTTCCTCAGTCCTAGCGCCTTTTCTTTTTGATAAGTTTGCTTGGTGGAGAGTAGTTTGTAAATGATTCTGAGAATCTTATGAGCACAAGCAATAATCGCCTTCATCTTGCTTCCTCTTTGGGAAATTCGATTGTAAAAAGAAGAAAAAGCTGGATCCTTAGAATGTGCTGCAATTAATCCCGACATGGTTAAAGCCTGCTTGATATAGCGATTCCCTTGCGTGATGTGTGAGGATTTTTTAATGCCAGCACTTTCATAAGACTCTGGACAGAGCCCAGCCCATGATGCTAAGTGTGCATCGGATGGAAAAGCTGTAACAGTTGGTCCAATCTCAGCTAGAATAGTGCCAGCACAGTTTTCATTCACACCAGGAATGGTTTGAAGTATCCTATTTTCCTCAGGGGAACTCCTTTTCGATGTAGTGTTGAATCTCATCGGTCAATTTTTCAATGAGTTCCTGATACATCTGACATTCCTCTAAGCTCTGCTCTAAGAGGAAGCGGTCTTCTAGTGACAACTTTCCTTCCATCGCTTCAACGAGTTCTTCTGGACTTGCTTTCACTCGCTTTTGGATACAAGGGATAACAGATTCTACATTAATTGTTTCTCCGTTAATGAATAATTTTAAAAGTGCTTGCCCCGTCTTAGAAAAAATATCAGAAAGATAACTGGTTAGCTTGATATTGGCTCGTTGTAAGAGATTGTGAATTTCATTTTTAACTTGAGTTTGACGTTGCTTATAAGAACGCATGCGACGTGTCAGTAAACGAAGCTGTACCACTTCAGGGGCGGGGAGATAGGAAGGTTCAATCAGTCCGCAACGGCCGAGTTGAGCGATCCATTCAGCGTCCTTCACGTCTGTCTTACGACCAGGTACATTCTTGATATGTTGAGGATTGGCAAGTACTAAGACGAGATCAGAATCTGAAAAGATATTAAAGAGAGGGAGCCAATATTGCCCAGTACTTTCAAAAAAGACATGTGTGACATGATTTTCTACCATCCAAGCTAAGGCATTTTGAAGAGCTACAGTAGTTGTCCCAAATTTCTTCTGAATTTTCTTTGGCTTATTGGTATCTAGTGGACCATCTAGAATACAACAAACGATAGACTTTTGGTGGACATCAATACCACAACACGTTTCAATCATGACTTTCATTATAAAAACCTCCTGTTAACTATTTGAACAATAGAACAAGAGGCTACTAGTAAGATATTTTCATGCTCAAGGCATATTCGAGTTATCTCATGACTCTTGTTCATCCAGTTTTTTGTACAGGCTAGGAAAAGCCCTATTAAACACCACGGATTTGTATTGTTCAGCTTCATTATAGACTAAACTTCTTTTTCTGTCATGAGTTAGCAGGCTCTGCCTGCTTAGAGTTTTTTGTCTCGCACCTAACGGAGCGAGACGGACTGAAAGTCACATAATTGAAAAAAAAGATAGTAGAAAATGTTAGTTTCTACTATCTTTTTCTTAATCAACAAATTCATCAATCATACTATGTTTTAGTGGTAAACTACACATCACTAAAAGGAAAATAAAGGATGATTGAATCCAAAAGAGAGCCAAATCGAAAATTCCGTGCACAGCTACTACTGTCAAGAAAGAGAGGTAAAGTCCAAGGATAGGACGCTTACTCGGTACTTGACTCATATCAATCAACATTCGTACTGGAGTGGCAGAAGCAATCCCCAAGAGAACAGTACCAACAACTCCATAACTCAAAATCGTATCTATGTAAATACTATGAGCATGTTCATGATAAGGTGCTCCAATACGAGGGAAAGAGTGCATGTAGGTTAGCGGTCCTTCACCCCAGAATGGATTTTGCTTAAACAAGGCCATTCCAGCATTCCAGATAGAAACACGCTCTTCCATAGATGAATCTAAGGTTCCCATTCGAACACCCAAATCACTTGAAAATAGAAAAGCTAAACCAACCCCAAAAACTCCAACACTAAGCCAGAAAGCACGCCAGTTCTTAATAGTTGTAAAGAGATAAATAATCGCTCCAAAGATAATGGCTGGAAAAGCTGTACGATTCTGCGTAAAGTTTAAACCAAATAAATTAGCAAAGATGGCAATCATAGAAAAGATTCGTAACCACCTTAACTTCGTTGTGCTAATCAGATAAAAACCAATCATGATACAGAAACAACAGATAATTCCATAGTAATTGGGATTAAAGAAGGCAACCTCCGCTCGATTCTGATGCCAAACCTGCATTCGTGGTGAGAGGAAGGTATAATCAAATTTCTTTACAATTTGGAAATGTTCCAAGGCTGCAAAGGCTGCTGCAAAGACACTTAAGGCTAATATTCCTTCAATCGTCAACCTGAAAAATTTAGGAGTCAATTGAGATTGATAATAGTAAAAGAAGATGGCAAACAGAAACATGGCCACCGAAGAAACTACTCCCATCACATTTTGTGCCAGAAGAGAAATTGCAGTGCTATAGGCAATAAAAAAGAGCAAGACAGGGTGTTGAGACAGACGTTTCAAGATCCCCTTCATCTCCCCGGTATATACTAACCAAAGTAAGTAAGAGATAAAAATAATAACAAAAAGATAAAAAGGGAGAAAAATACTCAGAATAACTCCTAAAAGAAGTCCTTCTTGTTTCGATAAACTTTTTAACTTTTCGATGACACCTATTGATTTCACAACAGATCCTTTCCTTCTGAATATCACATTCAGATAAATAAGTTATTAAAACATTTTACCATTTTTCAAGAGATTTGAAAACCTCTTTGCCTCTATACTCCTAACTAAAACTAGGTAAAATTTTATGGTTGGCTAAGATTACTCTAAAAAACGCCCTCCCTTTTTAAAAATATGGTACAATAAATCTAATTGTTCCAGAAAGGGGCTAGCATGAAATCCTACCAAGAAGTCTATAAAATACTAGCTACTGAGACTGATTATCTAAGCGGAGAAAAAATAGCTGAAAGATTGAACTTATCCCGAACTTCCGTATGGAAGGCGATCCAACGTCTCCAACAAGAGGGGCTGGAGATTGACAGTATTAAAAATCGTGGGTATAAACTTCTGGACGGAGACCTTATCTTGCCTCAGGAAATCGAAGCGAATAGTCCCATTACTGTCCAGTTTAAACCCTCAACAAAATCTACCCAAACCGATGCTAAAGAGGCTATGGAAGCTGGTGCTAAAGGGGATAAACTCTACCTTTCCACTAGCCAAACTATGGGACGCGGTCGTTTTCAACGTCCCTATTATTCTCCAGATAAGGGGGGGATTTACATGTCCCTTCACCTACAGCCCAATCTCCCTTATCAGAATCTTCCTGCCTATACACTTCTAACAGCTGGAGCTATCTACAAGGCTATCAAAAACCTTAGTTTAATCGACGTGGATATCAAGTGGGTCAATGATATTTATCTGAACCAGAAAAAAATTGCTGGTATTCTAACAGAAGCCATTACCTCCGTCGAAACTGGACTCGTTACAGATGTTATCATTGGAGTCGGGATTAACTTTTCTATCGCTGAATTTCCCAAGAATCTACAAACTAAAGCTGGAAGCTTATTTTCTCAACATACTCCCATTACTCGCAATGAATTGATTGCTGAAATCTGGAAATGTTTCTATGAAACAGAAGCCGATGAACTCCTCTATCTCTATAAAAAGCGCTCAATCGTTTTAGGAAAAGAAATTTCCTTCAAGAAGGATCAAGAAATAATCACAGGAAAAGCCTGTGACATCTCTGATCAAGGACAACTGCTGATAGAATTAGCCAAGGGTGAAAAGATTGGGCTTAATAGTGGCGAAGTTTCGTTGACTAAATGGTAGTTCTACTAGATCAAAAAAAATCGACCTTTCTTATTGAAGGTCGATTTTTTGATTTGTTATTTTTTCAAACGTTCAACGTCACGCGCGATAACGAGTTCTTCATCCGTTGGAATTACCAGTACACGTACACTTGCTGCATCTGTCGAAATATCTCCGGTTGCACCAAAGACATTTTTCTCTGGATCTACATCGCAACCGAACCAAGAAATCCCTGAAATAACATCTTCACGTACATTAGTAGAATTTTCACCGATACCTGCTGTGAAAATAATAGCATCTGCTCCATTTAGGACTGCAAGGTATTGACCAATATGTTTTTGGATACGGTCAACATACATTTCATAAGCCAAAGTAGCATCGTGATCTCCTGCCTCCATAGCAGCAATTACATCACGCATATCACTTGACTTACCTGAAACACCCATCAACCCTGACTCACGATTGAGGATACGACTGATGTCCTCAGGCTTGTTAAAGTCCTCTGTATATTGCATTAAATAAGGAATGATAGCTGGGTCAATATCCCCTGTACGAGTTCCCATCATTACACCACCAAGTGGAGTGAATCCCATTGAGGTATCAACAGATTTCCCACCCTTAACAGCTGTAATAGAAGCACCATTACCGATGTGACAAGTGATTAACTTCAACTCTTCAAGTGGACGACCCAAGAGTTTTGCTGCTTCTTGAGCAACGTACTGATGGCTTGTACCGTGCGCTCCGTACTTACGAACCTTGTTTTCTGTGTAATATTTTGTTGGTAGAGGATAGCGATAAGCTTTCTCTGGCATTGTTGTATGGAAGGAAGTATCAAAAACAACGACACTCGTAATATCTGGCAATAATTCTTTGAAGGCGCGAATACCCGCAGCATTTGCAGGATTGTGCAATGGAGCAAGAAGACCTAACTCTTCAACTTTTTCAATTACATCACCTTCCACGACTGTAGACTCTTTGAAGTACTCTCCACCTGCAACGACACGGTGTCCAACACCAGTAATTTCATCATAAGCCTTGATAATATCAAAACGAATCAAGTCATCAAGCAAAATCTTAACTGCCAAAGTATGGTTGTCAATGTCAAGGACTTGTTGTTCTGAGCGACCATCGAACTTAACTGTAGAAATAGAATCTTTCAATCCAATTCGCTCAATCAACCCTTTTGCAAGCACTTTTTCTTCTGGCATTTGGTAAAGTTGCCATTTCAAGCTAGAGCTTCCAGCGTTAATTGCAATGGTTTTTGTCATAATGTTTCCCCTTTTTTAAGCGTTTTCAACTATTATATCAAAATTTATACTAGATTTCATGTTCTTGACACCAATTTTGAAAATTTTCCTTAAATTCCAACAAAATTTCAGGATCCCGAAGGCTAGTAAGTGGATAAACAAAGGGCTCTGTCCCTTCTCCCACCTTCTTTTGCAAAACAAAAATGGTCTTAGACTGGGCTCCTTGAGCGAATAGATCCTCTGGTAAAGCTAGGATAGCGACTAGTTGAGCTTGATCAGTCAGCCAGGATTTCAAGAGATCACTCTGAGGACTCGTCAAAAGATCTGTTGGAGCAAGGAAAATAGCATAACCTCCCGTCTTCAGATACTTGAGAGATTGCTCCATTAATAGATGATGAGCGTAAGTATGTTCATCCTTTGCTGCCACTTGGTAACGTGAGGCGATCTGATCGTCTGGGTAGTAGCCAATTGGGAGGTCGCTCACGATAATATCACTTTCTTTTAATACTTGTGGACGTACTGCATCTCCTTGGACAAAGCCCATTTGCAGATCCATAACTTCAGCCATACTTGCAGCTAAATCTATCAAGAGGTCATCTAGTTCAATCCCAAGGTAATCTACCTTTTTGTTCATGGACGTTAAGAAGCTAGCACCCAGAATTCCCATCCCAGATCCCAACTCTAATAAACTTAGATTTTCAGCAGGCCACAGTTGCTCCATCAGAAAAATCATCAAGTGACCAATGGCGTCTGGTGTAAACTGGTGATTTGCTTGGAGAGGTTCTGTTTGCGCTGCCTTCATTAACAAGAATTGGTAGGTTCGTAACCACTCTTCTTTTCGAAGAGCCAGTCGTTTTAATGCCTGATTGTTTTTCTTGATATCTTCCAGATTTGTCTGACCATCCAGATAGATTCCATTTTGCTCAATCAAGGCATCGTAAAAATTTGTCGTCAAATCATTTTGAATGATTTGGACGTTTTCTAGTAAATAGGTATATGCTTGTTCAATTTTTTCAAAATCCATACCCTTATCTTACCAAAAATAATGTCCTTTTTCCAGATTTTCATAATTGTGAAAATAAAAAAAAGAAAATCTACCTCCTCAGTAGACTTTCTCTGTTTAACATTTATTTCCAAACGCCATTGGCATCTACATAATAGCCATCTGGTGTGCGTGTATTGCTAAGCATATTACCAGATGAAGCCAGATAGTACCACTTACCATTATCTTTGATCCAACCTGTTGCCATTGCACCAGAATCTTTTAGGTAATACCAAGAGCCCTTATCTTTCACCCAGCCTGTTGCCATGGAACCTGAGTCTTTTAGATAATACCAAGTACCACCATCTTTAAGCCAGCCTGTCGCCATGGAACCTGAGTCTTTTAGGTAATACCAAGAGTCGTTATCATATAACCAATCAGCTGAAATCATAGCTCCTGATGATTTAAAGGCATACCAGCTACCACCTTGATGAAGCCATGTTTGATTAAACATAACCCCTTTATCATCCATAAAATACCAACTTCCCTGATCCTTGATCCAAGCATCTTTAACTAGTTGACCTTGTTTTTGATAGTACCACTTTTCACTGTAATTCTTTTTTAGCCAGCTTTCTGCTTTTACAATCGGATAAAGTATTTTGAAGGCTCCTGCCCCCCTGTAGGAATGACTGATAACTCCTGGTTTTTGAAGTTTCAATTCTTCATAGTCGTCTGCCCAAGCAAATACTTTTTGACCATTGACAGTCTCTGGTAAGGTAGCAGTGTAGGTCTTGGTTTGATAGTCCCATTTTGCATCAAGGTAGGTGTGTTGATCGTTTGATTCGTCAATACGGAAGTAACCACTCTTTCCACCGTCATGATACACATCATCAACTACTTTAGTGGACCAGGTCTTTGTTTCATTTCCACTCTTGGCTTCTACCTTGATATCTCCTCTATAGCCATAAGGTACATAGAAATTCAGGTAACGCCCCTCTGTACCGACCATAGACTTTTCCTTTTCTTGACCTAGAAAATTGACAGTCTGATCTTGACCATTTAAAGTAACTTTCCACTCAATTTTTTCGTTTTTGGGCAAATCCAAGACTTTGATATCTACTTCATGGCCATTATTAAATCGGAGAATTTTGCCATCTTGATATTGAACACCACCCTTAATAACCCACTCTTCTTCAAGCTCGAACGCCTTTCCTGAATGAGGAAAAGCTAGTAAAGCTAAACCTGCTAAAGACAAACTAAATAGTGTAATTTTTTTCATGAGAATTCCTCCTGTTTTTATCCATGTTAATTATATCACTATGTTGTTTTTTTGCAAGAGATATCCTAAATGTATATAGGAAAAACCTCTGAGATGACTCTCAAAGGTTTAATCATGACTATTTACTATTTTCGACAGCTGCTGTTACAAAAGCAGTGTAGAGTTCTTCTGGGCGGTTTGGACGACTTGAAAGCTCTGGGTGGTACTGACAAGCCACAAAGAATTTATTTTCTGGAATTTCCACAATTTCTACCAAACGATTATCTGGTGACACTCCTGAAAAGACAAAACCTGCTCCTTCAAACTGTTCACGAAAAGCATTGTTAAACTCATAACGGTGACGGTGACGGCGTTGCACCACCTCTTTGTTATGATAAGCTGCCGCTGCCTTAGAACCACGTTTTAACTTAGAAGGATAAAGTCCCAAACGAAGGGTACCACCCATGTCCTCAACATCAATCTGATCACGCATGATATCGATGATAGGGTATTTGGTATCAGGATTTAGCTCTGCTGAATTAGCTCCTTCAAGACCTAAGACATTACGGGCAAACTCGATACAGGTCAACTGCATACCCAAGCAGACTCCCAGCATTGGTACATCATTTTCACGCGCATAGCGAATCGCTTCAATCTTACCTTCTGTTCCGCGTTGACCAAAACCACCTGGCACGATGATTCCGTCAGCATCAGATAGGAGTTCTGCCACATTGTCAGCTGTCACATCGTTAGCATTGACCCAATCAATCTTGACTTCTGCGTCGTTAGCATAACCAGAGTGTTTCAAGGCTTCAACCACTGAGATATAGGCATCTTGCAACTCAACATACTTACCAACAAGGGAAATCTTGACTTGTTTCTTGAGGTTCATGACCTTGTCCACCATGGCTGACCATTCTGTCATATCCGCTGCTGGTGCGTCTAATTTCAAATGGTCACAGACAATTTGGTCCATACCTTGTGCCTGCAAGTTCAATGGAATTTGGTAAAGGTGTTCAACATCTAAAGACTCGATAACAGCCTCTGGAGCTACGTCACAAAACTGAGCCAGTTTGTTTTTAATTCCTTGACCTGCTGGCTCTTCTGTACGAATAACCAACATATTTGGTTGAATTCCCAAACCGCGTAATTCTTTGACAGAGTGTTGAGTTGGTTTGGTTTTCATTTCACCAGCTGCCTTGAGATATGGAAGCAAGGTTGTATGGATGTACATAACGTTATCTGCACCCACATCTGCCTTCATCTGACGGAGGGCCTCTAGGAATGGCAAGGACTCGATATCTCCAACAGTTCCACCGACCTCTGTGATAATGACATCAGAGTCAGTCGTTAGAGCTGCACGCTTGATTTTTTCTTTCAAAGCATCTGTGATATGAGGAATGACTTGAACAGTTGCCCCAAGGTATTCTCCACGGCGTTCTTTACGAAGAACTTCACTGTAAATTTTACCAGTTGTCACGTTGGAATATTTGTTAAGATTGATATCGATGAAACGTTCATAGTGACCCAAGTCCAAATCTGTCTCAGCCCCATCATCTGTCACAAAGACTTCCCCGTGCTGGTAAGGACTCATGGTTCCCGGATCGATATTGATATAAGGGTCAAATTTTTGAATGGTTACTTTGAAACCACGATTTTTCAAGAGACGGCCCAGACTCGCTGCCACAATCCCTTTCCCAATAGACGATACCACACCACCAGTTACAAAAATATATTTCGTAGACATAGATTCCTCTTTCTAAAATGCTCAAGCTAAAATGCTCAAGGTCTTGTTTACTAACAGGGGATTAAGAAAACAAGACCTTCATCAATAACTACACCCCAAGAAGAAAAGCTTCCTGGAAAAAACAAAAATAGCTCCCTAATAACTAGGGAGCTCCGACCTCTAAAAGAGGTGCCCGAACAATATATTACCTCAAAATGAAGCATTTGTCAAATAGAACAAATCGTTGACTTGGCATTCCATCTTGCATAACTCATTCAAACTAAAAAAGAGGCTGGATCTAGGAAATCGCGACTTAAGCGACCGATACCTGTTCCAGCACCTTTTTGTTTTTATTCTTCCTCTTCTTCAGAGTCTTCGTCGTCCTCTTCATTAAGATCGACTTCTTCATCTAGATCATCTGGGGCGATTTCATTGATTTCAGCATCGTAGGCTTCCACTTCATTTTTCTCATCATCTGGATTTTCATCATCATAAGAAAGAGCTGGATCTTCTTCGTATGCATCCTCATCTTCTGGATCATCTGCACTGTAATCAATAGCATCTGCATCACCATCCATAAAGGCGTTGACACGTTTTTTCTTAGCCTTAGGTGTTACTTCTTCATCATCACTTTCTTCAAGAGCAATGATTTCCTCATCGATTTCATCGACTCCATACCATGAACGAAGCCCCCATTTGTTATCTCCAAGGGAGATAAAGCTACCGTCAAAGTTCAACTCTGTGTAGAACAAAGGCAAAGCTTCACGAATATCGCTATTAGATGTACCGAGATAGTTTTGGATTTCATTAACCAAATCACTAAAATGCATTTCGTGATCACGACCACGGAGTTCCAAGATGGCACGAGCCACCTCAATCATAGATAGTTCACTTTTTTCTTGCCCAGCAAATACTTCTAATTCCAAAGCGTTTCTCCTCATTTTTTACTACTAACGCCAGAGTGGATAAACTCTGATCTCATTTTATCATGTACTCTTTATTGTACGATAATTTTGCCTAATAGTCAAAGGTTTAGGAGAAATAAATGTGAAATATTTCAGCTAATTAATACTCAATGAAAATCAAAGAGCAAACTAGGAAGCTAGCCACAGGCTGCTCAAAACACTGTTTTGAGGTTGCAGATGGAAGCTGACGTGGTTTGAAGAGATTTTCGAAGAGTATAAAAGACCTGGGAGATACACTCACAGGTCAGATACTTTATTTATAACTTAAAGCTCGTTTAAAGGTTTTCCAGATCCCCAAATCATCTGTTTGAAGGACCAAACTAGCATACATGCGTCCGATAAAGGCTGTTGCAGTAACTGCAAAAATCACCGTTATAGCAAGCGAAATCCAAGCCTCTAGTCCATTTGCGTAACCATTGATAGCTCTGAAAGGCATAAAGAAGGTTGAAACGAATGGAATGTAAGAACCGATTTTCAAGATTAAATTATCACCAGAAGTTCCTAAGACAGTTACTCCAATAAAACCTACCATAATCAAAAGCATCAAAGGCGATAAGGCCTTACCAGAATCTTCTGGTCGAGAAACCATAGAACCTAAGAAGGCAGCCAAGACCACATACATAAAGAGACTAACCAAGACAAACAACAAGGTATTGATCGAAAAGGCTTCTCCCAAGTGATTTAAAATACCTGAATTAGCCAAGATAGGCATATCCTTAAAGAAGAAAATAGCTCCAAGTCCACCTACAACATAAATACCAATATGAGTCAAAATAACAAGAAGTAAGGCAATCATGCGTGCGTAGAAATAATGGCTAGCACGAATGCTTGAGAAGACCACTTCCATGATTTTAGTTCCTTTTTCACTAGCTACCTCTTGAGCAGTGACACTAGCATAAGTAATCAAAATCATATAGAGGAAGAAACCTAGTCCTGCAGCCGCAAAGGTTTGGACCATCTTTTTATTTTCCTTGGCTTCATCAATCTGTTCTGTGAATTGAATTGTTTGAGCCAAGCGTTTTTCCTGTTCCTGAGACAAATTTGCTTCTGAACGGTTGAGTTGGGATTGAAGTTCATTCAACTTAGCAGTCACTGCTAACTTAATGCCACTCTCTAGTGAAGTTTCACCATGATAGACTGCCTTGAGGACACTGTTCTCCTGGTCAATGGTTAGATAGCCTTTTATTTTCTCATCCTTGATAGCAGCTTGGGCACTCGCTTCATCCTTATAGTCAAAGTTAAGACCATTGGTCGATTTAAGTTCTTCTGTAACAAGAGGAACAGAACTAACTACTGCTACCTTACTATTTTGAGCCAAGGAAGAACCTTGGAGAACACTAATTCCTCCAGATAGACCTAAAAAGAGGAAAGGCGAAATCACCATAAAGAAGAAACTCCAAGACTTGACATGTCTTAGATAGGTTTCTTTGATTACAACCCACATATTTCTCATACTTCCACCCCTGATTCTAATTTAAAGATTTCATCGATTGTTGGAGCTTGTTGATCAAAAGTCGCGATATATTGACCTTGAGTCAATATTGGGAAGAGCTCTCTACCTGCACTTTCATCATCCAAGATCAACTTCCAGCTACCTTGCTTGGTCAAGCTAACCTGTTTGACATGAGGAAGGCTCTCCAGTTCTTCCTTGCTTCGGTCACTTGAAACAAAAAGTCGTGTTTTGCCGTATTGATTGCGGACCTCTTGAACCGGTCCATGCAAGACCACACGCCCATCACGAATCATGAGGATATCATCACAAAGTTCTTCGACATTGGTCATGACATGGTCAGAAAAGATAATGGTCGCGCCACGTTCTTTTTCTTTCAAGATAACCCGCTTAAGAAGTTCGGTATTAACTGGATCCAAGCCACTAAAAGGCTCATCTAGGATAATCAAATCTGGTTCATGAATCAAAGTGATAATCAACTGAATCTTCTGTTGATTTCCTTTTGAGAGACTTTTGATCTTATCCGTCAGTTTCCCCTTGACTTCCAGTTTTTCCATCCATTGAGGGAGTTTTTCTTTGATTTCCTTAGAGTCCATGCCTTTTAGGGTCGCCAAGTAACGAACTTGTTCAAGGACTGTCAATTTAGGCATAAGACTGCGTTCTTCAGGGAGATAACCAATGCGAGCATAGGTCTCCTGACGAATGTCTTGACCATCAAGCTCAATCTCCCCTTGATAGTCTAAAAATTTCAAAATACTGTGAAAAATAGTTGTTTTCCCAGCTCCATTTTTACCAACCAGCCCTAAAATACGCCCTGGTCTTGCTTGAAAGTAAACACCAAACAAAACTTGCTTAGGCCCAAAACTTTTCTCTAGATTTCTTACTTCGAGCATCATCCACCTCCGAAATTTATTGCACTCATTATACTCCTTTTTGATAGCATTTACAATGATTTATGTACATTTTTAAATCTTGATTTCAAGAAGGATATTTACTGGATAAGGACTTTATTGGCTCATCACCAAGCATTTTAGTCCTCCAGATTTTAAGTGATAAATTTATTATACTCATTTCTTGATAAATCCGTTGTCTATATCCTCAAATGTTCATTTTCAGTCCTGAATTGTTACTACTAATCTTCATCATTCTGCCTAGCTTATCATGGTATTTTATGGTATATTTTTGATAGACTATAGATTATCATAAGCAAGGAATCTGATATGAAAAAAAGACTTAAACTCGAACCAAACAACAATAACTTAATCATTTGGGAAGCTGAACAACCAAAAGCCATTCTTCAGCTTGTACATGGCATGGTAGAATACGTAGAACGATATGAAGAATTTGCTCTAGCCATGAATAACAAAGGCTTTACTGTTATCGGCCATGATCATCTCGGCCACGGCTATACTGCTCAAAATCCAAGTCAACTCGGAGTCTTTCCTGAATCTCCCGAGGAACTCATCGATGATATTGAAAGAGTGACCTCTTTTATTCAAGAAAGCTATCCAGGACTTCCAATCGTCCTTCTAGGGCATTCTATGGGTTCTCTTATGTGTCGCTATTATGTAGCTAAACGAAAACCACCTATCAATGCCTTGATTATCATGGCGACTGGTCAACAGCCTCAATTTCTGACTCGATTCGCTCTCATACTAACAGAATGCATCCGACTTATAAAAGGGAATAAACACCGCAGTAAACTCTTGACTTATCTATCAACTGATAGCTTTAATCGAACTATTAAGAATCCTAAAACATCTGTCGATTGGCTCTCAAAAAATGAAGAATCCAACCAAGCTTATCTGAAGGATCCATTCTGTCAATTCATACCTACTATTCCTATGTACAGATCTATTTTTTACTTTTCTAACCAAGTAGCGAGTAAACAAGTGATCGAAGAGATTCCAACCCAACTCCCAATTCTTGTGATTTCGGGACAAGAAGACCCTCTAGGCGAAAATGGTAAAGGTATAGAAAGATTTGTAAAACTCCTAAAGGCTTCACATTCGAAAGTAAGCCTCCGATTAGTTGAAGAGGCTCGTCACGAAATTCTAAACGAGAATAATCGAAACGATACCTATCACTTCATAGCTGATTGGATGACAAAAAACATCGATGTCTGATCATCTTGTAACAGTATTAAAAAGGAGTTGTTTCCCCGTCAATTTGATTCAATCATCAGGCTAAAGCTTGATGATTTTTTCTACTAAAAAATCCATCCCTAGGGATGGATTGAAAATTTTTAACGCACTTCTGCATTCACTTTTTCTTCGAGTGATGCTTGGATTTTTTCCATGTAGCGTGCGACTTCTTCGTCAGTCAAGCTATCTTCTGGATTTTGGAAGGTCAAGCTATAAGCCATTGACTTCATACCAAGTCCTAGTTTTTCGCCTGAGAAAACGTCAAAGAGTTTGATATCTGTCAATCGTTTCACACCTGCAGCTTGGATAGCGTCTACAACTTCTTGGTGAGTGACTTCTGCTTTCAAGAGAAGAGCAATATCACGGCTGACTGCTGGGAACTTCGTAATTTCCACAAATGGAGCGGCTGGTTGAAGAGCTGTCTCAATAGCTGAAAGGTTGAGCTCTGCCACATAGGTTTCTGGAATGTCGTAAGCCTTGGCTGTAACAGGATGTACTTGACCGAGGAAACCAAGGACTTGGTCACCGAGTGAGATCAAAGCTGTACGTCCTGGGTGAAGACTAGCAATTTCAGAGGTTGCTGTATAAGCCACTTCAAGGCCCAAGCGAGCAAAGAGGGCTTCAAGGATTCCCTTAGCATAGAAGAAATCAACTGGAACAGCTGCGGTTTGGAAGTCTTTTTCAGCCACTAAGCCAGTCAAAGCAAATGCAAAGCTATTGATTTCATTTGGCAATTCTTCTTTTGGATTACCAGTTTGCTCGAAGACTTTTCCAATCTCATAAAGAGCCAAGTTTTTATTCTTACGTGCTACGTTGTAGGCAACTGTATCCAAAATACCTGAAACCATATTTTGACGGAGAACTGAACGGTCCACAGTCATTGGCCACATCAATTCTGTCAAATGACTTGGCTGAATCGTAAATTCAACCGCTTTTTCAGGAGTTGTCAGAGCATAAGTGATGATTTCTGTCAATCCAGCACCTTCAGCAATGGTACGAACTTGACGACGGAGTTTTTGTGTCGCAGTCAATTCACCTGCTGTCCCATCGTCTTTTGGAAGACTAGTTGGTAAGCGATCATAGCCATAGATACGAGCGATTTCTTCAAAGAGGTCCGCTTCGATAGTGATATCCCAACGACGACGAGGGACGCTTACTGTGAAGCTATCTGCATTTCCAGAAAGGCCAAATCCAAGACGACGGAAGACGTCCTTTACATCCGCGTAGGAAAGCTCGGTACCAAGAACACGGTTAACGTCTGCAAGAGTTGAAGAAACTTCCACATCAGATGTATCCAACTTACCTGCTGAAACGATACCTTTACGCACGGTCGCACCAGCCAATTCAGCAATCATGCTTGCTGCCGCATCAAGGGCTTCATTGACAGTTGCCACGTTGATGCCTTTTTCAAAGCGAGAAGAAGATTCTGAACGAAGGTTGAGGCGACCACTAGTCTTACGGATAGATTTGCCATTGAAAACTGCAGCTTCAAGGACGACACGAGTAGATTTTTCAGAGATTTCTGTAGCTTGACCACCCATAACACCTGCAAGGGCTACTGGTTTATCAGCAACAGTGATCACTAAGTCATTTGTTTCCAACTCACGTTCTTCACCGTCCAAGGTTACCAATTTTTCACCAGCACGTGCTTCACGCACACGGATCTCGCTTCCTTCAAAGGTATCTAAGTCGAAGGCATGCATAGGCTGACCAAAGTAAAGCAAGATATAGTTGGTTACGTCAACTACATTGTTAATCGGACGGATTCCTTCGTTCATGAGGAGATTTTGCAACCATTGTGGACTTGGTGCAATGGTCACATTGTCCAAGATACGGGCTGCATAGTAAGGCGCCTTGTCTGTCTCAATGCTGACAGAAAGAGCATCTGCTGCAGTTTGGTCTGTTTCTGTTAAACTGAATTCTTTAAAGTTGACTGCCTTGTCATAGATGGCTGCCACTTCGTGAGCAACTCCACGCATAGAAAGAGCATCTGCACGGTTTGGAGTGATAGAAAGTTCGATGATTTCATCATCCAAGTCTAGATAAGAGAAGACTTCATCCCCAGGAACAGCATCTTGAGGCAAGATTTGGATACCATCTGCAAATTCCTTAGGTACAACTGAGTCAGAAATACCCAATTCACCAAGTGAACAGATCATTCCAAGTGACTCTAAGCCACGGATTTTCCCTTTTTTGATTTTGTAGTTGTCAGCGATGCGAGCACCTGGAAGTGCCACCATGACCTTGATACCTGCGCGCACATTTGGTGCTCCACAGACGATTTGACGGGCTTCTTCTTCGCCAACGTTAACTTGGCAGACATGCAAGTGTGTTTCTGGCACATCTTCACAAGACAAGACCTCACCGACGACAATTTTTGAGAGACCGGCAGCTGGTGATTCCACACCTTCTACCTCAATCCCTGTAGTTGACATTTTCTCAGCCAACTCTTGTGATGGTACATCAATGTCCACCAATTCTTTTAACCATTTGTATGATACTAACATAATTCTGATCGTAAGATCTCATCAATCGAGACCTTTTCAATTCCTTTCTTTTTCTTCGAGTAAGCTCTTGCCATTTCTCGCCGAGAGGAAATGACTAGAACTGTATAGGATTGTGTTTCAGGTTTCAAGCTTATTTAAACTGTTCTGAGAAGCGGACATCCCCTTGGTAGAATCCACGAATATCGTTGATTCCGTAACGAAGCATAGCTACACGCTCTTGTCCAAGACCAAAGGCAAATCCAGAGTAAACAGTCGCATCGATACCACTCATCTCAAGGACACGTGGGTGAACCATACCGGCACCCATAATCTCGATCCAACCAGTTTTCTTACATACGTTACAGCCTGCTCCTCCACACTTGAAGCATGAAACATCCACCTCAACAGATGGCTCAGTGAATGGGAAATAAGATGGGCGTAAACGAATTTGACGCTCTTCACCAAACATTTTTTGTACAATCAACTGGAGGGTTCCTTGAAGATCCGCCATAGAGATGTTCTTCCCAACAACCAAACCTTCAATTTGGTGGAATTGGTGACTGTGGGTTGCATCGTCTGTATCACGACGGAATACACGTCCTGGTGAGATCATCTTCAAAGGACCTTTAGAAAAATCATGGGCATCCATCGCACGCGCCTGAACTGGAGACGTGTGAGTACGGAGCAAGATTTCTTCTGTGATATAGAAAGTGTCCTGCATATCACGGGCAGGGTGGTCTTTTGGAAGATTCATACGTTCAAAGTTGTAGTAGTCTTTTTCAACTTCAAATCCATCCACGACTTGGTAACCCATCCCGATGAAGATATCTTCGATTTCTTCACTAGTTTGAGTGAGAACGTGACGGTGACCTGTAGCAACTGGGCGACCTGGTAGTGTAACATCGATGCTCTCACTAGCTAGTTGCGCTTCCACTTTCTTTTCTTCCAAGAGCTTAGCTGTTTCTTCAAAGGCAGCTGTTAGGACATCACGAGCCTCATTGACGTGTTTTCCGATAACAGGGCGCATTTCAGCAGAAACGTCTTTCATCCCTTTAAGGATTTCAGTCAGTGACCCTTTTTTACCGAGGACTGAGACACGCAATTCTTGCATCTCTTTTTCATTTTCAGCAGTAATCTGCTTCAAGCTAGCTAGCGTTTCTTCACGAAGCGCTTTTAATTGTTCTTCAATAGTTGACATAATTCCTCCATCAGTCTCTCGTAGATAAAAAGAAAACCACATGCCAAAAACTCCATTCGGAGCGTTGACACGCGGTACCATCCGTTTTCATCTGACAAGTCAGACCTTTATTTCTGAATCCATAGGCAAGTGAATTCACCCAGCTTTCATATAGAGAGCTTTCAGTCACGGCTCTCCTCCCTGATATACTTCCCCTGAGATACTAGTCTTGCAGATTCCTATTTAATTATTATTCATTTTATCAAAATTTAAGTAATCTTGCAAGATGTTTTGCGACTAATCAACATAGTCTCCACCTTCAAAGCCATAGTACTCTTCTAAACTGAGACCACTAGCTGCGATTTCTTTGGCTTCTTTGCCAACATAGCGAAGGTGCCATTCCTCAGCCATATAACCCGTTTCCTTTTCCTTACCTTTTAGATAACGAACGACAAAACCATAGTCAGCTGCATGGTCCAAAAGCCATTGGGCTGCCTTTTCTTCAGTGACTAGGTCTCCATTTGTTTCAATCAGGTCAAAAGCCAGACCAGTTTGGTGTTCACTATAACCAGGTCTTGCCGAATAGCGGTCAGCTTCAGCCTTGCCATCTTTATTTACATAGTTTTGGTAAAGCTGAGTTTGAGTTTCATAACTTCTAAAGCCACTATAGTGATCACTAATTGGGAAACCTGCTTGTTGCATAGCTGCAATGAGTTTTAACAGTTCTGCCTTTGCAGTAGGATTTTCTCCTGGATTGTAATCTTTTGACATAGGATAATGCTTATTAGCGACAACAATCTCATCGTACTTTCCTTGAATGCTGTAGTGATCTCCTTTGTTGACCACTTCTGCTTTCTTTTGACTAGCTTCTTGAGACTTACTTCCCGCGGTTCCTTCTTGTACAGTCTTTTGTTCTGTAGAAGACTTGGCCTCTGTAGTTGCTGTTTTTTCTTGTGAACAAGCTGCCAATGTCAAGGCTAATAATCCTGATAAGATAAGGTATCTTTTTTTCATCTGTTATCCTTTCATTTAATCATCTGGTTTAAAGTCTCAGATAATCTTGCAATCAAGTCTTCTAATTTAATTCCCTTAACTTGATATTCTTCAGCAATCATTTCTTCCCAAGGAACCCACCAGACTGGACCACGACCATTAAGACCGTGCCCCTTCATATCACCCTCACGTCTCGGAAAAATATGCCAGTGGGCATGGACATCCCCATTTCCTAACAACTCTACATTCATCTTTTGAGCAGAGAAGGCTTTAGAGACAGCTTCCTGAACCATACTCATTTCCTCTAAAAAACGAAGTTTGACACTTGGATCTAGATGATGTAGTTCTGTGACATGTTCCTTGGCTAGAAAGAGCGTGTAGCCTTCAAAGTACTGGTGGTCACCAATGACAACATAGCCTGTTTCTAATTCCTTGACAAAGTAGGGATTATCACCAGACTTGATGAGTTCAATTCGTTGACAGATGAGGCACATAAGTTTCTCCTTTCAACTCTAAAAGGGTGTGATTAAGGTCAAAGAGTCGGTGTTTATAGGTCATCATTCCCCTCCCTCTTATCTTTATGAAATAAAATCTTAATCTTATTTAAAAATGGAATAACTTTAAAATAATTTCTTAAGCGTCTCTCACTTAACTTAGGTCCCTGTAGTTTTCTATATTCTTCGATATAAATTGTAGATACTTTACCAATTTCACTTTCCCCGAAAATAATAGCTTTTAAAATTACTTCACCAAGACTTAGACAAAATGAAACCATTCCAACAAGCAGAGCAATAGAAGAATTATTATACAAATAATACGCTATTCCAGCATCAACTGCGGCAATATAGAAAAGATACACTGTAATAAATATTCCAGATTTTCCATCATCACTTTCATCAACACTAAATTCTGGGAGTAAAAAAATTAAAATCATTACAACAAGTAAGCAAAAAGCCAAATACGAAGAGGTTACAGTCGGTTGTTTAATAAAACAATTATACCCAGAGTAAATGAAAAATAGCTGAAGTAATAACATCGCATACTGAAATAAATTAAACCATATTTTAGCTGAATTTATGAGCGGAATATTATTTTCTACTTTAATATCTAGTAATCGTTTAGAAATTTGTATCCGATGAGCTAGTTCTTTTAAATCTTCTATTTGAAGTATTTGAGAAGCAAGTTTTTTCTCTATAATTTCTATTTGATACCACACATATCCATCATCTTCTATCCACTGATATTTTCCAAAAGTTTTTATTTTTCGTCCATACGGATTAATTTTTTGAGAAATTTTAAAAAGTAGTTTTTCTAAATCTGGATTAGTAATTCCTTTATCGACCAGTTCATCAGCATAAACAACTAGTTCTTTAAAGTTTTCTTGTTTATTTTCATACACATACTTACGATAGTCCTCTTTTTTCTTTTGAAAATAAGCATACAAACTCGAAATCAATCCTGTTATTATAGCAGGCGTTGCTATTTGTTTCAGTATTTCATACATAGTACTTTATCGACTCTTCAGTCTACCAACCCACTCTTGAGATAAGCATCCACCATACGCTCAGTAGCCACTACAGAATCAATATGAGTACGCTCATAAGAATGGCTTGATTCAATACCTGCTCCTAGAAGAGCGTGCTTAACCTCTGCTCCAGCTGACATCGCTGCAGAAGCATCAGAACCGTAAAATGGATAGATATCTAGCTTAAATGGAATGTCTTGCTCTTTTGCGAGAGCTACCAAGTGTTGACGGAATTCATAGTGGTAAGGACCAGAAGCATCTTTAACACAGATAGACACTGTGTACTCGTCTGTCTGCTGATCATCTCCCATTGCTCCCATATCTACTGCCAGATATTCGACAACTTGACTAGGGATACTTGAGTTAGCACCATGCCCAACTTCTTCAAAGACTGAAAAGGCAAAATGCGTAGTGACAGGAAGCTCGATCCCTTCTTCTTTATAAACTTTAAGGAGATTAAGGAGAATAGCTGCGCTGACCTTGTCATCCAAATGACGAGACTTGATAAAGCCTGTCTCAGTCACGACAGTTCGTGGGTCAAAGCTGATAAAGTCACCAACCTCAATACCGAGTGCGCGTGTTTCTTTTTCATTGGTCACTTTTTCATCCAAACGAACTTCCATATTGTCCTGTGTACGTTCCGCAGTTCCAGCATCTTTGTAAACGTGACAAGAAGTTTGGTGGATCAAAATCGTACCTGAAACAGTTTTCCCTGTACTAGCTACATGGACCGTACAGTTTTCGCCTTCAATCATGTTCCAAGGATAACCACCGATACGGTCCATCTTGAGACGACCATCTGGTTTAACAGCGCGAACGATAGCTCCCAAGGTATCCACATGAGCAGTCACATAGCGTTGTTGCTCGTCATTTTTACCTTTGACAGTAACGTTGACACCACCTTTGGCAGTACGGATTGGTTGATAGCCTAGTTTTTCAAGAATCTCAACTAAATAATTCGTAATTTCACGCGTAAAACCTGTTGGTGACGCAATAGCAGTTAGTTCTTTGATATATTCTACAGTTTGATTCATTTCTTCACCTCTTTTGCTACCTATTATAACACATTTATCATCGGATAAAAAAAGAAAATCACTCCTGTCGACTTAGCTACAAAAGTGATTTTAGTGATTATTCCATTTCAAAAGCTTCACTTTCTTGTTTATTTGGAAGAACAAGAGAAAGTAGAATACCGATAATAGCTGGTACTAACCATGGCAGAGAAGCCGCCGCAAATGGTAGAGCGTTCACGATATTTGCAAGGACCTCAACTTTAAAAGTAGATCCTAAAACACTTGCAATAGCAATGGCTGTGACAATACCAACCGTTAATTGCATTCCTGGTTTTGAAAGAGCAACAAACTTGTTCACAATCACAATCATGACAATGGCAATCGTAA
This sequence comes from Streptococcus infantis, assembly GCF_047465525.1. Lineage (GTDB taxonomy): Bacteria > Bacillota > Bacilli > Lactobacillales > Streptococcaceae > Streptococcus > Streptococcus infantis_R. Next base: position 10,217 of record NZ_JASGZS010000016.1, on the reverse strand, counting down.
TTGGGTACAAAATAACGAGAACTGGTACAGAGTACTTAATAATAGCACTCAAACCAAGATTTGCAATAGCAAAACCAATCAAGGTAAAGACTGTCGCATAAACCTTGTAGCTGACTTGTGGGAAACGTCCGTTAAAGAACTCGGCAGTTGATACAATCAAACCTACAGTCGTTGTAAAGCAAGTAACGGTTACCATAGCCGCGAGGAAAAGCTGAGCAGTAGAACCAAAGATTTCTTGAGTCGCTTGAGACAAGATATAAACTCCCGGAGTTCCACTCTTCATTGCTTCTTCTGTCACTGGGAAATGATTGCCCAAGAAACCTAGACCGATGTAAAGAGCACTAAATCCGAGTGCTACAACGATTCCAACCACCCAAATGGTTGAAATATACTCTTTCTTACTTGAAAAACCAAGTTGTTTCAAGGTTTGTACTGCAATAACACTGAAGGCAACCGATGCAAGCGCATCAAGTGTATTGTATCCTTCAAGGAAACCTGCACCAAAGGCGGAAGCTTGATAAGCTCCTGAAGCTGCTTGTGGTGCATTCCCACCATACTTGAAAGCTCCAAGGATAACCAGAATAACAATTAAGATGGCAAAAACTGGAGTCAAGATTCGACCGATACGATCCAAGATTTTTGAAGGATTCAACGAGATTAGGTAGGCAGCTACAAAGTAAAGAATGGTGAAGACAATCAAACCTAAACCTTTATTTGCTTGATCCAAGAGTGGACTAATACCAACTTCAAACGATGTCGTTGCTGTACGAGGGATGGCAAAGAATGGGCCAATCGACAAGTACAAAACTGCAAGATAAATCGTCGCAAACCATGGAGAAATTTTCTTAGAAATTTCATAGATATAACCCTTCGGATTAAGGGTACCAATGATCAAGGTTAGGACGGCAATCCCAACACCCGAAAATACAAATCCTGCAATGGCAGGAAGGAAGTTTTCTCCAGACTGTGCGCCCAGAGTTGGAGGGAAAATCAAGTTACCTGCTCCAAAAAATATTCCAAACAGGAGTAATCCTGTTAAAGCACCTTTTTTAGCCATAAACTCTCCTTATTAAAAATAAAATACTTTCTTAGTATAACATGATTAAAGGCTAGAAAAGGCTGTCACGAAATAATTCTAAAATGTTTTCAATTTTCCGAATTTTAATGCAAAAAAATCCTTCGAGTCCTTTCTCATTTTTAAAAGGTTTCGAAGGAAATTTTTCTTATTCTAAGGCATCCATGCCACCTTTGACATTGACAACCTCATAGCCTTGTTCTGCTAAAAATTGGCAGGCGCGTGCTGAACGCATTCCAGATTTACAAATCACGTAGTAAAGATTATCTTTATCTAGTTTTTCAAAAGTGTCAGTCAGTTTACTGAGAGGGAAATTACGAGCATCTTCTAAATGAAGAGCCTCAAATTCCTCTACTTCTCTCACATCCAGCACAGAAAGTGACTCTTTCTGATAAAGCTGGTAAAAATCGTTAAATTTAATTTCGTTCATCATTTCTCCTTTATAATGGCATTAAGGTAAGATTACTATCTCATAGGTAAATCCAATCGACTCTAAAAATCGAAATAAGTCTTGGGTTTTAATAAAAATCGTTTTTTCATTTGTATTAGGGTGGAAGGTCATGACATCCTCTGATACAATATCCTTATCAAAATAAACATGAATGTCTTTTTCTTCATTATTTAACAAACCAAAAGGTGATACTGTTCCTGCTGGTAGGTTCATTTTCTCAGCCAAGGAATCCAATGAGGCCATGCGGATCCGATTAGCTCCCACTTGAACTTTAAAGTCATCCATATCCAATGGTTTCTTGTCATCCATGATGAGCAAATAGTACTGGGTTTTCTTTTTGTTGGTCAAAAACATAGACTTGGTCCGAACCCCTTCCAGGCCTTCAATATAGCTATCTGCCTGCTCTGTCGAGAATGCAGGTGGATGATCCACCACATCATAGGTAATCCCCAACTCTTGTAACTTATTAGCTACTTGTTGATAGGCATCCATCCTTTTTCTCCTTTATTGATGAATAATCTTTTGTACCAATGCTTGTAATTCTGGCACCACTTCTGCCTCAAACCAAGGATTTTTTTTCATCCAAATTTGGTTGCGTGGTGAAGGATGCACCAGAGGGAAATAATCAGGCAAATAATCCTTGAACCGATGCACACGGTCTGTCACCTTGCCACTAACTTTCTCATGTAGATAGTAGGCTTGAGCATACTGACCAATCAAGAGTGTTAATTGAATATCTGGCAATTCCTTCAAGAGTTTTGGATGCCATTTTTCTGCAAAACCTGGACGAGGTGGCAGGTCACCCGATTTCCCATGACCTGGAAAGTAGAAATCCATGGGCATGACTGCAAAGTAACCTGAGTTGTAAAAGGTGTCTTCATCCACACCCAACCATTCGCGCAAGCGGTCCCCACTTTTATCCTTCCAGTATAGCCCTGCTTCCTGGGTTTTGAGACCAGGTGCCTGACCAATGATATTGATACGAGCTGTTTTTGGTGCTGCAAAGAGTGGCTCGATGCCTTGCTCAGTATAGCTGGTATTCTGTGGATCCTCTATGATAGCTTGCTTGATTCTTTCGATTTGAGACATTTTCTCCTCCAAAAAGAAGTCTAAGCATAAAATCTCAGACTTCTATAGCATTATTTGATCAATTCGTAAATAGCTTCAGCGTAGATAGCTGCTGCGCGGAAAAGATCATCCAAGGCGATAAATTCGTTGGCTTGGTGCATAGTATCGATAGAATCTGGGAACATAGCACCGTAGGCTACACCACGCTCTAAGAGACGACCAAATGTTCCACCACCGATAACTTGTTCGTGACCTTGAAGTCCTGTTTGTTTTTCATAAACATTCAACAAGGTTTGGACAAGCGGATCTTCCATTGGCACATAGTGAGGAGTGTGACCATGTTCAGAAAGGCTAACTGAAGCAACTGGCAAGGTTTCAAGAACTGACTTGATTTGCTCTGGGCTGGTTCCTTTTGGATAACGGAAGTTAAGGGCAATAGTATTATCAGCACTTGCTTCGTCAAAGCGGAAGACACCCGCATTCATAGAAAGTGCTCCCATTTTTTCGTCCACATGAGCTACTTTCAAGTTTTTACCTTCGTGGTCATTCAAGAGAATCTTACCAGCAACATCAAGGTAGTCTTTTGCAGGTCCTTCAAAAGCAAATTGGCTGAGGAAGAGGGCAAGGTAAGTCGCACCATTGACACCTGAAGCAGGCATAGCACCATGGGCTGATTTACCAATTACAGTCACCTTGTACTGACCGTTCTCTTCTTGGATGTCTCCTCTGAGTTTGTGCTCTGCAACGAAAGCGTCTAGTTTTCCTTGCAAGTCAGCTAAGTCACCTGAAACGACTGCTGTTGCTGATTCAGGTACCATGTTTTCACGCAAACCACCTGTGAAGCTGTGAAGACGAACTGCACCAGTATTTTCACCGGTAAAGTGAAGGTATTCAGTGATATTTCCTTTTTCACCATTGATGATAGGGAATTCAGCATCTGGAGAGAAACCAAAGTCTGGTTTTGCAAGTCCTACATGCTCAAAGTAGTAATCCATATCTGCCCAACCTGATTCTTCATCAGTTCCGACGATAAAACGAACTTTTTTAGAAGTTGGAAGACCCAATTCTTTGATGATTTTCAAACCATAGTAACAAGCTGTAGTTGGTCCCTTATCATCAGAAGCACCACGCGCATAGAGACGACCATCTTTGATAGTTGGAGTGTAAGGATCAGTGTCCCAACCGCTACCAGCTGGCACTACGTCCATGTGGGCAAAGATTCCGAGAACTTCTTCTCCTTCACCAAACTCAAAATGTCCTGCATAATTGTCGACATTTTTTGTTGGGTAGCCATCACGGTCTGCGATTTCAAGGAATTTTTCCAAGGCTTTTACTGGCCCAGGTCCAAATGGATGCTCAGCATCTGCCTTGCTGTCATCACGTTCTGAGTTGATTTCCAAAAGGCTAAACAAGTCAGCCAAGAGGTCTTCTTTACGTTTTTCTACTTCTGCTGTAAAATCAATAACTGTCATTTTTTCTTCCTATCTTTTTTCGATAATTTCATCTACTGGCAAGCGATAGCTTGGTTCCAACTTCTCATCTGTGTATCCCACTGTAATCAAGAGCTCTGGACGGAAGCGTTCTTCGATTTCCAAGACTTCATTGACTTTTGATTTGTCAAAACCAAGGATAATGTTTGATCCGATTCCTTGGTCAGTCAAAGCAAGGACCAAGTTCATCGCAACCAATCCAGCATTAAGAGCCAAGTAGTCACTGACTTGTTGGTCGTTGTAACGCGCAAATTCGGCTGGAAGATTTTTCATAAAGTATTGAAGTTGTTCTTCTGAGAAATTGTTAGCACCACCAACTCGGGCAATCTTACGAGCACGTTTGGCAAGGTCTGTATCCGTAAACAGGGCAATGGTTACAGGGGCAGATGCTACTTGCTCAAAGTTTGAACCGTAAGCTAATTTTGCTAATTCAGCATTTCTCTCACGAACCACAACAAACTTCCAAGGCTGACTGTTGTGAGCACTCGGTGCCAAGGTTGCGATTTCTATAGCTGTACGAACATCCTTCGGATCAACCGGTTTATCAATAAAATGCTTAGTCGCATGACGTTTTTTATTTAACTCAAGAAATTTCATAATTGATTTCCTTTTCTAATTCTACTGCTTCCATTTTACCATATTTTGAAAGAGCTTGCAGAGATTTTTCATTAGTGAAACAAATTATCTTTTTTCAAATTCCACTTTCAGTTCTAGGCTCCATTTTAAAATTTATAATGTTTCTCTATCATCTCCATAAAAAATATATATTAGATATCTGATTGATTGTCTGGTAAACTAGATACCATTATCTTATGAAAAAATTATTCTTATTATTAGCCATCAGTCCCTTGTTAGTCGCCTGTGGACAAGCCAAACAAGATAGTACATCTACTGCCACTGCTAGTCCTAAAACCATTGTCGTAGCAACTGCTGGAGACATCCCTCCTTTTGATTTTGAAAAAGATGGTAATTTGACCGGATATGATGTTGAGGTTTTAAAAGCAGTCGATGAAAAACTGGATCAATACAAGATTGAATTTCAAAAAACAGCTTGGGAAAGTATCTTCCCTGGAGTGGATGCTGGCCGTTACCAAGCTGCTGCCAACAACTTGAGCTACACCAAAGAAAGAGCAGACAAATACCTCTACTCTCTACCTATCGCAAAAAATCCTTTGGTTCTTGTGAGCAGAAAAGACAAGGCACTTACTTCTCTTCAAGACATCGCTGGTAAAACAACCCAGGATGACACCGGAACTTCTACTGCCAAAGTCGTTACAGACTGGAATCAAAACCACTCCTACAATCCTGCCACTATCCAATACTCTGGTGAAGATGTGGCTAAGCGCCTGACCGACCTCGCTAACGGTGAATTTGATTTCCTAATCTTTGATAAAATCTCTGTTCAAAAGATTATCCAAGACCGAGGTTTAGACTTGAACGTAGTCGACTTGGAGAGCAATGATAATCCAAACAACTACATCATCTTTTCAAGTGACCAAAAAGAATTTAAAGAACAATTTGACAAGGTCCTTAAAGAATTCTACCAAGATGGAACCCTTGAAAAACTCAGCAAAACTTATCTCGGTGGTTCTTACCTAGCAGATCAATCTCAATTACAATAAGATATATTAAAAACGATTGGCTAGTCCAATCGTTTTATTTAGTATTTGTTCGTTAAAGCAACTCTTACAAAAAATCAAAATAATTTTTGACATCCTCGACATATCCATATTTTTCATTCAGTCTAGCCAGCAAGTCTCTATTATGGCCTTGATAGTTGTCCTCACGTCGCAACTCTTCATACATTTCGATAAAAGGAAGGCCTTTTTCCTTGGCTGATTCTAACTCTGCTTCATAATCATAGGCAACCTTACGAAATTGGATATTGACCAATTCACCATTTTCAACTTCGAGTAAGGCATACTGGGCTCGGTGATTTTTCAGCCCTTTCCAGTTAAAATAAGGCATACCAATCGAACCTGGATTGATGATTTGTTGACCTTGGCTACCATAACGCAAGAGCTGTTTATGAACATGTCCATAGACGGCTACATCAGTAGTTTCATCAAGTAGCTGGTCAAATTTTTCGGTATTATTTTCAACCAGCAAATCACCACCATAATTTTTCTCAGGCAAATTATGTGAAAGAGAAAAGCGCAAGCCTTCGACTTCTTTCTTGGCTATCATAGGTAGCTTTCTCAACCAATCAATATGCTCGGGTTTTATGCGCTCCATCAGATACTGAGTCATCCTGAGAAACTGAATTTCTTCGGGATCTTCTAGACCATATTGCCCATCTAAAGCCTCTAAGACACAATCATCCCAGTTTCCTCGAACCGATGTTGTAATGGGTAGGTCTTTCAAAAGAGCCACCAAGTCATTTGCTCCCGGTCCAGGAAGAAAAATATCTCCCAGAAGCCAATATTCAGTTGCTCCCAAATTTTTAGCGTCCTCAAGCACTCCAGCTAAGGCGGTCGTGTTGCCGTGAATGTCTGATAAAATTGCAATCTTATGGTTCATTTTCTGCTCTTTCTTTATTGGATAGCATTCAGGATATCCAAATCACTCTTATTTTTCTTCATTATAGCATAAAATAGCATAAAATCGCTAGAAGATTTTCACATAGAAATATTATCACCAAGATTCTTTTAAAAATATGTCAAAAATAGTTGACATTTTATTTTCAAAAGAATATACTATAGTCAAATATATACGACACAATCTAAAAAGGAGGAAGCATGAATCGTGTGAAAGAGTTCCGCAAAGAACTGGGCAAGTCCCAACTCGAACTTGCCAAGGATATCGGCGTCTCGAGGCAAACCATCAACATGATTGAGAACGACAAGTACAATCCAACTCTGGAACTCTGTCTCAATCTCGCCCGCAGCCTCCAAACTGACCTAAACAGTCTCTTTTGGGAGGACGATTTTTAAAAAAGGAGAAGAAAAATGAAAAAAGAAACCTTCACGGAAAAACTGATCAAACGCACTTACGGTATTTCTGATCCGCTTGACGAATACAAACGACGTGAGGCTGACCGCATCGGAAATAAAGTCTTTATGATTCTCTTTTATCTGATGATTTTCGGCAATGTTATTCCACTCGTTCTAGCCTATAAATATCCCCAACTAGTGGCTCTAGTCTACCCTCCTCTGATTTTAGTGATTGCCCTCATCGCTGCTGGCTATGTCACCTACCAAATGCAAAAAACAGGGATTACAACTATTGAACCAGATATGTTGAGTGAGAAAGAAAATAAGCAACTACACTACCCTGGTCTTAAAGCTGGTTTATTCTTTGGCCTATGGATGTTTTTTATAACCCCTCTTCTCCATATACTTACTGGTGAAGGTCAGGACTATTTCCGTTCTCTTCTCACTATAAGAAATGGTTTAGCAAGCATTTTCGGTGCTATCTTCTTCGGAGCGAGCATACAGTTCCTCATCTCCCGTCGTATTGCAAGAGCTAAAAAAGAGCAGGATAAGGATTAGGAGAAAGCTTATGAAAAAAGAACCCCTCTATGAAAAACTAATCAAACGTATCTATGGCGTTTCAGGGCCACTTGATGAACACAAACGACGCGAGGCTGACCGCATCGGAAATAAAGTCTTTATGGTTCTCTTTTACTTCATGACTTTAGGTAATCTCATCCCCTTTGTCCTTGCTTATAAATATCCCAAAGTAGTCGCAATCGGATATCCAATCATTATTTTTCTGGTTTCCTTGATTTGTGCTTTCTATGTCACTACTCAAACTAAAAAAACTGGTATTGCTGCTATCGATCCTGATATGTTGAGCCAGAAGGAAAAGAAACAGTTACGTAATCCTGGCCTTAAAGCTGGACTTTTCTATGGAGTCTTTATGTTATTTGTCATACCACTTCTCAATATCCTCATGGATGATAGCAAAAGCTATCTTACCGCTCTTTTGAATACAAGAAGTATCTTGTCAACCATCGTTGTAGCCTTCTTTTTCGGACTAACAGTGCATATTGTCATCACTCTTCGTATTCAAAAAGCTAGAGAAGATCAAGACGACGATTAGGAGGAAACTTATGAAATCACTACAAACTTTAATTCTCAGTCATATTTTGATCAGTATCTTTATGACAGTTTTCCTGGTTTATGGCCAAATTACGCGTCCTTTTCTGATCATCTTCCTCTTAGCCCTTCCTGTCTTGAACAAAGGACAAAGATTTCAGAAAATCACATCAAAAAAAATACGCCTCTTAAACGCATCTCTCTGCTTTATCCTCGTATCTTTCCCACAACTGTTAACGAATTCTATGGATTGGAGATATCTCTTATTTCTAACCATCTGTATCGTTTTTAGTCTAGTCTACTTCTATACTCTCTATCAACTCTTTAAAGAAGTTAATCAAAAACAATCTTATTAAGAGGTCACTACCATGAAAAAAGAAGATTTAACCACTCGCTTAGTTCGAAATTTCTTTCATATCCAAGGCCCCTTTGATGAATGCCGTCAAGAGGTCATCTACAAGGCTTGCGCCCGTTCCATGGTCCAAATCTTTTACTCTTCCTTCTTTCTCTTCCTGTTCTATCTTTTGTTTGGGCGCTTTATAGAGATAGTTCGAACGGTTATGCCCTATCTATACTTCTTGATGATTTTTGCCCTCAGTCTCAAGGCAAGATATTCTACTAGAGGGCTCCACTTAGAAGATGATGATCAATCCGAGATTCCACAAATCACTTACAGCAAGCATCAAATCAAGTTAAGAAGTTGGTTAGTTGGAATTAGCACCCCAACTCTCTACTTATTTATCCTATTTTCCAAAAAAGTAATCCTTGAAAATCACTCGATTACAGATTTCTTCTTGCAGTTTCTAGAACTCAAAACGATCGCACTTTTCCTACTACTAGGACTTGGAGTAGGATCAATCTTCGGTACTATGACTTATTATTTTTTATCCGAACATGAAGAACAGTAGGTATAAGCTGAACTAATTGATTATGTTTATTGTCGACAACAAACCCCTAACACTTCTCAGTGCTAGGGGCTTTTTTAGTTTCTTAAATACCGCATATACTCTACTAATACATAGACAAGGATTGTTAAACAAATGATCGTTTCGAGCCAAACGAGAAGGTTTAGGACTGGAAACTGCAGGATGCCTCGGGCCATTTTCAATGAAGTTGCTGTGATGATAGTTGGGAAGGTTAGGGCTGAAAAAGCTGGTTGAAATCCCTGTTTTAAAATCCTTGGTAAACGACTGAGGACAAAGAAAAAGAAAGTTTGTGAAGCAAGGATCATGACTAGCAAAATCCAGCCATGAAGACCTGAACCTCCGATCCGAACGAGTGCTGCTAACAATAGAGAAAAGGGAGCACAATAGATTCCTTCTTGCCCCAGTAAAGCCCGTGGCAATGGATTACTTTTCAAATCCTGATAAATCAGAGGATAAAGGTAAAGGGTTAAGGTAAAGCCAAAAATCCAAGCGCCATAGGCAATCTCGACTATACCCACCACTGGGTAGGTCAAGCTTGCTACTGCTATCCCTACATAGAGAACTGTCCAACTTGGCGTTGCGCTCGTTCTTGGTTTAGTCTGCACATAATTTTTAGTGAAGTAGATGATTAAACCTACATCTAGAAGAAAAGCAAACCACCAGAGAGTTTGCGCTATGATACTCATACTCGCAGGTAAGATTCGCAGTAAGTAGGTTGATAAAATCATCCCTGCCATGGGAAAGGTTGCCATTCCCGATAATAGCGGAGCTTTCTTAAGTTCTTGCTGGCTTTCTTGCCAATCACTAAGATGACTGTATAAAAAATAAAACCATAAAATCAAGCCTGACAAACTAAAGATGTGAGATAATAGTGGAAAAATATCCAGGATGAGATTGCCTGCTCCAGCCAATCCCAATAAGCACCCTGAAAAGGCCAAGGGGAGTTTTTTCATGTGAACCTCCAATAGTCATGTTATTATCAGTATAGCATAAAAGCGCTTAAATGGAGGATTAAAAAACGAAGTTTAAAATGTACTGACCCCAAAAAGTTAGACAATTAATTTAAGCAAAGGATTTAGTTCTGTATTGTACAGGACTAAGTCCTTTTAGTTTTACCTTAATTCGTTTGTTGTTGTAGTAATCAATATAGTCTACAATAGCTTGTTC
>NZ_JASGZS010000015.1:0-46709 GCF_047465525.1 Streptococcus infantis | reverse complement strand
CAGAACCTAATAAGAAACCATCACAACCAGTAGATGTAACAACACCAGCTCGTAAGATACCAACAGTAGATGTTGAACAAGATCCTAAGACAGGTGACGTTACAGTAACACCGAAGAAACCAGATGGCTCAACATTCCCACCAGGAACTAAGGTAGAAATCCCAGGTGAAGATGGTCCAATCACTGTTGAAATCGGTCAAGATGGTAAAGGTAAAGTACCAAATGACAAACTTCCTAAGAAAGATGTCCCAGGTACAGGTAAGATTACAGAACCAGGTAAACCAGCTGTAGAAGTTCCAGTAGAAACTCCAGCTAAGGTAACACCAAATGCACCAAGAACTGAAAAACCAGGTAAGATTGAAATCACACGCAAACCAAATGGTGATGCAGTCGTAACGCCTAAGAAACCAGATGGCTCAACTTACCCATCAGGCAGCAAGGTTGTGATTCCAGGTGAAAACAACACACCAATCACAGTCACAATCGGCGACAATGGTTCAGGTGAAGTACCAAATGATAAGCTTCCTAAGAAAGATGTCCCAGGTACAGGAACAGTAACCGAACCGAACAAGAAACCATCACAACCAGTGGATGTAACAACACCAGGTCAAAAGACACCAACAGTAGATGTTGAACAAGATCCTAAGACAGGTGACGTTACAGTAACACCGAAGAAACCAGATGGCTCAACATTCCCACCAGGAACTAAGGTAGAAATCCCAGGTGAAGATGGTCCAATCACTGTTGAAATCGGTCAAGATGGTAAAGGTAAAGTACCAAATGACAAACTTCCTAAGAAAGATGTCCCAGGTACAGGTAAGATTACTGAGCCAGGTCAACCAACAGTTGAAGTTCCAGTAACAACACCAGGTAAGGTAACACCAGGTAAAGTCACACCAGCAACACCTGATACTAATGGAGGTTCTGGTCAAGATACACCAGCACCAGCTACTCCAACTCCAAATGCAGATCAGGTAGATACTAAGACTACTATTGATAATGGAGCTAAGTCAAATGATTCTCAAAAAGTATTGCCAAATACAGGAACAGAATCAAATGCGACTCTTGCATCTCTAGGTCTTCTTGGTATTCTAGGTGGTCTCGGACTTGCTCTTGGAAAGAAAAAAGAAGACTAAAAATTTAGTCAAATAAACATTCATTCTTTTGTGTTATAAAGACAAACTAGATTGGTTCTGGGAATCATGTTAGTCGTAAAATAAAAAGAATGTTTAGATAAAGAAAGCGAACAATGCTAGGATTTTGTTAAACGGAATTCTAAGTATTGTTCGCTTTTGTGGTATAATAAATACTATGCAGAAGAAACCGACATCAGCCTACGTGCACATACCATTTTGCACACAGATTTGTTATTATTGTGACTTTTCCAAGGTCTTTATTAAAAATCAGCCAGTAGACAGTTATCTAGAGCATCTACTGCAAGAATTTCATTCTTATGATATTCACAAATTGCGTACACTCTATATTGGTGGTGGGACACCGACAGCCTTGTCCGCTTCTCAATTGGAAGTTTTGTTAGAAGGATTGACTAAAAACTTAGATTTGTCAGTCTTAGAAGAATTGACTATTGAGGCTAATCCTGGTGACCTGGATGCTGATAAGATTGCTATTCTGCAAAATTCTGCAGTTAATCGTGTTTCACTAGGTGTTCAGACCTTTGATGATAAAATGCTGAAAAAGATAGGGCGTAGTCATACGGAAAAGGATATTTATGAAAATATTGATCGTCTCAAACTGGCTGGTTTTGACAATATTTCCATTGACTTAATTTACGCACTTCCTGGGCAGACCATGGATCAGGTAAAGGACAATGTCGCTAAGGCAATTGCCCTTGATATTCCTCATATGAGTCTCTATAGCTTAATTTTAGAAAATCATACGGTCTTTATGAATCGTATGAGACGAGGGAAATTACCTCTTCCTAAGGAAGAATTAGAAGCGGAGATGTTTGAGTATATCATTGCAGAGCTAGAAAGAGCTGGATTTGAGCATTATGAGATTTCTAACTTTTCAAAATCAGGATTTGAAAGTCGTCACAATCTTATGTACTGGGACAATGCTGAGTATTATGGTATTGGTGCAGGTGCATCTGGCTATGTAGATGGTGTTCGCTATAAAAACCATGGGCCGATCCGCCATTATTTAAAGGCAGTAGAAGAGGGAAGTGCTCGTATCAATGAAGAACACTTGAGTCAAAGGGAGCAAATGGAAGAAGAGATGTTCCTTGGGCTTCGCAAGAAGTCAGGAGTTTCCATGGCACGCTTTGAAGAAAAATTCGGACGGTCTTTCCAAGAACTTTATGGTGATACCGTCAAAGACTTGATTCAACAAGGTCTTATGCAGGTTGAGGGGGATCGTGTTCGTATGACCAAGAGAGGTCTCTTTTTAGGAGATACAGTAGCAGAACGATTTATATTGGAGTAAAATTATGGGTTTAACTTATCAAATGAAGATGAAAATTCCTTTTGATATGGCTGACATGAATGGTCATATCAAACTACCAGACGTTATCTTGTTGTCCTTACAGGTATCAGGGATGCAGTCAATTGAACTGGGAGTGAGTGACAAGGATGTTTTAGAACAGTATAATCTGGTCTGGATTATCACAGATTATGATATCGATGTGGTTCGTTTGCCTCGTTTTGCTGAGGAAATCACCATTGAAACAGAAGCCTTGACCTATAATCGTCTCTTTTGTTACCGCCGATTTACTATTTATGATGAAGCTGGTCAAGAGATCATTCATATGCTAGCTATCTTTGTTCTTATGGATCGTGAGAGTCGAAAGGTTCATCCTGTGGTACCAGAAATTGTCGCACCTTATCAATCTGAGTTTTCTAAGAAACTGGTCCGTGGACCAAAATATACAGAGCTGGAAGAAGCGATAAGCAAGGACTACCATGTTCGTTTCTATGACTTAGATATGAATGGTCACGTCAATAACAGTAAATACTTGGACTGGATTTTTGAGGTCATGGGAGCTGATTTTCTGACTAATTATATCCCTAAAAAAATCAACCTCAAATATGTCAAGGAAGTTCGACCAGGCGGAATGATTACTTCTAGTTATGAATTGAATGGACTAGAAAGCAATCACCAAGTCTCAAGTGATGGCGATATCAATGCTCAGGCAAAGATAACTTGGCAAGAAATTAACAAAGATTAGAAAGAAAGATATGACTTATAAAGGATATTTAATTGATTTAGACGGAACGATCTATAAGGGGAAAGATAGAATCCAGGCAGGAGAAGCTTTTGTCCATGAGTTACAAAAAAGAGAGATTCCTTATCTTTTTGTAACAAATAACACCACTCGTACACCTGAAAGTGTTCAAGAGATGTTGGCAAATCACTTTAACATCGATACGCCTGTATCGACCATCTATACTGCAACCTTAGCGACTATTGATTACATGAATGACCTAGGTCTTGAAAAGACAGTCTATGTCATTGGAGAAACAGGGCTCAAGGAAGCCATTCAAGCAGCTGGTTATGTGGAAGATAAAGAAAACCCAGCCTATGTTGTTGTTGGTTTGGACTGGCAAGTAGACTATGAAAAATTTGCTACAGCAACCCTAGCTATCCATAAAGGGGCTCACTTTATCGGTACCAACCCTGATTTGAACATTCCAACTGAACGTGGACTTTTGCCTGGTGCTGGTTCACTGATTACTCTTCTTGAAGCAGCAACTCGTGTAAACCCAGTTTATATTGGAAAACCTAATGCGATTATTATGGACAAGGCTGTTGAACACCTAGGACTTGAACGTCAAGAAATTGTCATGGTGGGCGATAATTATCTTACTGATATTCGAGCTGGTATCGATAATGGAATTCCAACTTTGTTAGTAACTACTGGTTTTACAAAACTTGAAGAAGTAGCGGATTTACCAATCGCTCCAACCCATGTCCTCTCAAGTCTAGCGGAGTGGAATTTTGATGAAAACTAAATTTACTTTTGTAGGAAGTCTGTTCTTTCTCCTCTCGCTTGCTATTTTATTGACCATCTACCTGTCTTGGTTGATTTATCCTCTGGAGATTTCTTGGTTACACCTAACAAGCCGTGTTCCTTTCCAGTCTCAGACAATCCAACATAATTTTAATGTGTTGATGGATTATTTGACCAATCCATTAAATCAAGCATTGGAAATGCCAGATTTTTCTTCATCTGCATCTGGAATCCATCATTTTGCAGTTGTGAAGGGTTTGTTCCATCTGGCTCAAGGAGTAGCACTAGTAACTCTACCGATATTCTATCTTTTTTGGAAGCAAGTCATTCAGAAAGGATTTCTATCTCTGTACCGTAGAGGTCTCTTAATCATGCTCTCGCTACCTTTGCTTCTTGGTTTGGTTGGAGTTTTCATTGGATTTGAGCAGTTCTTTACTTTGTTTCATCAAATTCTTTTTGTAGGTGATGATACCTGGCTATTTGATCCAGCAAAAGATCCAGTCATTCTTATCCTACCAGAGGAATTTTTCCTCCATGCCTTTCTTCTATTTTTCTGTTTGTATGAATTGATTTTTGGATTTATGTACCTACAAAGTCGAAAAACAAATAGATAAGTGAAGAAAAGTATTACTGATTCCAAATAAAATGTAGGAAAAACTATCGTTTGTAACATGAATATTTCTACATTTAAGCAAAACATTCACATTTGATTCTAAAAAACCTATTTTTCTTGAAAAAGTAGGTTTTTTTACGGAAATAGCTAGTCAAGCGCTTTATTTTTTTGTATAATAGGAATAGAAAAGTATGTAAAGAAGAGGAAAGCATGATTACACTATTTTTATCACCGAGTTGTACATCATGTCGTAAAGCAAAGGCCTGGCTCGAGAATCATAAAGTGCCCTTCCAAGAGCATAATATTATGACCAGCCCTTTAACGAGAAAAGAACTGCAACACATTCTTTCCTTGACCGAAAATGGTACTGATGACATCATCTCGACTCGTTCAAAGATTTTTCAAAAATTGAATATTGATGTAGAGAGTATCTCAGTATCGGAGTTGCTTCATTTAATTGAGCAGTATCCGAGTCTTTTGCGTCGTCCGATTATTATTGATGCAAAGCGGATGCAAATCGGTTTTAATGAAGATGAGATTCGTGCTTTTCTCCCTCGTAGTTACCGTAAACAAGAACTGAAAGAAGCTACATTGAGAGCTGGTATTAATTAGATGAATAAACAGTATAGTTACCCACTAGATTTGTCGTGGAGCACTGAAGAACTTGCTTCAGTGCTTTCTTTTTTTAATGATGTTGAAGCTGCCTATGAGACTAAGGTAGAGGCAAAAAAACTACTAGATTCCTATAAGGGATTCAAAGCGGTTGTTCCAAGCAAGAGTGAAGAAAAACGCTTGGGCCGTGAATTTGAAACTGCGAGTGGTTACTCCTTCTATCGAGCTGTCCAATTGGCCAAAGAACAAGGGGAAGGGAAGATTTTTCTTGGAAAATAAATTTATGTTTGCCAAAGAGATTGTCAAGGAAGCAGGAGACTATATTCTAGCTCATATGCAGGAAGAATTGCATATTGAGAGAAAATCATCCCCTACAGACTTGGTGACTCGTTTGGACAAGGAAGTTCAGAATTTTTTAGTTGATAAGATTCGTTCGCGTTATCCAGATGACCAATTTTGTGCAGAAGAGGGATGTCTACGTGCTTCAGTTGGACATGGATCTGTTTGGGTCATTGATCCCATTGATGGTACCAACAACTTTGTCGCCCAAGGTGATGATTTTGCCATTATGGTAGCTTATTTTGAAAACGGTTTGGGCCAGTTTGGGATTATTTATGATGTCATGAAAGGTCATTGTTATCATGGAGGAGGTACTTTTCAGGCCTGTCTCAATGAAGAACCCTTGCCTAGTTTTAAGGATAAGCCCTTGCGAGATTTTCTAATTGCGAGTAACGCTGGCATGTTGGAAACAAATGCCTGGGGTGTGGCAGAATTGGCTAATGCTTCACTTGGTGTACGTATCTATGGAAGTGCAGCTATCAGCTTTTCAAAAATATTATCTGGTCAGCTATTGACCTATATCACCTATCTCCAACCTTGGGATTATGCGGCAGCTGGTATCATTGGAAAAAGTTTAGGGTATCAGATTGTAACCTTAAATGGAGAGCCGTTGGATTTTCAGACACGACAACCAATTATGATGGTTCCAACAGACAAGTTGGCAGAAATCCAATCCTATATCTATGAAAGGAAATAAACTTACATGCAATTTCCAGAAGGATTTGTAAAAAAATATGAAGAAATATTGGGAGATGAGGCAAGAGCTTTTCTTGCCTCTTTTGATGATGAGGCAGTTTCCGCCTTTCGCATCAATCCCTTAAAAGAAAGCCAAGTTTCTTTTTCAGATGCTATTCCACATACACCTTGGGGCTATTATGGCAAGGTTTCAGGGAAATCACCTGAGCATGTAACAGGCTTGGTCTATTCCCAAGAACCTGCTGCACAAATGGTTGCACAAGTAGCTCAACCAAAACCAGGCATGAAGGTATTGGATTTGGCAGCGGCTCCCGGTGGGAAATCAACCCAACTGGCAGCCTATCTTGCGGGCGAAGGACTACTTGTTTCCAATGAAATTTCAAACAAACGAGCTAAGATTTTGGTTGAAAATATGGAGCGTTTTGGTGCAACAAATGTAGTTGTAACCAATGAATCTGCAGATCGTTTGGCTAAAGTGTTTAAGGGATATTTTGATCTAATCATCCTAGATGCTCCATGTTCAGGAGAAGGAATGTTCCGAAAACAGCCAGATGCTATGGATTATTGGAGTGTAGAATATCCAAGCCAATGTGCTGACTTGCAGCGTGAAATTCTAGAAGATGCGGTCACCATGTTGGCTGATGGTGGTCGTTTGGTTTATTCAACCTGTACCTGGGCCCCAGAAGAAAACGAAGAAATTATCAAATGGTTGCTGGATAGTTATGATTTTGAATTGATTCCAATCGAACCGATCAATGGTATGGTACCTGGAATTGAAATACCTGAGACAGCTAGAATGTACCCACATCACTTTAAGGGAGAGGGCCAGTTTGTTGCCCATATTCAGTTTAAAGGTCAAAACAAGGCTGGGAAGTTCAAATCTTCTAAATCCAACCTATCTCGTGAACAGATTTCCTTATGGCAAGATTTTGAAAAAAAACATCTAAACATAAATTTGCCAGGTATTTTACAGACTTTTGGAGACCAACTGTACCTCTTACCAGAAGTCCTACCAGATTTGGGTAAACTTAGGATTGCTCGAAACGGACTTCATCTTGGAACTTTTAAGAAGAAACGTTTTGAACCAAGTTTTGCTCTTGGTTTAGCCTTGAAACCAAGCCAAGTCAAACAATCAATTGAAATTCATGAAGAGGACTTTGTCAAATACGTAGCTGGTGAAACAGTTCAGCTGTCTGAAACTTTGTCAAATGGCTGGTACCAAGTTTTAGTTGGTGGGAATGGTCTAGGCTTTGCAAAAGTGACCGGAAATACCTTGAAGAATTATTTCCCCAAGGGACTGAGGTTTAAAGTAAAAAACTAGTCAAAATCAGTATTCTATGTTATAGTGGAAGTATGGATTTTTTGCATAAAACATTAGAAAAATAGGGCGAAATTCCAAGCTATTCATCATTATTTTCAAGGAGACAAATAGTGAAAAAAATTAAAAAACTCACCCTCTTTCTTGCAACCTTTTTACTTGCTGGTTCACTAGCAGGGTGTGCAAGTTGGATTGATCGTGGGGAGTCAATGACGGCTGTTGGCTCAACTGCCCTCCAACCTTTAGTCGAGGCGGCGGCAGATGAATTCGCATCAGCTCATATCGGTAAAACGGTCAATGTTCAAGGTGGTGGATCTGGTACAGGTCTGTCTCAGGTTCAATCAGGAGCAGTAGATGTTGGGAACTCTGATGTATTTGCTGAGGAGAAAGACGGGATTGATGCTTCAGCCTTGGTCGATCATAAGGTAGCTGTTGCAGGTTTGGCTGTTATTATCAATAAAGAAGTAGATGTTGATAATCTAACGACAGATCAACTCCGACAAATCTTCACAGGAGAAATTACCAACTGGAAAGAAGTCGGCGGGAAAGATTTAGCCATCTCTATAATCAACCGTGCGGCTAGTTCAGGTTCTCGTGCAACCTTTGACAGTGTGGTCATGAATGGTCAATCAGCAATGCAAAGTCAGGAACAAGATTCAAACGGGATGGTCAAATCAATCGTTTCTCAAACCCCTGGAGCTATTTCCTACCTAGCATTTGCCTATGTCGATGATTCTGTTGGGACAATCAAACTCAATGGTTATGAACCAATTTCAGAGAATGTAACCACGAATAATTGGCCTTTGTGGTCTTATGAACATATGTATACACTTGGTGAGCCAAATGAATTGGTTGCCGAATTCTTAAACTTTGTTCTTTCAGACGAAGCTCAGAACGGAATCGTTAAAGGAATGGGCTATATTTCTGTTAAGGAAATGAAGGTTGAAAAAGATGCTGCAGGGACTGTAACAGCGCTAGAAGGGAGTCAATAATGAACCAAGAAGAATTATCTAAAAAATTGCTCTCTCCGTCAAAGAACTCTCGTCTTGAGAAATTAGGGAAAAGTCTGACTTTTGCCTGTCTCTCTTTGATTGTTATCATTGTGGCTATGATTTTAATCTTTGTAGCCCAAAAAGGTTTGTCAACCTTCTTTGTCAATGGTGTGAATATCTTTGATTTTCTCTTTGGTGCAACTTGGAACCCTTCAGGTAAACAGTTTGGCGCCCTTCCAATGATTTTAGGTTCCTTTATCGTTACCATCCTATCAGCTCTTATCGCAACACCATTTGCAATTGGTGCTGCAGTCTTTATGACAGAAGTATCGCCAAAAGGAGCTAAGATTTTGCAACCAGCTATCGAACTTCTAGTTGGGATTCCTTCGGTAGTTTACGGATTTATCGGTTTGCAGGTCGTCGTACCTTTTGTACGTAGTGTCTTTGGTGGAACAGGTTTTGGTATTTTATCGGGGATTTTCGTTCTCTTTGTTATGATCTTGCCGACTGTAACCTTCATGACAACAGATAGCCTACGTGCAGTTCCTCGTCACTACCGTGAAGCAAGTTTAGCTATGGGTGCAACTCGTTGGCAAACAATCTGGCGTGTAACCTTGAAGGCTGCTCGTTCAGGTATTTTTACGGCAGTAGTCTTCGGAATGGCGCGTGCCTTTGGTGAAGCCCTTGCGATTCAGATGGTAGTTGGTAACTCAGCAGTTGTTCCAACTTCATTGACGACACCAGCAGCGACTCTGACATCTGTTTTGACCATGGGAATCGGAAATACCGTTATGGGAACTGTTGATAATAATGTTCTTTGGTCACTGGCCTTAGTATTGCTTTTGATGAGCTTGGCCTTTAACAGTGTGATTAAAATGATTACGAAAGAAAGAGGAAAGAAAAACTATGCACGCTAAGAAATTAGATAAACTTGCAACTGCTGTCCTCTATACCATCGCAGGAATCATTGTGACCATCCTAGCTTCCTTGATTCTTTATATCTTGGTTCGAGGATTGCCACATGTTTCATGGTCATTCTTGACTGGGAAATCATCTTCTTATCAAGCAGGTGGTGGTATTGGAATTCAGCTTTATAATTCCTTCTTCCTTTTGGTTATCACTTTATTTATTTCTGTACCATTATCCATGGGGGCTGGAATTTACTTGGCTGAGTATGCCAAAAAAGGTCGTGTTACCAACTTCGTACGTACCTGTATTGAGATTTTGTCTTCACTGCCATCAGTCGTAGTCGGTCTCTTTGGTTACCTTATCTTTGTAGTTCAGTTTGAGTATGGATTTTCAATTATTTCAGGTGCCTTAGCTTTGACCGTCTTTAATCTTCCACAGATGACTCGTAATGTTGAAGACAGCTTGAAACACGTTCACCATACACAACGTGAAGCTGGTTTGGCGCTGGGACTTTCTCGTTGGGAAACTGTCCTTCATGTCGTTATTCCTGAAGCTCTTCCCGGTATTGTAACGGGGATCGTGCTTGCATCAGGTCGTATCTTTGGTGAAGCTGCAGCCCTTATCTACACAGCAGGTCAATCGGCACCAGCTCTTGACTGGTCTAACTGGAATGTTCTCAGCGTAAGTAGTCCAATCTCAATCTTCCGTCAAGCAGAAACCTTGGCTGTTCATATCTGGAAAGTCAACAGTGAAGGAACTATTCCTGATGGAACACTTGTTTCAGCAGGTTCTGCTGCGGTGCTCCTAATCTTTATCTTAATCTTTAACTTTGGAGCACGTAAACTCGGAAGCTATCTACATAAGAAATTAACCGCTGCCTAAAGGAGAAGCCATGTCAAAATATAATTGGGATGAAAGGCATATCATTACTTTTCCAGAAGAAAAAGTGGCCCTCTCTACGAAGGATTTACATGTTTACTACGGTAAGAATGAATCCATCAAGGGCGTGGATATGCAATTCGAAAAAAATAAAATTACAGCCTTGATCGGACCGTCAGGTTCTGGGAAATCAACCTACCTACGCAGTCTCAACCGTATGAATGATACCATTGATATTGCTAAGGTTACAGGACAAATCCTCTATCAAGGAATTGACGTTAACCGTCCTGAGATCAATGTCTATGAAATGCGTAAGCACATCGGAATGGTGTTTCAACGTCCAAATCCATTTGCTAAATCAATCTACCGCAACATCACCTTTGCACATGAACGTGCAGGTGTTAAGGACAAGAAAGTCCTTGATGAAATTGTAGAAACCTCACTTCGCCAGGCCGCCCTCTGGGATCAGGTTAAAGACGACCTTCACAAGTCAGCCTTGATGCTTTCAGGTGGTCAGCAGCAACGTCTCTGTATCGCGCGTGCTATTTCTGTAAAACCAGACATCCTCTTAATGGATGAGCCAGCATCAGCCTTGGATCCGATTGCGACAGCTCAGCTCGAGGAAACTATGTTGGAGTTGAAGAAGGACTTTACTATCATTATCGTGACTCACAGTATGCAACAAGCTGCGCGTGCTAGTGATTACACTGGATTTTTCTACTTAGGTGATTTAATTGAGTACGATAAAACGTCAAACATTTTCCAAAATGCCAAGCTACAGTCTACCAATGACTATGTAACTGGACACTTTGGTTAGAAAGGAAACAGTATGACAGAACCGATTTTACAGGTCAAAGACCTGTCTGTTTATTACAACAAAAAGAAGGCTTTGAATAGTGTTTCCTTATCATTCCAACCTAAGGAAATTACCGCCCTTATCGGTCCCTCTGGATCTGGGAAATCAACACTTCTAAAGGCTATCAATCGTATGGGAGATTTAAATCCAGAGGTGACTACTACTGGTTCAGTGGTTTATAATGGTCACAATATTTATAGCCCTCGTACCGATACAGTTGAATTGCGTAAGGAAATTGGAATGGTATTCCAACAACCCAATCCTTTCCCTATGTCTATCTATGAAAATGTCGTTTATGGCCTCCGCATAAATGGAGAAAAGGATAAGCAGGTCTTAGATGAAGCTGTGGAGAAAGCTTTACAGCGTGCTTCAATCTGGGATGAGGTCAAGGATCGCTTGCATGATTCTGCTATTGGTCTTTCAGGTGGGCAACAACAACGTGTTTGTGTGGCACGTGTATTGGCGACTAGCCCTAAAATCATCCTCTTGGATGAGCCGACCTCAGCCTTGGACCCTATCTCTGCGGGTAAGATTGAGGAAACCTTGTATGGGCTAAAAGACAAGTACACCATGCTTCTGGTAACTCGCTCTATGCAGCAAGCATCTCGAATCTCTGATAAGACAGGATTTTTCCTTAATGGAGATTTGATTGAATTTAACGATACCAAGGAAATGTTCCTCTACCCACAACATAAGGAAACAGAAGATTACATTTCAGGTAAATTTGGATAAGGAGAAAAAGATGTTACGATCTCAATTTGAAGAAGATTTAGAGAAATTGCATAACCAATTCTACGCAATGGGACAAGAAGTTCTTTCCCAAATCAATCGTACTGTACGTGCTTTTGTCACCCATGACCGTGACTTGGCTAAAGAAGTCATCGAGCAAGACGCAGAAGTCAATGAATACGAATTGAAACTTGAAAAGAAATCATTTGAAATCATTGCCCTTCAGCAACCAGTTTCACAAGACTTACGCACTGTCTTAACAGTCCTAAAAGCTGTTTCGGACTTGGAACGGATGGGAGACCACGCCGTATCAATCGCTGAGGCAACCATTCGTATGAAGGGGGAGGAGCGCATCCCTGCCGTCGAAGAAGAAATTAAGAAGATGGGACGCGATGTCAAGAATTTTGTCGAAACGACACTTGACCTCTACCTCAACGCTTCTGTTGAGAAGGCCTATGAAGTTGCAACCATGGATGAAAAAATTAACCACTATTTTGAAGATATCCGTGATCTTGCAACTGAAGAAATTAAAAAGAACCCAGAAGCCATCGTCACAGGTCGTGATTACTTCCAAGTGATTTCATACTTGGAGCGCATTGGTGACTATGCAAAAAATATCTGTGAATGGGTTGTTTACTTTGAAACAGGTAAGATTGTTGAATTGTAAGATTGATTAATTATGCAAAAAAAGGAGCTTATTAGTAAGTAGAAGCTCCTTTTTTGAAAGAAAAATTGAAAATCTTTCATAAAAATTTAGAATATGCTTGACAAACAAAGTTTATAGAGTTATAATTATACAAAATTAACAGAGAGGTTGTTTATTTATGAATTTTAAAAAATGGATATTTGTTTTATGTAGTTTTCTTGCAAGCTTCTTTTTAGTAGCTTGCCAATCGTCTAGCTCAAGCTCACAGTCTGCAGTGGAGGCTATCAAACAAAAAGGAAAATTAGTGGTTGCAACTAGTCCAGACTATGCTCCCTTTGAGTTTCAATCCCTTGTAGATGGTAAGAACCAAGTCGTAGGTGCTGATATTGACATGGCGCAAGCAATTGCTGATGAACTTGGAGTGAAATTGGAAGTTTCAAGCATGAGTTTTGATAATGTCTTGACTAGTCTTCAGACAGGTAAGGCTGATTTGGCCATTGCGGGAATCAGTGCAACTGAAGAAAGACAAGAAGTCTTTGATTTCTCAATTCCTTACTATGAAAATAAAATTAGCTTCCTTATCAGAAAGTCAGATCTTGAAAAATACAAGGATTTGGACTCTCTAGCAAGTGCTAATATTGCAGCTCAAAAAGGAACTGTTCCTGAATCCATGGTCAAAGAGCAACTTCCAAAGGCACAGTTGACATCTTTGACAAACATGGGTGAGGCAGTCAATGAGCTTCAATCAGGTAAGGTTGATGCCGTTCATATGGATGAGCCAGTAGCACTAAGCTATGCTGCTAAGAACTCAGATTTGGCTGTAGCTACAGTAAGCTTGACTATGAAAGAAGGCGAAGCAAATGCCGTAGCTATCAAAAAAGGTAACTCAGATTTGAAAGAAGTAGTTGATAAGGTCATCCAAAAACTGAAAGATGACGGAACTTACCAAACTTATCTTGAAAAAGCTGCTAAGCTAACAGAAGTAGAACAATAAAAAATAACAGAGTTGGACTCAGTCCAGCTCTGTTTTTAAATAGCTTAATGTTTCTTCAATATTTTCTAGGGGAACTTTTGCAAAGCGATAGGGACAAGTCCCTATGTAGGATGATTCGAAAAAGTCGAGATTTAAAGGACTGTGCTTGATACTTGCAATCTTAGGATAATCTCTAAGATCAAGTAAGACTCCATCATGGAGAGAATAGATTGGCAAGGAAATGGGATAGTTATTTAAAAGTTTTTGGATGTGCTCCTGACTTTTTTCCTGAAGTGCTAATCTTGCGAGTCTGTTTTTCTCAAAGAGTTGACTATCAATATAGAGTGATAGAGCCTTTTGCATGATAAGGTTGTTGTCATAGTCGAGAATGTTTTTGTAGGTCACAAAAGCTTCCTTGATCGCATTAGGAAGAAGTAGGGCAGTGATTCGAAGGGCAGGAAATAGACTCGTAGAAAAGGACTTGATATAGATGACCAAATCATGTTGGTCCAGATAATGAAAGGTTTGTCCCATTTTAGGATCTAAGTCACCCAGGTAGTCATCCTCAACGATATAAATCTGATATTTTGCAGCTAAGTCAAGGATAGCAAGTTTTTCCTCTTCAGAATAAGAATGCCCCAGAGGATAGTGGAAACGGGGAATGGTATAGAAAAACTTAATCTTTCCACTTTTAAAATACTCCTCAAGTTCTTTCAGGTCGATGCCATCCACCCGACGTTCAATGGTTTGATAGGGAAGATTTTGAGCTAGTAGCAGCTGGTTCATTCGATGATAGGTCGGTTGTTCGACCAGTATTTCCTGAGCTTGACCTGGAAAATCGATCTGAGAAAGAATAAACAGTGCTTGTTGGGTTCCAGACGTCATGACCAACTGGTCTGCCTTACTATAAATGGCTTGATCAAAGAGCAATGTCTGTACAGACTGACGTAATTCTTCTAAACCTTCTTGATGTTCATAGTAGTTGTAGAGATAATTTTCTCGCCCAATCAAGCTCTCATTGACACACAGACGAAAATCATCATAGGCAGCTGCGTGTTCATCATTGACTGAGATAATTAGATCTTCATGACTGGTTTGTTGCTCCAATACATAATAACCACTTTGAGGTTTGGAGTAGATATATTTCTGGTATCGGAGTTCTAAGAGTGCGCGCTGTATGGTGTCTTTGCTACAGTGAAAATCTTGACTGAGTTTTCGGATAGAAGGTAGGCGACTTCCAGTGGGAAATCTACCTGATTCTATCTCATTTTTTAGATAGTGAACGACTTGTTCATATTTGCTTTCTTGCTTCATCCCAGACCTCTCATGATTTTGTTACATTGTACCTTTTTTTTAGAAGTTTGGCAATGTTATACTCTTCGAAAATCTCTTCAAACCGCGTCAACGTCGCCTTGCTGTATATATGTTACTGACTTCGTCAGTTCTATCTACAACCTCAAAACAGTGTTTTGAGCTGACTTCGTCAGTTCTATCTACAACCTCAAAACAGTGTTTTGAGCTGACTTCGTCAGTTCTATCCACAACTTCAAAACAGTGCTTTGAGCTGACTTCGTCAGTTCTATCTACAACCTCAAAACAGTGTTTTGAGCTGACTTCGTCAGTTCTATCCACAACCTCAAAACAGTGTTTTGAGCTGACTTCGTCAGTTCTATCCACAACCTCAAAACAGTGTTTTGAGCTGACTTCGTCAGTTCTATCCACAACCTCAAAGCAGTGCTTTGAGCTGACTTCGTCAGTTCTATCCACAACCTCAAAACAGTGTTTTGAGCAACCTGCGGTTAGTTTCCTAGTTTGCTCTTTGATTTTCATTGAGTATTAAAAGGCAGTCTAGCATTCAATTCTAATCAGAAATGTGATATACTTAGTAAGTAAAATTTTCAAAGAAGAGTGAGATGATAAAGGTGCAAGAACCAGTTAAATTATTCCAATATAATACTTTGGGAGCCTTGATGGCGGGACTTTACGGTGGAACCATGACCGTTGGTGAATTGCTTGAACATGGTGATTTAGGTTTAGGGACGCTGGACTCTATCGATGGAGAATTGATTGTCTTAGATGGAAAAGCTTATCAGGCTAAGGGATCAGGTGAGAAACCTGAAATTGTGGAAGTTTCACCAGATGCCTTGATTCCCTATGCAGCAGTTGTACCCCATCAGGCAGAAGTTATTTTCCGTCAGCGTTTTGAAATGACTGATCAGGAACTTGAAAAACGTATTGAGTCCTATTATGATGGAGAAAATCTTTTCCGTTCCATCAAGATTCATGGTGATTTCAAGCATATGCATGTTCGTATGATTCCAAAATCAACAACTGAAACGAAGTTTGCTGAGGTTGCGACGCATCAGCCTGAATATAGCTGCGACAATATCTCAGGAACTATCGTTGGTTTCTGGACACCTGAAATTTTCCATGGAGTTAGTGTTGCTGGTTACCATCTACACTTTATCTCAGATGACCTAACCTTTGGTGGCCACGTTATGGATTTTGTCATCAAGGAAGGTATTGTAGAAGTGGGTGCAGTTGACCAGTTGGATCAACGTTTTCCTGTTCAGGATCGTCAGTATCTATTTGCTAAGTTTAATGTTGACGAGATGAAAAAAGATATCGAACAGGCAGAATAAAAGGAGTCATATATGAAAATTCATGTAATAATAACGATGCTGGCTTTATTTGCCTTTCTCATTGCAGCAGTTTGGTATGCAAGAAAGCAATACAAGATAAATTTTGCAGTTTTGGGGCTTGGGGCAGTTGCATTTTTTGCCTCTTCTCAAGTCTTGGAGAAAATCGTTCATCTCTTGGTTCTTCATCCACAAAAGGATGGGACAGTTCCACTCATGACAGAAAATCCTCTTCTCTATGTGATTTATGGTATTTCTATGGCTGCTTTATTTGAAGAAACAGCTCGACTTATTTTCTTTAAATGGTTGGAGAAGAAAAGACCTTTGGAAGATTCAGATGCTCTTGCTTATGGATTGGGGCATGGTGGTTTAGAGTTGATCTATATTGGGATTGCAAGTTTACTCAATCTCTTCATCCTCTTTTCAGCCGTAGAATCTCAAAATCCAAACATTATGCAACTCTTGCCTGAAAGCACGCTTGCTACGATTAACAATCTAGCGGCATGGCAGATTTACCTTTTGGGATTAGAGAGAATCCTAGCCTTGCTTCTTCAAGTCGGTTTGACCTTCTGGGTTTTCCAAGCTGTTCGCCAAAAAAAATGGATTTATCTAGTAGCGGCTTATGGTTTACACGCCCTATTTGATTTGGCTCCGAGCCTATCTCAAGTTGGTTGGTTGTCAAATCCTCTTCTCGTAGAAGGATTGTTAGCAGTGGAAGTTATTATTTTTATTTACTTTACAAAAACGATCTTTTATAAAAAGCAATAATACAAAAAAGAGGTTCATCCTCTTTTTAGTTTGAGCTTTTGAAAAAGCTAACCAAATCATCGAAAAATAGAGCTAAAAATGGTATAATGGAATGAATTTTATAAAAGGATTAGAAAAATGACCGTATTAGATAAATTAAATGAAACCCTAGAAGGAATCGATATTCGATTCGATGAACCGCTAAAAACTTATACCTATACCAAAGTTGGAGGGAAGGCAGATTATTTAGTATTTCCTCGTAATCGCTACGAGATGGCTCGTGTGGTAAAATTTGCCAATCAAGAGAATATTCCTTGGATGGTTCTTGGAAATGCAAGTAACATTATCGTCCGTGAGGGTGGAGTACGTGGCTTTGTAATCATGTGTGACAAGCTCAATAATGTTTCGGTTGATGGTTACACTATTGAGGCTGAAGCTGGAGCTAACTTGATTGAAACCACTCGCATTGCCCTTCGTCATAGTTTGACTGGTTTTGAGTTCGCTTGTGGTATTCCAGGAAGCGTCGGTGGTGCTGTCTTTATGAATGCTGGCGCTTATGGTGGTGAGATTGCTCATGTTCTCCAGTCTTGTCAAATCTTGACTAAGGAAGGTGAAATCGAAACCTTGTCTGCTAAAGACTTGAACTTTGGTTACCGTCATTCAGCTATTCAAGCATCAGGGGCAGTAGTCCTTTCTGCTAAGTTCGCCCTAGCTCCAGGTAATCACCAAGTCATCAAACAGGAGATGGATCGCTTGACTCACCTTCGTGAACTCAAGCAACCTTTAGAGTATCCTTCATGTGGATCAGTTTTTAAACGTCCAGTGGATCATTTTGCAGGTCAATTGATTGCAGAAGCAGGCTTGAAAGGTTATCGTATCGGTGGCGTCGAAGTCTCAGAAAAGCACGCAGGCTTTATGGTCAATATTGCTGATGGAACTGCTAAGGACTATGAGGAATTAATCGAGTCTGTCATTGAGAAGGTTAAAGAGCACTCAGGCGTTACCCTCGAGAGAGAAGTTCGAATCCTAGGAGAGCATGAATAAAATAAAAATAGCCTAGTTGCTGCTAACTAGAATGTAGAGGGGGTGAAAGCCTATCGGTAGCGAAGATATATGCAGGTGGTCTAACTCCCTGCAAGAGGTAGTAGCGGCCTGACAGAGCCCTGATCTGTTAATCTATGAAAAAGAAGGAATTTATGCCAATTGAAAAAACCAATTATCGAATTCAGAAACGTTTCTAAAGTTTTTGAAGATAGCAACACCAAGGTTCTCAAGGATATTAACTTTGAGTTGGAAGAAGGGAAATTTTATACACTGCTAGGTGCATCTGGTTCAGGAAAATCAACCATCCTCAATATCATCGCTGGTTTGCTAGACGCAACGACTGGAGATATTTTACTGGATGGCGTGCGAATCAATGATATCCCAACCAATAAACGTGATGTTCATACGGTCTTCCAGTCTTACGCCTTGTTCCCACATATGAATGTGTTTGAAAATGTTGCTTTTCCATTGCGTTTGCGTAAGGTCGATAAAAAAGAAATCGAACAACGTGTATTAGAAGTTCTCAAGATGGTACAGTTGGAAGGTTTCGAAAAACGTTCTATTCGTAAGCTATCTGGGGGACAACGTCAGCGTGTAGCTATTGCGCGTGCGATTATCAACCAACCACGTGTGGTCCTCTTGGATGAACCTTTGTCAGCCCTAGACTTGAAGTTGCGGACAGACATGCAGTACGAACTACGTGAACTGCAACAACGCTTGGGTATCACCTTTGTCTTTGTTACCCACGATCAAGAAGAAGCCTTGGCTATGAGTGACTGGATCTTCGTTATGAATGATGGTGAAATTGTTCAGTCAGGAACACCAGTGGACATCTACGATGAGCCAATCAACCACTTTGTTGCAACCTTTATCGGTGAATCAAATATCCTGCCAGGTACCATGATAGAGGACTACTTGGTCGAATTCAACGGTAAACGCTTTGAAGCGGTCGACGGTGGGATGAAGCCAAATGAACCAGTCGAAGTCGTCATTCGCCCAGAGGACTTGCGCATTACCCTTCCAGAAGAAGGCAAGCTCCAAGTGAAGGTTGATACTCAACTTTTTCGTGGAGTGCACTATGAGATTATAGCCTACGATGAACTCGGCAATGAATGGATGATTCACTCAACTCGTAAGGCCATCGTTGGTGAGGAAATCGGTCTGGACTTTGAACCAGAAGATATCCACATCATGCGTCTTAATGAAACAGAAGAAGAGTTCGATGCACGTATCGAGGAATACGTAGAAATTGAAGAGCAAGAAGCAGGTTTGATCAACGCTATCGAGGAGGAAAGAGATGAAGAAAACAACCTCTAAACTCTTTGTAGTGCCCTACATGCTTTGGATTGCACTCTTTGTTTTGGCACCCTTGGTCTTAATTTTTGGACAATCCTTTTTCAATATCGAAGGCCAGTTCAGTTTAGAAAACTATAAATCCTATTTTGCGTCACAAAATTTAACCTATCTCAAAATGAGTTTTAACTCAGTTCTCTATGCTGGGATTGTAACTCTGGTGACGCTTCTTATCAGCTATCCAACAGCCCTATTTCTGACTCGTCTTAAACACCGTCAACTCTGGCTCATGCTCATCATCTTACCAACTTGGATCAACCTTCTCCTTAAGGCCTATGCCTTTATCGGGATTTTTGGGCAAAATGGTTCTATTAATCAATTCCTCGAATTTATCGGAATCGGTTCGCAGCAGTTGCTCTTTACGGATTTCTCATTTATTTTTGTAGCGAGTTACATCGAGCTTCCATTTATGATTTTGCCAATCTTCAATGTCTTGGATGATATGGATAACAATCTCATTAATGCCAGCTATGACCTCGGTGCAACCAAGTGGGAGACTTTCCGTCATGTCATCTTCCCTCTGTCAATGAACGGAGTGCGAAGTGGCGTCCAATCTGTCTTTATCCCGAGTTTAAGTCTCTTTATGTTGACACGATTAATTGGAGGGAACCGAGTGATCACCTTGGGAACTGCCATCGAGCAGAACTTCCTAACCAACGACAACTACGGTATGGGTTCAACTATCGGTGTTGTTCTTATCCTGACCATGTTTATCACCATGTGGGTGACTAAGGAAAGGAGAGAACGATGAAAAAATTATCAAATCTTTACCTAGCCTTTGTCTTTATTGTCCTCTATCTGCCAATCTTTTACTTGATTGGTTATGC
This sequence comes from Streptococcus infantis, assembly GCF_047465525.1. Taxonomy (GTDB): domain Bacteria; phylum Bacillota; class Bacilli; order Lactobacillales; family Streptococcaceae; genus Streptococcus; species Streptococcus infantis_R. The sequence goes on along the minus strand of NZ_JASGZS010000015.1, from coordinate 26,570 downwards.
CTTCAATGCTGGGGATGATATGAATAGCTTTACTGGTTTTAGCTTGAGTCATTTTAAAACTATGTTTGGTGATGGCCGTCTCATGTTGATCCTCACCCAAACCTTCTTATTGGCCTTTTTATCAGCCTTGATAGCAACCATTATCGGGACTTTCGGTGCCATTTACATCTACCAATCACGCAAAAAATATCAAGAAGCCTTCCTATCACTCAATAACATTTTGATGGTTGCCCCAGACGTCATGATTGGTGCCAGCTTCTTGATTCTCTTTACCCAACTCAAGTTTTCACTTGGTTTTCTGACGGTTCTGTCTAGTCACGTAGCCTTCTCCATTCCAATCGTAGTGCTCATGGTCTTGCCTCGTTTGAAAGAGATGAATGGGGATATGATTCATGCAGCCTATGACCTTGGAGCTAGCCAGTTCCAGATGTTCAAGGAAATTATGCTCCCTTATTTGACACCGTCTATCATCGCAGGCTACTTCATGGCATTCACTTATTCCCTTGATGACTTTGCTGTGACCTTCTTTGTAACGGGAAATGGTTTTTCAACCCTATCAGTCGAGATCTACTCTCGAGCTCGTAAGGGAATTTCGCTAGAAATCAATGCTCTTTCAGCCTTGGTCTTTCTCTTTAGTATTATCCTAGTTGTCGGATATTACTTCATTTCACGTGAGAAGGAGGAGCAAGCATGAAACGACTCTATTCATTTTTAGCAGGAATTCTAGCGATTATCCTTGTCTTGTGGGGAATTTCTTACCATCTTGACAGTAAAATCAATAGTCGCGATAGTCAAAAATTGGTTATCTACAACTGGGGAGACTATATCGATCCTCAACTTCTGGAGAAATTTACAGAAGAAACAGGAATCCAAGTCCAGTACGAAACCTTTGACTCCAACGAAGCCATGTACACGAAAATCAAGCAGGGTGGAACGACTTATGATATTGCCATCCCAAGTGAGTACATGATTAACAAAATGAAGGACGAAGACCTTCTAGTTCCACTGGATTATAGTAAGATTGAGGGCATTGAGAATATCGGTTCTGAATTTCTCAACCAGTCCTTTGATCCCAACAACCAGTACTCTATCCCATACTTCTGGGGGACCTTGGGAATCGTCTACAATGAGACTATGGTGGAAGAAGCGCCTGAACATTGGGACGACCTTTGGAAGCCAGAGTATAAGAACTCCATTATGCTTTTTGATGGGGCGCGTGAAGTACTTGGTTTAGGTCTTAACTCGCTAGGCTATAGCCTCAACTCTAAAGATCCACAGCAGTTGGAGGAAACGGTAGATAAGCTCTATAAGCTAACACCTAATATCAAGGCTATTGTTGCGGATGAGATGAAGGGTTACATGATTCAGAATAATGCTGCCATCGGTGTGACCTTCTCTGGTGAAGCCAGTCAGATGCTAGAGAAAAATGAAAATCTTCGCTATGTCGTTCCGACAGAGGCCAGCAACCTTTGGTTTGACAATATGGTTATTCCCAAAACAGTCAAGAACCAGGATGCAGCCTATGCCTTCATCAACTTCATGTTGAAGCCTGAAAATGCTCTGAAAAATGCAGAGTATGTCGGCTATTCAACACCAAACAATGCTGCTAAGGAAATGCTCCCTGAGGAGACAAAAGAGGATAAGTCCTTCTATCCTGATGCAGATACTATGAAACACCTAGAGGTCTATGAGAAATTTGACCATAAATGGACAGGAATCTACAGCGACCTATTCCTACAATTTAAGATGTATCGAAAGTAGGAATTAGCAGTCACGAAACGAACCAGTTAAACTGGTTCGTTTTTTGAATAGTTGTATAGCTGTATATTTTTACTATCCTATTTGCTTATTTTATAGCCTAGTAGTATACTAAGTTTATAATAATAGAAAGCGGTAACAAATTATGAAAATGTCTACTTTTTTCAAAAAAAGTTATTGGCCAACCTTTTTGATTGTTAACGAAACAATTATACTATTCCATTTAAAGGATGGTTTGGATCGACAATACCTAAAAACTGATTCCATACATTTGGTGATAGGTTACTTTATATTTGCAAATATTTTCGTATTTATGTATAGCAATTCGAAAACTTGGGATAAAAGTTGGGATAAAAAGAAAAATGGCAGTAAGAAAAAATATATCCTGAAAAAGTAATCAGAGATATGGGGAGTTGCTTATTAAAATGGAGATCATTTCCAGTTGACGCAGACTTAAAAAAACGATATAATAAGAAAGTTGAGAATTGGTTTTCTCTCCATCTTAGTTCAGAGAATTGGCGGTGCTGCGAGCCATCTAAGATAGAAAATCATGCTACTCAATCCAACAATTGCATAAGAATCAAAGAATGACAAGTTCATTGAATGAAGGTGGTACCGCGGTTTTTCGCCCTTCGTGATATGGATTTGTCTTTTATTTTTGGAGGTGTTTATGAGAACATTTCTTGTCAAACAAAAATTTCGCCTAGGTGGTGAACGTTTTGATATCAAGGATGAAATGGGCAATGTCGCCTATCAGGTTGAAGGTTCATTTTTTAAGATTCCTAAAACCTTTACCATCTATGATGTTGCTGGTGAACAGGTCAGTGAGATTAGTAAGGAAGTCTTAACTTTCCTACCTCGTTTTGAGATTCAACTGAGTAACGGCGATAGTTTTTATATCCGCAAGAAGTTGACGTTCTTTAGAGATAAGTATGAATTTGACAATCTCGGTATTCGTATCGAAGGAAATGTCTGGGATTTGAATTTTAAATTGCTAGATGACCGCGATCAAGTAATTGCAGAGATTGCTAAGGAACTTTTCCATTTAACCTCTACCTATACCGTAACCGTTTATGACGAATCTTATGCAGACCTAGTCATTTCCCTCTGTGTCGCTATCGACTATGTGGAAATGCTAGAAAGCCAATCAAATTAGTAAAAAGGAGATACATATGAAACAATTATCTAGTGCACAAGTCCGCCAAATGTGGCTTGATTTCTGGGCTACAAAAGGCCACTCAGTAGAACCATCCGTTAGCTTGGTTCCAGTAAACGACCCAACACTTTTGTGGATCAACTCAGGGGTTGCCACTCTTAAAAAATACTTTGATGGAACTATTATCCCTGAAAACCCACGGATTACCAATGCGCAAAAAGCCATCCGTACAAACGATATCGAAAACGTAGGGAAGACTGCTCGTCACCATACTATGTTTGAAATGTTGGGAAACTTCTCAATCGGAGATTATTTCCGTGACGAAGCAATTACATGGGCATATGAGCTTTTGACAAGTCCTGAGTGGTTTGACTTCCCTAAAGAGAAACTTTACATGACTTATTATCCAGATGACAAGGATTCATACAACCGCTGGATTGAAGTGGGAGTAGATCCAAGTCATTTGATCCCAATTGAAGACAACTTCTGGGAAATCGGTGCTGGACCTTCTGGACCTGATACAGAAATCTTCTTTGACCGTGGGGAAGCCTTTGACCCAGAAAATATCGGTCTTCGTCTTCTTGCAGAAGATATCGAAAACGACCGTTACATCGAAATCTGGAACATTGTATTGTCACAATTTAACGCAGACCCTGCTGTTCCTCGTAGCGAGTACAAAGAATTGCCACACAAAAACATTGATACGGGCGCTGGTTTAGAGCGTTTGGTAGCAGTGATCCAAGGGGCTAAGACTAACTTTGAAACAGACCTCTTCATGCCAATTATCCGTGAAGTTGAGAAATTATCTGGTAAGGTTTACGACCAAGATGGCGACAACATGAGCTTCAAGGTTATTGCAGACCACATCCGTTCTCTTTCATTTGCGATTGGTGATGGTGCCCTTCCTGGAAATGAAGGTCGTGGTTATGTCCTTCGTCGTCTCCTCCGTCGTGCCTCTATGCATGGTCAAAAATTGGGTATCAACGAACCTTTCCTTTATAAACTCGTTCCAACTGTTGGAAAAATCATGGAAAGCTACTACCCAGAAGTGCTAGAAAAACGTGACTTTATCGAAAAAATCGTTAAGAGCGAAGAAGAGTCATTTGCTCGTACTCTTCACTCAGGTCAACACTTTGCCCAAGGCATCGTAGCAGACTTGAAAGCTAAAGGACAATCTGTCATCGCTGGTGCAGATGTCTTTAAACTCTATGATACATACGGATTTCCAGTAGAGTTGACAGAAGAAATCGCTGAAGAAGCTGGTATGACTGTAGACCGTGAAGTTTTTGAAGCAGCTATGAAGGAACAACAAGAGCGTGCACGTGCCTCTGCTGTCAAAGGCGGATCTATGGGTATGCAAAATGAAACCCTTCAAAACATCACTGTAGAAAGTGTCTTCAACTACAATGCTAGTCAATTGTCTTCTAAGTTGGTTGCTATCGTAGCGGACAATGCTGAAGTAGAAGCTGTATCAGAAGGAACTGCGTCACTTATCTTTGCAGAGACACCTTTCTACGCTGAAATGGGTGGACAAGTTGCGGACCATGGTCAAATCTTGGATGCTGCAGGAAATGTCGTAGCGACTGTAACAGACGTTCAAAAAGCACCAAACGGACAAGCATTGCACACCGTTGAAGTTCTTGCTCCTCTTGCTCTGAACCAAGAATACACTTTGGCTATCGATAGCAATCGTCGTCATCGTGTCATGAAGAACCACACAGCCACTCACTTGCTTCATGCAGCTCTTCACAATATTCTTGGCCATCATGCAACTCAAGCAGGTTCACTTAATGAAGTAGAATTCCTTCGCTTTGACTTCACTCACTTCCAAGCTGTCACTCCTGAAGAATTGCGTGCTATTGAGCAACAAGTCAATGAGAAGATTTGGGAAGCCATCGCAGTAGAAACAGTTGAGACTGATATTGACACAGCTAAAGAAATGGGAGCTATGGCCCTCTTCGGTGAGAAATACGGTAAGGAAGTTCGCGTAGTCACTATCGGGGACTATTCAGTAGAGCTTTGTGGTGGTACTCACGTTGGCAATACTTCTGAAATTGGTCTCTTCAAGATTGTCAAAGAAGAAGGTATCGGATCAGGAACTCGTCGTATCTTGGCAGTGACTGGTAAAGAGGCCTTTGAAGCTTATCGTGACCAAGAAGATGCACTGAAAGCAGTCGCAGCAACCTTGAAAGCTCCTCAACTCAAAGAAGTACCTCACAAAGTTGAAGGACTTCAAGAACAACTTCGTCAATTGCAAAAAGAAAATGCAGAATTGAAGGAAAAAGCAGCGGCAGCGGCAGCAGGTGATGCCTTCAAGAATGTTCAAGAAGCAAACGGTCACCGTTACATTGCCAGCCAAGTATCTGTATCAGATGCAGGTGCCCTTCGTACCTTTGCGGATAACTGGAAACAAAAAGATTACTCTGATGTTCTTGTTCTTGTCGCAGCTATCGGTGATAAGGTCAATGTCCTTGTAGCCAGCAAGACAAAAGATGTGCATGCAGGTAATGTGATTAAAGAATTAGCTCCAATCGTTGATGGACGTGGTGGTGGTAAACCAGACATGGCCATGGCAGGAGGAAGCAACCAAGCGAAAATCCAAGAATTGTTGGATGCAGTAGCAGGTAAATTGTAAGAAAATAAAGATCTATCCATTCGGATAGGTCTTTTTGTTTAAAAATCATAGAGCAGTTGATTTCTTTGAAGAATAAGCGTATAATATATAAAAATTAATTGAGTATTCACTCAATTCGTTAGGGATTAGGAGAATTAGATAATGGTTATTAAAGCAATACAGTATAATCGTTTTGGTGATGAGAAAGTTCTAGATTTAGTAAATATTACATCTGAACCATTAAAAATGAACCAAGTTAGGGTAGCAGTATTTGCTGTTGGTTTAAATCCTATTGATTATAAAACTTTCGAGGGGGCAAAGCCACTTCGTTTTTTGACTTTCTTAACAAAATTAAAACAACCAAGTCGTTGGTTTGAATCAAAATCATCTTTATTTCCAAGAGGTGTCGCTAGGGATTTTGCTGGTGTTATAACAGAGATTGGTGAAGGAGTGAGCCGTTTTTCAGTAGGTGACAAGGTTTTTGGAACAATAATAAGTGATCCTGGACTTGGTACTAAGAGGGGTGCGTTAGCAACAGAAATTTGTGTTTATGAATCAGAAATTGCATTGAAACCAGATAATATTGATATGTATCATGCTGCTACTATGGGGGTGGCCTCTTTAACAGTCGGTGGTGCTTTTAGAAGAATTCATTTAAATTCAAAAGATGTTGTAGTTATTTCGGCTGCTTCAGGTGGTATTGGAAGTATTGCAGTTCAGTATGCGGTTGCTAAGGGCGCAACTGTTATTGGTATTGCTAGCAAGAATAATGCAGAATATTTAGAGTCTTTAGGTGCTATACCAGTATCTTATGAAGAGGATGTCCAAAAGTCTCTTTTATCAGTAGCTCCAAAACCTATTACAAAATTCTTGGATTGCTATGGTGGTGATTACGTTAAGTTAGCTTTCCATCTTGGATTGAACGGAACTGATATTGGAACTTTAGTACCTTCACCATTTGTTATGATAAAAGGGGCTCAGTTCACTGGGCCAAGACATTCTACATATGATGATTTTAAAATTCTAGAGGAGATGGTCTCAGATGGAAAAATTCAGCTAAATATTGAGAAAGAGTATAGTTTTTCTCTGGAGTCTGTTAGAGAGGCATATCGTAGTCTGAAATTGGGACATACTCGTGGTAAAAGAATTATCAAGATAAAAGAATAGATAGGGAGGAGTTAGCAATGGAAACTATAGAATATAAGTTCGCAGAGACATTAAAATCCAGTAGCTTAAGTTTAAAACAACGTCAAGTATTAATGTCAAGTTTAAAATTATTTTCAGAGATTGGTTTTGAAAATACAACTTCTCATCTTATTGCTGAACACGCTGGAGTCTCAGAAGGAACCGTTTTTAGTTATTTTAAAACCAAGGAAGGTATCCTAGATGCTATTTTATCTACATTTCTAGAGCAAGTTATTCCAGAAGTGATTGCTGATTTTTCGGATAAGAGATTTACAATAGAGCAAAAATCTTTTTCACTTTTTCTAAGAAGCATCGTTCGGGATAGGTTAGTTTTTATTCATAACAATAAAATGCAAGTTAAAATTCTTTTGAGTCGTTCACTTATTGATAAAACTATTTCTGAAGAGTTAGGAAATATCATTGTACACTCTATCATTAATCCGATTAGTCCTGTTTTGAATCAATTTAAAGAAAATGGTGTTATCCGAGATTGGTCAAATGAAAGGATCGTTCGCTATATTTTAGCTTTAAGTCTTTCTTATATTGTTCCTATGATTATAAATGACAAAGAAGATATAAACATTGATAAAGTAACAAATGAAATTGTCGAATGTCTTTCTTTTTCCTTAGTTATCGTAAAATAACTCTTAATTTTAAGTTCACTAAAAAATTAAGAGAGCTCTTTTTAAAACCAAAATAAAAATCCCCAATCGAAGTGATTGAGGATTTTTGTGTTGATTTATCTTACACAATCCCTTGTGCAATCATAGCGTTTGCTACGTTTTCAAAGGCTGCAATGTTAGCACCTGCAAGGTAGTCAGTTCCAAGACCGTAAGTTTCTGCAGTTGTTTTAGCAGTATTGAAGATGTTAGTCATGATATCTTTCAAGCGACCGTCAACTTCTTCACGTGTCCATGAAAGGCGAAGGCTGTTTTGGCTCATTTCAAGAGCTGATACAGCTACTCCACCAGCATTGGCAGCTTTAGCAGGTCCGTAAAGGATTCCATTTTCCTTGTAGACTTTGATAGCTTCAAGGTCACTAGGCATGTTAGCTCCTTCAGATACACAGATAACTCCTTGAGCAACCAAGCGTTTCGCAGCTTCACCATTGATCTCATTTTGAGTCGCACATGGAAGAGCGATATCGTAGTTTCCAGTGTAAGTCCATACAGAACCTTCGTAGTAAGTAGCAGTTGGTTTTTCTGCAGCATACTCAGTCAAACGAGCACGGCGTTTTTCTTTAACGTCTGTAAGAAGGTCAAAGTCGATACCATTTTCATCGATGACATAACCATTTGAGTCAGATACAGAGATAACAGTTGCACCAAGTTCAGTTGCTTTTTGAAGAGCGTATTGAGCTACGTTACCAGAACCTGAAATCACAACTTTCTTACCAGCAAAGCTATTGCCGTTAGCTTTAAGCATTTCTTCAGTGTAGTAAACCAAACCGTAACCAGTTGCTTCTGGACGAATCAAGCTACCACCAAATCCAAGAGGTTTACCAGTCAAGACACCAGCATCAAATTGGTTAAGGCGTTTGTATTGTCCGTAAAGGTAACCAATCTCACGTCCACCTACACCGATATCACCAGCAGGTACGTCAAGAGATGGTCCGATGTATTTTTGCAATTCAGTCATGAAGCTTTGGCAGAAGCGCATCACTTCAGCATCAGTTTTGCCTTTAGGATCGAAGTCTGATCCACCTTTACCTCCACCGATTGGAAGTCCAGTCAAAACGTTTTTAAAGATTTGTTCGAATCCGAGGAATTTCAAGATCCCTTGGTTTACAGTTGGGTGGAAACGAAGTCCGCCTTTATATGGTCCAACAGCTGAGTTAAATTGAACACGGTAACCACGGTTAACTTGAACTTTTCCATCACGGTCAACCCAAGGAACACGGAAAGAAATTACGCGCTCTGGCTCAGTGATACGTGCCAAGATATTTTCTTCAATATACTCAGGGTGTTTTTCAAAGACAGGCTCCAAAGTGCTGAAGAATTCTTCAACCGCCTGGAGAAATTCAGCCTCATGCCCGTTACGAGCTTTTACAGTTTCAAACACGCTTTGGATATATTCTTTAGCAGATGTCATATCGTTCTCCTTTTTGTTGTCATATTTTATTACATGAGTCATTATAGCAGAAAATTTTTTCAGTGTAAAGAAAAAAACACAAATTTTCTAAAAATTCTTTCAATTTGATACAACTGATTCAAAACTTGCTAAAAAACGAACCTTTTCCATGGAAATGGTTTTATTGAAAAGTAAAAGTCAAAGTATGGTATAATATTAAACATAAAAAGGAATCTGGAGGAACAGAATCATGGTATCAACTAAAACACAGGTTGCTGGTTTTGAGTTTGACAATTGCTTGATGAATGCGGCAGGAGTTGCTTGTATGACAGTTGAGGAGTTGGAAGGTGTCAAAAACTCGGCAGCAGGCACCTTTGTCACTAAGACAGCAACCTTGGAATTTCGTCAGGGGAATCCTGAACCACGTTATCAAGATGTTCCACTCGGTTCAATCAACTCTATGGGTCTACCAAATAATGGTTTAGATTATTACTTAAACTATCTTTTAGAGTTACAAGAAAAGGAACCAAACCGTACCTTCTTTTTATCATTAGTAGGAATGTCTCCAGAGGAAACTCATACCATCTTGAAAAAGATTCAAGAGAGTGATTTTCGTGGGTTAACTGAACTCAATCTCTCATGCCCAAATGTTCCAGGTAAGCCACAGATTGCCTATGACTTTGAAACTACAGATCGTATCTTATCAGAAGTCTTTGAGTATTTTACAAAACCTCTAGGAATTAAGCTTCCACCTTATTTTGATATTGTTCATTTTGATCAAGCGGCAGCGATTTTCAACAAATACCCGCTCAAGTTTGTCAACTGTGTTAACTCTATCGGAAATGGTCTTTATATTGAGGACGAGTCTGTTGTAATCCGTCCTAAGAATGGCTTTGGTGGGATTGGTGGAGAATACATCAAACCAACAGCCCTTGCAAATGTCCATGCTTTCTATCAACGCTTGAATCCAGAAATTCAAATCATCGGAACTGGTGGAGTATTAACAGGACGTGATGCTTTTGAACATATCCTATGTGGTGCCAGCATGGTGCAGGTAGGAACTACCCTACATAAAGAAGGTGTAGGTGCTTTTGAACGCATTACAAAGGAACTCAAAGAAATTATGACGGAAAAAGGTTATGAAAACCTTGAAGATTTCCGTGGTAAATTGAATTATATTGATTAAATAAAAGTGAAACTAAAAAGAAAGGAGAAATGATGCTAGCAATAGAAGAAAGCCAAAAGCTATCTTTATCAAATTTACCTAGTTTGACCTTGTTTACAGGCGCTGATCAAGGACAGTATGAAGTCATGAAAACTCAGGTGCTAAAGCAAATCAGCTATGATTCTGCTGATTTGAACTTTGCTTATTTTGACATGAAAGAAGTAGACTACAAAAGCTTGGAACTAGAGCTGATCAGTCTTCCTTTCTTTGCGGATGAAAAAATTGTTATTTTAGATCATTTTCTCGATATAACGACAGCTAAAAAACGCTATCTATCTGATGACGAGCTTAAGGCTTTTGAAGAATATTTGGAAAATCCATCTCCGACGAGTAAATTAGTTATTTTTGCTGAAGGTAAACTAGACAGCAAGAGACGTCTAGTTAAAATTCTAAAGAGGGATGCCAAGATTTTTGAAGCCTTTGAGCCAAAAGAACAAGAGATGCGTGCTTATTTTCAAAAGTGGGCTCAGGAACAAGGACTTACCTTTGCTGGAAAATCTTTCGAACAGTTGCTTATCAAATCAGGTTTTCAATTTAGTGAAATTCAGAAAAATTTACTCTTCTTACAGTCCTACAAAGATAATGGTGACATTACAGAAGAAGACATTGTTGAAGCTATACCAAAGACTTTGCAGGATAATATCTTTGATCTAACCCAGTTGATTTTAGGGAAGAAGATCGATCAGGCGCGTGATTTAGTCAAGGATTTGACCTTGCAGGGAGAAGATGAGATTAAACTGATTGCCATTATGCTGGGGCAGTTCAGACTCTATACACAGGTAAAAATATTGCAAGAGTCTGGTCAGACAGAATCGCAGATGGTCGGCAGTTTAGGTCACTATCTTGGTCGCAATCCTAATCCTTACCAAATCAAATTTGCCCTTCGTGATTCACGAAGACTATCCCTTGATTTTCTCCAGAATTCTATTCGTCATCTTATCCAAGCTGATTACCAAATTAAGACAGGAGTTTATGAGAAAGGCTACCTATTTGAGAAGGCTCTATTGCAGATTGCCAGCCAGTCAAATTGAGCAAATAACTTGAAAAAATAAGATGATTGCGTTATCATCTTTATATAGAAAGAAAAAGAGGTATTACAGATGGCTATTATCTTACCAGATCTTCCATACGCTTACGATGCATTGGAACCATACATCGATGCTGAAACAATGCACTTGCACCATGACAAACACCACCAAACTTATGTTAATAATGCAAATGCAGCTCTTGAAAAACACCCTGAAATCGGTGAAGACCTTGAAGCTTTGCTTGCTGATGTAGAATCTATTCCAGCTGATATCCGTCAAGCGCTTATCAACAACGGTGGTGGACATTTGAACCACGCTCTTTTCTGGGAATTGATGACTCCTGAAAAAACAGCTCCTTCAGCAGAACTTGCAGCAGCAATCGATGAAACTTTCGGTTCATTCGAAGAATTCCAAGCAGCATTCACTGCAGCAGCAACAACTCGTTTTGGTTCTGGATGGGCATGGTTGGTTGTTAACCAAGAAGGTAAACTTGAAGTAACTTCAACTGCAAACCAAGACACACCAATCTCAGAAGGTAAAAAACCAATCTTGGGCTTGGATGTTTGGGAACATGCTTACTACGTGAAATACCGTAACGTTCGTCCTGATTACATCAAAGCTTTCTTCTCAGTTATCAACTGGAATAAAGTAGACGAACTCTACGCAGCAGCTAAATAATCTTAATAACGACACCTTTTGGTTAGAATTTCATCTAACTTGAAAGGTGTTTTTTGTTTGCTTTTCTTAGAAGTAATACTCAATGAAAATCAGAGAGCAAACTAGGAAACTAGCCGCAGGCTGTACTTGAGTACGGCAAGGTGACGTTGACGCGGTTTGAATTTGATTTTCGAAGAGTATAACTGTCTTATGATTTTCCTTTGTTGGATAAGCTTGATTTATGGTATAATGATAAGATAGAAAACGAAGGAGAGATCATGAATATTCAACAATTACGCTACGTTGTGGCTATTGCTAATAGTGGTACTTTTCGTGAAGCGGCTGAAAAGATGTACGTTAGCCAACCCAGTCTATCTATTTCTGTAAGAGACTTGGAAAAAGAGCTAGGTTTCAAGATTTTCCGCAGAACCAGTTCAGGAACTTTTCTTACACGTCGTGGGATGGAATTTTATGAAAAGGCACAAGAGTTGGTTAAAGGATTTGATATTTTCCAAAATCAGTATGCCAATCCTGAAGAGGAGAAAGATGAGTTTTCAATAGCCAGCCAGCACTATGATTTCTTGCCACCAACCATTACAGCTTTTTCGCAACAATATCCTGACTATAAAAATTTCCGTATTTTTGAATCAACAACTGTTCAGATTTTGGATGAAGTAGCCCAAGGACATAGTGAGATTGGAATTATCTACCTCAACAATCAAAACCAAAAGGGAATTATGCAACGGGTTGAAAAGTTAGGACTTGAAGTGATTGAGTTGATTCCTTTCCAAACCCATATCTATCTGCGTGAAGGGCATCCTTTAGCCAAGAAAAAAGAGTTGGTCATGGAGGATTTGGCTGATTTACCAACAGTTCGATTCACACAGGAAAAGGATGAGTATCTTTATTACTCAGAGAACTTTGTGGATACCAGTGCTAGCTCTCAAATGTTTAATGTAACTGACCGTGCTACCTTAAATGGGATTCTTGAAAGAACAAATGCTTATGCGACTGGTTCTGGATTCTTAGATAGCGACAGTGTGAACGGGATTACCGTTATTCCATTAAATGATAATCTCAATAATCGCATGGTTTATGTAAAACGTGAGGAAGTAGACTTGAGCCAAGCAGGGACTTTATTTGTAGAGATTATGCAAGAGTATTTTGATCAGAAGAGGAAAGCATGAAAAAAAGCGGAATAATTGCAGGGATTATAGCAGCCTTGATTATCTTAGATCAATTTGTAAAGGCGTACGTCGTTCAAAATATTGCTCTTGGTGAAATCAAGTCATGGATCCCAAATCTAGTTAGTTTAACCTATCTGCAAAATAGGGGGGCAGCCTTTTCTATGCTTCAAGATCAACAGTGGTTTTTTGCAGTGATTACCTTAGTGGTCATGGTAGGAGCTATCTGCTATTTGCATAAGCATATAGAGGATTCTTTCTGGACTGTCTTTGGACTGGTTTTGATTATTGCAGGTGGTCTAGGAAACTTTATCGATCGCATTAGTCAAGGATTTGTCGTGGATATGTTTCACTTAGACTTTGTTAATTTTGCCATATTTAATGTGGCTGATAGCTATCTGACTGTCGGAGTGATTGTATTATTACTTGCAATGCTAAAAGAGGAAATGAATGGAAATTAAAATTGAAACCGGTGGGGTACGCTTAGATAAGGCTTTGTCAGATTTGACAGAATTGTCTCGTAGCCTCGCTAATGAACAAATCAAGTCTGGTCAGGTCTTGGTCAATGGTCAGGTAAAAAAAGCCAAGTATACGGTTCAAGAGGGCGATGTCGTTACTTATCAGGTGCCAGAACCAGAGGTTTTGGAGTATGTAGCTGAAGATATTCCTCTAGAAATCATTTATCAAGATGAGGATGTAGCAGTAGTCAATAAACCTCAAGGGATGGTTGTTCATCCAAGTGCTGGACATACCAGTGGTACCTTGGTTAACGCCCTTATGTACCACATCAAAGACCTATCAGGCATCAATGGTGTCTTGCGTCCAGGGATTGTCCATCGTATTGATAAGGATACTTCAGGTCTCTTGATGATTGCTAAAAACGATGAAGCCCACTTAGCACTAGCTCAAGAATTGAAGGACAAGAAGTCTCTTCGTAAATATTGGGCCATCGTTCATGGTAATCTTCCAAACGACCGTGGAGTCATTGAAGCGCCGATCGGACGTAGTGAAAAAGACCGTAAGAAACAAGCTGTGACTGCAAAAGGGAAACCAGCAGTGACACGTTTCCAAGTCTTGGAGCGCTTTGGTGATTATACATTGCTGGAATTACAACTGGAAACAGGACGTACTCACCAAATCCGTGTACACATGGCTTACATCGGTCATCCTGTCGCTGGGGATGAGGTTTATGGTCCTCGTAAAACTCTGAAAGGACATGGGCAATTTCTCCATGCCAAGACACTTGGATTTACCCATCCAAGAACAGGTGAAACTATGGAGTTTACTTCCGATATCCCAGCTATCTTTAAAGAGACTTTAGAGAAACTTCGAAATAACTAAAAAAGGACTCAAGCGAGTCCCTTTTATTTGCGTTTTTTCTTAGCTTTTTTCATTTTATTAGCCATGCGTTTCATGGATTGCTTCATAGCAAATTCCCCGATTTTTCCCTTGAGACCTCCACCAAACATTTGGCTCATATCTGGCATTCCTGCTCCGCCAAGAGCTGATAAGTCAGGCATACCACCTTGTCCCATCATACCTTCAAGGGCTGACATATCCATACCACCAGGCATATTTTTAGGAAGGTTGTTAGGGTTGATGCCCATTTGTTTCATCATCTTGTTCATGTCACCAGACATGACACCTTGCATGAGTTGTTTAGCTTGGTTGAAGTCCTTGATGAACTTGTTGACTTCGATAAAGGTATTACCAGAACCAGCAGCGATACGACGACGGCGACTTGGAGTAAGCAAGTCTGGGTTTTCACGTTCTTCAGGAGTCATAGAAGAGACGATGGCACGTTTGCGAGCAATTTGTTTTTCATCCACCTTCATATTTTGAAGGGCAGGATTGTTGGCCATACCTGGAATCATCTTGAGCAAATCTTCCATTGGTCCCATATTTTGCACCTGATCCAACTGATCGATGAAATCGTTGAAATCAAAGGTGTTTTCTCGCATCTTTTCAGCCATTTCAATGGCTTTTTGCTCATCGTATTCTTGGGAAGCTTTCTCAATCAGAGTCAGCATATCCCCCATACCGAGAATACGGCTAGCCATACGGTCTGGGTGGAAGGTTTCAATGTCTGTAATTTTTTCACCAGTACCAGTGAACTTGATTGGTTTTCCAGTGATGTGACGAACAGAAAGGGCCGCACCACCACGAGTATCACCATCAATCTTTGTAAGGATGACACCAGTCACTTCTAACTGAGCGTTAAATTCACGCGCAACGTTTGCAGCTTCCTGACCAATCATGGCATCGATGACCAAGAGAATCTCATTTGGTTGAGCGAGGGCTTTAACGTCACGAAGCTCATTCATGAGAAGCTCGTCAATTTGCAAACGACCAGCCGTATCAATCAAGACATAGTCGTTATGGTTGGCTTTGGCTTGCTCCAAACCTTGGCGAACAATCTCAACTGCAGGAACTTCAGTACCAAGAGCAAATACAGGAACATCAATTTGTTGTCCAAGTGTTTTCAACTGGTCAATAGCAGCAGGACGATAGATATCGGCCGCAATCATCAAAGGACGAGCATCCTCTTCCCTTTTAAGTTTGTTAGCAAGTTTACCTGCAAAAGTTGTTTTACCAGCCCCCTGCAAACCGACCATCATGATAATGGTTGGGATTTTTGGTGCCTTGACAATCTCAGCTGTGTCTGAACCAAGAACTTCCGTCAATTCTTCATTGACAATCTTGATGATTTGTTGGGCTGGATTGAGGGTATCAATGACTTCATGCCCAATCGCACGTTCGCGAACTTTTTTGATAAAGTCCTTGACTACAGGAAGAGCAACGTCGGCTTCTAAAAGAGCCAGACGAATTTCCTTGGTTGCTTCTTGGATATCACTCTCGGTAATTTTTCCTTTTTTACGTAGGTTTTTAAAAACGTTCTGCAAACGTTCTGTTAAATTTTCAAATGCCATATTTTTCTCCTATTTTTTCAATTCAGTGGAAATCGGTCGAAATGTTGCAAACACTCTAGTTCTTCGGGTGTGACTTCTTTCATGATTTCATTTGGATATCCCCAACAGCTAAAACCTATTTGCATAGCTTTGGAGATATCATTGGGCGAGATAATCTGTAGTCGACTAGGAAATGGTTCCTCTGCAGCTAATAATTTACAGGGTATTCCTTTATAAACGACAAGATTTTCCATGATTACTCCCTATTATCAATACTGGTCAAAATCTCAATTTGCTCTTGCAGAAAAGTATCCTCTGGATAACGCTCCAAAATCTGATCAAAAATCTGACTGCGAACAATGTAGTCAGAGTACATATGGAGCTTCATTTCATAGTCTTCCAGAATCTTTTCTGTACGTTTGATATTGTCATAAACAGCCTGGCGACTAACGCCGAACTCTTCAGCGATTTCAGCTAAACTATAGTCATCAGCATAGTAGAGTTCGATATAGTTCATCTGCTTATCAGTCAAAAGAGCTGCATAAAATTCAAACAGAGCATTCATTCGATTGGT
Source organism: Streptococcus infantis (assembly GCF_047465525.1). Lineage (GTDB taxonomy): Bacteria > Bacillota > Bacilli > Lactobacillales > Streptococcaceae > Streptococcus > Streptococcus infantis_R. The sequence continues at coordinate 10,210 of NZ_JASGZS010000015.1, read as the reverse complement.
TTTTTCAATTTCCATAAGATTTATTATACCAAAAAAATGCCTAATCCGCTAGCTGTGGGCTGATTTTAGCTAGAAGTTAGAAAATAAGCTTTTCACTGTTCTTTTCTGACTATGAAGGCTTTTTTTGATATAATGGATAGGATTATAATGATTTAGAAAGAGGTAGTCATGAAAGAATTAGAATCAGTGTTACAAGACCGTTTTGAGCTTGTTTTTACAGATAAAAGCTTACTTGAAACAGCTTTTACCCATACCAGTTATGCCAATGAGCACCGCCTCTTAAAAATTTCACACAACGAACGCTTGGAATTTTTAGGAGACGCTGTTCTGCAATTATTGATTTCAGAATATTTGTTTAAAAAATACCCTAAAAAACCAGAAGGGGACCTGTCAAAACTCCGTGCTATGATTGTCCGTGAGGAGAGTTTGGCTGGTTTTGCCCGTGATTGTCAGTTTGACCAGTTTATCAAGCTTGGTAAGGGGGAGGAAAAGTCTGGTGGCCGTAATCGAGACACGATCTTGGGCGACGCCTTTGAAGCCTTTTTGGGTGCTCTGCTTTTAGACAAGGATATTAAGACTGTAAAAACCTTTATCTACCAAGTCATGATTCCTAAGGTTGAAGCTGGCGATTTTGAGATGATCAAGGATTATAAGACCCATCTGCAAGAATTGCTCCAAGTTAATGGAGATGTTGATATTCGTTATCAGGTGATTTCAGAGATTGGGCCAGCCCATGATAAGATGTTTGAGGTTGAAGTCCTTGTTGAGGGGCGAAGTCTAGGTTCAGGTAAAGGACGCTCTAAAAAATTGGCCGAGCAGGAAGCCGCTAAAAATGCAGTTGAGAAAGGGCTGGATTCATGTATTTAAAGGAAATTGAGATCCAAGGGTTTAAGTCCTTTGCTGACAAGACCAAGGTTGTTTTTGACCAAGGGGTGACGGCGGTTGTAGGACCAAATGGCTCTGGGAAATCAAATATCACTGAAAGTCTCCGTTGGGCACTTGGTGAATCTAGTGTCAAGAGTCTGCGTGGTGGGAAGATGCCTGATGTCATCTTTGCAGGAACAGAAAGTCGGAAGCCTCTAAACTACGCTTCTGTTATTGTTACTTTGGATAATCAAGATGGCTTTATCAAGGATGCAGGCCAGGAAATCAAAGTTGAACGTCATATCTATCGAAGTGGAGATAGTGAGTACAAGATAGACGGGAAAAAAGTTCGTCTCCGTGATATTCATGATCTTTTCTTAGATACTGGTCTCGGACGTGATTCTTTTTCCATCATTTCCCAAGGGAAGGTCGAAGAAATCTTCAATTCTAAACCTGAGGAACGTCGCGCTATTTTTGAAGAAGCTGCCGGAGTTTTGAAGTATAAAACCCGTCGAAAAGAAACTGAAAGCAAGCTCCAACAAACTCAGGACAACTTGGATCGTTTGGAAGATATCATTTATGAGTTAGATAATCAAATCAAGCCTTTGGAGAAGCAAGCAGCTACAGCTCGTAAATTTATGGAGTTGGACGGTCAGCGTAAAGCGATCTACTTGGACGTTTTGGTTGCACAAATTCAGTCCAATAAGGCTGAATTGGATGTGACAGAAGAAGAATTAAACCAAGTCCAAGAACTTTTAACCGGTTATTATCAAAAACGTCAAGACTTAGAAGAAGAAAATCAAACTCTCAAAAAGAAACGTCAAGACTTGCAGGCTGAGATGGCAAACGACCGGTCAAGCTTGATGGATTTGACTAGTTTAATCAGTGAATTAGAGCGTAAGTTGGCCTTGTCTAAACTTGAAACGGAGCAAGTTGCTCTCAATCAACAAGAAGCTCAAGCACGTTTGGCTAGTTTAGATGAAAAGAGAAAGGCTCTCATTCAAGAGAAGGAAGAAAAAGAAGCCAATCTCAGTCAGTTAGAAGAAAATTTAGCGGTCAATACGAAGGAACTCAATCGTTTAGAAGCAGAATTATTAGCTTTTTCTGATGATCCAGACCAAATGATTGAGCAATTGCGTGAACGCTTCGTTGCCTTTCTGCAAGAAGAAGCTGATGTGTCTAACCAGCTGACACGGATTGAGAATGACCTTGAAAATAGTCGCCAACAAACTCAAAAGCAAGAAGAACAATTAGAATCCTTGAAGGAACAATTGGCTTCTGCCAAGTCCAAGGCTAGTGAGCAAGAAGCTGCCCTTAAATCAGCTAAAGAAAAAGTACAGAACTTACTCGCTGACTATCAAACCAGTGCCAAAGAAGAAGAAGCACAAAAGCAGGCTTATCAAAGCCAGCAAAATCAACTCTTTGACCGTTTGGATAGTCTGAAAAACAAGCAGGCCAAGGCACAAAGTTTGGAAAATATTCTTAAAAACCATAGCAATTTTTATGCGGGTGTCAAGAGTGTTCTCCAAGAAAAAAATCGCTTAGGTGGTATTATTGGAGCTGTTAGTGAACATTTAACCTTTGATGTTCATTATCAGACAGCCCTTGAGATTGCTCTCGGTGCAAGTAGCCAACACATCATCGTTGAAGATGAACAGGCAGCGACTAAGGCTATCGATTTCCTAAAAAGAAACCGAGCTGGTCGTGCGACTTTCCTACCTTTGACAACCATTAAGGCACGTAGTATTTCAGGTCAAAACCAAGATGTGATTGCCTCAAGTCCTGGTTTTCTTGGCATGGCAGATGAACTGGTTACTTTTGATGCCAAACATGAAGCCATTTTTAAAAACTTGCTAGCTACCACAGCTATTTTTGATACAGTTGAACATGCGCGTGATGCAGCTCGTAAGGTACGCTATCAAGTTCGGATGGTAACACTAGATGGTACAGAATTGCGAACAGGTGGTTCTTATGCTGGTGGTGCCAATCGTCAAAATAACAGTATTTTCATCAAGCCTGAATTGGAGCAATTGCAAAAAGAAATTGCTCAAGAAGAAAAGCTTCTTCGTCAAGAGGAGGAAAATCTGAAATCAGTTCAAGAAAACTTAGCTAACCTCACTCAAACTTTGGAGACCATTAAGTCCCAAGGAGAGCAGGCTCGTATTCAGGAACAAGGCTTGTACCTAGCTTATCAACAAACTAGCCAGCAAGTCGAAGAACTCGAAACACTCTTAAAACTTCAGGAGCAAGAATTAACTAATCTCAGAGGTGGAGATTGGCAAGCTGAAAAAGAAAAATGCCAAGAACGTCTCGCAGTTATTGCAACCGAAAAGCAAAAGCTTGAATCTGAGATTGAAGAAATCAAGTCCAATAAAAATGCTATTCAGGAACGCTATCAAAACTTACAGGAAAAACTTTCTCAAGAGCGTCTTCGTAAAACAGAAATGTTAGGTCAAAAGCGTTATGAAGTTGCAGATATTGAACGGATCAATAAAGAACTTGAGAACCTCAATATTGAACAAGAAGAGATTGAACGTATTTTGCAAGAAAAGGTAGACAATCTTGAAAAAGTTGATACAGAACTTTTGGCTAAGCAGGAATCAGAAGCTAAGAGTCACAAGGAAGAAATTCAACAAGGATTGATTCGTAAGCAGTTTGAACTAGATGATATTGAGGGTCAATTGGATGATATTGCCAGTCATTTAGAACAAGCTCGTCAGCAAAATGAAGAATGGATTCGTAAGCAAACACGAGCAGAAGCGACTAAAGAGAAGATTACAGACCGCCTTCGCTATCTTCAAGGTCAACTGACTGAAGAATACCAGATTAGTTATACAGAAGCATTAGAACAAGCGAATCAGTTGGAAGATTTAGCAATCGCTGAACAAAAGGTTAAGGATTTGGAAAAATCCATTCGTTCACTTGGTCCTGTTAACTTGGATGCCATTGAACAGTTTGACGAAGTACACGAACGCTTGGAGTTCTTGAATAGTCAGCGTGACGATATTCTTTCTGCTAAAAATCTTCTTCTTGAGACCATTACAGAGATGAATGATGAAGTGAAGGAACGCTTTAAATCAACCTTTGAAGCTATTCGTGAGTCCTTTAAGGTGACCTTTACGCAGATGTTTGGCGGTGGTCAAGCAGACCTAATCCTGACAGAAGGAGATTTATTGACAGCAGGTGTCGAAATCTCTGTTCAACCACCAGGTAAAAAAATCCAATCTCTCAATCTCATGAGTGGTGGAGAGAAGGCCTTGTCAGCTCTAGCTCTTCTTTTCTCAATCATCCGTGTTAAGACCATTCCATTTGTAATCCTAGATGAGGTAGAAGCTGCACTTGACGAGGCAAACGTTAAACGCTTTGGGGATTATCTCAACCGATTTGACAAGGATAGCCAGTTTATCGTTGTTACCCACCGTAAGGGAACCATGGCAGCAGCAGACTCTATCTATGGGGTGACCATGCAGGAATCTGGTGTTTCTAAGATTGTTTCGGTTAAACTAAAAGATTTAGAGAATATGGATGCTTAGTTAGTGCTCGTTACAAATTTTTAAGCTAAGCATTTAAATAACCTTCAAGAAGTCGGAAGGGTTACAAAATAATTTGAGGAGCTTATATGGATTTCGATCTATTCCTAATGATCTGTAATTATATTGGGACTATAGCCTTTGCTGCTTCAGGAGCCATCAAAGGATTTGGTAAACGTTTAGATATTTTTGGAATCAGTTTATTGGCAATTGTAACTGCAGTAGGCGGAGGAATCCTAAGAGATTCTATTATCAGTCGCTTTCCTGCTTCTCTAGCAGATCCTAGCCCCATTTATGTCTCTATCCTGGTAGCGGTTATCATGTATGTCTTTGTGACTTCAAAACAGGCCAATGCTAGTCATGATAAAAAGTTCTATAAGTGGTTAAGAGAAGCCTATCTCATCTTTGACTCCATTGGGTTGATTATCTTCTCCTTGATTGGAGCGACAGCCTTAGTGGATAGTAAGCTAAATTTGATGTCTGCAGGGATTTTGGCTTGTCTAACAGGAGCCGGTGGAGGTATTATCCGAGATCTCCTTATAAATGAAGTTCCAAGTGTTCTAAAAGAAGACATCTATGCCCTTCTATCTTTCGTAATCGGAGTTATTTATTACTGGTTGGCCTTTGTCCTTCACTTTCCAAGAATTACTGCCTTTATCATTCTCTCTATTGTTGGTTTTGTGATTCGACTTTGTATCATTAAATTCAGACTCTCTTTGCCAAATATGGATAAGAGAACCTTGAATTGATGAATAAGCGAGAGTTATTTTATTAGCGTCTAATCTCATGTGGATTAGGCGTTACTTTTTTGCAAATACGGGAAATTAATGATGTAAAGATAAATTTTTGCTATTATATTTGTAATTTCGAATAAGGTAGGAATAGCAATGAGTAATTTGAAACATTCAGTTGATTTTATTAAAGAAATAGAGAAATTAAAGTCAGTGACAAGATTTAATAGAACTTTTGATGGCAGATTTGAAAATAGTGCCGAACATTCCTGGCAGGGTGCCATAGCTGCAATGGTTCTTCAAGATTATTATCCTGAAAAATTGAATATGGAGAAGGTCATTTCTATGTTATTGATTCATGATTTAGGTGAGATTTATGCCGGAGATACTTGGGTTTTTGATGATGAAAAAAAGCTTCATTCTCATGATAGAGAACGAGCATCTATTGAAAAAACAATGAGCCTCCTTCCAGAAGAGAAATATTTGAATATGAAAAATTTGTGGTTGGAATTTGAAAAAGGCCAGAGTGCTGAGGCAAGATATGCAAGAGTGATCGACGCCTTGGTACCGCTGATAAATTACTTGGAAGTGTCAGAATTCAATTATAATCCTGATAATATCAGTGCAGACATGGTATTAGAAAAGAAAAAGTTCATAAAAAGTGAATCAGAAGAATTATGGAAACTGACAGAAGAGTTAATTCAGGAAAGTGTGGAGAAGGGCTTATATTTTTAATAACAATTAACCCAATAGAAGATAGAATTTTAACCGGAGGATGGAAATATATATGATTAAACTTGTCACAACTGAAATCGGAATAAGGAAATTGAAACAATAAAATACAAAGAAAGCCTTGGAATAATCTGTTTCCAAGGCTTTTTAGCTATCTATAGATAGAAGGAAAAAGTTGTTAGAGTAGATGATTTTTATTAGATATCCTTATTTTGTATAACGTTAAATTATATGTTATTAAAGACAGATTGTGTTGAGTATTGAATTATACAAAAATTACTAATGGATTGAGATTTTTGCATTTGATTATACTGTAGAGGATATTAGTCAAATAAAATTGTTTTGTTTTCACTAATGCATTTCTTATTATCATCCCAATAGTTAATACTTTCAAAGCTTCCTTTTCTTAAATAAAGCGGTAGCCTTTTTCTTATTTCATCTTGCATTGGTATTTTACCAATATCTTTTAGATTCCACCATTTTGGCTCACCTTCAGCAGATGTGCTTAGTTCACCAGTAAACTGAGTACATAAAAAGTCATAGAAGACAAATCTCTCATTACCAATTGAATTAGTAAAACCTGAAATTCCTTTTAACTCAAGATTTAATGCAGTGAGTCCAGTCTCTTCCTTAAGTTCCCGTAATGCAGCTTCAAAAAAACTTTCAGGGAATTCAACTTTTCCCCCCGGTGGAATCCAGCCAGGAAAATTATCGTGCTGTCTATTAAGTAATAAAATTTCTTGATTTTTCAAAACGCAAATATTAACCCAGTTTTTGATTTTTTCAGTCATATTATCAACCTCCAACAAGTATTTTTTCATATGCAAGATTATATGTCAAGAACTATATGCTATTTATGATTGTGACAAATGTATCTCAGTCAAAGATTGATAATTTTTACGCAATAGCTGATTAACTCTCAGAATAGACTTCAATCAAGAACTTTGGAAGAAAAGTGTTGAGAGGTTGGATATAAAAGAAGGCAAGCAAATCAGCCTGGCCTTCAAAATGGCATATGGATTGATTTATAGAAGCTAAGGGAGTGTCAATTCAGCACGTCTTTTTTTACTTTTTCTATGGTATAATAGAAGGTAGATTTATTAATTGGAGTATGAAGAATTTATGATTAAATTAGTAGCAACGGATATGGACGGTACTTTTTTGGATGGTGCCGGTCAATTTGATATGGAGCGTCTGAAAAAGTTGCTCCATTCTTATCAAGAAAAAGGAATCTATTTTGCTGTAGCATCAGGTCGTGGGCTTTTGTCACTTGAAAAGCATTTTGCGGATGTTAAAGATGAGATTATTTTCATTGCTGAAAATGGGAGTCTCGTTCGTTTCCATGGAGAGGACCTCTATGAAGCAACCATGCCTCGAGATTTTTACCTATCAACATTTGAAAAACTAAAGACTTCACCTTATTTTGATGAGAAAAAGATGCTCTTGACTGGTAAAGAGGCTTGCTATGTCTTAGATACAGTAGATGAAACCTATCTTATGTTTAGTCATCATTACAATGAAAATATCAAAAAAGTAGCCAGCCTAGAAGATATTACCGATGAGATTTTCAAATTCACAACTAACTTCACTGAAGAGACAGTAGAAGCTGGAGAATCTTGGGTCAATGAACATGTTCCTGGGGTCAAGGCTATGACGACAGGCTTTGAATCCATTGACATCGTTTTAGACCATGTTGACAAGGGAGTCGCTATTGTCGAATTGGCTAAGAAATTAAATCTGGATATGGATCAAGTGATGGCTTTTGGTGATAATCTTAATGACCTGCACATGATGCAAGTTGTAGGGCACCCGGTAGCACCTGAAAATGCTCGTCCAGAGATTTTAGAACTAGCTGAAACAGTTATCGGACATCACAAAGACCAATCAGTTATTGCTTATATGGAGGGATTGTAATGGCGGATATTAAATTAATTGCCCTAGACTTAGATGGGACTTTGCTGACAACAGACAAGAAATTGACTGAACGTACCAAGTCGACGTTGAAGGCTGCGCGTGATCAGGGAGTCAAAGTGGTACTGACAACTGGACGTCCCCTCAAGGCCATGGATTTCTTCCTCAAAGAGCTTGGAACAGACGGTCATGATGATGAATATACCATTACCTTTAATGGAGGATTGGTTCAGAGAAATACAGGTGAGATTCTCGATAAAACAGTCTTTTCAATCGATGATGTGACACGCATTTATGAAGAAACTGAAAAACTAGGCATTCCTTTAGATGCTATTTCAGAAGGCACCGTTTACCAAATCCAATCAGATCAAGAGAGTCTGTATGCTAAATTTAATCCTGCTCTGACTTTCGTTCCAATTGACTTTGAAGATTTGTCTAGTCAAATGACTTATAATAAATGTGTGACAGCCTTTGCCCAAGAACCACTGGATGCAGCAATTGCTAACATTTCATCAGACTTGTTTAACAACTACGAAATTTTTAAATCTCGCGACATGCTTTTGGAATGGTCGCCAAAGAACGTTCATAAGGCTACGGGATTAGCTAAATTGATTGACCACCTAGGAATTGACCAAAGTCAGGTGATGGCATGTGGAGATGAGGCCAATGACCTTTCTATGATAGAATGGGCAGGTCTTGGTGTAGCCATGCAAAATGCTGTTCCTGAAGTTAAAGCAGTTGCAAATGTAGTCACCCCTATGACCAATGACGAGGAAGCTGTTGCCTGGGCCATTGAAAAATATGTACTAAAGGAGAACTAAAGTATGGGATTATTTGACCGTTTATTTGGTAGAAAAGAAGAACCAAAAATCGAAGAAGTCGTTAAAGAAGCTTTGGAAAACTTGGATCTGACAGAACCTGGCGACGAAGTTACAGAATCTGTAAGCAAGGAAGCTGAAGAGGAAAATACTGAAGAAATCGACCAAAGTTCAGAATTTGAGGAAACTTATTCTAAAGAAGCTAGTGAGTCGGAAGAACCAGTAGCAGAAACTACTACAGAAACAGTTGAACCAATAGCAACTCCTCAGGAAGAAATTCAACTTGAAGAAGAAACTGAATGTCATTGTTGTCAGGAAGAGTCAGAGTCAACAGAAATTGAAGAAACTAAAGAAAGCGCTCAAGAGGTAGCAGAGTTTGTTGCAGAAAAATCTGAGTCACCAGTCGAAGAAGTACCTTCAAGTGATAGTGGCGAGGAAGAATCTGATCAAGTTCAACCAGACGAAATGGAAGCAGACACTTCTCAAGAAGTGGAAGAAGATCTAGTAAGCGAAGAAATTCCTCAAGTCCAAGAGACTGTACAGGAAAAATATGACCGTAGTCTCAAGAAAACTCGTACGGGATTTGGTGCTCGTTTGAATGCTTTCTTTGCTAACTTCCGCTCTGTTGATGAAGAATTCTTCGAAGAACTAGAAGAACTCTTAATCATGAGTGACGTTGGTGTACGGGTAGCGTCAAACTTAACAGAAGAGCTACGTTACGAAGCCAAGCTTGAAAATGCCAAGAAACCTGATGCCCTTCGTCGTGTTATCATTGAAAAATTGGTAGAGCTCTACGAAAAAGATGGACAATACAATGAAAGCATTAACTTCCAAGATGGTTTGACTGTCATGCTCTTTGTAGGTGTGAATGGTGTAGGGAAAACAACTTCAATCGGTAAATTGGCACACCGTTACAAACAAGCTGGCAAGAAAGTCATGCTGGTTGCTGCGGATACCTTCCGTGCTGGTGCGGTAGCTCAGTTAGCAGAATGGGGCCGTCGTGTAGATGTTCCTGTGGTTACTGGACCTGAAAAAGCAGATCCAGCCAGTGTTGTTTTTGATGGGATGGAACGAGCAGTAGCAGAAGGTGTTGACATTCTCATGATTGATACAGCTGGCCGTTTACAAAACAAGGAAAACTTGATGGCAGAGTTGGAAAAAATTGGTCGTATCATTAAACGTGTCGTGCCAGAAGCTCCTCATGAAACCTTCCTAGCTCTCGATGCCTCAACAGGTCAAAATGCTCTTGTTCAGGCCAAGGAGTTTTCAAAAATTACGCCTGTTACAGGAATTGTCTTAACCAAGATTGATGGAACTGCCCGAGGTGGTGTCGTTCTTGCTATCCGTGAAGAACTCAATATCCCTGTTAAGTTGATTGGATTTGGTGAAAAGATTGATGATATCGGTGAGTTCAACTCTGAGAACTTTATGAAGGGCCTTCTAGAAGGTTTGATATAAAAGAAAATCCTGCAAGAATTCTTGCAGGATTGTTTTTGATTATGTGACTTTCAGTCCGTCTCGCTCCGTTAGGTGCGAGACAAAAAAACCACCCGCTATGCGGGTGCGCATCGAAGGTTATACCAAAAAACTCCAAACGCGATACAATTAAGGTGTTCAAGCCAAT
>NZ_JASGZS010000014.1:0-53467 GCF_047465525.1 Streptococcus infantis | reverse complement strand
TCTTAGGAAGATTGTCATTTGGTACTTTACCTGAACCGTCTTTACCGATTTCAACAGTGATTGGACCATTTTCACCTGGGATTTCTACCGTAGTTTTTGGTGGGTATGTTGAGCCATCTGGTTTCTTCGGTGTTACTACTGCATCACCATTTGGTTGTTGAGTAATTTCAATCTTACCTGGTTTTTCGGTTTCTGGTGTTGCTGGTGTTACCTTACCTGGTGTTGTTACATTCACCGGTTGTGATGGTTTCTTATTCGGTTCGGTTACTGTTCCTGTACCTGGGACAGCTTTCTTAGGAAGATTGTCATTTGGTACTTTACCTGAACCGTCTTTACCGATTTCAACAGTGATTGGACCATTTTCACCTGGGATTTCTACCGTAGTTTTTGGTGGGTATGTTGAGCCATCTGGTTTCTTAGGCGTTACAATCGCATCTCCATTTGGTTGTGGGGTAATTTCAATCTCAACTGGTTTTTCAGTTTCTGGTGTTTCTGGTGTTGTTACCGTTACTTTTACTGGAACTTCATCTGTTGAACCATCTGGATAAGTTACTATAACTGTACGTGTGACTTTACCATTGTTAACAGTTGGAGTTTCTCCAGCTTTCCATGCGTAAGTCGTTGTCGTACCTGGTGTTGTTCCTTTATCTGGCAAGTCAGACTTGTTGGCAATATAAGTCTCTGGTGATCCCAAATCTGGAACAGTTCCATTTGAAGTCAGATTCACTGTAGGATTTGTAGCTGTTGGTGTATATTTATCAGCTTGCTTACGGAACTCAATCTGAATATTGGCGTTATTAGCAGGACCATTGTTTCCACTGTTATTTGTTAGACCTTCTTGGTCATATCCGCTAATATAACGATTCCAGATATTTTTGCTAGCATCAGGATTAATTGTCTGACCTTTACCTACATACCCTGAAATATTTACCTTGTACGGATTAGTATCTGTCGCATTGCCAGCTTGACCTAAATTACTTGTATTAGCCGTAAAGTTAATCTTTGTACCATTAGCAGGAATTTCAAGACGACCACCATTTGTAACTTCGAAATTACCTGATGGTGCTACTGCTTGAGCATTGTCGTGAACCTTAATCTTATCCAAGCGACCACTGTTATCAGTTAAGTTCACATCAACGCTAAACTCTTCTTCACGATAAACGATAATCTTATGTGGATTAGTTTTGTCGATTTCTGCATTACTAATAGGTGTTAAGCTAGTAATCGTTGGTGGTACTGTATCATTAACTGTGAAGGTAACAGGTACTTCATCTGTTGAACCATCTGGATAAGTAACCACAACTGTTCGTGTTACTTGTCCATTTGTAACAGTTGGATTTTCACCATCTTTCCATGTATAAGTCGTTGCAGTACCTGGTGTTGTACCTTTAGTTGGTAAGTCTGACTTGTTGGCAATATAAGTCTCTGGTGTGTTATAGCCACTGATTGTACCATCTGTTGCTACATCGATTTTAGAACCTGTTACTGCTGTTGGAGTGTACTTATCAGCTTGCTTACGGAACTCAATCTGAATATTGGCGTTATTAGCAGGACCATTGTTTCCACTGTTATTTGTTAGACCTTCTTGGTCATATCCGCTAATATAACGATTCCAGATATTTTTGCTAGCATCAGGATTAATTGTCTGACCTTTACCTACATACCCTGAAATATTTACCTTGTACGGATTAGTATCTGTCGCATTGCCAGCTTGACCTAAATTACTTGTATTAGCCGTAAAGTTAATCTTTGTACCATTAGCAGGAATTTCAAGACGACCACCATTTGTAACTTCGAAATTACCTGATGGTGCTACTGCTTGAGCATTGTCGTGGACCTTAATCTTATCCAAGCGACCACTGTTATCAGTTAAGTTCACATCAACGTTAAACTCTTCTTCACGATAAACGATAATCTTATGTGGGTTAGTTTTGTCGATTTCTGCATTACTAATAGGTGTTAAGCTAGTAATCGTTGGTGGTACTGTATCATTAACTGTGAAGGTAACAGGTACTTCATCTGTTGAACCATCTGGATAAGTAACCACAACTGTTCGTGTTACTTGTCCATTTGTAACAGTTGGATTTTCACCATCTTTCCATGTATAAGTCGTTGCAGTACCTGGTGTTGTACCTTTAGTTGGTAAGTCTGACTTGTTCGCAATATAAGTCTCTGGTGAGTTATAGCCACTGATTGTACCATCTGTCGCTACATCGATTTTAGAGCCTGTTACTGCTGTTGGTGTATATTTATCAGCTTGCTTACGGAACTCAATCTGAATATTGGCGTTATTAGCAGTGTTATTGTTTGTGTCATTATTTGTCAGACCTCCTTGGTCATATCCACTAATATAACGATTCCAGATATTTTTGCTAGCATCAGCTTTGACTTCCTGATTTTTACCAACATGACCTGAAATATTAACTTTATATGGGTTAGTATCTGTCGCATTGCCAGCTTGACCTAAATTACTTGTCTTATCCGTGAAGTTAATACTTGTACCATTAGCAGGAAGTTCAAGACGACCACCATTTGTAACTTCGAAATTACCTGATGGTGCTACTGCTTGAGCATTGTCGTGAACCTTAATCTTATCCAAGCGACCACTGTTATCAGTTAAGTTCACATCAACGCTAAACTCTTCTTCACGATAAACGATAATCTTACGTGGGTTTTTACTATCAATTTCTGCATTACGATTATCAGTTAATTTAGTAATTGTTGGTGCTACCTGGTCAGCTGGTGTTATCTTACCTGGTGTTGTTACATCAGGAACTTCAACAGTTGGTTGACCTGGTTCTGTAATCTTACCTATACCTGGGACATTACCTTCAGGTAATTCACTGTTTGGTACTTTACCTTTACCGTCTTTACCGATTGTGACTGGGATTGGCTTGTCACCTTTACCTGGGATTTCTACCTTAGTTTCTGGTGGGTATGTTGAGCCATCTGGTTTCTTCGGTGTTACTGTAACGTCACCTGTATTAGGATCTTGGTTCAACTCTAATGTTGGTGTAATAGATTGTGTAACCCTGACAGTTGATGTAAACTCCGCACTTTGTCCAACGTTATTGACAGACTTGACCTTGACCTTATAGTCGCCAGGATCTGAAGTAACACGACCTGTGATAATAAGCTTGTGCTCATAATCACTCACTTTTTGAACTTCAACTTTTTGATCTTTAAGTTCCAGCTTACTATCCACTAACTTGATAGAATCAGCTGGATTATAACCTAGTTTTGGATCACCAAGTGAAAATCCTGCTAGCTTATCTGTAGTTGTAAATTCAAGTCGAATTTCCTTACCTTTTTCGATAGTTTGATCAGCCCCCGTCACCTTAGGAGATGGCAAACCATACCATTGCATATCATTTCGGTGGGTGCTGAACTCATAGGAGCGCATCCCTGCTGCATACATGAGTGGAGTCCCCTCAGCAGCCTTGGTTTTGAAACGAAAGATATAGTTTGATGCACTATCCTTAGTTCTACCACGATAATCAATATCAAAATGATAGACTTTTTGCGTATTTCGTATCAACCAATCCTTCAAATAATCTGATACCAGAACATCCTTCTCCGTTGTCGTACGAGCGCCCCCTGTACGAGTCCAGTATAGCGCATCAGGTTTTGAAATGATTTCTTCAAATGTTTTAATCTCTCCATCAGCACCTTTCCAGAAAGCATCGGTAGTGGCGGCTTTGCCCCAAGCCTGCTCGATAGCTCCACCAGGGGTACCAAAGTTAACAGCCTTAGACGTAGCGCTAACCTGATCTTTAAAGATGTCGTATAAGTTTCGTGGTAATCTTCCTTGAGTTTCAATACGTCGTTTTCCACCAGAACCACCCCAGTAACTACCAAATGATGCCGAACCGTCGTCTACCAAGGTATGTCCAGTTGGAATGGTAAACCAAGCATGAGCATTTTGGTGATTTTCAGGATTAGCTTCAAACTCAATGACCCAATCGTAGGTATCTCCGTTTTTAGTGACATCAACCTTAACGACATCCTTGACATCCTTAACTCTTTGATTATCCGCAGTATTTTGGTTACGGTCTCTAAAGAGCATGGTACCAGCTGGATAACCTGAGCCATCTCCTTCCTTTGTGAAGTAGAGCCCAACAGCATTGTCATAGGTTGCCCCCGCATCAGCGCGAAGCGTTGTCCCAACTGGGATAGCTGCGCCATTACGGACGTCATTACGCCCCGAAGTCAAACGATTACGTGCAATCATAACAGAGCTTTCGTTACGTTTGATGACACGATTCATATCCTCAACATCACGAAGGCTAACTTCTACACCACCAAATGCAGACTTGGCTACAGCAACTTGAGCAATAGCTTTTTCCAAGATTTCACGTGTCAAGTCATTCTCAGGTGTTTGGGCGATAGCCTGTTCCAAACGATCAATAGATACTTTGAGACTAGCTTTAGCTTTTTCCAGTTGCTCAGCATTAGTATTTTCTGAAGTTTCCTCAGACTTAGCTGAAATTTCTGGAGTTGGCTTCACTCCTTCTGGCTTGATTTCCGGAGTTGCTTCCTGTGTACTTTCACCATTTTTATCTTCTTTGACTTGAGGAGTTTCCACTGCTCGTAGTTGGTCCAAAACATTGGTCAAGCGAGCTACTAAAGCGTCCACTTCTTCTTGACTCACTTTTGAATCAGCGAGAGTCTGTTCAGCCTTAACAAGTTCTTCCTTGGCACGGACTAAAAGATCTGTATTAGTAGCTTCCTTGACGTGGAGCTGGTCTTTGATCTGTGCCACAAGCTGACTTGCAGTAGCTGTATCCACTTTTACAGAACTAGCAGGCTCTTCCTTATCCTGCGATGCTAGCGGACTAGTATCTTGAGTTAAAGCCTCTACATGAGGTTGATCAACAGGTGTCACGCTATCCGCACTAACGACACGCGCACCCAAAAACATCAGCGCTGCAACAGCAACTGAAGCCGCACCGAAGCTATACTTACGAATAGAGAAGCGTAAGACTTTTTCCTGTTGTCGACGCTTTACTCTACTTAGTGAATTTGATTTTTTTTCCATCGTTCCTCCTTATATTAAAGACAAAATCAAATTGAGAAGCAGTATTCCCTCTGGGGAATAATACAATAAAAATCACTCTTTTGAGCAATTTTTACACATTACAGCTATTACAGCTATCACAGCTCGATTATATCATTTTCAATTCATTTAAGCAATCATAAAGCCATTCAACCTCTCGAATAAAGCGCAAACATATGCGAATGTTTATAACACATTAATATACAGTTTGTTTAAATAAAACAGAAAGATTCTCCTTTCTGATGACATTCTCTATATATTAGATTAGAAAGTGTACTAATCGCTCACCGATTGAGAACTTTTGGGAACATTTTAAAACTGAGCACTAGGATTAAAGACATACAATATTTTGAGAGGGGGGTGGTACGAATACTGATGTCTCCCTTTTTCAAGAATAAAACAACGGCCTTGTACCTCTTCAAATGAGGAACAAAGCCGTTTCTTGATCTTTTGTATTCATTGTCCACTTAACAATGAACCATTCATATTTTGACTAAATTTTTAGTCTTCTTTTTTCTTTCCAAACGCAAGTCCAAGGCTACTTAGCATACCAAGAAGCCCTAAAGATGCAAGAGTCATACTTGACTCTGTTCCAAGTCTTGGCAATACATTTTGAGAATCATTTGCTTTAGCTCCATTGTCAATAGTATCTGTAGTATCTTCATAATTTACATTCGGAGTAACTGCATTTGGAATTGGAGTTGTTGGCGTATGTGTATCTTGGCCAGAATTTCCTTTAGTATCAGGTGTGACTGGAGTGACTGGAATTGTATTTGGATTTGTATTTCCACTTACTTTTCTGAAAATGTGAGTAATTACTGGTTCATTTTCATCAATCACAGTTCGTACAAATTCATATACTGGAATTGATCCATGTTCAGCATCCTTTTCATTACCTGTCTTAACGGATGGTTTCAATACATTTCCGTCTTCATCAATCCATCGAACCTCAATCATTAGCTCTGGCAATGCAATTGAACCCGATAATGCATCGTTTTCAAAAGTTGTTACCTTAGGAACTTCCACAGATGATTTACCTGGTTCAGTAATCTTACCTGTACCTGTTTTTTCTACGTTTGGTAGATCACTGTTTGGTACTTTACCTTTACCATCTTCATCGATTGTAACGACGATTGGATTACCATCTTTACCTGAGATTTCTACCTTAGTTCCTGGTGGATATGTTGACCCATCTGGCTTCTTCGGTGTCACTGTAACATCACCTGTCTTAGGATCCTGTTCTAACTCTACTTTTGGTTCTTTCGTTTTCCCATAAGTTCGAACGGTTGTTGGAGTTACCTTACCTGTTTTTGGATCAACTTCATAGGTAGTGGTATCAATCACATCATGACCTTCAGAATCTTTAGATTGTTCAACCTTAGTTTTCGCACCAACTTTAACAATTGTCTTACCTGCTGGGGTGACGACTGGGTTGCCAACGTGTTCTGTGATATGACCATCGTTTGAATCTACATCGTAAGTGGTTGTAGTAACTGTTTTACCTTTAGCTCCTTCAACGCGTTCATTAGGCGTGTCAACTTCTCGTTCACCATCTCTAACATACTCAACTTCTGGTTCAATCGGGATTTCTACTACTTTGTCCTTCGCTGCGACTTTAACGACTGTATTCGTTGGTTCTTTCGTACGAACTGGTTGACCTTCACTTGCTGTAATCTTTCCAGTATTAGGATCCACAGTGTAAATGGTTGTGATAGTGTCTTCGCCATCTTCACCTTTAACAGTAGTTGGGACTGTACCTTTTTCTTTCGTATCATCTTTTTCATAAACTACTGGAGACGGTACTACTCTCTTCTCAACCGTTGGTGCTTTCGTTTTCCCATAAGTTCGAACTGTTGTAGGAGTTACCTTACCTGTTTTTGAATCAACTTCATAGGTAGTGGTATCAATCACATCACGGCCTTCAGAATCTTTAGATTGTTCAACCTTAGTTTTCGCACCAACTTTAACGATTGTCTTACCTGCTGGGCTGACTACTGGATTGCCAACGTGTTCTGTAATATGACCGTCGGTTGGATCTACATCGTAAGTGGTTGTAGTAACCGTTTTACCTTTTTTACCCTCAATACGCTGATCTGGTGTACCGAAGTTTTTTTCAACATCTTTAACGTATTCCACTTCTGGTTCAATCGGGGTTTCTACTACTTTGTCCTTGGCTGCGACTTTGACAATTGTTTCTGTTGGATTCACTACTACTGGTTTTCCTACTGTTTCTGTAATAGCGCCTGTAGTAGGATCAACACTATACGTTGTTGTGGTAGTGCTTGAACCTGCTTGTCCTGCTTCTTCTACATTGTCTTGACCTTTTTCGCGCGTATCATCTTTTACATATTTCTTAGGTGATGGGATTTCGGTTGTTTCTACTTTATCCTTCGCTGCGACTTTGACAATAGTATTCGTTGGTGCTTTCGTACGAACTGGTTTACCTTCACTTGCTGTAATCTTTCCAGTTTTAGGATCCACAGTGTAAATGGTTGTGATAGTGTCTTCACCATCTTCACCTTTAACAGTAGTTGGAGCTGTACCTTTTTCTTTCGTATCATCTTTTTCATAAACTACTGGAGACGGTACTACTCTCTTCACAACCGTTGGTGCTTTCGTTTTCCCATAAGTTCGAACTGTTGTAGGAGTTACCTTACCTGTTTTTGAATCAACTTCATAGGTAGTGGTATCAATCACATCACGGCCTTCAGAATCTTTAGATTGTTCAACCTTAGTTTTAGCTCCTACTTTAACGATTGTCTTACCTGCTGGGGTGACGACTGGGGTATCAACGTGTTCTGTGATATGACCGTCGTTTGAATCTACATCGTAAGTGGTTGTAGTAACTATTTTACCTTTAGCTCCTTCAATACGTTCATTAGATGTGTCAACATCTCGTTCACCATCTCTAACATACTCAACTTCAGGTTCAATCGGGGTTTCTACTACTCTATCCTTCGCTGCGACTTTGACGACTGTATTCGTTGGTTCTTTCGTACGAACTGGTTTACCTTCACTTACTATAATCTTTCCAGTATTAGGATCCACAGTGTAAATGGTTGTGATAGTGTCTTCACCATCTTCACCTTTAACAGTAGTTGGGGCTGTACCTTTTTCTTTCGTATCATCTTTTTCATAGACAACAGGTGATGGTACTACTCTCTTATCTACTGTTGGTTCTTTCGTTTTCCCATAAGTTCGAACGGTTGTTGGAGTTACCTTACCTGTTTTTGGATCAACTTCATAGGTAGTGGTATCAATCACATCACGACCTTCAGAATCTTTAGATTGTTCAACCTTAGTTTTAGCTCCTACTTTAACGATTATCTTACCTGCTGGGGTGACGACTGGGGTACCAACGTGTTCTGTGATATGACCGTCGTGTGAATCTACATCGTAAGTGGTTGTAGTAACTATTTTACCTTTAGCTCCTTCAACGCGGTCATCAGGTGTGCCAACTTCTCGTTCACCAGCTCTGACATACTCAACCTCTGGTTCAATCGAGGTTTCTACTACTTTGTCCTTCGCTGGAACCTTGACAATTGTTTCTGTTGGATTTACTACTACTGGTTTTCCTACTCTTTCTGTAATTGTTCCATCTGATGGATTTACTTCGTAAGTAGTTGTTACTGTGCTTGAACCTGCTTGTCCTGCTTCTTCTACATTGTCTTGGCCTTTATCGCGCGTATCATCTTTTACATATTTCTTAGGTGATGGGATTTCTGTTGTTTCTACTTTATCCTTCGCTCCCACTTTGACAACTCTAGCTATTGGTATAGTTACGACTTCTGGTTTGCCTTTTGATGGAGTTAGGGTTCCATTTACTGGATCTACGCTATATGTTGTGGTGACTTTAGTTTGTCCTGATTTCCCTGAAAATTGAACAGTATCAGTACCTTTTGGACTGTTCTCATCTTTTAAATAAACTGTTTTGGGTTCAACTGAATTATACTCAACTATATCCTTCGCGCCCCCTCTATTGACTACTTCTTGCTTCTCAGTCGAAGTAAGACTGCCAGTTTTTGAGTTTACTGTGTAGCTTGTTGTCTTCTTAACAACGTCGGCTCCTCTTTTAATGTATTCTACTTCATCCTTGGCTGCGACTTTGACAACTGTTTCTATTGCCGGTTGCTTAACTACTGGTTGTCCTACATGTTCAATAAGATCTCCAGTGTTAGGATTTACACTATAAGTTGTTGTTACCGTCTGTTTCCCAGTTTTTCCAGGTACTTCAACATTAGCTTGTCCTTTTTCGCGTGTATCATCTTTCACGTATTTCTTAGGTGATGGGATTTCTGTTGTTTCTACTTTGTCCTTCGCACCATTTTCCTTGAACACTTGATCAAGTGCATTTTTAGTAATCTGTCCTGTATCAGGATCCTTGATACTAACAGTTGTTGACTTAATGATGTCGTCTCCACGTTTGCTATATACAACAGTTTCTCCAACTTTTTCTACAGACCTATCGGTTGTAATTTTTTTATCTTGATAACCTATTCCATCTAAGGAAATTCGTTTCCCAGAAATAAACTCTGGTCGTCTATTAATCATATCGGCTTCAAAATAAGAACGTGAACTATGACCTCTGCTTGTTCGTCCAACATTTATAACAACATCACTATCATTGCTGACACTTTTCCCTATAGTAGAATCATTATCAACAATATAATGAGTCAGTTTACCTGACTTAGCTATTTTTTTACTATCTAAACCTTTTTGCCAAAATTCAGATGACGAGAACAAACCTGTCCTCACTTTTGGAGCATTAAATGTTGTTCCTTTTTTTAAAATATTGTTATAGAAATTTCTATAATCTAATTGTTCCTTAGGAGACATAACTCTGCTATCAGAATATGCCAACTGATAGGCTTCAACCATCGCACGTTGTACTAAATATCCTCCCAAAGAATGTCCTGTTAGATAAAGGTTGGTGATACTCTTATCCTTAGCTAATTCACGCATAATTTCTTCTGCTTCTATCGCCTGTTTAGGATTACTCCCTGTTCCAAGTGTGATATCAGCACCTATATCTTTAGAATCACTAGTCCCACGAAATGCTAGTACTTGGGCAGTTCCATTTGGTAAATATAAGAAATCGCTCTTGGTCTCAAATAAGACAGCATCAAGTCCACTGGATGTATGATAACTTTTCTTTCTTTCCCAATAAGGTCCCAATTCCCTATTCATCATCATGTATTCATAGCGTGGTTTACTTTCCCCATTCTTTTTGTATAACTCTGCTTCTGTTAAGGGTGTCTTATGATCCAGTACTCTGTCAATATACTTATCGTCACGGTAAGCCAATTCCATGAACATAATCATATCACGTTCACTTACATTCCATTTTAATTTTTCATCTGGCTTTTCGTTACTATCAATAATACCATCACCATCAGTATCATCTAAAAGTGGATGACTGTTATAGCCTACATACTTTTTCCCATTTTTTTCATATATATAAACTTCTTCTTTATCCTTCAAGTAATCATCATCTGTATAACCTTCTGGATTTAACTTGGGACCATTAACTAACAAACTATCCAGTTGATCACCTTCTGAACCGATTATTCCTGCTTTTATTTGATTCGCATACTCATCAGTTAATTCATACTTTTTAAGCTCAGAAGGATTTGATGCTGCTCTAACCTCTGGAGCGCTTGATCTGTCTTCACCTGCCACCAAAGTAGTTGCCGTCGAATTGACAGTTTCCTTATCACCAGAAGTATCCAGAATTGTCGTACTCGTAGCTACTGTTGAGAGCTCTTTAGCATCTATCTCAGAAGAAGCATTGTCTCGATGTTCTGAAATATTTTGAACTTCTTCTTTAATCTCCACAGTCGGCAGTGAATTATCATTTTCAGAATTAACTTCTATCCCTGTTTTATTATTTTCCGTAGAAGCCAAAACTCCTTGAGTTGGAGCAAATAAGGAAACCCCTATTAGTACCGACGCCACTCCAAAAGAAAACTTTCGAATCGAAAAACGCTGGCGTTTATTAAAGATATCTTTCATGTTATCCAATCCTTTTTAACAATTTTTCATATAAAACTTAGAAAACATTAACATTTTCTGTTAACAAAATCACAATTTTTTCTTTTCCTAAAATTTAGGAAGTTTACTCTACTTTAATACATCACATTTTAAATCCTTTCAATTTTTAAACAACTATTTGTTATAATAGCTAAACCCAGTCACCCAGTTCATCAGGCATGTTATTTAGGTTACGGACAGAACCGCTAATTTTAGACTTCCAAACAACTCTGTAAAAAAGTACAAGGTTATCTTTTTCTATTTTATCATCTAGTTCCATTTTCCCATCCGTATAAAGATCAATAACCTGCTGTTAAAATTTCACTAAATTAAGAAAGAAATCTAAATACTGAACTTTCTATACTGCCATTATATCACAAAGAATTCCTTAAAAGAAAAAAATCACCATTCTTGATTTTCTAGAAAACAAAGAATGGTGACTCTATGTTAATTTTCTTGAAGCTCAATGACAATTTCTTGACCATTTCCATTTTCTTCCACAACTACTTTTTCTTCTAGTTGTGATTTGAAATGATTCAAGGTTTCTTTTGAAGCTTCAGTCGCTTGTTGAGCATGGTATTTTGCTTTATCTAAGACAGTGTCAAGAGTAATTTCCCCAGATTCAATCTGCTCTTTTGTTTTAAGAACGAATTCTTTGGTTTGTTCTTTGACATCCGTTAATTTTTCACAAACCTGCTCTTTAGCATACTCAGGATCTTCTTTTAGATCTTCTAAAAATTCTTGTGCTTGGCTTCTAACTTGTTTACCTTTGTCACTAGTTAGAAACAAGGCAGCTGCAACACCTGAAACAGTTCCTAAAAGGATAGATGATAGTTTTCCCATTAGTCAACTCCTTTTTTATTTTTTAAAAAATTTACTTGCAACACGAATGGCAGATAAACTTGCACCAGTTTTTATAGTTTTTGATCCAGCAGATGATGCTTTTTTACTCAAAACACGTGCTTGCTCATTTAGGTCAGAAACAGAAACAGAAAGGTCTGCAACTGCTGTAAAGAGGGGATCAATTGTAGCAACTTTGACATTGATATCATCAACAAGAACGTTGACTTTTGTAAGCAATTCATTTGTTTGATGAAGAGTTACATCTACATCTGATGTTAAAGTTTTAACAGTCTTTTCAGTTTCATCGATTACACGACCAACTTTTTGAAGGGTAATAATCAGATAAACTAAAAATACAACCAAGGCAATTGCCACAAAAATATAAGCCACTTCTAACATTTTAATTCTCCTTTTTTACATTATAAAATGGTGCTTTTTTCCGATTTTGATAAAAGATGATATAAATACCAAGGCCAATCAATAGCGCGGACAACCACTGGGATACTCGGAGCCCAAAGAACATGAGACTATCCGTACGCATACCCTCGATAATCATACGTCCAAATCCGTACCAAATTAGATAAAAGGCAGTGATATGACCACGACGGATACTCTTTAATCGGCGTCTAAAAATGACAATCAAGGCAAAACCGATCAGATTCCAGATAGATTCGTATAAGAAGGTTGGTTGGCGGTATGAGCCATCAATATACATCTGATTCTTAATAAAACCAGGTAAATAGTCTAGATTGTCAACGACTGCTCCATAAGCTTCTTGGTTAAAAAAGTTTCCCCAACGCCCTAGACTCTGAGCAATCATGACGCTCGGAGCTGCAATATCTAAGAAATCCCAAGTATTGATTAATTTGCGATCAGCAAAGATATAGAGAACAATCGCTCCAGTAATTAAACCGCCATAAATCGCAAGACCACCATTCCAAATAGCAAAAATCTCTCCCAGATGTTGGCTATAGTAATCAAATCTAAAAATAACATAGTAGAGTCTAGCACCAATGATGGATAAAGGAAAGGCAATTAAGATAAAGTCCAAAATATCATCAGATAAAATCTTCTTTTTAGGCGCTTCTTTACTGGCAAGGTATACCGCTAAAACAAGACCTGAAACAATGCAGAGTGCATACCATCTAACAGCTAAAGGGCCAATTTGAAAAGCAATTGGATCAATCATCTTTCACCTCGTTCTTTGCAATCAGATTTGTCAATCTTTCTTCAAACAATCGAGTAGCATCAAAGCCCATTTCCTTAGCACGATAATTCATCGCTGCTGCTTCGATAACGACAGAAATATTACGTCCTGTTTTTACAGGAATGCGGATACGCGGAATGGCTACTCCAGAAATCTCCAATTCTTCAGCATTATTGCCTAGGCGATCAAAAGTCTTTTGTGTGTCATAATTTTCTAGATAGACAGCTAACTGAACTTGTGAAGAATCCTTAACTGCACTGGCACCATAAAGACTCATCACATCTATAATACCAACACCACGAATCTCAAGTAAATGCTTCAAGATTTCAGCTGGTTCACCCCAGAGAGTCATTTCATCCTTAGCAAAGATATCTACACGGTCATCCGCTACCAAACGGTGTCCTCGTTTCACGAGTTCTAAACCTGTCTCACTCTTACCAATACCACTGTCACCCTGAATGAGCACACCCATACCATAGATATCCATCAAGACACCATGTACACTTTCACGCTCAGCCAAACGAGAATCTAGGTAACTTGACAATTCCCCAGACAGACGACTTGTTGCTGTACGACTCGTTAAAATAGCGATTTTACATTCTCTAGCAGCCTTTAGCATTTCCTCTGGAACTACTAAACCACGCGCAACAATAACTGCAGGTGTTTCTGGTTGAAACATCTTTTTCAAAACCTGGTAGCGATTATGAGAAGACATACTAATCAGATAAGACCACTCTTTCATTCCCAAAAGTTGAATCCGCTCTGGAGTATAGTAGTCAAAATACCCCGTCATTTCAAGCCCTGGTCGCGTAATATCCGCAGTATTGATTTTCTTTTCAAGTAATTCAGTCTCACCATAGACAATGTCTAGTCTGAGCTTATCAATCACTTCTTTGACTAAAACCGACATAATTTTCTCCTTCAATCAAGTTCTTCCCTCTATTATATCAAATTGTAGGAGGAAGTTTCAGAATTTTGCAGGATTTATAGGATTTATTTAAAGCAAAAAAGACTAGATCACTCTAGCCTTTCTTATTAATTAGAATTTTTTACGTTTACGAGCTGCTTCTGACTTACGTTTACGTTTTACAGAAGGTTTTTCATAGAATTCACGTTTGCGTGTTTCTTGAAGAGTACCAGCTTTAGTAACTGCACGTTTGAAACGACGAAGAGCATCGTCAAGAGATTCATTCTTACGTACTACTGTTTTAGACATTTTTTTCACTCCCTTCAAGTTCAAGATCTATTCTATTTTACACGGAATAAAGAAAATTGTCAAGAAAAAAATGAAATTCTCCCAAATCATTCCATTTAAAATTTACAAGATTTTACCATTATGTCTAGCCTAGTTCTCCACTTCTAAAGTTTGTTCTAAACGAACACTTAATTTTTTAATTTCTAACCCCATGTGGTCTAGGTACTCCCAATAATCTGACGGTAGATCAAAAATGGTATATAAGTCCTTGCTGCCAACGTGATCAACAAGATGTTTCAGTATTTGCTCTCGAATAAAATATAAATCCTTTACTTGACCTAAACTAATAGTTTCTAACTTTGCTAAATACTGACATAAAGCAGAAAGTGAAGAACAGTCAAATTTGTCTTCTTCATGTAAAAAATATAAAAATTTTGATTTTCAACCCTTATCATATTTGAAATATACCCAAACCAAAAAACCACCCAATCCATAGGATCGAATGGTCTTTAATGATTAAAATCTTATTTTTTTAACAAGCTGAGTGCTGCTGCATCTGCGATAATGGTCACATCTGGATGGTTTTGCAGGCTACTTGCAGGTAGACTTTCTGTCACAGGGCCTTCAACAGTTCCAGCGATAGCTTCTGCTTTTGATTCACCATAAGCAAATAGAAGGATAGACTTAGCATCCAAAATGTTCTTAATCCCCATTGAAATAGCTTGGGTTGGAACATCTTCAATCTTCTCAAAGAAGCGCGCGTTAGCTTCGATAGTAGACTGGTCAAGCTCTACAAGGTGAGTTTGACTATCAAATGGTGTGCCTGGTTCATTAAAGCCTATATGACCATTGCGACCAATTCCTAAGATTTGTAGGTCAACTGGATGGTCAGCAAGAATTTGGTTGTAGCGTTCTACTTCTGCTTCTGCATTATCCTTGACACCACGTGGCAAGAAGCTTTCTTTAAATGGTTTCTTATTGAAAAGATTTTCTTGCATGAAGTAACGATATGATTGAGGATTGTCCCCATCAAGACCTACGTACTCATCCAAGTTCACACTTGTAAGATTTGAAAAATCAAGATCGCTCTCAACGATTTGTTGGTAAAACTCCAGAGGGCTACTTCCTGTTGCAAGTCCCAATGTTTGTGCACCGTTTTCCAATTTTTCTTTTAAGATATCAAAAGCAACTTTTCCACCTTCAATTGGATTTTCCACTTGAATAACTTTCATAATTTTGTCCTCCATATTCTTTATTTTATTATATGGTATAGACCAATTTTTGTCAAGTGAAAACGATTTATTTTTGTTGAAAATATGACAGTAGCCTCAAAATAGCTACTGTCTTGTCTCATTTGATTCTTAAAACCTTGATAGACTTGACAAATAGTAGGAAAGAGCCAAAAAAAGCTCGATAATATTTGTAATAGGCAAATTCCTATAGATATTATGGAGCTTTTTATTGTATCGAATTGTCAAATGAAGAGCAGATAGTAGATTGCATACAGAATAGTGCACTGTGACTTCTAAAACATTGCGAGAAATTGATTTGACTTCCTTAATCAATTTATCCAGATTTTATTTCACTTCACTATACTTTCAAGGTCTATTATTTAGTATATCCTCCGACAAGTGAATAGTATCATCAACTAACATGAGATTGCTAGCATTGAAAGAATTTTTTTAATAATATTAGCAACATATTTATTTTACAAAAAATATTAATCATAAAAAATCTTGTTCATCTATAATGAACCTAGAAAATATATTTCTTTAAAGTATTTGATAAAGCTTGATAACCAGAAACGCTGAGGTGAAGCCCATCCGTTGTGTAGTCTTCCTTGAGTTGTCCTTCCTGATCGAGTAGGTTCTCGAAAACAGAAACGTATTCTACCTGCATGTAGCTGGAAGCTAAGTCTTGATAAGCTTGATTCCAGGCCTTGATTTTCTCATTGGTACGAATATAAACTGTCTGCTTGAAGTCCGTACTCTCATTGACCGGCAAAATGGAAACTAGCTTTATCTGTGACAGTGGATAGTCGCGAGAAATGGTTTGAATCACGCTCTCAAGATTGTTTAGCGCTTCATTCATTGGAACATCTTTTCCAATGTCATTTGTCCCAATCAATAGTACAATTTGGTCCACTGCATCGCCATAGAGGTGGGCATCAAGATTTTCTCGTAAAAGTCCCGTCTGATAGCCTCGAACCCCTCGGTTCACAATGGTTTTTGACGTTCCCAATAATTCTTGCAAGGGATAATACTCAATAATAGAATCCCCGATAAAAATGATATCTGGTTCAATTACCGAGATTTGATTAAGTTCACGATACTTGGTTTGAATTTTCTCTTGCTCTTTTAAGAGCCAGTTTTCTAAAAGCTGTACTGCCAAGTTATTCTCCTCTTTCTAGCCAATTTTCTAAAACTTGGTAAACACCTGCCTGACTGTTGGCTGGCGCCACTTTTGTCGCAACTTCCTTAACAGACTCCTCAGCATTTTCCATGGCGTAAGAAATTCCTGCTAGTTCCAACATTTCAATGTCATTTTCACTGTCTCCAAAAGCCATGATCTGTTCAGATTTTAAGTTCCAACGCTTGAGCAATTCTTCTAGGCCCCATGCCTTATGAATCCCATCTTGTAAGATATCGATACAGCCATAGCCACTAGAAACAGCTCGAACCTGACCATCAAACAAGTCATTGATTTCCTGTAAAACCGTATCTGATCGTTCTTCTCCAACAACCATACTCATCTTGAGGACACCTCCAAAGAGACTGGAGTCAAATTCATCAACAAAGTGCATTCGTTGATAGAATTTCTCTATCATCTCCGGAGTCATAAAATTTTCAAGTTGAGTAAAAACGGTGCCTTCTTTCACAAAACCACCATTCATACTGGTCACTACAAATTGATCTTGGCATTCTCTACCTTTAAAATGAGCTAAAGCTCTATCAACCATAGTATCATCCCAAGTCTGAGCTTGAATCAATTGATCATTTTCGAATATACGAGCACCATTAGCAACCACAAGAACCACTCTTTCTGCTAGATGTCCCAGTAATTGTCGCATTCGATGAACTTCATTTCCCGTTGCAATGACAAAACGAACGCCACGTTGATCTAACTGATCTAAAATTTTCTCTAGTCGAGGTAGGTCCAGTTGTCCTTGAGGATCCAACAAAGTACCGTCCATATCCGTCGCTATTATCTTAATATCCATCTTGCTCCTCTTTTAATGTCACTACCACTTCAAACCTACATGCTCGTTCATTTCTTTATAGGCTGTATCAATCCGTTCCTTGGTATCTTCATCTAACTGGCTACGGTATTTCCCGCCCTCTATAAAATCTTCCAAGATATAGGTTTGGTAAAGATAGAGTGGGTAGCCTTCTGGAGAATAAGTTCCTTTTGGTGTTCTATTAACCCAGCTAGGATGAGCTTGAGCCGTCTCAATTATAGTCTTACCTGCTTTTTTCTTAATAGTCACATCCATGAGAACACCACGTTCTGTCCATTTTGCATTTTCCTCATCCTGCATAGTCTCAATTCGCTGATTTGAGATGAAATTCCCCATAGAATAGATAATGAGTTTCTTGTCCCCATCTTTCTCAACCGTTTCAGCAGGCTCAACTACGTGAGGATGGCCACCAAAGATAATATCAGCTCCCCAATCAATCATCTTGTGATAGAGAGTCTTTTGCTCTTCAGTTGGTTCCAATTGGTACTCAATTCCCATCTGAGGCATGATAATTGTAATATCCGCTTCCTTCTCTGCTCGTTCAATTTCAGCCTTCATCTTGTCTTCATTTAGGTCAGAAAGATGATTATCATAGTCTTCTTTTGAAATGTATTCTTCAATGCCGTTAAAACCATAAGAATAGGCTAAAAGGGCAATTTTAATTCCATTGACTTCCTTGATAACTATCGGTGCTTTCTCTCGTGGTTCATGGGTATAAACACCAATTGGTGTCATTCCAGCTTTTTCGATAGCATCTGCAGTTGAAAAAACTCCCTCAATCTGAGAATCCAAGATATGATTGTGAGCCAAGTCTAAGACCTGATAACCAGCATCCTTTATAGCATCCATGACTTCACCAGGTGCATTAAACAAGGGGTAACCTGCGAGATAATGGTCTTTATTTACAGTTCCTTCAAAATCACCGATGACTAAGTCCGCTTGCTTGAGCCATGGTTTTACATAGTCAAAATTTTCATGAAAATCATAACTTCCGTCATCTTTTAAAGCTGTACGATAAATAGGAATATGATAGAGCAAATCCCCATTTGCCATAATACGCGCACTTGTTTCTTGCTCCGTATCTGCATTCTTTTCCTGAGAACTTGACTGTTGGTGTTGGTGTGTGGAACTTGGATCACTACTGCTTAAAGAAATCCCTCGAGCTCCTTCCACTAATAAAGTAAAAATCATCGAGACAGCTACCGAAGCTAACAAGACCACAATAAAAGTGCGATTGTTCCACTGCTTATAGTTCCTGAAAAATCGAACAGAATGTCTAATAGCATGTAGAACAGGACCTTTTTTTCTTTTTCTACTACGTTGTTCCATATCTTTTCTCCCATAATTTCAAAGTCATATTTCTTACTCTATTATACCACAGACAAATAGGTATTTCCTTTTATTATATTATTTTTTAGCAACTTCTGTGACTTTCTTTCTCATCTGTTTTGTGTTATCATGTAATTGTAATGGAAGGAAGGAGAGAACATGTCTGCTATAGAACGTATTACAAAAGCTTCTCATTTAATCGATATGAAAGATATTATTCGCGAGGGCAATCCAACCCTACGTGCTGTTGCTGAGGAGGTCACTTTCCCATTGAGTGATCAAGATATTATCCTCGGTGAGAAAATGATGCAATTTTTGAAACATTCACAAGACCCAGTTATGGCTGAAAAGTTAGGTCTTCGTGGAGGTGTTGGACTTGCAGCACCACAATTGGACATCTCAAAACGCATCATCGCTGTTTTGGTTCCAAATATCACTGAGGATGGTGAAACACCTCAGGAAGCCTATGATTTACAAGCTGTTATGTACAATCCTAAGATTGTTTCACACTCAGTTCAAGATGCTGCTCTAGGCGAGGGAGAAGGTTGTCTATCAGTCGATCGAGCTGTACCTGGTTATGTTATCCGTCATGCTCGAGTGACTGTTGACTACTTTGACAAGGATGGCGAAAAACATCGTATCAAGCTAAAAGGCTACAACTCAATCGTTGTCCAACATGAAATCGACCACTTGAATGGTGTTATGTTTTACGACCGAATCAATGAAAAAGATCCCTTTGCAGTCAAAGAAGGTTTACTCATTCTTGAATAAAAAAATCCCGTTAAAAAACGGGGTTTTATGTTATAATAGAGCCATGAAAACAAATGATATTGTCTATGGCGTTCACGCCGTTACGGAAGCACTTTTAGCAAACACAGGAAATAAACTCTATCTCCAAGATGATCTACGAGGAAAAAATGTAGAAAAGGTTAAGGAACTAGCTACAGAAAAGAAAGTATCTATCTCTTGGACTTCAAAAAAATCACTTTCTGAAATGACTGAGGGTGCTGTTCACCAAGGTTTTGTTTTGCGTGTTTCCGAGTTTGCCTATACTGAACTTGAGCACATTCTTGCTAAGACAAGCCAAGAAGAAAACCCACTACTGCTAATTCTTGATGGTTTAACAGACCCACATAATCTCGGTTCTATCTTGAGAACAGCGGATGCAACCAATGTTTCAGGTGTTATTATTCCCAAACACCGAGCTGTCGGCGTCACTCCTGTCGTAGCAAAAACAGCAACAGGTGCGATTGAACATGTTCCAATCGCTCGCGTGACCAATCTCAGCCAAACCTTGGACAAACTCAAGGATGAAGGCTTCTGGACATTCGGTACTGATATGAACGGAACACCTTGCCATAAATGGAATACAAGTGGCAAAGTTGCTCTCATTATCGGAAATGAAGGAAAAGGTATTTCAAGTAACATCAAGAAGCAAGTGGACGAGATGATAACTATTCCAATGAATGGACATGTACAAAGCCTCAATGCCAGTGTTGCTGCTGCTATTCTCATGTACGAAGTCTTCCGAAATCGATTATAAAAAAGTTTCCAATCGTTTGATTGGAAATTTTTTTAATTATGTTCAATGATATATTTATAGGCTTCTTGACCTGCAATAGCACCATCCCCAACTGCTGTTGTAACTTGACGAAGGTCTTTCTGACGAACATCCCCAACTGCAAAGACACCAGCAACACTTGTCTTCATGTGATCATCTGTCACAATCCAACCCGCTTGGTCTCGAATCTGCAACTCTTGGACGAAGTCACTAACAGGGTCCAATCCAACATAGATGAAGACACCACCAAAGGCTTGTTCTGTCACTTGTCCTGTTTTTACATTTTCAATGGCAACCGACTCAACACGATTTTCACCCTTGATTTCTTTGACAACCGAATCCCAAATAAAGTTGATTTTTTCATTGGCAAAAGCTCTATCTTGCAAGACTTTTTGAGCACGAAGCTCATCACGACGGTGAATGATAGTTACAGACTTAGCAAATCGTGTTAAGAAGATTGCTTCTTCAACTGCTGAGTCACCTCCACCTACGACCAACAAATCTTGGTCGCGGAAAAAGGCGCCATCACAAACCGCACAGTAAGAAACACCACGGCTATTGAGTTCTTCTTCGCCTGGAACATCCAATAGACGGTGCTTAGAACCTGTCGCTACGATAACTGTGCGAGTTTCATAAACTTGGTCGTCTGTTACGACTTTTTTTAATTCGCCATGGTCCTCAACATTTTCAACGAAGCCATAGAGATGCTCAACACCCAAATTTTCAAGAGGTTCAAACATCTTTTCTGCTAATTCTGGGCCACTGATATTAGCATAACCTGGATAGTTTTCAATGTCAGAAGTATTATTCATCTGACCTCCTGGAAGTCCACCTTCAATCAAAGCCACTTTCAGATTACTGCGTGCTGCATACAAGGCTGCAGTCATCCCAGCAGGGCCTGCACCGATAATAATCGTATCGTACATTCTCTTTCCTTCTTTCTTGTTGTAACTATTTTTATTCTAACGGATTAAATCCCATTTTACAACTATTAAGCCTTGAGAACCAACAAGATGCTCATGGTTGCAAATGATAATACTGGAATGGTCAAAACTCCAATCATAATCATATCGTAGAGATGGGCTTGACGTGCTTTAGCAGTTTTGTCAACCCCCGACAGAGCTCTAAGTCCAATCCAGAGTCCCAAAATAATCAAGACCAGTAGAATTGTCAACACTAAACTCTCTAAATACAAAGCAAATAGCTGAACTAGCATGCTCTCTCTCATTTCTATTAATTTTAAAGAGCAAACCCAGTTAGCCTAGCCAACTGAGTCTTTCTTATCTTCTATTATATCAAATATAGGTCCGTTTGTAACTAGCAAAGAATTCTTTTGTTCGTTCTTCTTTAGGATGATTGATAATCTCATCTGGTGTTCCAGACTCAATAATCTTTCCTTTATCCAAGAACAAAACCTTATCAGCTACCTGAGAAACAAAGGACATATCGTGACTGACTAAAATCATGGTTTGACCTGATTTGGCAGCATTAGCAATAGATCGTTCTACCTCACCAACTAATTCTGGATCAAGGGCTGAAGTAGGT
Organism: Streptococcus infantis; assembly: GCF_047465525.1. Taxonomy (GTDB): domain Bacteria; phylum Bacillota; class Bacilli; order Lactobacillales; family Streptococcaceae; genus Streptococcus; species Streptococcus infantis_R. The sequence continues at coordinate 31,463 of NZ_JASGZS010000014.1, read as the reverse complement.
TCATCCAAGAGCAAGATTGCTGGCTTCATGGCTAAAGCACGCGCCAAAGCTACCCGTTGTTTTTGTCCACCTGATAAGTGGCGAGGATAGTGCTGTTGACGATCTGAAAGACCAACCTTAGCTAGCTCTTCTTTGGCAATCTTAGTTGCTTCTTCGTCGGATAATTTCTTGACAACTACTAAACCTTCCTTGACATTGTCTAAGGCTGTTCTACGTTCAAATAAGTTGAACTGTTGGAACACCATAGACAACTTGCGACGAAGAGTCAGGATTTCTTCTTGAGTGATTTGAGAAAAGTCGACTTTAAAGTCATCAATCTGAATACTTCCACTATCAGGTGTTTCCAGATAATTTAGGCTACGAAGAAAGGTTGATTTTCCCGCTCCTGATGAACCAATCAAAGCCACTACTTCCCCTTTTTGAATATCTAAATTCAGATGATCCAAGACGGTTTGACCTGAAAAGGATTTGCTTAAATTTGAAATCTTAATCATTAGCGAAGGTCTCCTTTCACATCTGTTTTCGCATTATCTGGTGCTTCGATGGCCATTTTTCTCTCAATAAAGCGACCAAGATTTTCAATAGCGATATTTACCACCCAGTATACAAGAGCAACTGAGATGAAACGTTCGAAGTAACGGTAGTCTGCACCACCCAAAATCTGAGCTTGGGCAAAGACTTCTACAACACCAGCACTAAAGGCTAGGGAAGTACCCTTAGTCAAACCGATTAGGGAGTTAATCAAGGTTGGAGTCGCTACTACCGCTGCATTTGGAATAATCACACGACGATAGACTTGAGCACGTGTCATCCCAAGACTACGAGCGGCTTCAATCTCTCCAGGATTTACAGAAAGAATGGCTGCACGGATAGTTTCACTAGCGTAGGCTGCTTCATTAAAGGCAAAAGCTACAATGGCAAAAGCTGCAGCCGGAATCGCATTAACATTAAAAGCAGTTCCCCATTGTTGATTCAACGCTTTTAATGCTAGAGGAATTCCATAGTAAGTCAACATCAGCTGCACTAGGATTGGTGTCCCTTTTAAGAAACTAACAAAGAATGCTTGTAATGGATAAAGAATTCTAACGCGATTAATTTTTACAATAGCAAAAACCAAGGCCAAGATGATACCAAAAAAAGCACCAAATACTGTCAACATCAATGTTGTTGGCAATTGTTGTACAATTCTTGGAATCCCATCAAAGACAGAACGAAAACTAAACAGTTTGCCGTCTGGAATATACTGCATCAAGTTTTGATACCAATCTGATGCTAAAAGTGTTGTAACATTCATAGAAACATCCTCTCCTGATAATGAATCATTCTATCATACTTCTGCCTAGATTTAAAATATTTGCTACGTGCAGAAGAGACTTTGTCTACCTACTAGTTTATCATACTTTAAAAGTGTGAGGTTATATATTTTACCTATCAAGGAGATAGAAAAAAACTATTTCAAATCTAAGTTGTCGTAGGTTTTACGATAGCCAATTTGTTTAACAACACCATTCTCCACTAATATTGGACGTTTTAATAACATACCATCACTGGCCAAGAGTTTGGCTGCTTCTTTTTTGGATATAGTCCCAACCTTATCTTTTAAGCCCAGTTCACGGTATTTAATTCCACTGGTATTGAAAAATTGCTTCAACTCAAATCCTGAAGTTTCAAGCCAGTTTAAAATGACCTCCTCGCTCGGAGTTTCTTCTACAATATGAACATCTTTATACTCTAACCCGAGTTGATCTAACTCCTTTTTTGCTTTCTTACAAGTTGTACATTTTGGGTATTCGATAAATTCTAACATTTTCTTTTCTTTCTATTCCTTATTCTCTTGAAATACTGCACCTTCATGCTTCAAGAGCCAAGCCTTCTTGTCAATTCCTGAAGCATAGCCCGTTAGACGATTACCTGCACCTAATACGCGGTGACAAGGTACTAGGATAGACCATGGGTTGCGCCCCACAGCACCTCCGATTGCCTGAGCCGAAGCTATCTGCAAGTCCTTAGCTATCTGTCCATAAGTAACTGTCTGACCGAAAGGAATTCCCCTCAAGTAGTTCCAGACTCTTTTTTCAAAGTCACTACCAACAGGAGCCAAAGGTAACTGAGACAAATCTTGGTTTTGTCCTTTAAAATAAGCATCTAAATAGCTAGTAATCTGATTTAAGATGGGATGACTTTTCACCTCAACTAGATTACCTAGCGACAAACCTCTCTCAAAATGGCTCTGTGCTTCAACCCATATTCCAAACAGATAGCGATCATCTGCTACCAAAGATAAGATCCCAATCGGAGACTTGTACAGCATCTTTGCATACTGCTTAGGCATTTGATTTTAATTTTTGATAGGCCAAACGTTCCCCATCTACTGGAACTTTACCGACCTGTTTAAAGCCAAGTTTTTCAAAGATATGCTGCATGGCCTTGTTTTTAGCATGTGTATCTGAACGAAAATCCAGGTAATCAAAGCCTTCAATCAAGCCTTCCAAAAAGGTCTGAGCAACACCTTGACCTTGCACATCACTGACAACTGCGATACGATGAAATACTAAGTATTCTGTTTCTCTTCCTTCCCAGCTTCCATCATAAATGGCTTCATAGGCTTTTTCTGGACTCTTGGTTACTGCTGCATAAGCTAAGAGCTCTCCTTCTTCCAGGGCTACATAAGCCTGACCTGAGATAATATCTTCGATAATCGTATCAGTATTTGGGTAACCATTTTGCCACTGAGTGCTACCAGCTTCCGCCAAGCATTTTTTAGCTTCCTCAATCACTTGCATAATTGCATCTACTTCGTTTGGAAAGGCTAAACGAATTTCCATCTTATCTCCTCTTTTCTGACTAGTTTCTCTCATCATAGCATAATTTAAGGCTTTCTACAAGCAGTTAAAACTTGACTTTTGATTTCTATTATTTTATAATCTAGTTATCGAAACTAGATAATCAGGAGTTGGAAATGAAATCTACTTTTTCCTACCCAGAATGGGACGAAATTCCAAACATTGATCTCTATTTGGACCAGGTCCTACTTTATGTAAATAAAGTTTGTTCCCCTATTTCTCTTGCTAAAGAGAAAGGTTTAACTGCATCAATGGTGAACAACTATGTCAAACACGGCTATATCAGCAAACCTGAAAAGAAAAAATACCAACGCAGACAAATCGCCCGATTGATTGCTATCACAACGCTCAAGTCTGTTTTTTCAATCCAGGAAATTGCCCAAACCCTGAATAGCCTACACACAGAGACTAACTCAGAAGAACTTTACAATGCTTTTGTAGACTATATGAATGAGGACCTAGACCCAGCCAATCCTATTATCCAAGCAAGCTGCCAAACGGTCAAACTCTATCATCAAACACTAGCACTAGTCTATACAGAAAATGAAGAGGAGGAAACAAATGAATACTAGTTTTAAACTCAGTAAACGCCTTAGTTTTGGAGAAGAAATAGCAAACAGTGTCACCCATGCTGTAGGGGCACTTATCATGCTGATTTTGCTCCCTATCTCATCGACTTATAGTTATGAAGTTCATGGATTTTTATCATCGATTGGGGTGTCGATTTTCGTTATTAGCCTCTTTCTCATGTTCCTTTCATCGACCATTTATCATTCTATGGCGTATGGTTCCACTCATAAGTATGTCTTACGCATTATCGACCATTCCATGATTTATGTTGCGATTGCTGGTTCTTATACTCCTGTCGTTTCGACCTTGATGAATAACTGGTTTGGTTATCTGATTATCGCCATTCAGTGGGGAACAACTATTTTCGGTATTCTTTATAAAATATTTGCCAAAAAAGTCAATGAAAAATTTAGTCTGTTGCTCTACCTCATCATGGGTTGGTTAGTTGTGGCTATCCTACCAGCAATCATCAGTCAAACAAATCCAATCTTTTGGACTCTTATGGTATCAGGTGGTCTTTGTTATACAGTTGGTGCTGGATTTTATGCTAAGAAGAAACCTTACTTCCACATGATCTGGCACCTCTTCATTCTGGCAGCTTCCGCTCTCCAATACATTGCCATTGTTTATTACATGTAAAAATAGGTCGAGACAAAATCTCGACCTATTTTTATTTGCACATATTGATAAAGTATTGATGCAAGCGAAGATCATTTGTCAATTCCGGATGAAATGAAGTCACTAGCATATTCTTTTCTTGAGCAGCAACGATTTGATGATTCACTACTGCCAGAACATCAACACCCTTACCAACTTCACTAATAATAGGTCCACGGATAAAGGTCATGGGAATTTTGCCAACACCCTTACATTCTGCTTCGGTATAAAAGCTTCCTAGCTGACGTCCATAGGCATTGCGCTCAACTATTATATCCATAGTCGCTAGATGACTTTCCTCTTGAGAAGTGATTTGACTCGCTAGCAAGATCAAACCTGCACAAGTTCCAAAGACTGGTAAACCATTGAGAATAGCCTCTCTTAGAGGGAGTAGCATATTCTGATCACGTAGGAGTTTTCCCATAGCTGTCGACTCACCGCCAGGTAAAATCAAACCTGACAAGTCACTCTGATGTTGTTGAAAGTCTTCAAGATTTCGCAGTTCAATACTTTCTACTCCTAGTTTTGCAAGGACTTTCTCATGCTCTACAAAGGCACCTTGCAAGGCCAATATTCCAATTTTCATCTATTTTCCTCGCTCAGCCATGAGAATTTGGATTTCATTCTCATTGATACCAACCATGGCTTCTCCCAAATCTTCTGAGATTTGAGCTAAAATTTGAGGATTTTGATAGTTTGTGACTGCCTTGACAATTGCTGTCGCACGTTTAACAGGATCACCTGACTTGAAAATCCCTGAACCAACAAAGACACCTTCTGCACCTAGCTGCATCATGAGAGCAGCATCTGCTGGTGTTGCAACTCCTCCAGCTGCAAAGTTGACAACTGGTAATTTCCCATGTTCGTGAACATATTGAACTAATTCTACTGGAACTTGGAGTTCTTTTGCTGCGACATAGAGCTCATCTTCACGGAGATTTTGAATGCGGCGGATTTCTTGATTCATCATACGCATATGGCGGACTGCCTGAACGATGTCTCCTGTTCCTGGCTCTCCTTTTGTACGGATCATCGATGCTCCTTCAGCAATACGACGCAAGGCTTCACCCAAGTCTTTTGCACCACAAACAAAAGGAACTTGAAATTCTTTCTTGTCCACATGAAAACGATCGTCAGCTGGAGATAACACTTCACTCTCATCGATATAGTCAATCTCGATGGCTTCTAAAATCTGTGCTTCGACAAAATGCCCAATTCGAACCTTGGCCATAACTGGAATGCTGACTGCTTCTTGAATTTCCTTGATCATCTTAGGGTCGCTCATGCGAGAGACACCACCAGCTGCACGAATATCCGCTGGGATTCGCTCCAAGGCCATAACCGCTGCTGCACCTGCAGCCTCTGCAATTCTTGCTTGTTCAGGATTTTGAACATCCATGATGACGCCACCTTTAAGCATCTGTGCCAAATTTTTATTTAATTCATAACGATTTTCAGTCATTTTCTCTTCCTCAATAGTTGTATTGGTAGCTACAGTTTTATTGTAAGGTAGAAATGACTCAAGAACAAGATAAAAAAAATTGATTTGTCCGGGTACAATTATATCAATCATCAAAAAAAGTACCCATATAAGGTACTCTTATTTCTTAAATTTTTTAATGTTTTTAACAAGATAAAACAGATATCCTGAAACCATGTAGGCAACAAAGATAATGGCTGCCCATCTAAAGACAAATCCCCAACCATATTTATTGGCATTCAAGAAGAAATAAGGGAAGGGACTATCCTTAGCGTTAGGAACGTCCATCTTTAGAACAAAGCCGTTTAAGATTGCAAATCCCATATAGAGCAGTGGTAAAACTGTCCATACAATAGGATCAAACCACTTATATTGACGACTCTTATCAAAAATGATGGTATCAACTAGAAACCAGAGGGGTACGATATAATGGCAAAGGAAGTTTTCCAAACGGTAAAAATCTTTTGTCAAGGGAGCCAACATGAAATGATAGATGACACAGGTAATCATGATACTCATGGTGATACCACCCTTGAGTCGCAAAAGACTTGAACTTTGCCAATAATCACCCTCACGTCGCATCTTCCATAAAAGATAACCTGTAAAAATCATCACCAAGAGGTTGGAAAGCACTGTATAGTAGAGCAACATTCCGAAACCACCGTGCTTGGTAATTTCCAGATAAATACCTGTAAATGCTGCTAAAAACATAAAAGCCCGACTGAAAAAAATTATTTTATTCCAAGCAGTCATGATTAGATCTTTTTAACAAATTCTGATTTCAATTTCATAGCACCAAAACCATCAATCTTACAATCGATGTTGTGGTCACCTTCAACAATACGGATATTTTTAACACGTGTCCCTTGCTTAAGGTCTTTTGGAGCACCTTTTACCTTAAGGTCTTTGATCAAGGTTACTGTATCACCGTCAGCCAATTTATTTCCATTAGCGTCGATAGCAACAAGGCCTTCTTCAACCTCAGCTTGCTCAGCAGGATTCCATTCATAAGCACACTCTGGGCAGACTAGCAAGGCTCCGTCTTCATAGACATATTCTGAATTACATTTTGGGCAATTTGGTAGATTGTTCATCTTATCTCCTTCTATTTTCATGATGGTTTGAATGTCAAATTTTCGTTAACAAAGACTATTATACCTTAAAATTAAAAATTTGACAAATTGCTAAAAAACCGACTCACCACTATCGTGGTCAATCGGTTAAAATTTCAATTAAAAATGTTTGACTGCTTCTGATTTAATTTTTTCGACAACTTCTAAAATACTTAGCCCTGTTGTGTCCAAATAGATTGCATCATCTGCCTGCTTAAGAGGAGAAGTTTCACGATGACTATCTTTATAATCACGCGCAGCAATCTCTTCTTTCAAAGTTTCCAAATCTGTTTCGATCCCCTTTGAAAGATTTTCCTTATAACGTCGTTCTGCACGTTCATCCACTGAAGCAACAAGAAAAATCTTCAATTCAGCTTGAGGTAATACAACTGTACCAATATCTCGACCATCCATGACGATTCCGCCTTGTTGGGCAATTTCTTGTTGAAGGGCTACCAATTTTTCACGAATAGCTGGAATGGCTGCAAAAGCAGATACAGCATTGGTTACTTCATTTTCACGGATTGGATTGGTAACATCAACGTCTCCAACAAAAACAAGCTGTTCCCCTGTTTCAGCACGACCAAAGCTAATCGGATATTGTTCCAATAATTCAAGAAGTCGAGAAGACTCTTCTGGACTTACTTGGTTGTTCAAAGCGATGTAAGTCGCAGCACGATACATGGCACCTGTATCCAGATAAGTATAGCCAAAGTCCTTAGCGATAATCTTAGCTACTGTACTTTTACCACTGGATGCTGGTCCATCAATAGCGATCTGAATTGTTTTCATTCTAACTCCTATCTTGTCTTAAGGACATCACCAGGATTTGCAAACCAAGTTCCTGAAGACATATGACCAGGGTTCAAGGCTTCAAGCTGGGCAATAGAAATGCCTGCTCTAGCTGCAATAGCTGCTTCACCTTCACCTGCAAGGACAGTAATGGTTCCCTCAGCATTTGTATGTTCCTCTGAACTACTTGAAGAAGTTGATCCTGCTTCAGAACTTGATACTTCAACTGAACTACTTGATGATGTTGAAGAAACTTCCTCTACCTTAGGCGCAGAAGAATCATGAAAATCTTTCAAGGCTGCTGTACGATCACTTCCACCAGATGACAGGTAGATTAAAACAGCAATCATACCGACAACGATAACAAAGAAAATACAAGCCAAAATGGTTAGAATACGGTTGGCTACCACTCCTGTTCCCTTATTTCCTCTACTTCTTCGTTCCGAACGACTTTCCTCGATGTCGTAAATATCTTCTTGCCATGGTTCCTTTTCCATACCTTACTCCTTGTTTTTTTTCTAATTTCTTATTACAATATAAATATGAAAATCACACTTATACCTGAACGATGCATTGCCTGCGGTCTATGCCAAACCTATTCTGATTTATTTGATTACCATGATAATGGTATTGTGCGTTTCTATGATGATCCGAATCTACTAGAGAGAGACATCCCAGCTAGTGAAGAGCTACTGGAAGCTGTAAAACAGTGTCCCACTCGCGCGCTCATCAAAGATTAATTTGTCATCAGTGGTGATTCAATTTCCAAATCCCACTTCCTCTAGTTTAGCATATTTTTCCAGAAAATTATAGTCTTTTGAAGGACTTATTTTTAGCAAATCTTAGTTTGACTCACTCTGTTCTTTTATCAGATAGAGGGGTCTTTTTTTCGTTTCCATATAAATTTTACTGATATATTTTCCGAGAATACCAATCGTCAATAATTGGACACCACCAAGAAATAGAATGACAGCCATCAGAGAGGTCCAACCAGAAGTTGGATTGCCCAGTACGAGAGTACGGACAACTACAAACAAGGTCATCACCAAAGCCAGAAAACACGACGAAAGGCCAGCAACAAAGGCTAATATTAAAGGGAAATCTGAAAAATTCACAATCCCTTCGATAGAGTAGAAAAAGAGTTGTCTAAAACTCCAACTTGTCTTACCTGCCTGCCTTTCAACATTAGGGTATTTTAGATAGTGAGTACGGAAACCAACCCAGGCAAAGAGTCCTTTGGAAAAGCGATTGTATTCTGTCAATTCTAACACTGCATCCACAACTGATCTTCTCATCATCCGAAAATCACGAACACCCGATGGAAGAGCTACTGGGCTAATTTTTTGCATAAAACGATAAAAAAGATCGGCGCAGAAACTACGTAAAAAGGGCTCACCCTCTCGACTGGTTCTGCGTGTTCCAACGCAGTCCAAGTCTGGATTCTGATCTAGTAGTTCCTTCATCTCAAGCAAGAGGCTTGGTGGATCCTGAAGGTCTGCATCCATAACCACCACCAAATCTCCTGTTGCTTGTTGTAAACCTGCATATAAGGCTGCTTCCTTCCCAAAATTACGCGAGAAAGAGATATAATGTACTGCAGGATTTTTCTCTCGATAAACCTTTAAAAGATCCAAAGTCTTATCAGTCGAACCATCATCTACAAAAATGTATTCGATTTCTGTTTCCAAATCTGGGATCAGTGCTTCAAGAGTTTGATAAAAAAGAGGAAGTACTTCCTCTTCGTTTAAACATGGGACTATGATTGAAATCATCATCTTAGTCTTCAAATCCATTTGGATGCTTGCTTTGCCAACGCCATGCGTCTTCACACATTTCTGTAATACCAAGTTCTGCTTCCCATCCTAGCTCTTCCTTAGCTTTTGCTGGATCTGAGTAGCAAGCTGCGATATCACCCGGACGACGTTCAACGATACGGTAAGGAATTGGACGTCCGACTGCTTTTTCCATATTTTGGATAATTTCAAGCACAGAGTAACCTTTTCCTGTACCAAGGTTGTATATGTTTAGACCTGAACCTTTTTGAAGCTTCTTAAGGGCTGCAACATGTCCTTTTGCTAGGTCAACAACGTGGATATAGTCACGTACACCTGTTCCATCTTCAGTATCGTAGTCATCTCCAAAGACCTGAACTTGTTCCAACTTACCAACTGCGACTTGTGTCACATATGGAAGAAGGTTATTTGGAATACCGTTTGGATTTTCACCCAAATCACCACTCTTATGTGCACCAATTGGGTTGAAATAACGAAGCAACACAACGTTCCATTCTGAATCGGCTTTATAGATATCTGTCAAGATTTCCTCAAGCATTAGCTTGGTACGACCATAAGGGTTAGTAGCTGAAAGAGGGAAATCTTCTAAGATTGGGACTGTATGAGGATCTCCATAAACAGTTGCTGATGAGCTGAAGATGATATTCTTACAGTTAGTCTCTTCCATAACTTTCAATAGACTGACAGTTCCAGCAATATTGTTATCATAGTAGGCTAGTGGGATACGTGTAGATTCCCCTACAGCCTTCAAACCAGCAAAATGGATGACTCCTGTTGGTTCTTCTTGCTTGAAAATATCACGAAGAGTTTCCGTATCACGAATATCTGCTTCGTAGAAAGGAATTTCTACCCCAGTGATTCTTTCGACTACTTCAAGACTTTTACGACTACTATTTACCAAATTATCCACGACAACTACTTGGTGTCCAGCTTGGACCAGTTCGATGACAGTGTGAGTTCCGATAAAACCTGCTCCACCTGTTACCAGAATTTTTTCTTGCATTTTATTTCCTCAATTCTTGGATTATTTTTTTCATTTTACCATTTTTGATAGGGAAAGTCATTTACTATCCTAACACTATCGTAAAAACTAGGTAAAAGTTTTACTATTGTTTCTTTTTAATGTATCTTTCAGTCGGATAATCTGCTGGATCTAATACACCACTTCTCCCTTGAAGCATTTGAGCTAGATGATAACCGATAATAGGACCAGTCGTTAATCCTGAAGATCCTAGACCACTTGCTGTATAGACTCCTGATAAGTTTGGAACCTGTCCGAAAAATGGAGAGAAATCACTTGTATAAGCACGAATCCCCACACGTTCTCCAGATAAAATTGCCTCAACCAGGGCTGGATAAAATGGACTCGCTGCCTCAGCCATTTGTTGGAGCAAATTTTCATCAACTGTTAGGTCAAATCCCATATCATTTTCATGAGTAGCTCCTAGAGACAACTTCCCACCTGGAAATGGAATCAAATCCCACTCCCCTTCGGGCATAACTACAGGATAGCTTGCCATGTCTTGTTTCACTTGGTAATCTCGGAGTTGCCCCTTTTGAGGACGAACATCAACCTCATAGCCTAAAGGCTCCAAAATGTGTCCAAGCCAAGCTCCTGTGGACAAGATAACTTGGTCAAACATTTGGTTGTCTATTTGATAACACGATGCTAAGGGTTTTATACTGACCTCTTTCTTTACGACCTTCACTTGACTGGCTTCAAGCAAGCGACTAACTAGGAGTTGCCCGTCTACTCGAGCTCCTCCAGAAGCATAGAGCAATCTCTCAAATCCCTCTAATCCAGGGAATAGACTGCTTGCAGCAGCTTGGTCCAAAATGGCTAATTCGCCAATTAAGGGAGATTCATCTCTACGTTGCAAGGCTAAGTCATAGAGTTCCTCGAGCTTGGAATCATCTTTTTTGAGAAGGAAGACTCCTGAGCGCTGGTAGAAATCAATCTTTTGACCAGATTTTTCTAAATCAGCTAATAAATCTACATAAAAGTCCGCTCCTAGGCGCGCCATCTTGTACCAGGCCTTATTGCGTCGTTTAGAGAACCAAGGACTGATGATTCCTGCAGCTGCCTTGGTCGCTTGGCCGTATCCATGATCAAAGACAGTTACTTCGATATCTGCTTCTTTAGAGAGGTAGTAGGCGGCAGTTGCCCCTACAATCCCTGCTCCTACAATGGCAACTTTTTTCATTGTCTTTACCTTCTAACTAGATATGATGGAATGGATTGGTAGAAGCTTGACTTGCGATAACTTCGAGAGACCAAGCATTTTCTTCCTTCCATTCGTTCAAGAGCTCTGCAATTTTTTCCACAAAAAGCACTTCGGTATAGTGTCCCGGATCTAGAGCTAACAAACCATCTGACAGCATATCTTGGGCAGTATGATAATAAATATCACCAGTGATATAAAGATCTGCTCCTTTTGCTAAAGCATCAGAATAGAAAGATTGCCCACTGCCACCACAGATAGCCACTCTTGAGATTGTATTTTGCAAATCAGTCTCTTGATAATACACCATACGAAGGCTATCTAGACCAAAGACTTCCTTAACATGGTCAGCAAATTCCTTAAAGGTTTGAGGTCTAATAGTGCCAATACGTCCAATCCCACGTTCAGAACCTGTTTCTTGCAGATAAGTTGTATCCTCAATCCCCAATAGTTGGCAGAACCAATCATTGAGACCATTTTCAACAATATCAATATTGGTATGACTGACATAGACTGCAATATCGTGCTTGATGAGATTGATATAAATCTGATTTTGAGGACGACTAGCTACCAAGTCCTTAATCGGACGAAAGATAGGTGCGTGCTTAACGATAATCAGATCAACACCCTTTTCAATAGCTTCAGCGACTGTCTCTTCACGGATATCAAGAGCAACCATGACCTTTTGAATTTCCTTGTCTAGGGTGCCAATTTGCAGACCACGACTATCGCCTTCCATAGAAAATTCTTGAGGACAATAGGCTTCATAACGCTTAATCACTTCACTTGCTTTCATGGAGCACCTCCTTGATGGCTTGAATTTTATCTGCTAGAACCTGACGTTCTTCTTGATTTTTTTCTGGAATTTGATTAAGGGCAAACTCAAGCTTGCTGGCTTCTTTTTGCCATTTTTGGATGAAGATTGGACTAACTTCTTTGGACAAGAATGGGCCAAAGCGGACATCAGTTGCTGATAGATTCATTTCGCCAGCTTCTGTAACTATAATCTCGTAGAATTTTCCAGCTTCTTCTAGGATACTTTCTGCTATGATTTGAAAACCATGCTCTTGTAACCAAGAACGCAACTCATCTTCTCGATTATTGGGTTGAAGAATCAAACGCTCAACAGTAGCAAGTTTGTCTAATCCTTCTTCTAATATCGTAGCAATCAAGCGACCACCCATTCCTGCAATAGTGATGACAGAAACCTGGTCACTTTCTTCAAATGCTGCTAAACCATTGGCTAAACGAACCTGGATTTTCTCAGCTAATCCGTGACTTTCAACATTTTTTACTGCAGATTGATAGGGACCTTCTACAACCTCTCCTGCAATGGCACGATCGATGTGACCTTTTTCAACCAATTCAATGGGTAGATAAGCATGATCGCTTCCTACATCTAGCAAAACGGCTCCTTGAGGTACAAAGGAAGCTACCGTTTCTAATCTCTTTGAAATCATCTTCTCTCACTTTCCAAAAGTCTATTTCTCTTTATTATACCATATTTCAAACCTCAACTTTCCAGTAACAGCGAAAGAAGTTTCAATGGCCTAACACAATAGATGGATTTAATTCAAAGATTTACAATCAAGAGAAACTCTTTATTTTTCCAATCCCTATCAAGTGCAATTTATGTAAGATAGGCCTATTCTTTTCCTATAAAATCTGATAAGATAGAGGAAAGAATGATTAGAACAGAGGTTACTTCAATGACGGTTCCCGATAGACTACCTGCTCGTATGAGAATGGATGGACGAACTATTTTCCAACAGATAAAAAACTATTTTGATACTGAAAACAAAGAATATTTTAAGCATCCCAATACCTATAATGGCATCTCCATGTATCTGGAACCCAACATCCTGACCAGTATGGAGCACTTCGATTTGACTGGCTTTCATTGCGAATGTAATGATTTCCAAGATCAGGAAGTCTGTAAACACTGGGTTGCCATGGATCTCTACTTTCGTAGTCTCCCCCAAGTTATTCAAGAACGCATTCGTAAATCTAGTCATAAACCAAGTTTTGCCAGCCAACTGATTCCTACTTTGCCATCTGAAGAGCTCCAAGACGAACTGCTAGAAGAAAAAGCGGTGGCGCCTTCACTTGCACTTCATGGACAATTCGAAATTCGAAATCATAGCCTATTCTGGACCTTAAAACTACAGGTGGAACAGGCTCCTCGTGCCTATGTTATCAAGGATATAGCTCACTTCATTTTTCTCATTTTTCAACAGGAAGATTACTTTGTTTCACAGAAAATCGGGACAATCAACTTATCATTAGACCAGTTTAATAAAGCTTCTCAAAATCTACTCCTCTATATCAAAAAATATTTCATCGATAGAAATGAACCTTCTTATTCCAACTTCAGTTATGGCATTAGCCCTAGAGATTGTGGACGCTATTTAGAGGCTCCTGTTAGCTATTTAAACGACCTCATCCCACTTTTTCAAGCTTTGGACGTCTTTCAATATGTAACCTCAAAAGCCGAATATCCTCTTATATTCTTAGATGATAATCCCTTTATCCCAGAAGAAGAAATTTTTAAAGTTGTCAAATCTGATAACCATTATGAAATCATCAATACAGCTTATTTTGGTTTCATTATTCAAAAAAAACTTTGGATTCGGCACAATCACTTCCACATCATCAAAAAAGAGCACCGTTACTTTTTACATAAATTAGCTACTTGGATCTACCATTATCAGGAAAGTTCTCCGCTTATCTTTTCAAAGGAAAATAAGGCTGAACTCATGCAAATCTGTAATATCATCTCAAACTATGTTCCTATCAGTATCCCAGATGAATTACAAATCCATGACTTCATCCCCACCTTTGCCTTCTCCAAGACTAGAAATGAAATTGCTCTCAACATGGTGTGGTCATTTGGAGAAAAGCAAGTCCACTCTAAACAAGAGCTCCTAAGCCTCCCCTATACTTACCAAGCTAGCAAAGCTAGAAAAATCTATCATCAACTGCTTTCTGTTGGTTTCAAAGAGGAATTTCATAGTCTTTCTAAAATCAAAGTCGTTGATTTCTTCCTAAAAGAACTACCTCGTTTTCGTACTCTGGGTCAAGTTCAACTAGATGAATCGCTTGAAAAACTCTTAATAGAAGATCCTGCTGTCATTGACATTTTTGACGACGAAGGCTTCCTTTCAGTGCAGTTTGATTTTTCTATGATTTCAGAAGATGAGGTTGAAAAGGCTATCCAAGCTTTATGGAATCAAGAAAGCCACTACCAAACCAAGCAAGGAAAGGTTCTAGTCTTTGACGATGAAAGTCTCAAGGTTGCCCAAAGTCTCCAAGAGCTTCGCGCTAAATTTTCAGACGGAAAAATCAAGATGCACAAATCTCGTGCCTTTAGCCTTTCTGAAACCTTCAAAGACAATGAACATGTCAATTTTTCTCGTGATTTCAAAAAGATGGCTTATGACCTGACCCACCCTGAAGAATTTGACATCAAGCCTTATGAAGTCAAGGCCAAACTCCGCTCCTATCAGAAAGAAGGAGTCAAGTGGCTGAGTATGTTGGATCATTATCATTTTGGTGGAATCCTGGCGGATGATATGGGGCTAGGGAAAACCTTGCAAACCATCACTCTTCTGGAAGCCAACCTTAAACCAGAACAGAAAGCTCTTATCCTAGCTCCAGCTAGCCTTCTTTACAATTGGAAAGAAGAATTCCGAAAATTTGTACCTCACAAACAGGTGGAAGTAGCCTATGGCACAAAAACTGAGCGTATCAAACAAATTGAAAAATCTGCCACTATCACTATTACAAGCTATCCATCTTTTCGATCTGACCTTGAACACTATCAAAAGCAGTCTTACGACTACCTCATCTTAGATGAAGCACAGATGATAAAAAATAGTCAGACCAAAACAGCACAAGCTTTGAGAGAATTTGATGTCAAAACCTGCTATGCCCTATCTGGAACTCCTATCGAAAACCGTCTCGAAGAGATTTGGTCTATTTTCCAGATAGTATTACCAGGACTCCTACCAAGTAAAAAGGAATTTTCAAAATTGTCACCTCAACTCGTTGCTAAACTGATTCAACCTTTTGTTCTGCGTAGGAAAAAAGACGAAGTGCTGACAGAATTGCCTGAACTGAGCGAGCACCTCTACAGCAATGAACTCAGCAGTTCACAAAAAACGCTCTATCTAGCTCAACTTCGACGTATGCAAGAAATGGTTGCAGGAGCCAGCGCTGATGAGATTAAACGTCATAAAATTGAAATCTTAGCAGGACTGACCCGACTCAGACAAATCTGTAATACCCCAGCTCTCTTTTTAGAAGACTACACAGGGGATAGTGGAAAAATGGACAGCTTATTCGAACTCCTGGACGCCATTCGTAAAAAAGGATCACGACCACTTATCTTTTCACAATTCACCTCTATGCTTGATCTCATTGAGCAAGAACTAGAGAAAAAGGGATTATCTCACTTTAAAATCACAGGACAAACTCCTTCAGATAAACGTCAAGAGATGGTCAATCTCTTCAATCAGGGAGAAAAAGACTGCTTCCTCATTTCCCTAAAAGCAGGTGGAACAGGACTTAA
This sequence comes from Streptococcus infantis, assembly GCF_047465525.1. Lineage (GTDB taxonomy): Bacteria > Bacillota > Bacilli > Lactobacillales > Streptococcaceae > Streptococcus > Streptococcus infantis_R. Next base: position 15,424 of record NZ_JASGZS010000014.1, on the reverse strand, counting down.
TCTAACAGGAGCTGATACCGTCATCCTCTGTGACCTCTGGTGGAATCCAGCAGTCGAGATGCAAGCCATCGGACGAAGCCACCGCCTTGGCCAGACCAAACAAGTTGATGTCTATCGCCTCATCACCCTTGGAACCATAGAGGAAAAAATCCAAGAACTCCAAGAAAGTAAAAAAGAACTCTTCAATACCGTCCTTGAAGGACAAGAAAGCAGAAGCAATCTGAGCGTTGATGATATTAAAGAAATCTTGGGTGTTGAATAAACGAAAAAGAACTAGAATAACTACACTTAGTGGATTTATCTAGTTCTTTTTTAGGTTACAGACTTTCGCGTCCTCTTACGAGCTCTATACACCTTACTTTCATGTTTCTGTTCGGAGAGATACGATTTTGCCATCCCTTCATCTGACAGTTTTTATACCGAAAAGCAAACTAGGAAGCTAACCACAAGTTGCTCTAAGTACAGCTTCGAGATTGCAGATAGCACTGATCTGGTTTGAAGAGATTTTCGAAGAGTATTATTTCTTCAAACTTCAAATAGTCTAGCCACAGACATTTGATTCTTCTACCTCAATACAAGCAGGCTTAAGAAACGCTCTTGGGTTCACCGATAGATAATAGGCACCTAGGTCTTGCACATCAGATCTACGATAGACTCGTCGTATAAGAAAAACGCAATCATAGATTGCAGTCTTTCTCTATTTTCTAGATTGATAACGACTTGTCAGGATGAAAATGATAGCAAAGATGACCATCATGATGCCATAGACAGGTAATGTTTGTCCTGTCAGTGTTGAAATTTCAAGCAATTTTTGAATTCTTGGAAATAGAGCTGTTCCAAGGAAGCCACCAACTGACCAAATAATCAAGAGAACACGCCACAGACTAAATGGCAAACAAGCTCTAACTACAGACATGAAACCAATCGATGCCAATAGATAATACAAAAGTGTCGAAATTTCAATTGCCGACCAACCTTGACTGGTTCCAAAAATTTTAATAAATAGAACGCTAAAAACTACCATCAAGGCACTTGGTAGTGCACGGAGCATGGATTTTCTGAGGAAGTTTTGTTCGACTGGTTTGATATTTCGTTCAAAGGTCAATACGAACGGTGGGAAGCCTTCCACGAACTGGTCAATCATGGTAATCTGAATCGGAATGAATGGGAAAATTAAAATCCATTCAGTACGTCCCAACAAAGCACTCGCAATACAGATGACTGCAAGCAGGAAGGAATAGATTGTCTTAATCAAGAAAATTGGAGCAATGTGGGCAATGTTATTGACCACACGACGACCTTCAAAGAGAATCTCAGGAACATCATTAAAGTCTGAGTTCAAGAGGACCAGATTTGCAATCTGACGAGTCGCTGGATCTCCTTCAGCCATCACGATGGAACAATCTGCCTCACGGAGGGCAAGGATATCATTGACACCATCTCCTGTCATTGCAGTCGTATGACCTGCTTTTTTCAACGTTTGGATGATCAGTTTCTTTTGATGAGGAGAGACACGTCCGAAAATCGCTGTCTCCTCAGCCATGGCAACCAACTCTTCATCAGTAATTTTCGAGCAATCTACGTAGCTGTGGTAATCTGCAAAACCAGCTTTTTGAGCAATACTTGAAACCGTAACTGGATTATCACCAGAGATAATTTTCAGCCCCACTTCCTGAGAACGAAGATAGTCTAGAGTTTCAGCTGCCCCTTCTCGGATTGGATCTAGAATTTCAAGCAAAGCCAAAGCCTGAATATCAGATGGCTTTTGTGGCTTGTGGTGATCAAGTTTTTCTTGACTGAGGGCCAGAACTAAGACACGAGATCCTCGTTCAAGAGCTTCTCTAGCCTCATGAACTTCAGCATCCAACAACATCTCCGGTGCACCTAGGAAAACAGTTCCGAGACCTTCCAACTCCATTGCTCCCCATTTACGATCGCTAGAAAATGGAAGACTAGAAATCATCGGATAAGCTACTTGACCTTGAAAACGTTGACGGATAGCTTGAGCTGTAGGATTTTTATCCTCACTGTTTGCCATATAGCTGGTTAGTATGTCGGCAATAGCATCCTTGTCATAAGTCTGGGTCAGAGGAAGGACAGTCTCAACCTGCATCTTCCCTTGGGTGATGGTACCTGTCTTATCCAAGCAGAGCATATCCACGCGCGCTAGGGTTTCAACAGAGTACATCTCCTGCACCAAGACCTTTTTCAACCCAAGCTTGATAACAGCAGTTAAGAGAGAGGTAATGGTTAAGAGGGCAATCCCCTTAGGCAACATTCCCAAAAGAGCCGTAGATGAATTCACTACAGAAGACTTCAGTGGTAAACCTTTTAAGACCAAAGCTTCAAGCAAAAGAGCAATTCCAAATGGAATGATGATTTTACCCGTAAAACCTGCTAGCTGGTCTAGCGATTTCATGATACGTGAGTTGATGGGTTTAACTGTCTTAGCTTCAAGCATGAGTTTGGCTGCATAGTTATCTGCTCCTACATGATGAACTTGAGCAAAGACAGAACCACTGGCAAGAAAACTACCTGACAACATTAAGTCTTCTACTTCTTTTTGCACCAAGTCGCTCTCGCCCGTTAACATGGCTTCATTGACTTCTGCAAAACCTTCTAATACAATCGCATCACTTGGAATTTGATCCCCTGCAGACAAGCGAATCACATCATCCAAAACAAGCTCTTCAGGGTCTAAAGCAATTTCTTGTCCATCACGGATAGTGGTAATCTTTTCTTTATTCAGGAGATTGAGTTTATCAACCATATGCTTGGCACGTAGCTCGGTTACAATTCCTGAAAAAGCATTAAAACAGATAACCGCAAAGAAAACCAGGTTGCTCCAGGCTTGAACAAAAGCGAGCGCTAATGCAATAGCAAAGTTTAAAGCATTGAAGAGAGTAAAGACATTTCGTTTTACAATCTGCCAAGTACTGGTACTAGCTGATGCTTTGAAATCATTGACCTGTCCCTGTTTCTGACGTTCTTTAACTTCTGATTGGCTTAAGCCTATAATTTTATTTTTATCCATAAGTTCTATCATATCATTTTTTTAAAAATAATTCTAATTTCATATGAAGAGCAATTCCGCCTAAACAAAAAAACATTTGCTTGTCCTAGTATGATAAGGTATAATAAAAGAAAGAAAATTGAAGGAGATACCATGTTTTATACTTATCTTCGTGGGCTGGTTATGTTGATTCTTTGGTCTATCAACGGTAATGCTCATTATCATAATACGGATAAAATTCCGAGTCAAGATGAAAACTATATTCTAGTTGCGCCCCATCGTACCTGGTGGGATCCAGTTTATATGGCCTTTGCGACCAAACCGAAGCAATTTGTATTTATGGCTAAAAAGGAACTCTTTACCAACCGTATCTTTGGCTGGTGGATTCGCATGTGCGGTGCCTTTCCAATCGATCGTGAAAATCCTAGCGCTTCGGCTATCAAATACCCTATCAATGTTCTTAAAAAGAGCGACCGCTCTCTCATCATGTTCCCAAGTGGCAGTCGTCATTCCAACGATGTTAAAGGTGGTGTTGCTCTGATTGCTAAAATGGCCAAGGTTCGCATCATGCCAGTTACTTACACTGGTCCAATGACCTTAAAAGGACTCATCAGTTGTGAACGTGTCGATATGAACTTCGGAAATCCTATCGATATCTCGGACATTAAGAAGATGAATGATGAAGGAATTGAGATGGTTGCTGAACGTATCCAATCAGAATTCCAACGTCTGGATGAGGAAACAAAACAATGGCACAATAACAAAAAACCAAATCCTTTGTGGTGGTTTATTCGCATACCAGCACTGATTCTTGCTGTCTTAGTTGCGATTGTTACCATCATCTTTAGCTTTATTGCAAGTTTTATCTGGAATCCAGAGAAAAAACAAAATCAATTAGGTTAGAATAAAATAGCTTTAGGACATTCCCTAAAGCTATTTTAGTTTGACTGATAGCCGATTACTTTTAAATAAAACATTTTATTGACAAAGATTTGAATCTATAGTATACTTTTTAAGTAAGCTGATTTAGCTCAGTAGGCAGAGCGCATCCATGGTAAGGATGAGGTCGCCGGTTCGATCCCGGCAATTAGCATTGTTCATCAGTTCCTTGGTATAGGAACTTTTTTTATTGACATTTTATTGACATTTTATTGACCTTATAGTAAAATAAAACTTGCGATGAGTCGATATGTAGCGAGAGCTACTATTGAGCAAAGGAGGTCATAACGCAGGAGCGGACCTTGAGAAATTGTGTGAACCGATTTCTCACATGGAGATGCCTCTCAAGCTTTCTGGTTTTTCCAGAGAGCTTTTTTTATTTTCCTAAACACTATTACATCCTATCTTTTAGCAATCCTTTCTGCACAAACAGCAAAAAGCTCAAGCCTCAATCATACACTGATAGACTTATTATCCAAAAAATCCTAGCTAGGTTTAGTCGTAAAGATACAAAGATGACCATTGCTGTCTCTAATTATAGCAAAAGTTACAGGGTAAACTGTATTATATACCTTAGCATTGAAAGGAAAATGATATAGTCGCTTAGTTTATAAAATACATGTTATAATAAAGTTATGGCATATAGTACAGATTTTAAACAACGAGCATTAGATTACATCAAAGAGGGACACAGCCATGTCGAGGCGGCCAAAGTTTTTGATGTTGGCGTCAGAACTCTCTTCACATGGGAAAAGAAATTACGTGAACAAGGACACTTAGAGCGGAAAAAGCGAGTCGCCAAAAGCCGAAAGATTCCTTTGGAGGAGTTGAAGGCCTTTGTAGAGGCTCATCCAGATGCTTTCTTACGGGAAATTGCGACACATTTTGATTGTGCTGTTCCTTCAGTATGGGCAGCTTTAAAGCAGATTAAGGTCACTTTAAAAAAAGACGACTAGCTTTAAGGAACAAGATCCTGAGAAAGTCGCTGAGTTTCTTGATATTTTGAATAGCCTAAAAGATTTACCAGTCGTATATATTGACGAAACAGGAATCGACCGCTACCTCTATCGTCCTTATGCACGGGCTCCTAGAGGGGAGAAAGTCTATGAAAAGATTAGTGGACGGCGTTTTGAGCGGACTTCAATTGTTGCAGGACAAGTAGACGGAGAGTTTATAGCTCCTATGATTTACAAGGAAAGTATGGCGAGCGATTTCTTTGTGGAGTGGTTCAAAACGCAACTTCTACCTGCTTTGAAGACCCCTCATGTCATTGTCATGGACAATGCTAGTTTTCATCCCAAGAACATCTTGGATGAGCTTTGCATTCAAGATAAACACTTTTTCTTACCTCTACCACCGTATTCACCAGATTTGAATCCTATTGAGCAGGCTTGGGCTATCTTGAAAAAGAAAGTGACAGATTTATTAAGGGAAGTCCCCAATATCTTTGAATCATTAGAGTGCTTTTTTAAAACTAAATGACTATATATTTTACCCCTCGTAACAAAAAAAGACCTATCATACAAGCTATAAAGCTTGATATGATAGGTTTTTTAATATTAGATTAACGTACAGTGCGGATACGCATTGTGTTAGTACGAACTGCTTCACCAAGTGGCACACCTGCAACGATAACGATATCGTCACCAGATTGTACAAGACCTGCTTCAACTGCTTTACGTTCTGCAATTTCAAACATGTCATCAGTTGATGATGGAGCTTCTGTCAACATTGGGATAACACCCCAGTTCAACATCAATCCACGTTCTGTCAATTCGTCAAATGTCAATGCCAAGATATCAGCATTTGGACGATATTTAGAGATCAAACGTGCTGTGTGACCAGTCTTAGTAAGAGTTACAACCAATTTGATGTCCATTGAGTTTGTAGCGTCTTTAACTGCTGAAGCCATAACTTCTGTCTTAGAGTTACGTTCAAATGAATCTGAGTTCAAACGTCCGTATTCGTTAAGAAGAGTTTGAGCGTTCTTATCGATAGTTGCCATTGTACGAACAGACTCAAGTGGGTATTTACCATTTGCTGACTCACCTGAAAGCATTGTAGCATCAGTTCCGTCGATAACAGCGTTGAATACGTCTGATACTTCTGAACGGGTTGCACGTGGTTTTTCAGTCATTGTTTCAAGCATGTTTGTTGCAGTGATGACAACTTTACCAGCAGCGTTCACTTTAGTGATGATCATTTTTTGGTAAACTGGAACCATTTCAAATGGTACTTCGATACCCATGTCACCACGAGCGATCATGATACCATCAGCAGCTTCAATGATTTCGTCCAAGTTATCGATACCTTGTTGGTTTTCGATTTTAGCGAACAATTGAACGTGACCGTTACCAGTTTCTTCACAGATTGCACGAACTTCGTTCACGTCTTTTGCAGTACGTACGAATGAGATCGCGATAAAGTTGATACCTTGTTCAAGACCGAAGCGGATATCAGCGTTATCACGTTCAGCAAGAGCTGGGAAAGGAATTTTAGTGTTAGGGATGTTTACACCTTTTTGTTTAGCGATAACACCGTCGTTTTCAACTTCAACGACAAATTCACGAGTTGCATCGTCTTTTTCTACAACACGAAGACCAAGTTTACCATCGTCAACCAATACTTGGCGACCAACTTCAACGTCATCATAGATGTCAAGAGCTCCAGCAACGTTCAAAGCAATCACTTCACGAGTTGATTTGATACCTTGTTTAGTTGCAACACGGATTTTTTCACCAGTTTTGTATGAGTACTCTTTAGCTTCACCTTCGAACAATTCAGTACGGATTTCTGGTCCTTTAGTATCAAGAAGGAAACCAACTTTTTTACCTGCAAGTTTTTCTGCAAGTTTAACAGTTGCCATACGGTCACCTTGTTCTTGGTGGTCACCGTGTGAGAAGTTGAAACGGAAAGTGTTAGCTCCTGCTTCAATCAATTGAGCAATGTTTTTAGCTGAAGCTTCAACGTCAAGTTTTTCACCCCAGTATCCGTCATCACCAAATTTTTTACCACCGCGGATTTCTACCGCAGGACCCAATGTTGCAACGATTTTTACACGTTTGTTCATGATTTTGTGACTCCTTTATATAATTCGACCTTTTATGGTCATTTTACCAGTTTAGTTAAAGTTGATTAAGACAAGCTCTTGTTTAAAGCAGAAAGTTCAAGGTCAGCTTTATGAGGGTTATTAACAACGATCTTACCATCAGCTGTTAGGCTAAATAAAGCTCCTTCTTCTGCAGTTCCAAGAATTGGATTTTCAACCATTTTCTCATTACGAATACCAACAGCGACACCACCGATTCCTTGTTTAAGGAGTTTAACAGCATGTGCACCCATGCGTGACGCCAATACACGGTCACGAGCAGTTGGTGATCCACCACGTTGGATGTGACCAAGTTCAGTTACACGAAGGTCACTTGTATCGCCAGCTTCTTTTAGTTTTTGACCAAATTCTGCCGCTGACATAACACCTTCTGCCAAAACGATAATGTTGTGTTTCTTACCGTGTTCATATCCAGCCTTGATACTTGCTACGATGTCTTCCATCTTGAAGCCTTCTTCAGGGATGATAATTTCATCAGCACCAGTAGCGATACCTGCCCAAAGAGCGATATCTCCGGCATTACGTCCCATTACTTCAACTACGAAAGTACGACGGTGACTTGATGATGTATCACGAATCTTATCAATGGCATCCATTGCAGTCGTAACTGCAGTATCAAATCCGATTGTGAAATCAGTACCTACGATATCGTTATCGATTGTTCCTGGAAGTCCAATAGCAGGGAATCCATGCTCAGTCAAGCGCATAGCTCCGTGATAAGAACCGTCACCACCGATAACCACGACACCTTCGATACCGTGTTTTTTCAACTGCTCAATCCCTTTAAGTTGACCTTCGAGTTTTGCAAACTCAGGGTAACGAGCAGAGTGAAGGAAAGTACCACCACGTGAAATGATGTCTCCTACTGAAGCAGCATCAAGTGGATAAATTTCACCGGCAACCATACCAGCGTATCCATCATAGATACCAAAAACTTCCATTCCTTCTGAGATTGCTTGACGAACAACTGCACGAATGGCAGCATTCATACCAGGGGCGTCTCCACCACTAGTCAAAACAGCAATACGTTTCATTTGGTTTTGCTCCTTTTTCTTTTAACATTCTAACTGATTATACCATAATTAAAGTTAAAATTCTTTTATTTTCATTGATTTTTAACGATAAATCGTTTTCATAGTTATTTGACTCAAAGATTCCTGCAAACTAACATCTTTTGCAACAAAATAGCCCGGCAAAAGAACATTTTTTTGTTCATTTTCGTAGCGAATAATGACTGGAATTTGTCCCTTGTATTGTTCTAAAATATGATAAATTTCAGAATCATGTTCATGATCAGCAGCCTGAATCCAGAATCGTTCACTCACTGCTTCTTTTAGATTATTTAATACTAACTGAAGGCGACCGTCTCTTGCCTGCACTTTTCCATTAAGGTAGTAAAATCTTCCTTCATGTAAGAGATTGTTAAATTGACAATACTGGTCAGAAAAAACTGTGACTTCAAGCTTCGTTTTACTATCACTAACTTTCAGAAAAGCCATGTTTTCACCTTTTTTAGTACGAATGACACGAATGGATTGTATCTCAACGAGTACTGTAGCTGTCTGTCCTTCAGATAGTTCAGACAAACTCACAATTGGATAGAGGGAATTCTTTGCTAAAATCAGTAAGGGATGCGGACTGATACCGACTCCAAGCCACTCCTGTTCCTTACGAAACTTTTCGACTTGCGTAAAATCCTCACTCTCAAGCCAATTGTAGCTATTATCTGCAAACAAACTACCCAATTCTTCCACAAAAATAAACAAAGTAGGTAAGTTGGATAAGATTTTTGGGCGATTTTTTTCAAAACTATCGAATAAACCAATCTCGACTAGGGGAGTTAAAAGACTCAACTTCTGATAATTTTTAGGCAAGCGAGTGACAAAATCTTCAACACTTGTAAAAGGACGATTGTCTAAGATCCAATAGGCAAAATCACGAGGCATTCCCTTGATACTCTTTAAGCCCAAATGAACTGTTTTTTCTGCCAGCTTGTCCTGAAAAGGTACTGTATTGATAGATGAGGGCACAAGTTCAAAGCCCATCTCAAGAGCATCGAGGATATAGTCTCCACTTGCATAATTGAGCATTACTTGATAGAAGATTGCTGGATAATGTGTCTTAAAGTAGGCAAGCTGAAAGGCTAAAGCTGCATAAGCATAGGCATGGGAACGGTTAAAACCATAACCAGCAAATTTTTCCATGACAGCAAAAACCTGCTGAGCCTGCTCTGTTCCGTGGCCTTTTTCAAGGGCACCTTGAATGAAGCTCTCTTGCATTTGATGCATTTCCGCAGCATTTTTTTTCCCCATGGCGCGACGTAAAATATCAGCTTTTCCAAGGCTAAAACCAGCATAACGCTGTGCAACTTGCATTACCTGTTCTTGATAGAGCATGATGCCATAAGTTGGAGCCAGAATATCTTCCAGAACTGGGTCCAAAACTGTTACCTTTTCTTTCCCATGTTTTCGAGCTACAAAGTTGTCGATATAGTCACTCGCCCCCGGTCTGTTGAGGGAAGTCGTTGCCACTACTTCTTCAAAGCTTTCTGGTTTCACACGCTTTAATAAGCGAATAGCACCAGGTTGTTCAAACTGAAAAATTCCCTTGGTCTTCCCAGCTGCAAAGAGGGCTAAAGTTTCCCTATCCTCAAGGTCAATTTCCTCAATCCTTAACTGAATTCCTTGAGTTTCAAATAAGAGCTCCTGCATTTTTTGAGCGAAGGTGAGGTTTCGTAAGCCCAAGAAATCCATCTTGAGCAAGCCATTTCCTTCAACTCCATGCGCATCATACTGGGTAATGAGCATATCCTCACCATACTTAAGAGGAATATAGTCCGTTAGATTTTTATCACTAATCACAACACCAGCAGCATGGATGGAGGTTTGACGTGGTGCTCCTTCTATTTTCTTGGCAATTTCAAAAGCCTTTTGGTACTCAATCTTACCTTGAATCAGTTGTCTAAAGCCTAGATTCCCTTCATAGGAACTTGTTAAGGTGTCTTTGAAACCGATTTTTTTGGTAATAGCCGTTAATTCATACTCAGGTACACCATAGCGTTTAAAAACATCTCTGACGGCCTGTTTAGCACCAAAGGTTGAGTAGGTGACAATCTGAGCAGCGTGAATACTGCCATAGCGGTCACGAACATAGCGGATAAATTCAGGACGATAGATATCAGGAATATCAATATCGATATCGGGCATGGTATAGCGTTCACGATTCAAAAAGCGTTCAAAGATGAGATTCTTAGCAACAGGATCTATACCAGTGATATCTAGGGCATAGGCCACCAGACTTCCAACTGCAGATCCACGTCCCATACCCATATAATATCCTTGAGAACGTCCGAAACGTAAGAGATCCCAGACAACCAAGAAATAGTCATCGAATCCCATGTCATGAATCACAGATAGCTCTTCTTCTAAACGAGCCTGATAAACTGAATCTAGTAAGCCTTTCTGTTCCAAGCCCTTAATAGCTCTTTCCCTCAATTCCTCAACAGCTGGTCTCTCTGGATTGAAGCGTGGAAGCTTGAGACTACTATCAATCTCGTAGGAAGTATCCTTGACCAATCTTGCAAGATTATCCAGTGCAATTGGGAACTTCTCTAGAAAAAACTGTTCAAGACGTTCAGCAGGCAAAAACAAGCCCTGTTGAGATTGAACATCTACCTCTCGCAAGGTCACATTTTCCTTAATCGCCTTGAGCATTTGAAGCGTTTCTAAATCCTCAGATTCGAAGGAATTAACACGATAAAGTGGGAGAATGGAGTGAGAAAAATTCGACTGAGGTGTATCTGGATACACTCCGATATAATAGTCATGCCCTAAGTCCAAGGAATCAATTGCAGAATAATAGGGAACAATAACACAAATATCTTCTAGATAGGTAGAAAAATCAGTCCATTCCTTTTTACCTGTCATTTTTTGACTCGAAAGCTTCATGAGATTTCGATAACCATGATTTGACAAGGCTAAAAATCGAAGGTTGACAAGTTCCTCCTCATGATGAACGGTCATCTCAAGACCTAATAAAGGCTGAATCTCCTGTTTTTGGCACTCTTTGATAAAATAATAGGCTCCATAGAGATTGTCAACATCCATGATTCCAAGTGCTGAGTAGCCGTATGCTTTCCCCTGGTCAACATACTTCTGAATGGAAATCATACTCTCCATGAAACTATAAACCGTTTTTGTATCAAGTTGTGCAATCACTCGCTATCACCTCCCTTTTTCTTCTTATATTATACCATTTTAGAAAATAGAAAAACAATTTCTTTCTTCCCTTGTAGAAAAAAGAACCACAGTTGAATTAACCGTGATTCCCATTCATTATTCTACCTCTAGGATAGGATTTGTAGCTGTCAAGTGGCTTATCTTGCCACTGATACCAAAATATTCCTCAATTTTAGTATGTAATTCTAGCATTGCTTCCCGAGCTCGTGATGCCTGTTCTTCATTGATAGCTTCAATGACTAAAACAGCATCTTTGGTTTCTTCTGTTAACATGGTTCTTTGGGCTTCACGCCAGTTTAAACACCGACAAACCGCACCTTGTTCATCAAAATAAATCATTTCATCAGCTAATGCAGAAGCATCACTTTCAGCCCCTAGTGGAAGAAGGATTCATTCCCTTGAGCTCTCCCAAGACATAAGTCACCAACAATCTTAGCTAAATCCTCTCCCCCACAAGGAACTGCGTAAATTATAGAAATCTACCAAAAGATTTATTAGATTACATTCTCTTCCTTGACTCACACGCTTTAATAAAGCTTCAATAGAAGAACGAGCACCATTTTTGGTTTTGAATTAAGTGAATGCCTGACGCCATTATTTTTCTTTCATTCTACTACAAATTAAAAAAACGAGTAGCATACAAGCTACTCGATAGGAACTATAATGAATTTTCACGAATCACTTCTACCTTGTATCCATCTGGATCTTTGATAAAGTAATAGTTTGGTTGAGTCCCTGGAAGTCCATTAGGCGCTGTCACTTCGTAGCCTTTGTCGCTATGTTCTTTATGAAGAGCCTCAAGATCAGGTGTGCTTAAGGCGATGTGAGCAAAACCGTCACCAACAACATAAGGTCCGTGATCATAGTTGTAAGTCAACTCTAACTCATAATCATCACCTTCAAGTCCAAGATAAACAATAGTGAATGCATAGTCTGGAAAGTCTCTACGACGTAATTCCTTAAAACCAAAAGCATCTTGATAAAAAGCGATTGATTTTTCAAGATTTTCTACTCGCAAGCAAGTGTGTAGCATTTTTGAAGCCATTTTTTCTCCTTTGTTAAAAAAGACTGGGACAAACTTGCACCAGTCTTATGAATAATTATTTACCAAGTTTTGCTTTAGCTGCATCTGCAAGAGCTGTGAAAGCTGCTGCATCGTTAACAGCCAAGTCAGCAAGCATTTTACGGTTAACTTCGATCTCAGCCAATTTCAAACCATGCATCAATTGTGAGTATGAAAGTCCGTTCAAACGAGCTGCCGCATTGATACGTGTGATCCACAATTTACGGAAGTCACGTTTCTTTTGACGACGGTCACGGTATGCATAGTAGTAAGAGTTCATTACTTGTTCTTTTGCAGTACGGAACAAGATGTGTTTAGCTCCATAGTAACCTTTTGCTAATTTAAGAATACGTTTACGACGTTTGCGTGATACAACGCCACCTTTAACACGTGCCATGTTTTATTTCCTCCAAATATTTCCTAGAATTGTTTACTTACAAATACGCGATTATTTCAAGCGAGTAAGCATTGCTTTGATACGTTTGAAATCTCCTGAATGCACCATAGATGCTTTACGAAGATGACGACGTTGTTTTTTAGTTTTTCCGTGGAAACGGTGAGATGTGTAAGCACGGAAACGTTTAAGTCCACCAGAACCTGTACGTTTGAAACGTTTAGCTGATGCGCGGTGTGTTTTTTGTTTTGGCATGATTTTTTCTCCTTTATTTAACTTTCTGACAATTATTTTTTGTCAGTTGCTGGCGCCAATTGCATGAACATTTGGCGTCCATCCATTTTAGCACGTTGTTCAATGATAGCAATATCTTGAGTTGCTTCAGCGAACTCGGCTAAAACTTTTGCACCAATCTCTTTATGGGTGATCATACGCCCCTTAAAGCGAATGGATACCTTCACTTTGTTTCCTTTTTCAAGGAACTTGCGAGCATTGCGAAGTTTAGTTTCGAAATCACCCTTGTCGATAACTGGGCTCAAACGAACTTCTTTCACGGTCACAACGCTTTGTTTTTTGCGTTGCTCTTTTTGTTTCTTCTGGTACTCAAATTTGAACTTACCGTAGTCCATAATTTTCGCAACAGGAGGTTTAGCTTGAGGTTGAATGAGAACCAAGTCCACATTAGCTTCGTCCGCAAGTGCCTGCGCTTCGCTTAGTGGTTTGATACCCAATTGCTCACCTTCAAGACCGATTAAGCGAACTTCGCGTACACGAATTTCATCATTGATGAATAAGTCTTGCTTTGCTATGGTTTTCACCTCTTTTTTTAATTTAGAGAAAAACAAGAGCGGACTTGCTAACGCAAACCCGCACTACATGATTGTATTTCATTTCTGAAATTTGATCCGTAGGGGCCAGACAACGTTAGTCGCAAGGCGAGAAGTTCTCACTTCTGCTTTTCTCAACTTTTATATGATATCAAGTTTTCCCCTACTTGTCAAGATTAAAACTATCTTTTTTTAATTTTTTCTATTTTTCCGACTTGCAATCTATTGATTACGAGAATAGTAAATCTCATGTGGCTTCAAACGAGTATTGAGTAGATCTGATACAGTCACAAAACTATAGCCTTGTTCCTGTAGATACTCAATTACTTTTGGTAGCGAATTAACAGATGTTTGATGGATATCATGCATTAAAATGATAGATCCATTGCTTGCCTGACGCTGAATTTCTGTCAAAATCGCTGCTTCATTTTTACTCTTCCAATCCAAACTATCCACATCCCACATGATAAAGCTTAAATCAAGGCTATTACGAATATCATCTGAGATTGCTCCGTATGGTGGACGCATCAATTTAGAGCTTTTCCCAAGAACTTTTGTAATAGCATCTTCGGTATCTGTAAGCTGTTTCTTAGCGTCTTCCAATGACAGTTTTGTTAAAACCGGGTGATTCCAACTATGGTTTCCAACTTCATGACCTTCAGACTGCATACGTTTAAGAATCGACTCATTACCTGCAATATTCTTTCCTTGTACAAAGAAGGTTGCTTTGATCTTATACTTGGCTAGAATATCTAAAGCTTGTGGAGTTGTATTTCCATCTGGTCCATCATCAAAGGTAAGAGCTACTACTTTTTTATTTTTCTCAGCCTGAGCCTTCTTATAAAGTTCTTCATCCTTTTCAGTTAGATAGGACGATTGGATAACATCAAAGAAGTCTGAAATAGGCAAAGCTATTTCTTCTACATTATTGGTTGCTTTGATTGGATAAAGAACCAATTGACTATCTTTATATGCAAACTTCCAAGATGATAAATCGCTAGCTGTAAAATCGGCTATTACTTGATCAACAAGAGTTTGTTCAATCTTTTTATCAAGAAGTGTTGACTTGATATCCTCAAGAAACTTTTCCTTAGCTTTGTTAGCATCTGTAAAGAGCTGATCTAATGTAAACAGGGTCCCATCTTCCTTAAGATAAAGCTGATCTAACGATGTATTTTCTAATTCCACCACAGTAGAATCACTCAGGTCATAGGCCTGTTTTTTTACAAGATGGCTCTCCACGCCTTTGATAGAGGATGAATCTTTTTCAGAGTAGTAAAAAATCAAATGTTCTTTATCTTCTACCTTATCCGTGATATCTTTTACAATGATATCCTGAACAGAGGTAATGACCTTGTCCCCCGTCATAGGATAGTAGGTGATGATTTCTGCCTGCCCCTTACGAAAATGATCCTTCTGACTTCCTTGTGAATAAGAATCATCTTTTTCTTTTTTCAGTGCTTCAATTTTTTGCTCAAAAGCTTGCTTCGTCAAGACTTTATAAGCAATACCAGCACCTAATGTTAAGATTGTGAAGAATAGAAGCCCCACAATAATCCACAAATTTCTTCTCTTCTTGTCATTTATTTTACAATTTGTTCTTTTTTTAGTCATAGTCTTATCATATCAAATCAGGCCTATAATTTCAATGATAAATAGGAAAATGTCCATTTTTTCAAAAAAGATAGGTAAAAGAAAGAGGTTGGGACAAAAGATGAACTGCACCCCAAAAGTTAGACAAAAGAAAATCTAACTTTTGGGGTGTTTTTATTATGAAACTAACTTATGAAGATAAAGTTCGGATCTATGAACTCAAAAAGCAAGGAGAGAGCTTTAGAAAG
>NZ_JASGZS010000013.1:0-61588 GCF_047465525.1 Streptococcus infantis | reverse complement strand
AAGCTTCTCTAAGCTATATCCTTGTTTTCTAAGTTCATAGATTTGAACTTTATCATCATAAGTTAATTTCATAACAAAACACCCCAAAAGTTAGATTTTTTCTGTCTAACTTTTGGGGTGCAGTTCATTCCAAGCGTTTTTTTCTTTTGTTAATTTTACTATATTTCAGTTCAATCTCTACCTTTTTCACTACCTTTTTTAGATAAATATATCATTTAGATATTGAAATTAAGCCCTGCTATCATTTCGATGGCAGAGCTTTTTAATGTTTGGTACACTACCTTCTTATCTATATTTTGATGGAGCTGAAGTTGACATCTACAAAGTTTAATGTTAAAATACATTCAAAAATATATTTGAATGAGGTGTTTTATGATTCAAAATGTTGTTACTTCAATAATCCTGTATTCTGGGACAGCCGTAGACTTACTTATTATCCTAATGTTATTTTTTGCCAAAAGAAAAAGCAGAAAAGACATCATTAACATCTATTTAGGACAATTTCTAGGCTCTGTTAGTCTAATATTGCTAAGTTTACTTTTTGCATTTGTCTTAAATTATATTCCTAGTAAAGAGATTTTAGGTTTGCTCGGTTTGATTCCAATTTTCCTAGGACTCAAAGTTTTGCTTTTAGGAGATTCTGATGGAGAAGCTATTGCAAAAGATGGTTTGCGCAAAGATGATAAAAACCTGATTTTTTTAGTCGCTATGATTACTTTTGCAAGTTGTGGTGCTGATAATATTGGTGTTTTTGTCCCATATTTTATTACCTTAAATTTAGCGAATTTGATAGTGGCTTTACTTACTTTTCTAGTCATGATTTATCTCTTGGTTTTTTCTGCCCAAAAATTGGCTCAAGTCCCTTCTGTTGGAGAAACTTTGGAAAAATATAGCAGATGGTTTATTGCCGTTGTTTATTTAGGATTGGGGATGTATATCCTGATTGAAAACAACAGCTTTGACATGCTAAGGACTGTGTTCGGCTAGGAGAAAAAATTATGAAAAAAGATAGTATATGCCAAGTGAATATTATAAATCAACAAAATGTTACAACCGCAATGAACTACCTTGAAAAGGAAAAAGTCCAAAAATCACTTCGCATTTTAACAAAGTTTACCGATAATAAACAGATAAATATCATCTTTTATCTCCTTGCTGTTGAAGAACTCTGTGTCTGTGATATAGCCTGTTTACTAGATCTCAGTATGGCATCTGCCTCCCACCATCTTCGTAAACTAGCCAATCAAAACATCTTGGACACTAGAAGAGAGGGGAAAATTATATATTATTTTATAAAAGATGAGGAAATCAGAGATTTTTTTAATCAACTAGGATAACAACTATTTTTACGTCTAGAGTGTTTTTGTGTTGTTTAAGAAAAATAGATAGAGGTTTTAGATAACTACACATATTAGTTTTTTTAAAAAAGAGATTTAATCGATGATAACTAGAAAGGATTATTGCTAAATATCTTGTTTATTGCCAATTAAAATACGGTAGAATCGTCATCCTACGGTGTTGTTGCTTTTTAAATGCAAGAAGTGACAGAAGGAAAATATAGAAAGCACCTTTTACATTTAATAGGCAGGCGGAAGGGTTCAAGAGGAAAAACTTGGAACTTTGAGTGTACCAATTGGGTAAATTACTAGTACATTAGATATTTTATAGATTTCGAAAGTAAATTGGAAGGATTTTCAAATTATCCCCCCAGCAAAAAAGCTGGAAACATTTGTCAGAGCTATTGACAAATGCGAAAGAATCAGATAGAATAGTAAAGTATGTTTAGTAACTGATCACTTTATAGCCGGCTAAACGAATACAAAATCTATGAGGAGGTATTCATCGTGAAACGTACTTATCAACCAAGTAAACTACGTCGTGCGCGCAAACACGGATTCCGTAACCGTATGTCAACTAAAAACGGTCGTCGCGTATTGGCAGCTCGTCGTCGTAAAGGACGCAAAGTTTTGGCTGCATAATCCAAACGAATTCAACAAAGAAGTCAGTAGGAACTCGAGTCTACTGGCTTTTGTTTTGCCCTAAATGATGGCCTGCATTTACTTTCTATTTTTTCTGAAATAGTGTATAATATTTCATATAATATATAAATGGAGAATATTTATGAAAAAATCAAAAGCTCTCTTACTAGGGGCTGGAGTTTTGAGTGCTAGCTTCTTGATGGTAGCTTGTAGCTCGACACAGTCAAATGCATCTGATAAAACCTACTCTTATGTATTTGCTAGCAATCCAGATACATTAGACTACATTACTTCGACACGTGGCTCGACGTCTAGCATTACGACAAACTTGATTGATGGTTTGTTGGAAAATGATAAGTATGGCAATCTGGTTCCTTCCATGGCTGAATCATGGACAGTATCAAAAGATGGCTTGACCTATACCTATAAAATCCGTCAAGGTGTCAAGTGGTATACCTCTGAAGGGGAAGAATATACAGAGGTAACAGCTCATGACTTTGTGACAGGCCTAAGGTATGCGGCGGATAAAAAAGCAGAAAACTTGTACTTGGTGCAAGACTCTATCAAAGGTTTGGCGGACTATGTTGAGGGGCAATCATCAGACTTTGAGACTGTTGGTATCAAGGCAGTCGATGACTATACTCTCCAATATACCTTAAACAAGCCGGAGTCCTATTGGAATTCTAAGACAACAGGTGGAATTTTGAGTCCAGTCAATGAAGCCTTTTTGAAATCTAAGGGGGACGAATTTGGAAGTGTAACTCCATCTAGTATCCTGTCAAATGGACCTTACTTATTCAAATCATTCACTTCAAAATCTTTAATTGAGTTTGAAAAAAATCCTAATTACTGGGACAAGGACAATGTGAAGATTGAAAAAGTAAAACTTTCCTTCTATGACGGTTCAGACCAAGATAGTTTGGCTAGAGGATTCTTGGAAGGCAACTATACAGACGGGCGTATTTTCCCAACAAGCTCAGTCTTTGACCAGCTGAAAAAAGGGAATGAAGATAAGATTACCTATACCCCTCAAAATGCTATAACCTTCTACTATCTCTTCAATGTCAATCGTCAAAGCTACAAGCAAACCATGAAACAGACGGACAAAGAAAAGACGGATTCTCGTCTAGCAATGCAAAACAAAGACTTCCGTCAGGCTATTAACTTTGCCTTTGACCGTCATGCCTATGCTGCCCAGACGAATGGAGAAGATGGGGCTGACCGAATCCTTCGAAACACAGTCACACCAAGTAACTTTGTTCAAATCGGTGGCAAAAACTTTGGAGATGCTGTCAATGAAAAGATGGTCAACTATGGTACAGAGTGGTCAAATATCAATCTGAACGACGCTCAAGCTGCTTTCTTGAATCCTGAAAAAGCCAAGGCTGAATTTTCCAAGGCTAAAGAAAGTTTGCAAGCAGAAGGCGTGAACTTCCCTATCCACTTGGATATGTTGGTAGACCAAACTGCTAAGTTGGACGTTCAGCAGGCAAGCTCCTTCAAGCAGACCGTTGAAGCAACGCTGGGTTCAGATAATGTGGTTATTGATATCATTCAATTGTCACCAGATGAGAAAGACAATGCTACCTTCTTTGCGGATACCGCCGATCAAAAGGACTATGACATCGATATCTCAGGATGGAGCGGGGATTTCTCAGATCCGAAGACCTATCTTGACCTTTTGGATCCAGACTCTGGTTCTCAGTTGAAAAATCTTGGCTTGACTCCAGGAAAAGACAATGAAGTCAAGGAAAAACTCGGTTTAGCTACCTACAAGGAGTTGTTGGATGCGGCAGATAATGAGAATGAAAATACGCAAACACGTTATGAAAAATTTGCCGAAGTTCAAGCTTGGTTGACAGATAGTGCTCTCTTCCTACCAGTTCAAAGTGGAGGGGCTAATCCTCTCTTCCGTAAGACAGTTCCGTTTACAGGGGCCTTCTCATTTGTTGGGCACAAAGGAGATGCGGACAACTACAAATATGTTGAATTGCAAAAGGAACCAGTGACTGCTAAACAGTATCAAGAACTTTATGAAAAATGGCAAAAAGAAAAAGCGGAGTCTAATAAAAAAGCCCAAGAAGATTTGGCTAACCACATTCGATAGAAGAAGGTTATCAATAAAATTTTAATACTCTTCGAAAATCTCTTCAAACTGCGTTAACGTCGCCTTGCCGTAGGTATAGGTAACTGACTTCGTCAATCTTATCTACAACCTCAAAACCATGTTTTGAGCTGACTTCGTCAGTTTCATCTACAACCTCAAAGCAGTGCTTTGAGCAGCCTGCGGCTAGTTTCCTAGTTTCCTCTTTGATTTTCATTGAGTATAAGGCTAATTTTAGGGACTAGATTCAGAAAAAAGGCATTACCAGTAGCTTGTTGGTTCTGGTAATGCCTTTTCTTTATTCTTTCAAATGATATGAATAGCTGGCAACGACGACATCTTCGTGCCATCTGAGAGCGTATTTCAATTTGAGGCTCATTTGATTGTGTAGGATATTTTGCCAAGGTTTGTTAGGGATAAATTGGGGTACTAGAACTGTAACTGTGTAGTTCTTTTTCTTGGCTTCTTGAGAGATTTTTCGAACATAGCGAACTGTAGGTGTGATGATATCGCGATAGCTAGTATTAATGTTTTTTAGAGTGATATTTGGGAAGTAGTCGGTAAATTCTTGGAGGATTTCTTGGTCTTTTTCCTCCGTTTCCTTGGTGGAAATGTGCATGGCCAAAACTTCATCTCCAATGCTTTGAGCGTAATTAATCGCTCCGACGCTGACTCGGGTAACATTTCCCACTAATACAAGGACGATATTGCCATCGTAGGTTTTCTTTTGAATTCCTTCATAAAGTCGAAGCTGTTTGGCCACTTTTTGGTAATGACTGTGGATAGACAAAAAGAGGAAGGTTAGGACCAGGATAATAGGGAAGAATGGCCAGATATCTCCAAGTCTGAAGAAGAGTAAGATAAGAACGATGGCATAACAAATGATGGCACCTAGGATATTTGCAAAGGCAGATTTTAAGAAATGAGAGCCTTTTTCTTTTTTCCAGTGGCGAATCATCCCTGTTTGAGAAAGTGCGAAAGGTACGAAAACTCCAATAGTATAAAGAGGAATCAAGCGTTCTGTATTTCCGTTGAAAATGAGCAGAAGGATCATAGCGCCAAAGGCTAAGGTCAAAATACCGTTTGAATAACCCAGGCGGTCTCCCTTTTCCATAAAGAGATGGGGCATGTATTTGTTCTTAGCCATATTGTATGCCAACATCGGGAAGGCAGAAAAACCAGTATTTGCAGCTACGGCTAGGATTAGGGCAGTTGAGAATTGGAAGAGATAATAAACAATCTGACCGAGAGCTGAATCCCCTAAAATTCCTTTAGCCATTTGTGAGAGGATTGTTTCTCCGTGTTGAGGTGTAATCCCCATCCAGTAGTTTAGGAAGGTAATTCCTGCAAAGAGAAAACCAAGAATCAGAGACATGATGGTCAGTGTTTGAGCTGCATTCTTCTCTTTGGGAGTTTTGAAAAATGGAACGGCATTTGAGATAGCTTCAACCCCTGTTAGTGAAGCTGAACCGCTGGTGAAGGCTCTTAAAATCAGGACGATTGAGAGACTTGGGACAGTTTGACCAATTGCAGAAGTTGCATGATAGCTGAGAGAACCTGTCAATAGTTGGAAGATACCAAACAATAAGAGGAAGACCGTGCTAAAGATAAAGAGATAGACAGGGATCATCAGAGAACTGGCAGATTCCTTCAAGCCACGCAGATTCAAAAGCATGAGCAAACATACTAGAAAAATGGAGATATGGAGATTGTAGGGATGGAGTGCAGGAAGTGCTGCTGTGATCGCATCAGCTCCTGCGGCCACGGATACGGCTACTGTTAGCATATAGTCAACAAGCAAGCTTCCACCGGCAATCAAACCGAGCTCAGGAGAAAGATTTTCTCGTGTTACCATGTAGGCACCCCCACCTTGAGGGTAGGCGTGAATGATTTGTCGGTAAGAAATGGTTAGACTAGCAAGTAGCAAGAGGACAAAAATGCCGATAGGGAGACTCCACCAAATAGCAAGCGGAGATAGACTAGCCAAGACAAGAACGACCTGTTCAGGTCCATAAGCGATAGAAGATAGGGCATCACTTGAAAGCATTGCGAGTGCCTGAGTTTTTCCAAGAAGTCCTCCTTCACCTTCTGTTAAAGATTTAAGGGGACGACCAATAAAGGTATATTTTAATTTTGTAAACATTTTCTTTCCTTTTCTGAAAATTTCAACAAGAGCTATTATACTGCTATGAAAAAAGGTCGTCAAGGGAAAATGAATGATTTTAAAATATTTTTTCCTATAAGAATGAGACTAGTTTTTTGGTATAATAGAAGGTAGAAAAAACGAGGGAATATAAATGATTTTTGATACACATACCCACTTGAATGTGGAAGAATTTTCAGGAAGAGAAGCAGAAGAAATAGCCTTAGCAGCTGAAATGGGTGTGACTCGGATGAATATTGTTGGTTTTGACAAACCGACTATTGAGCGTGCCTTGGAATTGGTGGAAGAATATGACCAACTTTATGCGACTATTGGATGGCATCCGACAGAAGCAGGGGATTATACAGAGGATATTGAGAATTACTTGCTAGAAAAACTAAAACACCCTAAAGTGGTTGCCTTGGGTGAGATTGGTTTGGATTATCATTGGATGACAGCCCCTAAAGAAGTGCAGGAGCAAGTTTTCCGCCGTCAGATTCAGCTATCTAAGGAACTGGACTTGCCTTTTGTAGTTCACACCCGTGATGCGCTAGAAGATACCTATGAAATTATCAAGAGTGAGGGCGTTGGTCCCCGTGGTGGCATTATGCACTCATTCTCAGGTTCTTTGGAGTGGGCTGAGAAGTTTGTGGAGCTGGGTATGACTATTTCCTTTTCTGGAGTGGTGACCTTTAAAAAAGCGATAGACATTCAAGAGGCGGCCAAAGAATTGCCTTTGGATAAGATTTTGGTAGAGACTGATGCCCCTTACTTGGCACCCGTTCCCAAACGTGGTCGCGAAAACAAGACTGCTTACACGCGCTATGTAGTAGACTTTATTGCAGACTTACGTGGTCTGACGACAGAAGAATTGGCAGCAGTGACAAGTACCAATGCTGAACGAATCTTTGGATTGGAAAGTAAATCATGAAAGAGAAAATTTCCCAAGTCATCGTAGTCGAAGGGCGTGACGATACGGCAAATCTAAAACGCTACTTTGACGTGGAGACCTATGAGACTCGTGGATCGGCTATCAATGAGCAGGACCTTGAGCGTATCCAACGTCTACATGAACGTCATGGAGTGATTGTTTTTACAGACCCTGACTATAATGGGGAGCGGATTCGGCGCATGATTATGACGACCATTCCGACAGTTCAACACGCTTTTCTCAAACGCGATGAGGCAGTTCCTAAGTCCAAGACCAAAGGACGTTCCCTAGGAATCGAACATGCCAGTTATGAAGATTTGAAAACAGCGCTGGCTCAGGTGACAGAGCAATTTGAAGTAGAAAGTGACTTTGATATTAGCCGTAGTGACTTGATTCGCCTTGGTTTTCTAGCTGGAGCAGACAGCCGAAAACGCAGAGAATATCTAGGAGAGAATCTTCGTATCGGTTATTCCAATGGTAAACAACTTCTCAAGCGTTTAGAATTATTTGGCATCAGTCTAGCTGAAGTTGAAGATGCCATGAAATCGTATGAGAATTGAGAAACCGTCCCAAAATGTAGGGGGAATATGATACAATAGAAGTAATCATATGCTGGTTATCAGGAGATAAAAGGCTACTTGATAGCAAGACTTAGATAAGAGTATTGACAACATCATTTCTTGCCTAAACTGCTAAGGAGTAGTAACAACAAGGAGAAAAAATGGGAATCTTTGACTATTTGAAAAAGACGGAAGCGGAAGAAGAGTCTAAAAACAATGCATGTGTGGGAGTTTTGGACTTTCTCCCTATGAAGGAAAAGAATCAATTATTGATCGTTGGGAGTTTAGAAGGGACTCTCAAGGTTGGGGATCAGTTGCAGTTTTGCAATCCTGACCAAGGAATGGACGCTCTTGGTACTGTAGAAGTCAAAAAACTCAGCAGTCAAAACAAGGATGCCGATAGTCTAACTGATGAAGTTCTTGCCCATCTAGTGGTTGATAGGAATCCTTCTTTGGATAAACTGAAAAAAGGAAGTGTGCTCTTTAGTTCAGGTGTTGAGGAAGAGCAAAAATTATCGAGCTATTCAGATGCTCTGTATCGTGCTTTTGTAGCCATCCAAGAGGGTCAGTTGACGAATGAAGACTATTTGGCAGCTAGCCTTGATGACAGTGTAGAAATTTTACGTCTCTTTTTATGGAAATGCCGTCAAAATCAGGAAACTGAAAGTGAAGAAAGCTATCAAGCCAACACTCGTAAGTTGGAACGTCTAGCGGAAATCGTTAAAGATAAGCTCTTAGAAGCAGATGCAGTTTATGCAGTTTATTCGGAAAAAACAGGCGAACCTTATCTCTTTTCAACTACTTATGATAGAGGTGAGGAAGGTTATCTGTGTACTGATCCCATGATCATGATTTTGACACCATCTTGGTATCGCCAATTCAAGGAAACCATTGACAGTCGACCAAATTCAGTCGTAAAACTGATTGAAAATACGGAAGATAAAAAAGGGATTGAGAATTTCCTTGGGACAGCCTTTTACTTAAACGGTGCCATGGGAGCAATCTTTAATTCCAAGGAAGTTAGTATCAGTGCCTCAGCCTTGGTTCAAAAACCAGATTTTTCTGATTTGCCGGAGATACAAGTGCCTGTCATGAATCCCGACCTGGTAAGATGGATGCTCTTGATGGGGCAGATGGATCAACCGACTACAGAAGAGCAAGAACTAGTTTATGGGCTTTACTACAAGTTCTTCTCTATGGCTATGCCTAAAGCAAAATTCTTGCTTCCATTAGATGCAGCATCAGGATTCCCAGAGGATAATTCAGAAGGGAATTCCTTTGTCTTGGAAAAAGATTCTAGTTTCAACATTCCAGTTAAAGAAGGAAAAGATGGGCGAAACTCTGTTCCAGTATTTACTGATTGGAAACGTCTGCGAATGGTTTTTGATGAAAAATGGAATGGCATGATTGAAGAAGCTGGAGGCATGATTGAAGGCTTTGACTATGCCATAAACCCAACGGAATACTATGAAGCTGGTGCTTATGTTAGTCTAACAGCTTTTAAAGAAATGCAAGAGCTCAGTGACAAGCAAAGAGGAAGAGTTCAAGATTAGAAAGTTCTTTAATATTAGAAAAGAGAATAAATGAGAATTGCAGATTATAGCGTGACTAAGGCAGTGCTGGAGCGTCACGGTTTTACCTTTAAAAAATCTTTCGGGCAAAATTTCTTGACCGATACCAATATTCTTCAAAAAATCGTGGATACGGCTGAAATTGATGACCAGGTTAATGTTATCGAAATTGGACCAGGTATTGGTGCTTTAACCGAATTTTTGGCGGAGCGTGCAGCAGAAGTCATGGCCTTTGAGATTGACCACCGCTTGGTACCAATTCTAGCGGATACCTTACGTGATTTTGACAATGTGACCGTAGTCAACGAGGACATTCTAAAAGTTGACCTAGCGCAACATATCCAGAATTTTAAAAACCCTGACCTGCCTATTAAGGTAGTAGCTAACTTGCCTTACTATATCACGACGCCTATTCTCATGCACTTAATCGAGAGTGGCATTCCTTTTAGTGAGTTTGTGGTCATGATGCAAAAAGAAGTGGCAGATCGTATCTCTGCTAAGCCAAATACCAAGGCTTATGGTAGTTTGTCAATTGCTGTGCAGTATTACATGACGGCCAAGGTTGCCTTTATCGTGCCTCGTACAGTATTTGTGCCAGCGCCCAACGTGGACTCAGCTATCCTGAAAATGGTATGCCGTCCAGAACCGGCGGTTGCGGTCGAAGATGAGAACTTCTTCTTTAAGGTTTCTAAGGCTAGTTTCACTCATCGTCGCAAGACCTTGTGGAACAACTTGACTGGTTACTTTGGGAAAACTGAGGAAATCAAGGACAAACTGACCAAGGCTTTGAACCAATCAGGCTTGTCACCATCTGTACGTGGGGAAGCTCTCAGCTTGGCAGAGTTTGCCAGTCTAGCAGACGCACTTAAAGGACAAGGACTCTAAGATGCAGGGACAAATCATTAAAGCATTGGCGGGTTTCTACTATGTGGAAAGTGATGGTCAAGTTTATCAAACACGCGCGCGTGGGAATTTTCGTAAAAAAGGTCATACACCCTATGTTGGAGACTGGGTAGACTTTTCTGCAGAGGAGAACTCAGAAGGCTATATATTGGAAATTCATGAACGAAAAAATAGTCTGGTTCGTCCACCCATTGTCAATATTGACCAAGCAGTTGTCATTATGTCCGTTAAAGAACCTGACTTTAATAGCAACTTGTTGGATCGCTTCTTGGTTCTCTTAGAGCACAAGGGTATTCATCCTATCGTTTATATTTCCAAAATGGACTTACTAGAGGATAGCGAAGAGCTGGATTTTTACCAGCAGACCTATCGTGCCATCGGCTATGACTTTGTAACTAGTAAGGAAGAGCTCTTGCCACTATTGACAAACAAGGTGACAGTCTTTATGGGGCAGACAGGTGTGGGTAAGTCAACCCTTCTTAATAAAATTGCACCTGACCTCAATCTAGAGACGGGAGAAATCTCTGATAGTCTAGGTCGTGGTCGCCATACTACTCGAGCTGTTAGTTTTTACAATCTCAATGGTGGGAAAATAGCAGACACGCCAGGATTTTCATCACTGGATTATGAAGTGACAACAGCAGAAGACCTTAATCAGGCCTTTCCAGAAATTGCTTCTGTTAGCCGAGACTGCAAGTTCCGTACTTGTACTCATACCCACGAGCCATCTTGCGAAGTCAAACCAGCAGTAGAAGAAGGCATCATTGCTACCTTCCGTTTTGACAACTATTTGCAATTCCTCAGTGAGATTGAAAATCGCAGAGAAACCTATAAAAAAGTCAGCAAAAAAATTCCAAAATAAGGAGAAACCTATGTCTCAATACAAGATTGCTCCGTCAATTCTGGCAGCAGATTATGCCAACTTTGAACGTGAAATTAAACGCCTAGAAGCAACTGGGGCAGAATACGCCCATATCGATATCATGGATGGTCACTTTGTGCCACAAATCAGCTTTGGTGCAGGTGTGGTCGAAAGCCTTCGCCCCCATAGCAAGATGGTTTTTGATTGCCACTTGATGGTCTCTAATCCAGAGCACCATCTAGAAGATTTTGCGCGTGCAGGGGCAGATATCATCAGCATTCACGTAGAGGCAACACCTCATATCCATGGCGCTCTTCAAAAGATTCGTTCTCTAGGTATCAAACCTTCTGTTGTTATCAATCCTGGAACACCTGTTGAGGCTATCAAGCACGTGCTTCACTTAGTGGATCAAGTTTTGGTCATGACGGTTAACCCCGGTTTCGGCGGACAAGCATTTCTGCCAGAAACCATGGATAAGATACGTGAGTTAGTTGCCCTTCGTGAGGAAAAAGGCTTGAACTTTGAAATCGAAGTCGATGGTGGTATTGATGACCAAACCATTGCTCAAGCCAAAGAAGCTGGCGCGACAGTTTTTGTAGCGGGATCTTATGTCTTTAAGGGAGATGTCAATGAACGAGTGCAAGCTCTCAGAAATCAACTGGACTAAAGCTGCAGTTTTTGCAGGGGGAGACCGCGGTCACTACCGGACAGATTTTGACTGTTTTGTCGGTGTGGATCGAGGCTCACTCTGGGTATTGGAAGAAGAACTTCCTCTTGCTTTAGCCGTTGGGGATTTTGATTCTGTGACTATGGAAGAGCGTCAGTTGATTCAAAAGCGTGCTCATCACTTTGTCCAAGCCCAGCCAGAAAAAGATGATACCGATCTGGAACTAGCACTTTTAACGATTTTTGAAAAAAATCCTCAGGCTCAGGTGACCATTTTTGGTGCCCTAGGTGGTCGCATCGATCATATGCTGGCCAATGTCTTTCTACCCAGCAATCCCAAATTAGCACCCTATATGCGCCAAATAGAGATTGAGGATGGGCAAAACTTGATTAGTTACTGTCCAGAAGGTACCAGTCAGCTAGAACCACGTTCGGACTATAATTATCTAGCTTTTATGCCTGTAAGGGATAGTCAATTGACTATTCTTGGTGCCAAGTATGAGTTGACAGAGAAAAATTTTTTCTTTAAGAAAGTTTATGCTTCTAACGAATATATAGATAGGGAAGTTTCAGTGACTTGCCCAGATGGCTATGTGGTTGTCTTGCATAGCAAGGATAGGAGGTAGGATGGAAAGTTTACTTGTTGTTTTATTAGTTGCTAATCTAGCCGGCCTCTTTCTTATTTGGCAAAGGCAGGACAAGCAGGAGAAATATCTGACCAAGAGTTTAGAAGATCAGGCAGATAATCTCTCAGACCAGCTGGATTATCGCTTCGAACAAGCTCGACAGGCCAGTCAGCTGGATCAAAAAAATCTTGAAGTGGCTGTCAGTGATCGTTTGCAGGAGGTCCGGATTGAATTGCACCAAGGTCTGACTCAGCTTAGGCAGGAGATGAATGAAAATCTCCTCCAAACCAGAGATAAGACTGACCAACGACTACAGGCCTTGCAGGAGTCAAATGAGCAACGCTTGGAACAGATGCGCCAAACGGTCGAGGAAAAGCTAGAAAAGACCTTGCAGACACGCTTGCAGGCCTCCTTCGAGACGGTTTCTAAACAACTGGAATCTGTCAATCGAGGTCTGGGTGAAATGCAGACGGTTGCGCGAGATGTCGGTGCGCTAAATAAAGTTCTTTCTGGAACTAAAACGCGAGGAATTTTAGGAGAATTACAACTGGGACAGATTATTGAAGACATCATGACGCCTACCCAGTATGAACGAGAATTTGCAACGGTTGAAAACTCTAGTGAACGTGTGGAATACGCCATCAAGTTGCCTGGACAAGGTGACCAGGAATATGTCTATCTACCAATCGACTCTAAGTTTCCACTGGCGGATTATTACCGTCTGGAAGAAGCCTATGAAGCAGGTTACAAGGAGGAAATCGAGCGCTGTCGTAAGTCTCTCCTAGCAAGCGTCAAGCGTTTTGCTAAGGATATCAAGACCAAGTACCTGGCGCCACCTCGGACAACCAATTTTGGTGTCTTGTTTGTTCCAACAGAAGGGCTCTATTCGGAAATCGTTCGCAATCCGATTTTCTTTGATGATTTGAGACGGGAGGAACAGATTATTGTTGCAGGTCCAAGTACCTTGTCGGCTCTTCTTAACTCCTTATCAGTTGGCTTCAAGACCCTCAATATCCAAAAGAGTGCTGACCATATCAGTAAAACCCTAGCTAGTGTCAAAACAGAATTTGGCAAGTTTGGAGGTATTCTGGTTAAGGCACAAAAGCATCTCCAACATGCCTCTGGCAATATTGATGATTTATTAAACCGTCGTACTACAGCTATCGAGCGAACGCTTCGTCACATTGAGTTATCAGAAGGTGAGCCTGCGCTTGATTTGCTCCAATTCCAAGAAGATGAGGAAGAATATGAAGATTAGTCACATGAAGAAAGATGAGCTTTTTGAAGGCTTTTACCTGATCAAGTCAGCTGACCTGAGACAGACACGTGCTGGGAAAAATTACCTAGCCTTCACCTTCCAAGATGATAGTGGAGAAATCGAAGGGAAGCTCTGGGATGCTCAACCCCACAATGTTGAAACCTTTACAGCAGGGAAAGTAGTCCATATGCAAGGTCGTCGTGAAGTGTACAACAATACGCCTCAGGTTAATCAAATCACCCTTCGCTTACCACAACCTGGCGAACCAAATGACCCAGCGGACTTCAAGGTTAAATCTCCAGTAGATGCCAAAGAGATTCGTGAATATATGGCGCAGATGATTTTTAAAATTGAAAATCCAATTTGGCAGCGAATTGTTCGGAATCTCTACACCAAATATGACAAGGAATTCTACTCCTATCCAGCTGCTAAGACCAACCATCATGCTTTTGAGACAGGGCTTGCTTATCATACAGCGACTATGGTTCGTTTGGCAGAAGCGATAGCAGATATTTATCCTCAGCTCAATAAGAGCTTGCTCTACGCGGGGATTATGTTGCACGACCTGGCCAAGGTTATTGAGTTGACAGGTCCCGACCAGACAGAGTACACAGTAAGAGGAAATCTTATCGGTCATATTGCTTTGATTGATAGTGAAATTACCAAAGCGGTAATGGAGCTTGGCATTGATGATACTAGAGAAGAGGTTGTACTTCTTCGCCATGTCATTCTCAGTCACCATGGTCTCCTAGAGTATGGTAGTCCAGTTCGTCCTCGAGTGATGGAAGCAGAAATTATTCATATGATTGATAATTTGGATGCCAGCATGATGATGATGACAACAGCTCTGGCCCTTGTTGATGAGGGAGAAATGACCAATAAAGTCTTTGCCATGGACAATCGTTCCTTTTATAAGCCAAAATTAGACTAGAAACTAAAAAAATGAGCTTTATTTAGGTAATAAAGTTCGTTTTTTTAACTCTAGTGTGATATAATGAGAAAAAGACTAAATAAAAAAGAATGGTAAATGCATAATGAAATTAAGAAGAAGTGATCGGATGGTTGTTATTTCCAATTACTTGATCAACAATCCATACAAATTAACCAGTCTCAACACCTTTGCAGAAAAGTATGAATCTGCCAAGTCTTCTATTTCAGAAGATATCGTCATCATCAAACGTGCTTTTGAAGAGATCGAAATTGGTCATATCCAAACAGTGACAGGTGCAGGTGGAGGAGTTATTTTTACACCATCTATTTCTACCCAAGATTCTAAAGCTATTATTGATGAGTTGCGTGAAAAGCTCTCAGAAAGCGACCGTATCCTTCCAGGTGGCTACATTTATCTATCGGATCTGCTCAGCACACCGTCCATCTTGAAAAATATTGGTCGCATTATTGCTAAGAGCTTCATGGATCAAAAGATTGATGCGGTTATGACTGTGGCAACCAAAGGGGTTCCGCTTGCGAATGCGGTAGCAAATGTCCTCAACGTACCATTTGTCATTGTCCGTCGCGACTTGAAAATCACTGAAGGTTCAACTGTTAGTGTCAACTATGTTTCAGGTTCTAGTGACCGTATCGAAAAGATGTTCCTTTCAAAACGTAGCCTCAAAGCAGGAAGTCGTGTCTTGATCGTCGATGACTTCTTGAAGGGTGGAGGAACCATTAACGGGATGATTAGCCTCTTGTCTGAGTTTGATTCAGAGTTGGCTGGTGTAGCTGTCTTTGCTGATAATGTACAGGAAGACCGTGAACAACAGTTCGACTACAAGTCACTCTTGAGAGTCACGAACATTGATGTGAAGAACCAACAAATTGCTGTTGAAGTTGGAAATATCTTTGATACAGAAAAATAAGAATTGACTTGAAATACAAAGGTTGGAACTTTCGTCCCAGCCTTTCTTTGATAATGAATATGAAGGAGTCCTATGAAAACACCATTTATTAAACGTGAAGCCTTAGAAAAGATTGTTGAAGAGTTTCCAACTCCATTCCACCTCTACGATGAAAAAGGGATTCGCGAGAAAGCACGCGCAGTAAACAAAGCCTTTTCTTGGAATAAGGGCTTTAAAGAATACTTCGCAGTTAAGGCAACGCCAACTCCAGCCATTTTGAAAATCTTACAAGAAGAAGGATGTGGAGTGGATTGTTCCAGTTATGTCGAACTTTTGATGAGTCACAAGCTTGGGTTTACAGGGGCGGATATGATGTTTTCATCTAACAACACCCCAGATAGAGAGTATGCTTATGCGCGAGAATTGGGGGCGACTATTAATTTAGATGCCTTTGAAGATATCGAGCATTTGGAATGTGCAGCAGGTATTCCCGAAATCATCTCTTGCCGTTACAATCCTGGTGGCGTATTTGAACTGGGTACGGACATTATGGATAATCCTGGTGAAGCTAAGTTCGGGATGACTAAGGAACAGCTTTTTGAAGCCTTTGCAATCTTGAAAGAAAAGGGAGCTAAAACCTTTGGGATTCATTCCTTCCTAGCTTCCAATACAGTGACCCATCTCTACTATCCAGAATTAGCACGTCAGCTTTTTGAATTGGCAGTAGAAATCAAGGAAAAGTTAGATATTTCACTGGACTTTATCAATCTTTCTGGTGGTATCGGGGTCAACTATCGCCCAGATCAAGAGCCTAATGACATCGCTTTGATTGGTGAGGGAGTTCGTCAGGTTTATGAAGAGGTTTTGACACCAGCAGGCCTTGGTCAGGTTAAGATCTTTACAGAACTAGGACGTTTTATGTTGGCACCTCATGGCATTCTCGTTACAAAAGTTACTCATAAAAAGAAAACCTATCGTACTTATCTAGGAGTAGATGCGTCAGCTGTTAACCTTATGAGACCAGCTATGTATGGTGCTTATCACCACATCACCAATATGATGCATCCTGATGGTCAGACTGAAGTAGTTGATGTTGTTGGCTCCCTTTGTGAAAACAACGATAAGTTTGCAGTTAATCGTGAATTACCTCAAACAGAAATTGGTGATTTGTTAGTTATTCATGATACAGGTGCGCATGGCTTCTCTATGGGATACCAGTACAATGCCAAACTTCGTTCGGCAGAAATTCTCTATACAGAGGACGGTGGAGCACGCTTGATCCGCCGAGCAGAGCGACCAGAGGATTATTTTGCGACTCTCTATGGGTTTGATTTTGACAAGGATTAATAAATATTTTGAAAATCATGAAAGTTGAAAGTGAAAAACAGATTGTTTTCTAAAAAATAGGCAAAATCTGTGGTTTTTCTTTTCAGTCATGGTATAATAAAGACTATAAAACGTTTTCAAGGAAGGTAACGATATGTCTGAGGAAATAATTGACTATGGACAAGTGACAGGAATGGTGCATTCGACAGAGAGTTTTGGGGCGGTAGATGGCCCTGGAATTCGTTTTATTGTCTTTTTGCAAGGCTGTCAGATGCGTTGCCAATACTGCCATAACCCTGATACTTGGGCTATGGAAACCAATAAATCTCGTGTACGAACAGTAGATGATGTTCTAGAAGAAGCGCTTCGTTATCGTGGTTTCTGGGGAGACAAGGGAGGTATCACAGTCAGCGGAGGAGAAGCCCTCTTGCAGATTGATTTCTTGATTGCCCTCTTTACCAAGGCAAAAGAAAAGGGTATCCACTGTACCTTGGATACTTGTGCCCTTCCATTCCGTAACAAACCACGCTATCTAGAAAAGTTCAACAAGTTAATGGCCGTGACAGACTTGGTACTCCTTGATATCAAGGAGATTAACGAAGCACAACACAAGATTGTAACCAGTCAAACCAATAAAAACATTCTGGCTTGTGCCCAGTACTTGTCAGAAATCGGTAAACCTGTTTGGATTCGTCACGTTCTTGTACCTGGATTGACAGACCGCGATGAAGATTTGATTGAGCTTGGTAAGTTTGTAAAAACTCTCAAAAATGTTGATAAGTTTGAAATCTTGCCTTATCACACTATGGGTGAGTTCAAATGGCGTGAACTTGGGATTCCGTATTCGCTTGAAGGAGTTAAACCTCCAACAGCAGACCGCGTGAAAAATGCTAAAAAACTCATGGATACAGAAAGCTATCAAGATTACATGAAACGTGTACATGGATAAAATGAAAGAAGAGGTCGGGATTTTTTCTCGGCCTCTTTTTGACTATAGAAAAGGCTCAGCATTTAAGCTAAGCCTTTTATTTTTTATCTAGAATGTTGTTTACCAGCATTGCGCTTTTTGTTTTTCTTCTTATTAGAAGTTGTGATAGCTGTTGCTGGTTCAGGGGTTACATCTTTACGAGTGCTTGAAGTTTTGCTTGCTTTTGGTGGGTTCTTAGCAAATTCTTCGCGTACTTTTTTACGAAGTTTTGGACGAACGATGTAGTTGATGATAAATTGTTGAAGAATCATCATGAAACCACCGACAACCCAGTAAAGTGTAACGCTGGCTGGTGAGAAGACAGAGAACACGACAATCATGAGAGGGCTCATATAGAGCATCTTCTTGATTTGTTCTCTTTGAGTTTCATCCTCAACTCCATGTAAAGAAAGGAGTGATTGAAGATAGTAAAGGATACCAGCAAAGGCAACCAAAATCATACTAGGTGAGCCTAGAGGAATTCCTAGGTAGCTTGCTTGGGCAACTCCTTCAGTATGTTGGGCAGCAAAGTAGATAGCAGAGAAGAAAGGCATTTGAATGAGGATAGGGAAACATCCCACGCCGCCAAACATGCTGATGCCGTGCTCTTTTTGAGCAGCAAAGAGAGCTTGTTGAGCTTCTAATTTTTCTTCTTGTGTCGTTGCTTCTTTCAGGCGAGTCTGATGTGGTTCAAGGACGTGCTTGAGAGCATTCATCTTTTCAGAGTGAAGGGTCGCCTTCCATGATTGGTAGATACCAAGTGGGAGGATAATCAAGCGAACGATAATGGTTACGATGATGATCCCAACACCGAAACCGAGACCTTGATCATTAGCGAAGTATTTGATAGCTTCTCCCATTGGAGCACCCAAGAAATCCCAAACGGGTCCAGTTGGGAGTCCTGTTG
Organism: Streptococcus infantis; assembly: GCF_047465525.1. Classification (GTDB taxonomy): domain Bacteria; phylum Bacillota; class Bacilli; order Lactobacillales; family Streptococcaceae; genus Streptococcus; species Streptococcus infantis_R. The sequence continues at coordinate 42,947 of NZ_JASGZS010000013.1, read as the reverse complement.
ATTTATCAACCTGGACACAACCTGTCAAGACTAATAGCATAGCCACTCCCATGACTGAGAGAGCGATTCGTTTAATTGATTTCACTGTTTTTATTCCTTCTTTAAAAATTATACCTTTCTATTCTACTGTTTTTTTGGAAAATATACAATAGTTCTAGAGACCTAATTTGCGACTTTGAAGTCTGAATAAGATGGAAAGTTACTCAATTGAACATCAAGATAGGTTACTTTAGAGAATGGGGTAGGGCCTTTTCGGATCTCTTGGATAAATTTAGCCATGATGGCTGAAGACTCTGCTTGGGCAAGAATTTCAACGGTTCCGTCATCGTTGTTCCAGACACGACCCGTAATGCCACCTAGTTCTAGAGCTAGGGTATAGACACCCCAGCGGAAGCCCACTCCTTGGACGCGACCTTGGGCGATCATTTTAACCTTTTGCATACCAAACCTCCTTGATTGTGTTATAATATTTCTATGACTATTATAACCTCTAAAGCCAATTCTGTGGTAAAAAATGCCAAGAAATTACATCAAAAAAAATATCGGAAAACCTCATATCTGATTGAGGGATGGCATCTGTTTGAAGAAGCTATTCAGGCAGGTGCAAAGATTGAGAAAATTTTTGCTCTCGCAGAGTATGGTGAAAAATTAGTAGACTATCCTCAGACTGTCCTTGTGACAGAAGAAATCTTGCTCGATTTAGCAGATTCTCAAACGCCTCAGGGCATTGTTGCCATTGTTCAAAAGGAAGAGGAGCAGTTACCAGATTTGAGCCAAGGAAAGTATCTCTTTTTAGAAGATGTGCAGGATCCTGGAAATGTTGGGACCATGATTCGGACGGCAGATGCAGCAGGTTTTTCTGGAGTCATCGTTTCCAGCAAGTCAGCAGATATCTATAGCCTCAAAACGCTTCGCTCCATGCAAGGCAGTCATTTCCATTTGCCGATTTATCGCATGTCTGTCGAAGGGTTTGTGGAACAAGCTAAAAAGAGCGGTTTACCAATTCTAGCAACCACCTTGTCCCAGAACTCTAAAGATTATCGTGAACTGGCTCGGTTAGAAGATTTTGCCTTAGTCATGGGAAATGAAGGTCAAGGCATTAGTCCATTCATGACAGACCAGGCAGATCAATTGGTCCACATCAGCATGAAAGGACAAGCGGAAAGCCTCAATGTCGCTATTGCTGCAGGCATACTCATGTTTTATTTGAGTTAAATGATTTGATTTTTGTTATAATCAGTAAAAAGATTTCATAAGGAGAAAAAGTATGAATCAAACAATTATTCAAGAACGTTCAGGTTTGAATCAATTTTATGCAAAAGTTTATGCTTTTGTAGGAGTTGGGATTGCCTTATCCGCACTTGTTTCAGCCTTGATGTTAACAACTTTCCAAGACCTTCTTGTTCAGTTGATGTTTAATGCCCGCATATGGCTAATCGTGACAGGAGTAGTTGAAGTTGCTCTTGTAATTGCAGCAAGTAATATGGCTTATAAAAATAGCCCAGCAGCTCTTCCGATGTTTCTCATCTATTCAGTAGTGAACGGTTTTTCACTGAGTTTCATCGTATCACTCTATCTACCAGGAACAGTTCTAACGGCTTTCATTTCTAGCGCTGCCCTCTTCTTTGTCATGGCAATTATCGGAGTTGTGATTAAAAAGGACTTGAGTGGTATCGGGCGTGCTTTGATTGCAGCCTTGGTAGGTCTCATTTTAGCTATGATTGTTAATGTATTCTTAAACAGTGGTCTCTTCGACTACATTATCAGTATTGTCATGGTTCTTGTTTTTGCAGGTTTGATTGCTTGGGATAACCAAAAGATTCGCTATGTTTATGAAGAATCAAATGGTCAAGTCGCTACAGGTTGGGCAATTTCTTTGGCGCTTAGCCTCTACCTTGACTTTATCAACCTTTTTCTTAGCTTCTTGCGTATCTTTGGAAGTGACGATTAATACTTTTAGAGCTCAAATGAGCTCTTTTTTAAATTTTTACTTTTATTTTTACTAGCAAAAGGGTATAATCATCTTATTATTTAAAAGGAGAGATGTATGAAGAAAAGTTTTATTCATCAACAGGAAGAAATTTCCTTTGTAAAAAATACCTTTACCCAGTATTTGAAAGATAAATTAGAAGTTGTGGAAGTGCAGGGGCCAATCTTGAGTAAGGTTGGGGACGGGATGCAGGATAACCTTTCAGGGATTGAACATCCAGTTTCTGTTAATGTTTTGCAAATTCCAGATGAATCTTATGAGGTGGTACATTCGCTTGCTAAGTGGAAACGCCATACCTTGGCTCGTTTTGGTTTTGGTGAAGGAGAGGGTCTCTTCGTTCACATGAAGGCCCTTCGTCCGGACGAAGATTCACTAGATGCGACTCACTCAGTCTATGTAGACCAGTGGGACTGGGAAAAAGTTATTCCAAACGGACAGCGCAATCTTGCCTATCTTAAAGAAACGGTAGAAAAGATTTATAAGGCTATTCGTTTGACAGAGTTAGCAGTAGAAGCACGCTACGATATTGAGTCAATTTTGCCTAAGCAAATTACCTTTATCCATACAGAAGAGTTGGTGGAACGCTATCCAGACTTGACACCTAAAGAACGTGAAAATGCTATTTGTAAGGAATTCGGTGCGGTCTTCCTAATTGGTATCGGTGGAGAATTGTCAGATGGAAAACCTCATGACGGACGTGCACCGGACTATGATGACTGGACAACCGAATCTGAAAATGGCTATCATGGCTTGAATGGGGACATCCTTGTTTGGAATGATAATTTGGGTGCAGCCTTTGAATTGTCTTCAATGGGCATTCGTGTCGATGAAGACACTCTCCGTCGCCAAGTAGCTATCACAGGAGATGAAGACCGCCTTTCTTTGGAATGGCACAAAGCTCTATTAAATGGACTCTTCCCATTGACAATTGGTGGAGGAATTGGCCAATCTCGTATGGCTATGTTCCTACTTCGTAAGAAGCACATCGGTGAAGTCCAAACCAGTGTTTGGCCACAAGAAGTGAGAGACACCTACGAAAATATTCTTTAATCAATCGAGCCGTAAGGTTCGATTTTCTTTTTTTGATAAGAATTTGGTATAATATACGGTATGAAAATCGTATCAGGTATCTACGGAGGGCGTCCTTTAAAGACGCTGGACGGTAAAACGACAAGGCCAACATCAGACAAGGTTAGGGGCGCTATTTTTAATATGATTGGTCCCTACTTTGAAGGCGGGCGAGTGCTAGATCTTTATGCTGGTAGCGGTGGTTTATCCATTGAGGCAGTTTCAAGAGGGATGTCCAGTGCCGTTCTGGTTGAGAAGGATCGTCGAGCTCAGACTATAGTCGCAGAAAATATCCGAATGACTAAGGAAACCTCTAAATTTCAATTATTGAAAATGGAGTCCAGTCGTGCTTTGGAGCAGGTGGACGGTGTCTTTGATCTTATTTTCTTGGACCCTCCCTATGCAAAAGAACAAATCGTGTCCGATATTGAAAAAATGGCAGAGAGAAATCTTTTTTCAGAGGATGTCATGGTGGTTTGCGAAACAGATAAATCAGTAGAACTTCCAGAAGAAATCGCTTGTTTGGGCATCTGGAAGGAAAAAATATATGGGATTAGTAAGGTGACGGTTTATGTCAGATAAGATTGGGCTATTTACAGGTTCCTTTGATCCGATGACCAATGGACATTTGGATCTCATTGAGCGTGCAAGTAAGCTCTTTGATCAATTGTATGTGGGAATTTTTTATAATCCTCATAAAACAGGATTTTTGGCGATAGAGAGCCGAAAGAAAACTGTTGAAAAAGCAGTGGCCCATCTGAATAATGTCAAAGTCATAGCTTCTCACGATGAATTAGTCGTTGATGTTGCTAGAAAATTAGGTGCAGAGGTCTTGGTGCGTGGCTTGCGTAATGCAACAGATCTTCAGTATGAAGCCAGTTTTGATTTTTACAACCATCAACTAGCAGGAGAAATGGAGACAATCTACCTCCACAGTCGCCCAGAGCATGTATACATCAGCTCTTCAGCTGTGAGAGAACTATTGAAATTTGGTCAAGATATCAGCGGGTATGTACCAAATGCTGTCCTAGAGGAGTTAAACAATGAAGAAAAAAACTAGATGGCCCTTATATCTCATTATTGGGCTCATTATCACTTTTATCGCTTTTACAGTGCCCCTGCCTTATTATATCGAGGTGCCAGGAACTTCTGAAGATATTCGAAAGGTTTTACAAGTTAATAACCAACCTGACCAAGAGGAAGGTTCCTATCAATTTGTGACAGTTGGAGTTAAGCACGCTAGACTGGTTGACTTAGTCTATGCTTGGCTAACACCTTTCACGGACATACATAGTGCCAAAGAGATGACTGGTGGTTCATCAGATGCGGAATTTATGAGAATCAACCAGTTTTACATGGAAACTTCGCAAAACATGGCCAAATATCAAGGCTTGAAAACGGCCGGTAAGGAAATTGAGCTTAAATACTTAGGTGTCTATGTTTTGACTGTAACAGATAACTCGACTTTCAAGGGGGTTCTCAATATTGCTGACACCGTAACCGCTGTGAATGATAAAACTTTTGAGAGTTCAAAAGAGATGGTTGACTACGTTAATTCTCAAACTCTAGGTGATCAGGTTAAGGTTACTTATGAGGAGGATGGAAAAGTCAAAACTGCTGAAGGAAAGATCATTACTCTAGAAAATGGGAAGAATGGTATCGGAATCGGTTTGATTGATCGCACTGAAGTATCTAGTGATGTACCAATCAAGTTTTCAACTGCTGGCATTGGTGGTCCTAGTGCTGGGATGATGTTTAGTCTATCCATCTACACGCAAATTGCAGACCCTACTCTTCGAAATGGACGCATTATTGCGGGTACAGGAAGCATCGATAGAGATGGGAATGTTGGTGATATTGGTGGAATTGATAAAAAGGTTGTGGCCGCAGCTAAAAAGGGAGCTACTGTATTCTTTGCTCCTAACAATCCAGTAACTGAGGAAGCTAAAAAGGCAAATCCAAATGCCAAGAGTAACTATGACACAGCTCTAGAAGCAGCTCAAATGATTAAAACAGACATGAAAATCGTTCCAGTCAAAACGCTTCAAGATGCGATTGACTATTTGAAAAACAATCCCTAAACAGTAGGCGAATCCCTAAACTAGCGTAGAAAAAAAGAAGATGGTATAATAGGCAAATGATTCAATTGTTTTTTACCCTTAGTAGTCATATGTTTTTTGTCTACCTAGTCTTTCAGCTCTTGAAAGATTTGGTCAGATGGGATCAAATTTTGAAGGTGACAAAGGATAATGCGAAAAAGGTTCGACTCTTGGTAGTATTGTGTAGTATCGGTTTAGGATATCTGATTAGTTCCTTTTTTCTGAATCTCTACCAACTTTGGCAAGAAGCAGTACGAGGCTTATTATAATTTCTATGTTTTATAATAAGCAGATATTTCGGGAGTTAACAAAAATATTGGGAGAATTAAATATAATGGATATTGTAATTTTATTGTTAATAACGCTATTAATTTATTTGTTGCCCCAAAATAAGGAATATCTAAGTGTTGAATCTACATCAGGGCTTAGAGGTTTCCTTGCTTTAGGGATCATATTTCATCATTTATCACCATTGGTTAAAACTGGTGAAGAATTTTCTAATTTTTCATATATGGGGACCTATATTGTTTCTATATTTTTCTTTTTATCTGCTTACGGGTTGTATGTTCAAAATGAAAGTAAGGAAAATTACCTAGATAATTTTTTAGAAAAAAGACTTTCTAAAATTATGGTTCCATTTTTTATTATCTCTTTGATTTATATGTTTGCCAGATTCGTAAACGGTCAATTAATGGATTTAAATTTTTTTATTAATTTATTTAAAAAAGGAAGTACAATTATATATAATGGTTGGTTCGTTGATATTATAATTTTAATGTATGTGTTCTTTTACATATCGTTTAAGTTTTTTCAAAATAAGCTCTTATCTATTGTTCTCAATACAATATTTATAATCTGTTATATCTGTTTGGCTATAAAATTAGGCTATAGTTTCTGGTGGTATAATAGTGTTTTGCCCTTCATTATTGGTCTAATATGGGCTAAAAATCAAAATAAAATTGATAGATTTTTAGATAGGTATTACTTTATAGCAATTATTTTAGTAACTGTGTTACTCTTTTTCTCACATAAATACAATATTTTGTTGAAGTATGTACATTTAGAAGATAGCTATAGTTATGCACTGGCCGCTAATTTAGATAATATTATTTTTACAATCTATTTTATTATACTTTTTTTGAAAAAAATAAATTTTTCAAATGTCTATTTAACTTTAATAGGTCGTATATCATTTGAATTATATATGATACATGGATTAGTAATCTCTATTCTAGAAAAAATATTTGTGTCATCCAGAGTAAATGATGTGTTATTTACATTTTTTGTATTGATGATAAGTCTGATTTTGGCTTGGATTATTAACAAATTAGTTAATAGATTTACTCAAAAAGTAAGTCTATTTATAAAATCAACATTAAAGGAAAATACTCTATGGAAAAAATTGTAGTTCAAGGTGGCGATAATCGTTTGGTTGGAAGTGTTACCATCGAGGGCGCAAAAAATGCAGTTTTGCCACTACTTGCAGCAACTATTTTAGCAAGTGAAGGAAAAACGGTCTTAAAAAATGTTCCTATTTTATCGGATGTTTTTACCATGAATCAGGTGGTTCGTGGATTAAATGCGAAAGTAGACTTTGATCAAGAAGCACATGTTGTTGAAGTTGATGCTACTGGAGACATCACCGAAGAAGCTCCCTATAAGTATGTCAGCAAAATGCGTGCTTCAATTGTAGTATTGGGGCCAATCTTGGCTCGTGTAGGACATGCTAAAGTTTCGATGCCAGGTGGCTGTACTATCGGTAGTCGCCCTATCGACCTTCACCTAAAGGGACTCGAAGCGATGGGGGCTCAAATTACTCAAACGGCAGGATATATCGAAGCTAAGGCAGAACGCTTGCACGGAGCTCACATTTACATGGACTTCCCAAGTGTAGGTGCTACTCAAAACTTGATGATGGCAGCAACTCTTGCTAACGGCGTTACAGTCATTGAAAATGCTGCGCGTGAACCTGAGATTGTCGACTTGGCTGTTCTCCTAAATAAAATGGGTGCCAAGGTCAAGGGGGCAGGAACAGAAACTGTAACGATTACTGGTGTTGAGCAACTACACGGTGCGACCCACAATGTTGTGCAAGATCGTATCGAAGCAGGGACCTTCATGGTAGCAGCTGCCATTACAGGTGGAGATGTCTTGATTCAAGATGCCATCTGGGAACACAATCGTCCCTTGATTGCTAAATTATTGGAAATGGGTGTTGAAGTCATTGATGAGGACGAAGGAATTCGTATTCGTTCTCAACGTGAAAAATTAAAGGCTGTCCACGTTAAGACACTTCCACATCCAGGATTTCCGACAGATATGCAAGCGCAGTTCACTGCTCTAATGACCGTTGCTCAAGGTGAGTCAACTATGGTAGAGACTGTATTTGAGAATCGTTTCCAACATTTAGAGGAAATGCGTCGTATGGGCTTGCACTCTGAAATCATCCGTGATACAGCCCGTATCGTCGGAGGACAGCCTCTCCAAGGTGCAGAAGTTCTATCGACAGACTTACGTGCCAGTGCAGCCTTGATTTTGACAGGCTTGGTAGCTGAAGGTGAAACAGTTGTAGGAAAGCTTGTCCATTTAGATAGAGGTTACTACCGTTTTCATGAAAAATTAGCTCAGTTAGGAGCTAAGATTGAACGGGTAAGTGTGGAAGCTGATGAAGATGAATAAACGATCCAAATATGTCTTACGTCGCTTTATCCTAGTAATTGTAGTATTACTACTAGGATTCTTAGCTCTTGCTATTGGTTTGATGATTGGCTATGGTATTCTAGGAAAAGGTCAAGATCCTTGGGCTATTTTAGCACCAGCAAAATGGCAAGAACTCATCGCAAAATTTACAGGAAAATAGACTGGGAGACCAGTCTTTTTCTAGGAAGTGAATGTATAGTAGATTGAAATAAGGTATGAACAATTCGATTAGGAAAGTCAAACTAATTTCTAGAAATATTTTTAACATCCGTAATGTACTATTCTAGATTCAATCCGCTATAATACTCAATGAAAATCAAAGAGCAAACTAGGAAGCTAGCCGCAGGCTGCTCAAAACACTGTTTTGAGGTTGTGGATAGAACTGACGAAGTCAGCTCAAAGCACTGCTTTGAGGTTGCAGATGGACGCTGATGTGGTTTGAAGAGATTTTCGAAGAGTAGAAGGAGAAAATATGAATAAAAAAACAAGGCAGGCCCTAATTGGCCTCTTGCTCTTTTTGCTCTTGTCAGCAGGAAGCTACTATATTAAACAAATGCAGTCTTCCAACACTGCACCACAAACACAAGCAAAACAAAAATCACAGTCGTCGGATACTCCAAGTCAAGAACTGGCTGAAAGTGTCCTAACAGATTCGGTTAAAAAACAAATCAAGGGCACTCTAGAGTGGAATGGCGCAGGAGCCTTTATCGTCAATAACAATAAAACCAATCTAGACGCCAAGGTTTCAAGTAAACCCTATGCGGATAACAAGACAAAAACGGTAGGAGGAGAGACAGTTCCCACAGTAGCGAATGCAATCATGTCAAAAGCAACAAGGCAGTACAAGGACCGTGAAGAAACTGGCAATGGTTCAACATCTTGGACGCCTGCGGGTTGGCATCAGCTTAAGAACCTAAAAGGAAGCTATAACCATGCGGTCGATAGAGGACACTTGTTAGGCTATGCCTTGATAGGTGGCTTAGATGGCTTCGATGCTTCTACCAGCAATCCTAAAAATATTGCCGTACAGACAGCTTGGGCCAACCAAGCGCGTGCAGAAGATTCCACAGGCCAAAACTACTATGAAAGTCTGGTTCGAAAAGCCCTAGATCAAAACAAACGAGTGCGTTACCGTGTGACGTTGCTCTATGCGTCTGAGGAAGACTTGGTGCCGTCTGCATCCCAGATTGAAGCTAAATCCTCTGATGGAGAATTGGAGTTTAATGTCGTGATTCCAAATGTCCAAAAGGGAATTCAGTTAGATTACCGAACAGGTCAAGTTACGGTTACAAAAGCAAAATAGACTAAAAATCCCTTATCTCCTCAGATAGGGGATTAACTATTGAAATCGTAAAATAATGTGTAGAAGAGAAAAAATGTGGTATAATAGACTCAATTATACTATTTAGGAGAAGGAAAATGGAAGACCCGAGCAGTCAGGATTTGTTACTGCAATTTGTTTTATTAGTTGTTTTGACCTTTTTAAATGCCTTTTTCTCTGCAACAGAAATGGCCATGGTTTCACTTAGTCGTTCACGTGTTGAGCAAAAAGCTGAGGAGGGAGATAAACGCTATATCCGTTTACTAAAGGTACTTGAAAACCCCAATCACTTTTTATCAACCATTCAAGTTGGTATCACCTTAATTACGATTTTATCAGGGGCTAAACTAGCAGATTCACTTGGAGAATTGATCGCCTCTTGGATGGGAAATAGCGAAACTGCCTATGCGGTAGCTAGCTTCTTATCACTAGCTTTCTTGACCTATATTTCTATTGTTTTTGGTGAGCTTTATCCTAAGCGAATTGCTCTAAATCTTAAGGATGCCTTGGCTATCAGAACAGTACCGTTTATTATTGCTCTTGGTAAGATTGTGAGTCCCTTCGTTTGGATGCTCTCAGCATCAACTAATCTCTTGAGTCAATTGACACCGATGACATTTGACGATGCAGATGAAAAAATGACTCGTGATGAGATTGAGTACATGTTGTCTAAGAGTGAAGAAACCTTGGATGCTGATGAAATTGAAATGTTGCAGGGGATTTTCTCACTCGACGAACTCATGGCACGTGAAGTCATGGTTCCACGAACAGATGCCTTTATGGTAGATATTCAGGATGATACTCAAACCATTATCCAAAGTATCTTGAAACAGAATTTTTCTCGTATTCCTGTTTATGATGGAGATAAGGACAATGTTATTGGATTGATTCATACTAAGAGTCTCCTTAAAGAAGCCTTTGCCAGCGGGTTTGACAATATTGTCTGGAAGCGAATCTTACAAGATCCACTCTTTGTACCTGAAACTATTTTTGTGGATGATTTATTAAAAGAGTTTAGAAATACTCAAAGACAGATGGCTATCCTTCTGGATGAGTATGGAGGTATGGCTGGTCTAGTTACACTAGAGGATCTTCTTGAGGAGATTGTCGGAGAGATTGACGACGAAACTGACCGTGCTGAGGTTTACGTTCATACTATTGGTGAGAATACCTACATTGTTCAAGGTACGATGAACTTGAACGACTTCAATAGTTATTTCGATGTTGAGCTTGAAAGTGATGATGTAGATACAATCGCTGGTTATTATTTGACGGGTGTCGGAACTATTCCAACAACTGAAAAACTTAGCTATGAATTGGAAAGTGCCAACAAACACATTACATTGACTAATGACAAAGTCAAAAATGGCCGTGTGACCAAGCTTAAGGTTCAAATTCAAGAACTTATATCAGAAGAAGAAACAGAATAAAACAAAAGCTTTATCAGAGCAGAACTGATAAAGCTTTTCTAGTAGTTAAAAAGAAAAGACTCCTGTAGAAGCCTTTGATAATATAGAGGCGGTAGACGGCTGGTACTACCTGAAACCAGATGATAGTATGATAGACAAGCCAGAGTTTACGATTAAGCTTGATGCTTGATTACGACCAAATAAAATGTGATATAATAGTTGTGGAATAACGGAGGAAATGATGGATCATGAAAAAATTGGTCAGGTTACTAATGAAGTAAAAGAGATTTTTAATATTGTTCTTGAAGCTAGCGACATCAAGGTTAACAAAGAAGGACTGAGAAGTCATATGATGAAACGCCATCATAATGATGTGATTCATCATATTGAAGACTTGGAACTCATACTAAGTAATCCAGATTTCGTTGGGGTCAATCCACGAGAGAAAGACGTTAGTTTTGAATATGTAAAAAGATTTGATGATAATGTACTTGTTGCTATCAAGTTACATAAAAGTGGCGATTTCTTTTACGTCCCGACCATGTATCGTATACAAGATTATAAGTTACAAAGTCGTATTAAGTCTGGTAGATTGAGAAAAATTGACAAAAAAAGTAGATAGTGCTAGAATAAAAATTAACGAAAGACATTTGAGGGCAGAAAGGTTCCTGCCGCACCTTGAAAAAGGTATCTGAGATGCTGGGTACACCGACCAGCCAAGTGTCCGTTATTTCAAAAGAGGGGCTGTAATGCTCCTTTTTTATTCGAGAATTTTAAAATAGGTTATACCAAACGCAGGCTCAGGCTTGAGGTTTTTATTTGAAATAATAAAAGCAGTGACCGAAATCACTGTTTGTCAGATAAGGCAAAATCATAAAGTTTTTCTGCTGTGAGAAGTGCCATTTTGTCCATGCTTGTTTTTCCTTTTCTGAGGTCAGAAACAGTAGTCCACGGAACTCCAGCGCCTTGCGAAATAGCAGATGTAGATATCGAACTGTCTAATAATTCTTGAATAACTTTTCTCATTTTATTTGTCCTTTTTATTTTTGAGATCAATTATACATTGATGGTAATTATAAAAATAGCTATTGCACTAACCATTATTTTTACTCTTTTCATTTGATAAAATAGAGGTGTAAGGGGCTTTCGCCCCGACCTCTTAGCGTTTACCTTTTCTTTTGTCGGAATTTTGGGTTACGCTTTTTGTTTTGCCTTGTGACCGTTATCGCGGTCATTAGACTTGCGATAGCAGTTCCTGTTTCAGGTATATTGTCTATCGCTAAGCCAATCTTCTTTGTTCACTTTCCCCCTTTCCTTTGCTTGATTACATCATGTCACGGGGAAGCGATAAAATCAAGACTTTTAATGAAGTTTTTAAAACGTCCTCGCCCCAAATCCGCCCCAGAAGTTTTCTAAAGTTATCCTTTTTTATCCTGAAATAAAAATAAAAAAGCCCATAAAATCGGGCTTTTTGTCTGGATAAATTCCGATAAAATCGGTATTATAAGGCGGTAGACGGATTTGAACCGACGATCAAGCTTTTGCAGAGCCGTGCCTTACCACTTGGCTATACCGCCTTAACTTTTATTATTATACCTTTTAAATTAAATCTCGTCAATAGTTTCTTTTCTGAAAATGTAAGTTTTCCTGCTTGCAAAAGGTATGCGACAAAATATTCTGAAAATTCGTTTACTTTTGAAAGGGATTATGGTATAATCAACAGTATCTCATTAATTTTAATAGAGGAGTTAATTAAACATGAAAAAAAGTCGGATTCTTGCAGTAGCAGGGGTTGCCCTACTTGCAACAGGCGTTCTCGCAGCTTGTGGTTCTTCAAAAACATCAAATGCTGAAGCACCAAAAGCATATGGTTATGTATACACTGCTGATCCAGAAACATTGGACTACCTTACCTCTGGTAAACAAAGTACAAAAGTTGCCACTTCAAACGGTATCGATGGACTCTTTACAAATGATAAGTATGGTAACCTTACTCCTGCAGTCGCTGAAGATTGGTCAGTATCTCAAGATGGTTTGACATATACGTATAAAATTCGTAAAGGTGTAAAATGGTTTACCTCTGATGGTGAAGAGTATGCAGAAGTAACTGCAAATGACTTTGTTACAGGTTTGAAACACGCAGCCGACAATAAATCAGCCGCTCTTTACCTAGCACAAAATTCTGTTAAAGGATTGGCTGACTACTTGTCAGGAAACAACACAGATTTCTCTGCAGTAGGTGTTAAAGCAGTCGATGATTACACTCTTCAATATACATTGAACCAACCAGAACCATACTGGAACTCTAAATTGTCTTACGGAATTTTCTGGCCTTTGAACGCAGAGTTTGAAAAATCAAAAGGTAAAGACTTTGGTAAGGCGACAGATCCAACATCGTTGCTTTACAATGGTCCTTTCTTGCTTAAAGGATTGACAGCTAAGTCTTCTATCGAGTTTGCAAAGAATGAACAGTATTGGGATAAAGACAATGTTCATATCGATACTGTAACGCTTGCTTATTTTGATGGTTCAGACCAAGAATCAATCGAGCGTAACTTTACAAGTGGAGCCTACAGTTATGCCCGTCTCTACCCTACTAGCTCAAACTATTCTAAAGTAGCAGAAACATATAAAGATAATATCTACTATACTCCACAAGGTTCTGGTGTTGCTGGTTTGGGTGTCAATATTGACCGCCAAAGCTATAAGTATACTTCAAAAACAACTGACGAAGAAAAAACTTCTACTAAGAAAGCCCTTCTTAATAAAGATTTCCGTCAAGCTTTGAACTTTGCATTTGATCGCACTTCATATTCGGCTCAGATTAATGGTAAAGATGGAGCAGCACTTGCTGTTCGTAACCTTTTTGTAAAACCAGACTTCGTTTCTGCAGGTGATAAAACATTTGGCGACTTAGTTACTGAGAAGGTCGTTTCTTATGGTGATGAATGGAAAGATGTAAACTTTGCAGATGCTCAAGATGGACTTTACAATGCAGATAAAGCGAAAGCAGAATTGGCTAAAGCTAAGAAGACTTTAGAAGCAGACGGCGTGAAATTCCCAATTCATTTGGACATTCCGGTTGACCAAGCATCTAAAAACTATATTGCTCGTATCCAATCATTTAAACAATCTGTTGAGACTGCTTTGGGTACAGATAATGTAGTCATCGATATCCAACAAATCACTACAGATGAATTACAAAACGTCACATATTATGCAGCTAGTGCAGCAGCAGAAGATTGGGACCTTTCAGGTGCCGTTGGATGGAACCCAGACTATGAAGATCCGTCAACTTACCTTGATATCCTAAAATCTACTAACAGTGAAACAACTAAGACTTACATGGGCTATGATAATCCATCAAACCCAGCGGTCGCTCAAGTTGGCTTGAAAGACTATGACAAGTTAGTTGATGATGCAGCTAGTGAAACAAGCGATCTTAACAAACGTTATGAGAAATATGCAGCAGCTCAAGCTTGGTTGACAGATAGCTCACTCTTCCTTCCAGCTATGTCTTCTACAGGAGCAGCACCAGTTATTTCTCGTGTAGTGCCATTCTCAGCATCTTACACTCAATCTGGTGATAAAGCCGCAGATGTTTACTTCAAATATCTTCAATTGCAAGCTAACACTGTAACAACCAAAGAGTACAAAGAAGCTCGTGAAAAATGGCTCAAAGAAAAAGCTGAATCAAACGAAAAAGCTCAAAAAGAGTTAGCGAGTCATGTGAAATAAATAATGCTCATCAGAACTTTCTCTCCTAAAGGAGAAGGTTCTTTTGGGATTTTAAAGGAAATAATATGAAAAAATATGTTTTTATGCGTATCTTGCGGTCGTTGGTTTCTATTTTCTTAGTAACGACCTTGATTTACACAATCATCTATACGATGGTTCCACGGAAGTTGATCTTCAAACAAGATACTAACTACAATAAAATTGCAACCACGGCTGATAAACGTGATAACTATGAAAATACCGTCTTTGAGCGTATGGGTTATATCGAATATTACGATACGAAAGAGTTGCAGGAAAAAGCTAGTAGCATTGACTCTTCTGTTACAGTAGATGCAAATGATACAAATAAAGCAATCTATGAAAAATATATCCAACAACTTGGGAATGGTTGGACTCTAGGTGAGTTTACAGAGAGTGGACAATTCTACGCTACACGTGAAATTCCTATTTTTGAGCGTGTGTTCAAATTCTATGCAAACTTGCTTGATATTGACCATACAAACAAGATCCAAGACCCTGAGAATCCTAACTTAGAGCGTTATTTGCGCTTTGAGAATGACCCTGCTATCGGTTGGTCTCTTGTGGGTTCAGGTACTAAACACAAATACCTCTTGTACTTCAATAGTCAGTTCCCATTTGTTCACCAAAACTTTGTCAACTTAAACCTAGGAGATTCTTATCCAACTTATGCCAATACTCCTGTTCTTCAAGTAATCACACAAGGACAAGGACAAACCAAGACTTCAGAAGTTCAATTCCCAACTGGTAAGAAAACATCATCAGTTAACATTTACTCAAGAACTTATAAATCTCCGAGTCAAGCTGATGCTCGTGAAGTAGCGAACTACGGTAAAGATGATCCATATACAGCTACTGAAAGCAACTATCAGTACCCATCAATGATTGCAAGTTCTGCTATCACTGGTTTGATCGGTCTTGCGATTTCATATGCGATTGCAGTTCCTCTTGGTTCAGCAATGGCTCGTTTCAAGAATACTTGGATTGACAGCCTCTCTACAGGTACTTTGACCTTCTTGATGGCCCTCCCAACGATTGCTCTAGTTTATATCATTCGTTTGATTGGTTCTTCTATCGGATTCCCAGACTCATTCCCAATCTTGGGTGCTGGCGATTGGCGATCTTATGTCCTTCCATCAGTCATTCTTGGTTTACTTGGAGCACCTGGTCTAGCTATCTGGATTCGTCGTTACATGATTGACTTACAATCTCAAGACTTTGTCCGTTTTGCTCGAGCTAAAGGTCTTTCTGAAAAAGAAATTTCTAACAAACACATCTTTAAAAACGCTATGGTACCACTCGTTTCTGGTATCCCAGGCTCAATTATTGGTGTTATTGGTGGAGCAACTCTTACTGAAACAGTCTTTGCCTTCCCAGGTATGGGTAAAATGTTGATTGACTCTGTAAAAGCATCAAACAACAATATGGTAGTTGGTCTGGTCTTCATCTTTACATGTGTTTCAATTTTCTCTTACTTGATTGGAGATATTTGGATGACTATTATTGACCCACGTATTAAATTGACAGAGAAAGGAGGCAAATAATGTCTACGATTAGTAATGATAAATTTCAATTTGTAAAACGAGATGATTTTGCCTCTGAAGCAATTGATGCTCCTGCCTACTCATATTGGGGTTCTGTCTTTAGACAGTTTTTGAAGAAAAAATCAACAATTATCATGCTTGGTATTTTGATCTCCATCGTATTGATGAGTTTCATCTATCCAATGTTTTCTGATTTTGACTTCAATGATGTAAGTAAGGTAAATGATTTTAGCGCTCGTTACATTAAGCCAAATGCTGAACATTGGTTTGGTACAGATAGTAATGGTAAATCTCTCTTTGACGGTGTCTGGTTTGGAGCACGTAACTCTATCTTGATTTCCGTAATTGCGACCTTTATCAACGTTGTTATTGGTGTTATTGTCGGCGGAATCTGGGGTATTTCAAAATCAGTTGACCGTATCATGATGGAAGTTTATAACGTTATCAATAACATCCCTTCACTTTTGATCGTTATTGTTTTGACTTACTCTATCGGTGCAGGTTTCTGGAACTTGATTTTTGCCATGAGTGTAACTACTTGGATTGGTATTGCTTATATGATTCGTATCCAAATCATGCGTTACCGTGATTTGGAGTACAACCTTGCTTCACGTACACTGGGAACACCAACCCATAAGATTGTTATTAAAAATATCATGCCTCAATTGGTTTCTGTTATTGTTACAACTACATCACAAATGCTTCCTGCATTTATCTCATATGAAGCCTTCCTGTCATTCTTTGGACTCGGCTTGCCAATCACAGTACCAAGTTTGGGACGTTTGATTTCGGATTATTCTCAGAACGTAACAACCAATGCTTACCTCTTCTGGATTCCATTGACAACTTTGGTCTTGGTATCCTTGTCACTGTTCGTAGTTGGTCAGAACCTAGCGGATGCTAGTGATCCACGTACACATAGATAGGAGTAGACATGATAAAAGGAAAAAATGTAATTTTGACTGCTCAAGATATTGTCGTGGAATTTGATGTTCGTGACAAGATTTTGACAGCTATTCGAGGTGTCTCCATCGATCTGATCGAGGGAGAGGTTCTCGCTTTAGTTGGAGAGTCAGGTTCAGGTAAATCAGTTTTGACAAAAACATTCACAGGAATGTTGGAAGGAAATGGTCGTATTGCACGAGGTAGTATTAATTACCGTGGCCAAGAATTGACCAGCCTTACATCTAATAAAGATTGGGAAAGTATTCGTGGTGCGAAGATTGCAACTATCTTCCAAGATCCGATGACAAGTCTAGACCCTATCAAGACAATTGGAAGTCAAATCACAGAAGTTATTGTTAAACACCAAGGCAAGACTGCTCAAGAAGCTAAAGAGATGGCTATTGACTATATGAATAAGGTTGGTATTCCAGATTCTGAGAAACGTTTTGACGAGTATCCTTTCCAATATTCTGGGGGAATGCGTCAACGTATCGTTATCGCGATTGCTCTTGCCTGTCGTCCAGACATTCTTATCTGTGATGAGCCGACAACAGCTCTTGACGTGACCATTCAGGCACAGATTATTGATTTGTTGAAGTCACTTCAACACGAATACCACTTTACAACAATCTTTATCACCCACGACCTAGGTGTCGTAGCAAGTATCGCTGATAAAGTAGCGGTTATGTATGCTGGTGAGATCGTCGAGTATGGTACTGTTGAAGAAATCTTCTACGACCCACGTCATCCATATACATGGAGCCTCTTGTCAAGCTTGCCTCAACTTGCGGATGACAAAGGTGAATTGTACTCAATCCCTGGAACACCTCCATCGCTTTATACTGAATTGAAGGGAGATGCTTTTGCTCTTCGTTCAGATTATGCTATGAAGATTGACTTCGAGGAAAAAGCACCTCAGTTTGCAGTATCTGATACTCATTGGGCTAAGACATGGTTGCTTCATGAACAAGCTCCAAAAGTTGAAAAACCAGCGGTGATTGCAGATTTACACGACAAGATTCGTGAAAAGATGGGCTTTACACATCTTGAGGACTAGGAGGAAGGAAATGTCTGAAAAATTAGTAGAAATTAAAGACTTAGAAATTTCCTTCGGTGAAGGAAGCAAAAAGTTTGTCGCTGTTAAAAATGCGAACTTCTTTATCAACAAAGGAGAAACTTTCTCACTTGTTGGAGAGTCTGGTAGTGGTAAGACAACAATTGGTCGTGCTATCATCGGTCTTAATGATACCAGCAAAGGTGATATCATCTTTGAAGGTCAAAAAATTAATGGTAAAAAATCACGTGAACAAGCTTCGGAATTAATCCGTCGTATCCAAATGATTTTCCAGGACCCTGCTGCAAGTTTGAATGAACGTGCAACGGTTGACTATATCATTTCTGAAGGTCTTTATAACCACCATTTATTTAAAGATGAAGAAGAAAGAAAAGAAAAAGTTCAAAATATCATTCGTGAAGTGGGACTTTTGGCTGAACACTTGACACGTTACCCACATGAGTTTTCAGGTGGACAACGTCAACGTATCGGGATTGCCCGTGCCTTGGTTATGCAACCTGACTTCGTTATTGCGGATGAGCCGATTTCAGCCTTGGACGTTTCTGTACGTGCCCAAGTTTTGAACTTGCTCAAGAAATTCCAAAAGGAATTAGGATTGACTTATCTTTTTATCGCCCACGATTTGTCAGTAGTTCGTTTCATCTCTGATCGTATCGCGGTAATTTATAAGGGTGTCATTGTTGAAGTGGCTGAGACTGAAGAATTGTTTAACAATCCAGTTCATCCATACACGCAAGCACTTCTATCAGCTGTTCCTATTCCAGACCCAATCTTGGAACGTAAAAAAGTTTTGAAAGTCTATGATCCAGATCAACATGACTATGAAACTGATAAACCTTCTATGGTAGAAATTCGTCCAGGTCACTATGTTTGGGCAAACCAAGCAGAGTTGGAACGCTATAAAAAAGATTTGAAATAAGAAAGAGTTTTGTAATCTTGGTAGAATAATTCTATTAAGGTTATGAAACTTTTTTGTTTTTGCAAAAAAAACTAGTTTAAAGATAGACAACTATATACCCGAAAACATGCTAATACTCAATGAAAATCAAAGAGCAAACTAGGAAGCTAGCCGCAGGTTGCTGAAAGCACGGCTTTGAGGTTGCAGATAAAACTGACCTAGTTTGGATTTGAGTATAAGACTAGTCTTCAATGACTCTTGGAGGAGAGACCAAAGAAGCTGTTATTCTTTGAAAGTGTATTGAATTTATACAGAATGGAATGGATAAAACTACTTTCAGATAAGCTTTTATGAATCTTCAAAATTAAAATCACTTTCTATTTAAAATATCAGTCTTGCATTGCCTTCCTTTATGTGCTAGAGTTATGGTAACGGTTACAAAAAAAGGAGGGTTTTATGAGAAATCCAGCACTAATAGAAGAAATGAAAACTTACAGAGGGCGTGATGAAGTTCCGCAAGACTTTGACGATTTTTGGGATGGGGAAATAGAGAAGGTTTCAATCTTGCCAGATTACCAACTAGAGGAACGTGAATTTCGTATTCCAAACGTGAAGTGCTATGAACTCACCTTTAAGGGCACTCGGGAAGGCCTTGTTTATGCACGTGTGGTCTTACCAAAATCTGAACATAAAGTACCAGTTATTTTTCACTTCCATGGATATATGGGACGTTGTTGGGATTGGACAGATATGTTGGCCTTTACAGTCGCTGGTTATGGTGTCGTATCTATGGATGTCCGTGGTCAGTCTGGTTACTCACAAGATGGCTTGCGCTCGCCACTCGGAAATACAGTTAAGGGCCAAATCATTCGTGGTGCAGTAGAAGGAAAAGAGCAACTCTTCTATAAGGATGTTTATCTTGATATTTATCAATTAGTTGAGATTGTAGCTAGCTTCCCACAAGTGGATGAGGGGCAATTAGCAAGCTATGGAGCTTCTCAAGGAGGGGCACTAGCTCTAGTGGCTGCGGGGCTAAATCCACGTATCAAACGTACAGTTGCTATTTATCCATTCTTATCAGACTTTAGACGAGTGCTAGAGATTGGAAATACCAGCGAAGCCTATGATGAGCTCTTTCGTTACTTTAAGTTCCATGATCCATTCCATGAGACTGAAGAGCAGATTATGGAAACACTTAGCTATATCGATGTAAAAAATCTTGCCCATCGTATTAAGGGGGAAGTTCGGATGATTACTGGACTTGATGACGATGTCTGCTATCCAATCACTCAGTTTGCTATTTACAACCGTTTGACTTGTGAAAAGAGTTATCGTATCATGCCTGAATACGCTCATGAAGCCATGAATGTTCATGTCAATGATCAAGTTTACAATTGGTTGTGTGGTAGTGAGATCCCCTTTACCTATCTTGGTCACTAAAAATTGAAAAAAGCTCTGTAGTTTCGAATGAACTACAGGCTTTTCTTTATGTGCCCCAGATAATGAGAAAGTAGTTTCAGGTAGTTTGAAACTTCTAAACATCTTTGAAAGTAGAATCTATTATAGATTTTAAAGTCTAAAATTTAGAATATTTATTATATAATATGATTAAGATAAAAGGTGAAAGGAGTATAGCTAGTTGCGAATCTTTTAACTTGGAATTTTTAAAAGCGCAACAGCATTTCATTACAAAGAATGGCAATTCCATTCAATAATACAGTTTCTTATTTGCATCTAGTCTGAGTGGCTAAAAATTTTAAGCAAAAAAGAAAGCGCTTAACTTTATATAAAAACGGAAGGGAACACATGAATCAGAGAGATTTTGATAGAAAACAGAGATATGGGATTCGGAAATTTGCAGTTGGAGCAGCTTCAGTAGTAATTGGAGCGGTTGTTTTTGGTGCTGCACCTGCTTTGGCTCAAGAGGCGCCATCAACGAATGGTGAAACAGCGGGGCAATCTTTGCCAGAATTGCCTAAGGAAGTAGAGACAGGAAATCTGACGAATCTCGATAAGGAGCTCGCAGACAAATTGGCAACGGCAACAGATAAGGGCACAGAAGTAAACCGTGAAGAGCTGAAAGCAAACCCAGGGCCTGAAAAACCAACAGAAACAGAAGCATCAAACGAAACTCCAGCTACAGAGAGTGAAGACGAAGAAGAGGTTGGAAAAATTCCTCGTGACTTTTATGCAAGAGAGTTGGAAAATGCCAATACTGTTATAGAGAAGGAAGATGTTGAAACCAATCCTTCAAACGGTCAAAGAGTTGACATGAAGGAGGAGCTAGACAAACTTAAAAAACTTCAAAATGCGACCATTCATATGGAGTTTAAGCCAGATGCATCTGCTCCACGTTTTTACAACCTCTTCTCAGTCTCTAGTGATACCAAAGTAAATGAGTATTTCACTATGGCCATCCTTGATAACACAGCTATCGTTGAAGGTCGTGATGCAAATGGAAATCAATTCTATGGTGATTATAAAACTGCTCCTTTGAAGATTAAGCCAGGTGAGTGGAACTCTGTAACCTTTACAGTTGAAAGACCAAATGCAGACCAACCAAAAGGTCAAGTTCGCGTCTATGTAAATGGTGTCTTGTCGCGCACAAGTCCTCAGTCTGGTCGCTTCATCCAAGACATGCCAGATGTCAACCATGTACAAATCGGTACAACAAAACGCACAGGCAAAAACTTCTGGGGCGCTAATCTTAAAGTCCGTAATCTGACTGTTTATGACCGTGCTCTTTCTCAAGAAGAAGTTAAAAAACGTAGCCAACTTTTTGAAAGAGGAGAGTTGGAGAAGAAACTTCCTGAAGGAGCAGAAGTTACTGATAAACTGGATGTTTTTGAAGGTGGTGAGAACCGCAAGCCAAATAAAGACGGCATCGCGAGCTACCGCATTCCAGCCTTGCTGAAAACGGATAAAGGAACCTTGATTGCTGGTGCAGATGAGAGACGCTTGCATCACTCTGACTGGGGCGATATCGGTATGGTTGTTCGTCGTAGTGATGATAAGGGCAAAACATGGGGAGATAGAATTGTCATCTCAAATCCTCGTGATAATGAGAATGCCAGAAGAGCTCATGCGGGATCACCAGTCAACATTGACATGGCCCTAGTCCAAGATCCGAAAACTAAGAGAATCTTCTCTATTTTTGATATGTTCGTAGAAGGTGAAGCTGTTAGAGATTTACCAGGAAAAGCACCACAAGCCTATGAGCAAATTGGAGATAAGGTTTATCAGGTTCTATACAAAAAAGGTGAAGCAGGACGTTATACAATACGTGAAAATGGTGAAGTCTTTGACCCTGAAAATAGAAAGACAGAATACCGTGTTGTAGTTGATCCTAAGAAACCAGCTTATAGTGATAAGGGTGATCTTTACAAGGGTGAAGAACTGATTGGTAATGTCTACTTTGATTACAGCGACAAGAATATCTTTAGAGTTTCAAACACCAACTATCTCTGGATGTCTTATAGTGATGACGATGGAAAAACTTGGTCTGCACCAAAAGATATTACATACGGCATTCGTAAGGACTGGATGCACTTCTTAGGTACTGGACCTGGTACAGGTATTGCCTTACATTCAGGACCTCATAAAGGACGTCTTGTTATCCCTGCCTACACTACAAATAACGTATCCTACCTAAGTGGTTCTCAGTCTTCACGCGTCATTTACTCAGATGACCATGGTGAAACTTGGCACGCTGGTGAAGCGGTCAATGATAACCGTCCAGTAGGTAACCAAACAATTCATTCTTCAACTATGAATAATCCAGGTGCTCAAAATACTGAGTCAACTGTTGTTCAGTTGAATAATGGGGATCTCAAACTCTTCATGCGTGGATTGACAGGTGATCTTCAAGTAGCGACAAGTAAAGATGGCGGAGCAACTTGGGAAAAAGATGTAAAACGCTATTCAGATGTCAAAGACGTCTACGTTCAAATGTCTGCCATTCATACGGTGCAAGATGGTAAGGAATATATCATCCTCAGTAATGCAGGTGGGCCAGGACGTTACAATGGTCTGGTGCACTTAGCGCGTGTGGAAGCTAATGGAGATTTAACTTGGCTCAAGCACAATCCAATTCAAAGTGGCAAATTTGCCTATAACTCCTTGCAAGATCTTGGAAATGGTGAATTTGGCTTGCTTTATGAGCATGCAACTGCCACTCAAAATGAATACACCTTGTCTTATAAGAAATTCAACTGGGATTTCTTAAGCAAGGATAGAATTGCTCCAACAAAAGCAACTGTAAAAAATGCTGTGGAGATGAGCAAAAATGTCATTGCTCTAGAATTTGATTCTGAAGTATTGGTGAATCAACCACCAGTTCTTAAATTGGCAAATGGGAACTTTGCGACTTTCTTGACGCAATACGATACAAAAACATTGCTTTTCGCAGTTAACAAGGAAGATATTGGTCAAGAAATTACAGAAATCATTGATGGTGCAATTGAGAGCATGCATAATTTGCCTGTAAGTATTGAAGGTGCAGGAGTCCCTGGTGGGAAAAATGGTGCAAAAGCAGAAATCCATGAAGTTCCAGAATTTACAGGTGCAGTCAATGGTGAAGAAGGTGCAGTTCATGAGGCTCCAGCCTTTGATGGTGGTGTCAATGGTGAGGAAGCCGCTGTTCATAATGTGCCAGACTTCTCAGGTGGTGTGAACGGCGAAGAAGCGGCTGTTCATGAAGTTCCAGCCTTTGAAGGTGGAGTCAATGGTGAGGAAGGAGCTAAGGCAGAAAGTACAGAGTTCGAAGGCGGTGTGAATGCAGTAGAATCCGCTAAGTTAGATTCTCCAGAATACACAGGTGGTGTAAATGGAGTAGAGGCTGCTAAGTTAGAAGCGCCAGAATATACAGGTGGTGTCAATGCAGTAGAATCCGCTAAGTTAGAAGCGCCAGAATATACAGGTGGTGTCAATGCGGTAGAATCCGCTAAGTTAGATTCTCCAGAATACAAAGGTGGCGTCAATGGATTAGAGTCCGCTAAGTTAGAGGTTCCAGAGTATACAGGTGGCGTCAATGCAGTAGAATCTGCTGAGTTAGAAGTTCCAGAGTACACAGGTGGTGTCAATGGATTAGAGTCCGCTAAGTTAGAGGTGCCAGAATATACAGGCGGTGTTAATGGGCTAGAAGCAGCGAGTACAGAAGTTCCAGCCTATGTAGGTGGTGCAAACAGTGCTGAAGCTGCTATCCATGAGGTCTCAGAGTATAAGGGAGAACAGTCAATTGTGGTTCAAGCTATGGCACAAGATAAAACTTATCAAGCCCCTGCTGCTCGTCAGCAACTTCTTCCTGAAACAGGAAGTGAAGCTGTTGCTCCTCTCGCCTCTCTAGGACTTGTAGGCATGCTCCTAGGTATATTTGCCATGGGCAAGAAAAAAGAAGATCAATGAAATAGTTAAAACCAACGAAATTCATAGAGAAATTTGATCTTATATTAGAAAGGGTCGTGACTAGAACTAGTTACGGCCTTTTTGATCTAGATAAATCAGGAGTCAAATAGTTAATACTCTTCGAAAATCAAATTCAAACCACGTCAGCTTCGCCTTACCGTACTCAAGTACAGCTTGCGGCTAGCTTCCTAGTTTGCTCTTTGATTTTCATTGAGTATAAGTTTGAGATAAAGTTCATTAAAAAAACGATTCAACTGAATGAAGCAATTTTATGTTAGAAAAATCCAAAGCACCCGAAAGTAGTTTCAAATGTCTGAGTTTATGTTTCGAAAACTGAAAGTGAAATCTGTTCTATATTCATCTATCTTAAAATAGGAAAATTTATTATATAATGAGAATAAGATAAAATTTGAAAGAGCGAGTGTAACCATTCGTGAAAAAGTAATTTTTGTCATTTAGTCAGATGGCTAAAAATTTTAAGCAAAAAAGAAAGCGCTTTATTTTCGAAAATGAAAGGAAGAAAGATGAAGCATAATCAGTTGGATAGAAAACAACGATACGGAATTCGCAAATTTACAGTAGGAGCCGCTTCAGTAGTGATTGGAGCAGTTGTTTTTGGTGCATCGCCAGTATTGGCACAAGAATCAACAACTACCAATAAGGAAACGATAGAACTAGGAGTAGAGAAGGATCAGGAAGAAAAAGCAGTAGATACTGAAAAGAGTGCGACAGAGTCTAATGGGGTAGATACAGTCACACATGCATCTACAGAAGCACATACTGGAACAGAGACAACTGCAACAGCAGAAACGGCAGAAGCAACTAGAGAAACAGAAAAAGATCCAGCTGCGCTTCCACGTGATTACTATGCTAGAGAGTTGGAAAATGTCAACACTGTTCTTGAAAAGGAAGATGTAGAGACTAATGCTGCAAATAGCAATAGAATTGATCTGACAGAGCAATTGGACAAACTGAAACAGCTTCAAAATGCGACCGTTCATATGGAGTTCAAACCAGATGCTTCTGCGCCAGCATTTTACAACCTTTTCTCAGTCTCAAGTGATAAGGTTCGAAATGAATATTTCACCATGGCTGTTTACAACAACGTTGCCTTGATTGAGGGCCGCGATCAAAACGGCGATCAATTTTATGATAGATACACAGACGCACCATTAACAGTCAAACCAGGTCAGTGGAACTCAGTAACCTTTACAGTTGAAAGACCAAGTGCAGATTCTCCAGATGGGCAAGTTCGTCTCTATGTAAACGGAGTTTTGTCACGAACAAGTAAGAAATCAGGACGCTTTATCAAAGATATGCCTGATGTGAATCATATGCAAATTGGTACCACAAATCGTGCAGGAAGTATGGTTTTGGGGGCAGGCTTACAAGTTCGTAATCTAACGGTTTACGATCGTGCCTTGAGTCCAGAAGAAGTTCAAAATCGTAGCTACCTATTTGAAAGATCCGAATTAGAGAAAAAGCTTCCAGAAGGAGCTGAGATAACAGATAAAAAGGATGTCTTTGAAGCTGGTAAAAATGGGCAGTCAAATCCAGATGGTATTAATAGCTATCGTATTCCAGCCCTCCTTAAGACTGACAAGGGAACTCTGATTGCTGGAGCTGATGAACGTCGTTTGCACCACTATGACTGGGGCGATATCGGTATGGTCGTCAAACGAAGTGAAGATCAGGGTCAAACATGGGGCGATCGTATCACACTTACGAATCTACGCGACAATCCAAAAGCTAATGATCCATCCGTTGGTTCACCAGTGAATATCGACATGGTCTTGGTTCAAGATACTGAAACTAAACGTATCTTCTCAGTCTATGATATGTTCCCAGAAGGAAAAGGTATCTTTGGGATGTCAGCTGAAAAAGAGGAAGCTTATAAAGAAATTGATGGGAAAACCTACCAAATTCTCTATCGTGAAGGAGAAAATGGAGCCTATACCATTCGTGAAAATGGTGTTGTCTACACACCAGATGGTCAGGCAACAGATTACCGTGTTGTTGTAAATCCAGTCAAGCCAGCCTATAGCGATAAAGGCGACCTTTATCAAGGTGAACAACTACTAGGAAATATCTACTTTACAAGCAATAAAACCTCTCCGTTTAGAATTGCTAAAGACAGCTACCTATGGATGTCTTACAGTGATGATGATGGTAAAACTTGGTCTGCACCACAAGATATTACCCCAATGGTTAAAGCTGATTGGATGAAATTTTTAGGTGTGGGACCTGGAGTGGGCATTACCCTCCAGAATGGACCTCATAAAGGTCGGATCGTCGTTCCTGTCTATACGACGAATAGAACAAACCACCTCAACGGATCTCAATCATCTCGTATCATCTACTCAGATGACCATGGTAAGACTTGGCATATGGGTGGCGGTGTCAATGATAACCGTACACTTTATGATGGTACAGTAGTTGATTCAAGCAACATGAACAATTACTACGCTCAAAATACGGAAGCTTCTGTTGTTCAATTGAATAATGGTCAGTTGAAACTCTTTATGCGTGGTTTGACAGGTGATTTGCAGGTTGCGACAAGTAATGATGGTGGTATTACATGGGACAACTATGTAGCACGCTATGATGTACCTGATGTTTATGTTCAAATGGCGGCGACTCATACGGTTCAAGATGGTAAAGAGTACATCCTTCTAGCAAATGCCAATGGCCCAGGTCGTAAGAATGGTTATATTCGAGTGGCTCGCGTAGAAGAAGATGGCGAGTTGACTTGGTTGCATCATCATTTGATTCAAGAAGGGGAATATGCCTATAACTCACTTCAACAGATCGGACCAAAAGAATTTGGTCTCTTGTATGAACATCATGAAGCTGGTGGCAATCCTTATACTCTATCCTTCAAGAAATTCAACTGGGATTTCTTGACGAAGGAAAGAATTTCTCCTAAAGAAGCCAAAGTTAAAAATGTTATTGAAAAATGGCCAGGAATTCTTGCAGTAGAGTTTGATTCAGAAGTTTTGGTTAACAAAATCCCAACACTTCAGTTGGCAAATGGTAAAAAAGTAAACTTCATGACCCAGTATGATACTAAGACTCTTCTATTTACAATAGATAAGTCAGATCTTGGTCAAGAAATAACTGGACTTGCTTTTGGAGCAATCGAGAGCATGCATAACCTTCCAGTGAGTCTTGAAGGAGCAGGTATTCCTGGAGCAGTTAATGGTAGCGAAGCGGCAGTTCATGAATTGCCAGCCTTTGAAGGTGGTGTCAACGGTGAGGAAGCTGCAACAGCCGAAGAAAATCCAGAATTTACAGGTGGAGTCAATGGTAGTGAAGCAGCTGTGCATGAAGTACCAGAATTCGAAGGTGGGGTGAATGGCGAAGAGGCTGCTGTAACGGAGCTTCCAGAGTATACTGAACCTATTGGTACAGTAGGCGAAGAAGCAGCACCGATAGCAGAACTTCCAGAATTCACAGGCGGAGTTAATGGTAGTGAAGCAGCTGTGCATGAAGTACCAGAATTCACAGGTGGAGTCAATGGTATAGAAGCAGCGGTTCATGAACAACCAGAATTTACAGGTGGTGTGAATGCAGTAGAAGCAGCAAAAGCAGAATCTCCAGAATTTGTAGGTGGAGTCAATGGTAGCGAAGCAGCCGTACAAGAAGTACCGGAGTTCACAGGT
This sequence comes from Streptococcus infantis, assembly GCF_047465525.1. Classification (GTDB taxonomy): domain Bacteria; phylum Bacillota; class Bacilli; order Lactobacillales; family Streptococcaceae; genus Streptococcus; species Streptococcus infantis_R. Next base: position 15,077 of record NZ_JASGZS010000013.1, on the reverse strand, counting down.
CAGCAGTCTATTGTATCTCAGACTATGGCACAAGATAAGACCTATCAAGCGCCTGCAGTTCGTCAAGATGTTCTTCCTAAGACAGGAAGTGAAGATGCCTCTGCCCTTGCTTCTGTAGGACTTGTGGGGATGCTCCTTGGTATGTTTGCTTTGGGGAAGAGAAAAGAAGATTAGTCAAATCGTTAAAATTGAAGGTTTCCTTAGTGAAACTAAATCTTATACTCAATGAAAATCAAAGAGCAAACTAGGAAGCTAGCCGCAGGCTGTACTTGAGTACGGCAAGGGGACGCTGACGTGGTTTGAATTTGATTTTCGAAGAGTATTAGTTAGAAAGGGTCGTAACGAAAATTAGTTACGGCCTTTTTCTTTCATGTTTGCGAGAAAAAGGGCTGGTTTCAAGATTTAAGAGGTGTTGGGATAGATTTTAGGTCCCTGAAACTACTTTCAGAAGAAACTGTTGCATAAAATTGTTTTGAAACTCCAATCTATTCTAGCACAAGTTATTGAAAGCGCTTTAATAATAAGCTATAATAGTCACATAAACACAAAGGAAAAGAAAAGGAGGAAAGTAGATGCCACAAATTAGTAAAGAAGCCTTGATTGAACAAATCAAAGATGGAATCATCGTTTCTTGTCAGGCACTTCCTCATGAACCGCTCTATACAGAAGCGGGAGGAGTTATCCCCTTGTTGGTGAAAGCAGCTGAACAAGGTGGCGCAGTCGGTATCCGAGCAAACAGTGTTCGAGATATTAAGGAGATTAAAGAGGTCACTAAACTTCCGATTATCGGAATTATTAAACGTGATTATCCACCACAGGAACCATTCATCACAGCGACTATGAGAGAGGTAGATGAGCTAGCAGCTCTTGACATCGAAGTCATTGCTCTTGACTGTACCAAGCGTGAACGTCATGATGGCTTGGAGATCCAAGAATTTATCCGTCAGATCAAAGAAAAATATCCAAATCAACTCTTGATGGCTGACACAAGTATCTTTGAGGAAGGTCTAACAGCAGTTGAAGCGGGAATTGACTTTGTCGGAACAACCTTATCAGGTTACACTTCTTACAGTCCAAAAGTGGATGGCCCAGATTTTGAACTCATCAAGAAACTCTGTGATGCAGGGGTGGACGTCATCGCTGAAGGAAAAATTCACACACCAGAACAAGCTAAGCAAATCCTAGGTTACGGAGTGCGAGGTATCGTAGTTGGTGGCGCTATTACTAGACCAAAAGAGATTACGGAACGATTTGTTGCGGGTCTTAAATAACACAATATAAAAAACGAGGAGAGTGGTTGATTAGTAGGAAAAAATGGAAACGTATACAAAGTCGACATTACTCATTATCCGATTCGGATAAGCTTATCATCATTTAGGAGAATACAAATGAAATTTAAAAAACTAGCTTGTACAGTACTTGCGGGTGCTGCGGTTCTATCTCTTGCTGCTTGTGGCAAATCAGATGCTAACAAAGATGCTGCTAACTCTGGTAGTGACAGTGGAAAAACTGAAATCACTTGGTGGGCATTCCCAGTCTTTACTCAAGAAAAAACTGGCGATGGTGTAGGAACTTATGAAAAATCTATCATCGAAGCTTTCGAAAAAGCAAATCCAGATGTTAAAGTTAAACTAGAAACAATCGACTTCAAATCTGGTCCAGAAAAAATTACAACAGCAATCGAAGCAGGAACTGCGCCAGACGTTCTCTTTGACGCACCAGGACGTATCATCCAATACGGTAAAAATGGTAAATTGGCTGAGTTGAACGACCTCTTTACAGATGAATTTGTTAAAGATGTCAACAACGAAAATATCATCCAAGCAAGTAAAGCTGGTGATAAAGCTTACATGTATCCAATCAGTTCGGCACCATTCTACATGGCTATGAACAAGAAAATGTTGGAAGATGCAGGAGTTGCAAACCTTGTAAAAGAAGGTTGGACAACTGATGACTTTGAAAAAGTTTTGAAAGCGCTTAAAGATAAAGGGTATACACCAGGTTCATTGTTCAGTTCAGGTCAAGGGGGAGACCAAGGAACACGTGCCTTCATCGCTAACCTTTATGGCGGATCTGTAACTGATAAAGAAGTAACTAAATATACAACTGACGATCCTAAATTCGTTAAAGGTCTTGAAAAAGCATCAAGCTGGATCAAAGATGGTTTGTTGAACAACGGTTCACAATTTGACGGTGGAGCAGACATCCAAAACTTTGCAAACGGTCAAACTTCTTACACAATCCTTTGGGCACCAGCTCAAAATGGTATCCAAGCTAAACTTTTGGAATCAAGTAAAGTTGAAGTGGTAGAAGTACCATTCCCATCTGATTCAGGTAAACCAGCTCTTGAATACCTTGTAAACGGATTTGCAGTATTTAACAACAAAGACGAAAAGAAAGTCGCAGCAGCTAAGAAATTCATCCAATTCATCGCAGATGACAAAGAATGGGGTCCTAAAGACGTAGTTCGTACAGGTGCATTCCCAGTTCGTACTTCATTTGGAAAACTTTATGATGACAAACGTATGGAAACAATCGGTAGTTGGACTCAATACTACTCACCATACTACAACACAATCGACGGATTTGCTGAAATGAGAACACTTTGGTTCCCAATGTTGCAAGCTGTATCAAATGGTGACGAACAACCTGCTGCAGCTTTGAAAGCATTCACTGAAAAAGCGAACGAAACAATCAAAAAAGCAGCTAAATAATAAGCCCTAAATAAAAACTGAAATCCCCCCTTTTCCCTGAGCACATCTGTGTATGAAAAGGGGGGCTTTTGTTTGAAATAGAAGCAACTGACAGGTCAAAATTAAAATGAAGTTTTTACATTGACGAATCTTAGAAAAATTTCATTTTGATTTTAGATCAGGGTCAGATAACAGTCAAAAAAACAAAACTATGTGAAAGTGAGGTGCCGACTGTGAAAATCAATAAAATTCGCATGCGGGAAACTATTATTTCCTACGCATTCCTAGCACCAGTATTAATCTTCTTTACCGTCTTCGTTTTAGCTCCAATGATCATGGGCTTCATCACTAGTTTCTTCAACTATTCGATGACTAGCTTTGAGTTTGTGGGCTTGGACAACTACATCCGTATGTTTAAAGACCCTGTCTTTACAAAATCTTTGATTAATACCGTAATCTTGGTTATTGGGTCTGTACCAGTCGTTGTACTCTTCTCGCTCTTTGTAGCATCACAAACTTACCAACAAAATGCCATCGCTAGATCTTTCTACCGTTTCGTCTTCTTCCTTCCTGTAGTAACAGGTAGTGTTGCTGTAACAGTAGTATGGAAATGGATCTACGATCCACTATCAGGTATTTTGAACTTCGTGCTTAAGTCAAGCCACATCATCAGCCAAAACATTTCTTGGTTGGGAGATAAAAACTGGGCTTTGATGGCGATTATGATTATCCTTTTGACAACATCAGTTGGTCAACCAATCATTCTCTACATCGCTGCAATGGGTAATATTGATAATTCACTTGTAGAAGCAGCTCGTGTTGACGGTGCGACTGAATTTCAAGTATTCTGGAAGATTAAATGGCCAAGCCTTCTTCCAACAACACTTTATATCGCAATCATTACAACCATCAACTCATTCCAATGTTTCGCCTTGATTCAATTGTTGACATCTGGTGGTCCAAACTACTCAACAAGTACACTTATGTACTACCTCTACGAAAAAGCCTTCCAATTGACTGAATATGGCTATGCCAATACTATTGGTGTATTCTTGGCAGTTATGATTGCCCTTGTCAGCTTCGCTCAATTCAAGATCCTCGGAAACGATGTAGAATACTAAGGAAAGGAGACAGCTATGCAACCTACACAACAAAAGAAACCATTAACAGCCTTTACTGTTATTTCAACAATCATTTTGCTCTTGTTGACTGTACTGTTTATCTTCCCATTCTACTGGATCTTGACAGGTGCATTCAAATCACAACCAGATACCATTATGATTCCACCACAATGGTTCCCTAAAGCTCCAACAATGGAGAACTTCCAACAATTGATGGTGCAAAACCCAGCCTTGCAATGGATGTGGAATTCAGTCTTCATTTCTTTAGTAACGATGTTCTTGGTTTGTGCAACCTCTTCACTAGCAGGTTATGTATTGGCTAAGAAACGTTTCTATGGTCAACGCATTCTATTTGCAATCTTTATCGCTGCCATGGCTCTTCCAAAACAAGTTGTCCTTGTACCATTGGTACGTATCGTCAACTTCATGGGAATCCATGACACTCTTTGGGCAGTTATCTTGCCTTTAATCGGATGGCCATTCGGGGTCTTCCTCATGAAACAGTTCAGTGAAAACATTCCTACAGAATTGCTCGAATCTGCTAAAATCGATGGATGCGGTGAGATTCGTACTTTCTGGAGCGTAGCCTTCCCTATTGTGAAGCCAGGATTTGCAGCTCTTGCAATCTTTACCTTCATCAATACTTGGAATGACTACTTCATGCAATTGGTAATGTTGACTTCACGTCAAAACTTGACCATCTCGCTCGGTGTTGCGACTATGCAGGCCGAGATGGCAACCAACTATGGTTTGATCATGGCAGGGGCTGCCCTTGCAGCTGTGCCAATCGTAACAGTCTTCCTTGTCTTCCAAAAATCCTTCACTCAAGGGATTACTATGGGAGCTGTCAAAGGATAGTACTCTGCGAAAATTGAATATAGTACAAATTGTTTATCAGTATGCAGCAGTATAGTTGATAGACTAAGAGAATACAGGATATATAAGTGTCTACAAAATGGAGAGGAGTTGCTTACTTCATGAAGTTTTGTTAGACACTTATAAACTTACTGGCTAGACATCTTATGTCTGAAGGTAACAATCAGGTAAAGGAAATTACTATGATTTTTGATGATTTAAAAAACATTAGCTTTTACAAAGGAATTCATCCTAATCTAGATAAGGCTATTGATTATCTCTATGAGCATCGTAAAGATAGTTTTGAATTAGGCAAATACGAGATTGATGGAGATAAGGTTTTCTTGGTTGTACAGGAAAATGTTCTCAACAAAGAAGAAAATGATCGCTTTGAGCATCATAAAAACTATGCAGATTTGCATTTGTTAGTTGAAGGACATGAGTACTCTAGCTATGGTTCTCGCGTTAAAGATGAGGCTGTAGCCTTTGATGAAGCCAGTGATATTGGCTTTGTCCATTGTCATGAACAATACCCACTCTTGTTGGGTTATCACAATTTTGCAGTCTTTTTCCCAGGTGAACCTCATCAGCCTAATGGCTATGCAGGTATGGAAGATAAAGTTCGCAAATACTTATTTAAAATTTTAATCGATTAGTCAAGTTAGGAGGAGCAAACAATGGCACATAAAGGATCTGGATTGATAAAAGCGGCATTTGATACGGATAACTTTCTGATGCGTTTTTGTGAGAAAGTGTTAGATATCGTGACGGTTAACCTACTCTTTGTTGTATCTTGTTTGCCTATTGTGACGATCGGAGTAGCGAAGATCAGTCTCTATCAGACAATCTTCGAAGTTAAGGGTAGTCGTCGTGTTCCTGTTTTTAAAACTTATATGAGAGCCTTTAAGCAAAATTTGAAATTAGGCCTCCAGTTAGGTTTGTTGGAATTAGGGATTTTTCTGATTAGTGTGGTTGACTTATCACTATTCTGGGGGCAAACCAGCCTAGGCTTCCAGCTAATTAAGGCCATTTGCTTGGGAATTCTGATATTTTTAACCCTAGTTATGTTGGCTAGCTATCCAATTGCTGCACGCTATGACTTAACTTGGAAAGAAGTTCTTCAAAAGGGCTTGCTCTTGGTAAGCTTTAACTTCGTGTGGTTCTTCTTGATGCTTGCGATTATTTTATTAATCATGATGCTTCTCTATCTATCAGGCTTTACTCTAGTACTTGGTGGTTCAGCATTTCTACTTTTTGGCTTTGGCCTTCTTGCTTTTTGCCAAGCTGGATTAATGGAAAAATTGTTTGCTAAATATCAAGCAGATTGAAAATGATATGAAACTACTTTCAAACATGAAAAGCTACGAGAGATGAATAGAAATTAAAATCTAAGTGGCTAAGATGTATTGAAAGCGCTTTTCACAAGGTGTATACTAAAATAGTAAAAAATCATCTGCCCAGAGCAGAAAATAAGAAATCTTAGGAGAAATCTATGTCAGATTTAAAAAAATATGAAGGCGTCATTCCTGCCTTCTACGCATGTTATGATGATGCGGGCGAAGTAAGCCCAGAACGTACTCGTGCTTTGGTGCAATACTTTATTGATAAAGGTGTTCAAGGACTTTATGTCAATGGTTCTTCAGGTGAATGTATCTACCAAAGCGTAGAAGACCGCAAATTGATCTTGGAAGAAGTCATGGCAGTTGCTAAAGGTAAATTGACCATCATTGCTCACGTGGCTTGCAACAATACTAAAGACAGTATCGAACTTGCTCGTCATGCAGAGAGCTTGGGAGTAGATGCTATCGCAACAATCCCACCAATTTACTTCCGTTTGCCTGAGTACTCAGTAGCCAAATACTGGAACGACATCAGTGCAGCAGCACCAAACACAGACTATGTTATCTATAACATTCCTCAATTGGCAGGTGTTGCTTTGACTCCAAGTCTTTACACAGAAATGTTGAAGAACCCACGTGTTATCGGTGTTAAAAACTCTTCAATGCCAGTTCAAGATATCCAAACTTTTGTTAGTCTTGGTGGTGATGATCATATCGTCTTTAACGGTCCAGATGAACAATTCCTAGGCGGACGTCTCATGGGAGCAAAAGCTGGTATCGGTGGCACTTATGGTGCTATGCCAGAACTCTTCTTGAAACTCAACCAATTGATTGCAGACAAAGACCTAGAAACAGCGCGTGAATTGCAATACGCAATCAACGCTATCATTGGTAAATTGACTGCAGCACATGGAAACATGTACGGTGTTATCAAAGAAGTCTTAAAAATCAATGAAGGACTTAATATCGGATCAGTTCGTTCTCCACTTACACCAGTGACCGAAGAAGATCGTCCAGTTGTAGAAGCAGCTGCTCAATTGATTCGTGAAACTAAGGAGCGTTTCCTCTAATCAATAGGAGGCTTTATGACTAATTACGTTGCAATTGATATTGGTGGAACTAATATCAAATATGGTTTGATTGACCAAGATGGACAACTTGTAGAGTCTCACGAAGTAGCAACCGAGGCTCATAAGGGCGGTCCACACATCTTACAGAAAACAAAAGATATCGTAGCTAGCTATCTAGAAAAAGGTCCAGTGGCAGGTGTGGCTATTTCCTCAGCGGGAATGGTTGATCCTGATAAGGGTGAGATTTTCTATGCAGGTCCACAGATCCCGAATTATGCTGGGACTCAATTTAAAAAAGAAATTGAAGAAAGTTTCCAAGTTCCTTGTGAAATTGAAAATGATGTCAACTGTGCAGGGCTAGCAGAAGCTGTTTCTGGATCTGGAAAAGGTGCAGGAATAACGCTTTGTTTGACAATCGGAACAGGTATCGGCGGTTGCTTAATCATTGACGGCCAGATTTTCCATGGATTTAGTAATTCTGCCTGTGAAGTTGGCTATATGCATATGCAAGATGGGGCTTTCCAAGATTTAGCTTCTACAACTGCCTTGGTTGAGTATGTCGCTAAGGCTCATGGTGAAGAAGTAGCCCATTGGAATGGTCGTAGAATTTTCAAAGAAGCTACAGAAGGCAATAAACTCTGTATGGAGGGAATTGACCGCATGGTAGACTATCTTGGGAAGGGTCTTGCTAACATTTGTTATGTTGCCAATCCAGAGGTTGTTATACTAGGTGGTGGTATTATGGGGCAGGAAGCGATTTTGAAACCGAAAATTCGTACAGCTCTGAAAGATGCGCTTGTTCCAAGTTTAGCGGAAAAAACAAGATTAGAGTTTGCGCGTCATCAAAATACTGCGGGTATGCTTGGAGCTTACTATCACTTCAAAACAAAACAATCCTAAGTTGGCCTTGCCAATTTAGGATTTTTTAGTGATAAACAGTAAAATGATCATTTAGTAAAAATCTAGTTAAAGCTTTGAAAGCCCTTGCATTTTTTAATATAACATAGTATATTTATAATAATGCGAAAACTTTAGAAAAATTCTTGCTAATGGAAGCATTATTTTATTTTTTGAAAATGTAAGCGATTTCTACAACCTTATATTTACTCAAAATAAATAGCTCAGAGAAAGAATTTTAAGCTAGAGAATCAAACAAAAAATGTCGCCAGCTAAAGCTGGGCTTGGGCAGTAGCTGACTGCTCTAGAATAGTAGGAGTATTTGATGAAACAATATTTTTTAGAAAAAGGTAGAATATTTAGTATTCGTAAACTGACTGTTGGTGTTGCTTCTGTCGCAGTTGGTCTTGCTTTTTTTGCATCTGGTAATGTTGCGGCTAGTGAACTTGTGACAGAACCAAAACTTGAAGTAGATAGTCAAGCAAAAGAAGTAGCAGATGTAGATCATGAAAAAGAAGAAGCAGTCAAAGAAGAAGTAACTGAAAAAACAGAATCTGCTGTCGAGAAGGTGGCAGAGGAAGGAAAAACTGCTGAAGTGGCTAGTGATTTACTCCCTGAAGAAATCCCTGATCGTGCTTATCCTGATACACCAGTGAAAAAAGTGGATACTGCAGCTATTGTTTCAGAGAAAGAAAGCCCACAAGTAGAGACTAAGAGCATTTTGAAACCTACAGAAGCAGCTCCATCTGAAGCTGGAAAAGAAAATAGAGCCATTATCAATGGCGGACAAGACCTTAAGCATATCAATTATGACGGTCAACCAGCTACATCTGCTACTATGGTTTATTCAATCTTTAGCTCACCTTTGGCCAATGGCGGTAGTCAGCGATACCTTAACTCAGGTTCAGGTATCTTTGTTGCTCCAAATGTCATCTTGACAGTGGCCCACAACTTCTTGGTCAAGGATGCAGATACTAATGCGGGTTCTATCCGTGGTGGTGATACGGCTAAGTTCTATTACAATGTAGGTTCAAATACTGCTAAGAATAATTCTTTGCCAAGCTCAGGAAATACTGTTTTGTTCAAGGAAAAGGATATTCATTTCTGGAATAAAGAAAAATTCGGTGAAGGCTATAAGAATGACCTAGCCTTGGTTGTAGCTCCAGTTCCACTTTCAATTGCAAGTCCAAATAAGGCAGCTACCTTTACTCCTTTAGCAGAACATCGAGAATACAAAGCTGGAGAACCTGTTAGCACCATCGGTTACCCTACAGATTCAACTTCTCCAGAATTGAAGGAACCAATTGTTCCAGGTCAATTGTATAAGGCTGACGGTGTTGTCAAAGGTTCTGAAAAGTATGATGATAAGGGAACAGTTGGTGTCACTTATCGTTTGACTTCTGTATCAGGTCTTTCAGGTGGTGGGATTATCAACGGTGAAGGTAAGGTCATTGGGATCCACCAACGTGGAACTGTCGATAATGCAAACATTGCTGAAAAAGATCGCTTTGGAGGAGGGCTTGTCCTCTCACCAGAACAATTAGCATGGGTCAAAGAAATCATTGACAAATACGGTGTTAAAGGTTGGTATCAAGGAGATAACGGCAATCGTTATTACTTCACTCCAGAGGGAGAAATGCTTCGAAATAAGACAGCTGTAATCGGTGAAAACAAATATTCCTTCGATGAAAGTGGTGTAGCGACTCTCCTTGAAGGTGTTGATTATGGACGAGTTGTTGTCGAACACCTAGACCAAAATGATAATCCAGTCAAAGAAAACGATACTTTTGTTGAAAAGACGGAAGTTGGAACTCAGTTCGACTATAACTATAAAACAGAAATTGAGAAGACTGATTTCTACAAGAAGAATAAAGACAAATATGAGATTGTATCGATTGACGGTAAAACTGTCAACAAGCAACTAAAAGACGCTTGGGAAGATGATTATAGCGTTGTGAGCAAGGCTCCTGCAGGAACTCGTGTTATCAAGGTTGTTTATAAGGTCAATAAAGGTTCCTTTGACGTTCATTATCGTTTGAAAGGTACCGACCAAGAATTAGCAGCTGCGACTGTGGATAATAACGATGGTAAAGAATATGAAGTTTCCTTTGTTCATAGATTCCAAGCCAAAGACATTGCAGGCTATCGTGCAGTCAATGCAAGCCAAGAAGCAACAATCCAACATAAAGGAGTGAACCAAGTTATTTTTGAATACGAAAAAATTGAAGATCCAAAACCAGTAACACCAGTCACTCCAGCAGTTGATCCAAAAGACGAAGAAACAGAAATTGCTGCTTATGGTCCACTTCCAAGCAAGGCTCAATTGGACTACCATAAAGAAGAATTGGCTGCCTTCATCCACTATGGTATGAATACCTACACTAACTCTGAGTGGGGTAACGGTAGAGAAAATCCTCAAAACTTTAATCCAACAAACCTTGATACAGACCAGTGGATTAAGACTTTGAAGGATGCTGGGTTCAAACGAACAATCATGGTTGTCAAACACCACGACGGTTTTGTGATTTATCCATCTAAATACACAGACCATACGGTAGCTGCAAGTCCATGGAAAGACGGTAAAGGTGACCTTCTCGAAGAAATCTCTAAATCAGCAACGAAATATGACATGAATATGGGTGTTTACCTATCACCATGGGACGCCAATAACCCTAAATATCATGTTTCAACTGAAAAAGAGTACAACGAATACTATCTCAACCAGCTCAAGGAAATCCTTGGAAATCCTAAATACGGTAACAATGGTAAATTCATCGAAGTTTGGATGGACGGTGCGCGTGGTAGTGGAGCTCAAAAAGTAACCTATACCTTTGATGAGTGGTTCAAGTACATCAAGGAAGCTGAAGGAGATATCGCTATCTTCTCTGCTCAACCAACAAGTGTCCGTTGGATCGGTAATGAACGTGGTATAGCTGGAGATCCAGTTTGGCATAAGGTTAAGAAAGCTAAGATCACTGACGATGTGAAGAATGAATATCTCAATCATGGAGACCCAGAAGGAGATATGTACTCTGTCGGTGAAGCAGACGTTTCTATCCGTTCAGGTTGGTTCTACCATGACAATCAACAACCAAAATCAATCAAAGATTTGATGGATATCTACTTCAAATCTGTTGGTCGTGGAACGCCACTTCTCCTCAACATTCCACCAAATAAAGAAGGTAAATTCGCAGATGCAGATGTGGCTCGCTTGAAAGAATTCCGAGCAACCTTGGATCAAATGTATGCGACTGACTTCGCCAAGGGAGCAACTGTCACTGCAAGCTCTACCCGTAAGAATCACTTGTATCAAGCAAGCAACTTAACAGATGGTAAGGATGATACTAGTTGGGCATTGTCAAATGATGCCAAGACAGGTGAATTCACTGTGGATCTCGGTCAAAAGAGACGCTTTGACGTAGTTGAACTCAAAGAAGATATTGCTAAAGGTCAACGTATCTCTGGATTTAAGGTTGAAGTTGAGCTCAATGGTCGCTGGGTTCCATATGGAGAAGGTTCGACTGTTGGTTATCGTCGTCTCGTCCAAGGTCAACCTGTGGAAGCACAAAAGATTCGTGTGACTATCACGAATTCACAAGCAACTCCTATTTTGACAAACTTTTCTGTTTATAAGACACCAAGTAGCATCGAAAAAACAGATGGCTATCCTCTAGGCTTGGATTACCATTCAAATACAACAGCTGATAAAGCAAATACAACCTGGTATGACGAATCCGAAGGCGTTCGTGGAACATCCATGTGGACCAATCAAAAAGATGCTAGCGTAACCTACCGTTTCAATGGAACTAAGGCTTATGTCGTATCTACAGTGGATCCAAATCACGGTGAAATGTCAGTTTATGTGGATGGTCAAAAGGTTGCAGACGTACAAACTAATAATGCGGCTCGTAAACGTAGCCAGATGGTTTATGAGACAGATGACTTGGCTCCAGGTGAACACACCATCAAACTCGTCAACAAAACTGGCAAAGCTATTGCAACTGAAGGTATTTACACGCTCAATAATGCTGGTAAAGGTATGTTTGAGTTGAAAGAAACTACCTATGAAGTTCAAAAAGGCCAACCAGTTACTGTAACTATTAAACGTGTTGGTGGTAGCAAAGGAGCTGCAACAGTCCATGTCGTGACTGAACCAGGAACAGGGGTTCACGGTAAGGTTTACAAGGATACAACAGCTGATTTGACCTTCCAAGAAGGGGAAACAGAAAAGACTTTGACAATTCCAACAATTGACTTTACGGAGCAAGCTGACTCTATCTTTGACTTCAAAGTGAAAATGACGAGTGCTTCAGATGAAGCTTTGCTTGGCTTTGCTTCAGAAGCAACGATTCGAGTGATGAAAGCTGAATTGCTTCAAAAAGATCAAGTCAGTCATGATGATCAGGCTAGTCAACTTGACTATAGCCCAGGTTGGCACCATGAAACCAATTCATCAGGTAAATACCAAAACACTGAGTCTTGGGCGTCATTTGGTCGTTTAACGGAAGAGCAGAAGAAAAATGCTAGCGTAACAGCCTACTTCTACGGTACAGGTTTAGAAATTAAAGGTTTTGTAGACCCAGGTCATGGTATCTACAAGGTGACGTTAGACGGTAGAAGAGTCGAGTATCAAGATGGTCTAGGTAATGCGTCTGAATACAACGGTAAGAAGTACTTCAGTGGTACAGCTGCCACACGTCAAGGCGATCAGACTCTCGTTCGTCTAACAGGACTCGAAGAAGGTTGGCATGCTGTAACCTTGCAATTGGATCCAAAACGTAATGATACTACGAGAAACATTGGTATCCAAGTTGACCAGTTTATCACTCATGGCGAAGGTAGCGCTCTTTATACCAAAGAAGAGTTGATCCAAGCTATGAAGAATTGGAAGGATGAGTTGGTTAAATTTGACCAAACAAGCTTGAAGAACACTCCAGAGGCACGTCAAGCCTTCAAGTCAAACTTGGATAAATTATCAGAGCAACTTTCAGCAAGTGATGCTAAACCACAGGAAGTTCTGAAAACAGCTGCAGCCTTACAAACGATCCTTGATAAGGAAGAGAACTATGGTGTCGAAGAAACACCAGCCCAACCAGAAGAGCCTAAGATTGACTACGACAAGGCTATGGCAAGTTTGGCAGAGGCTATTCAAAACAAGACCAAGGAACTAGGTGATGATAAGGAAGCTAAGAAGAAACTAGTTGAGTTGTCAGAACAAGCTCTTGTATCTATCCAAGAAGCTAAGACTCAAGATGCAGTAGATAAAGCTTTGCAAGCAGCTCTAACTTCTATCAACCAGCTTCAAGCGACTCCGAAAGAGGATCCGAAACCAGAGGAACCAGTCCAACCAGAAGAGCCTAAGATTGACTACGACAAGGCAATGGCAAGCTTGGCAGAGGCTATTCAAAACAAGACCAAGGAACTAGGTGATGATAAGGAAGCTAAGAAGAAACTAGTTGAGTTGTCAGAACAAGCTCTTGTATCTATCCAAGAAGCTAAGACTCAAGATGCAGTAGATAAAGCTTTGCAAGCAGCTCTAACTTCTATCAACCAACTTCAAGCGACTCCGAAAGAGGAAGTAAAACATTCAAATCTTCCGACTGAAGGAGATAAGGTCTTAGTTCAAACGCAACCAAGCCTTGAAGTAACGACAGAATCAATCGCCTTTAATACTGTTCGTCGTGAGAATGCCTTCTTAGCCAAAGGCAAGGAACAAGTTGTTTCAGAGGGCAAAGCAGGTCAAGTAACGACTTATATAGAAGTAGATGGAGACACACATAAGACAGTTAAGGTTGAACGTGAAGAAGCTCAAGATCGTGTCATCGAAGTTGGTACTTTTGAAGGAACATCTGTGCCAGGTGATGGCGTTAAAGAATTGAGCTTTAGTCAGCCAAGCCTTGAAGTTGTTGAAGAAGCTCTCGGATTTAAGACCGTGAAGCAAGATGATCCAACACTTCCAGAAGGTGAAACTCGAGTAGCTCAGGCTGGTCGTAAAGGTAAAGAACGCGTCAGCATAGAAGTAGCATTGGATGGAAGTCGTACTGAAAAACTTCGCGAAGTTGTGGAAGCACCGCGAGATGAGATTATGCTAGTCGGAACTAAGAAAGTTGAATCAGGTAAAACAGATCCAGCGATCCATGAAGTAGCAGAGTTCACAGGTGGAGTAAATGGTTCAGAAGTGGCTAGTCATGAACTTCCAGAGTTTACTGGTGGTGTCAATGGAGCAGAAGCGGCTATCCATGATGTTCCAGAGTTTACTGGTAATGTCAATGGAACAGAAGCAGCTAGTCATGAACTTCCAGAATTTACTGGTGGTATCAATGGAGCAGAAGCAGCTGTCCATGAGGTACCAGAGTTTACTGGTAATGTCAATGGAGCAGAAGTAGCTATCCATGATGTTCCAGAATTTACTGGTGGAGTAAATGGTTCAGAAGCAGCTGTTCAAGCAGAAGCCCCAGAGTTCACAGGTGGTGTCAATGGAGCAGAGGCAACTGTACATGAGCTCCCAGAATACAAGGATGATCAGTCACATGTAGCTCAGGCTATGTCACAAGAAAAGACTTATCAAGCATCTGCAAATCGTCAAGACATTCTCCCTGAAACAGGCGCAAAAGAAACTGCTACCCTTGCAAGCTTGGGAGCTGTAGGAGCACTTCTTGGCTTAGCTGCAATGGGAAAGAAAAAAGAAGACGAATAGAATCTGTCAAACTCAAGAAACACTTTTGAGAAAGTATAGATTTCGTGGGAAGTTATTGCAGAATAGTAGCATTGTTTAAAGAAACTGCTGTAATAACTGTCCAAAATTTAGAGATTGAAACCAATAACTGATCTCAATTATAAAAAGCGAGCAAAACGAGTTTTCTGAGAGTCAGAATTCCGTCTTGTTCGCTTTTTTATATCAAGAATTAGGTGTAGAATTCTATGTGCATAAGTCATTAGTTATAGGACTTGAGCAAACTAATACTCAATGAAAATCAGGCTCTTTGTCAACTGTAGTGGGTTGAAGAAAATCTAAGATCGAGAAAGGACGGATTTCGTCCTTTCTTTTTTGATGTTGAGAGCGATAAAAATCCGTTTTTTGAAGTTTTCAAAGTTCCGAAA
>NZ_JASGZS010000012.1:0-63150 GCF_047465525.1 Streptococcus infantis | reverse complement strand
CGGCTGTCGCTGATTTCTTAGCTCCACCTGGAAGAGTGACTTCTACTGTTGAACCTGGCTCAGCTTTACCTGTGATTGCTTCATCTCCAGCTTTAACTGGGTTCACACTTGGTGCCTCTGGTGCTGTGATATCTGCTTGACTAACTGTTTGCCCTGGTCTTAAGGTAGCTGTTGATCCATTTGAGTAGGTTAGTGTTGTAGTACCATCGGTTCCTACTTCAACCTTAGTTGCACTTGGGTTCGCTGTTTCTACAGCTTTCTTAACTGCATCTTTTTCTGGTTGAGTTAGGCTTGATGGATTTTTAACTGGTGTTACTGTAGGTGCAGTTGGTTCAATTGTGAATACTGAGTCTGCTGGAATAACATCTGTACTGCCATCCTTATAAGTCACTTTAACATTAGTACCATCTACAGAAACACTTTCGATCTTGTCGCTGAAAGTTGGGTTTGCATCTTTAACAGCTTTTTCAATAGCACTCGCGTCTGGAACAGTGTTTGATGTGATAGGTGTTGATGGAGCTACTGCAGTATACTTGAATGTTTGTGGTTTCCACATAAAACGGATACGCCCAAGTTGTCCTGGTGTAGTCGCATCACCAACATGTTCATAACCTGTATTACCCGCCGCATCTTCAGCAAAGAGGTAACGAGTGATTTGTCCACTACTTTCTGTGTAAGTGTTTTTAGGAACTTCACCAGTTACGCGAACGATAGCTGGAGTTGACTCTGTAGCAGTAGTTTCTACATGAATACCTTCAGTCTTAAGATACAAACCACCTTTAGTTCTACCGTTTAAGAAGGTAGTGTCTTCTGCACCAAGCCCACTGCGGTTATCTTGTGGTAAAGCCAGATAAGCTTTTACAATCTTACCTGAATTATCAGTTACCTTTAGCTCAATATTATTTTCTTCACCAGAGTAAACATAAATGGCTTGTGTCGCAGGATCATCATATGGAATGTGTAAGGTCGGACGAACTGTCTCTTTTACAGTAACTTTAGTTGGAGTTGATGTGTTTTTAGCTGCATCTGTTGCTGTAACACTAATTTGATCATCAGCATTCAAAGCTGGAACTGGAATTGAAAACTCACCATTTTCTCCAGCTTTTGCAGAGGCTTTTTGTCCATTTTGAAGGGTTACTTCTACGGTTGAGCCTGGCTCAGCTGTACCTGTTACTGCTGTAGAGGCTGCTGTCACTGGGTTTACAGTTGGAGCTGCTGGTGGTGTTGTATCTGCTGGTTTTGCTTCTACATTAATTTCTTTCCAATTAACAGGACTTGTGTATTTACCTTCTTTAATGTTTGAAACTACCTTAGCCTTACCTGGTTGGATTTGCTCTTTCATTTCAAGGACAATAGTATCAAAGAAACCATCACTAGAGTATGACTTAACAACTGCTTTTGATTCGTCTTTTGAAGTCCATGCCCCTGGAATTGAATCGCGTTTAATAGCGACTTCACTTCTAGCGTTACCAGCTTTAGGATAATCAAAGTAAGTAATTCCCGCATCATGTGGTACTTTCAAAGTTACTGTTGTAGTTTCTGCAACAAGACTTTGTTTATCAGAAGAAGATTCAGATGGTTGAACAACTGATTCACCAAGTCCAACTTTAACCTCTGTTTCAGCACTTTCTTCACCATTGATCGTTTGGGTAACTGTCAATGTATCTCTTGGAACCAACTGATCTTGGTCAGTGATATTGCTATTTAAACCAGTTGGAAGAGTTGCAGACCAAGAACCATCCTCAGCAACAGTCACATTATCAACAATTGTCTTACCAGCAGCAGCAATTTTGATTGTTGCGCCTTTTTTACCAATTCCTGAGATGGTATTGTCTGTTGACTTGATACCTGGCTCAGTCATAACACCGCCAACTTGTAATGTTGGAGTGACAGTAGGTCCAGCTGGTGCAAATACATAAGTCAACAACTGCCCACCTGGAGTTAGGGTAACGGTATTGTTTCCTTCGTTATATGAAGGTGCTTTGCTTGCATCGATTCTCTTTAATTTATAACCTTTAGCTTCGACTGCTGCAATTTTGCTGTCTTGGGTGCTAAGGTTAATAACCTCATTTTCATCACCTGGAATCGCACTACTTGCTTCAATTTCATTACCTTTTGCATCAACAAATTTCATGTGGACGATTTGTGGCGCTGTAAACTCAAATCTTTCAATCTGAACGCGTTGCAAGTTAGTACCAGAACCTGTACTTCCTAAGAACGAAAGGGCAAAGGTTGGATTATTTTTAGTCAAGGCATTCTTAGCGTCAGTTGTCATGATGCTAGTGTTAGCATTTTTTAAGTTCGTTGTCCAAGTTTGTGAGCCATAAGTTACTGTAAAGTTTTTATTTTCATCGTATTCAATTTTAAAGTCTACCCATTGGCCACTTGGAGCTGGATTTAGAGCTTTGGCTGCTGAGCTACTTGTCGTTACCCTACCAGCATTATTTGATGAGTAGAATGAACCGAAGGCATTTGTTTTCCAGGCTCTCCCACCATATTGTGGATCGGCTGATGCATTTTGGTTGGCATTTGGGTTAGAAGTGTTGTGCCATGAGTCTAGTTTGAAACCAAAGGCATTTTTGATAGTACCCATACCAATAGAGGCTCCAGATTGACCAATAGTATTTACCTTACCTGTATGGAAGACGAAACCAACTCCATCACCACCTGGTCGGCCATCTGCATCAGTTTTGCCTTCGTATTTATTACCAATATCTACCTTACCAGTGAAGGTAAAAGGTTGTCCAGAGTTAATTTTAAAACGTAGGTAAGCACTACCAACTTGACCTGAAACGTCATCTGTCAACTTAATAGTACCTGTTGATTTATCATAGGAAGCAGTTCCACCTTCTTGGAAGAAACTTTCAAAGTTATCTTTGGTTACGATAGCACGAGCAAGGTTAGTTTCATCAATTGAACGTGTTGTACCTTCAGCAACAGCACGTTTGCTTCTGACTTTAGGAGTTGCTGAAGATTCTGTAGTTGCTTCAGATGTTGTTTCAACTGTTGTCTCAGCTGCTTCAGTAACTTCCTTCACACTTGCCACAGCATGAGTCAAACGTTCAACACTTTGGTTGATTTGATCTTGGCTTGCTGAACCGTTCGCAACTAATGCTTTTGCTTCTGCAATTGCAGCTTCTACCTCATCTTTAACTGAAGCTTCTTGACCATCCAAGCTTTTAGCTTTAGCTTGTGCCAAAACTGCTTCAAGTTGATACTTATCAACTGAAACTGCAGTTGTTGCAGAATTTGCTTCTACTGCTTCAGTCGCAACTGGGCTAGTTGCAGCTGGTGCCGCATAGGTCGTCGCCTCTGCAGTAGGTTCATTTTGTGTTGCTGAATTTGTAGCTTCTGTCTTAGCTTCTACACTGTCAGCGTGAACCGTTGGAGTAGCTAGTGTAGCTCCAACCGCAAAGACTAGCGAACAACCAAACAAGAAATGTTTTCCTTTTTTGATCATACGCCAATTCTTTTGTTCTGCATTTTTACGATTAAAACACATATTTATTTCTCCTTTTGTGTTTATGTAGTATTATAAATACAATTTTATTATAATCTTTTTACTTAAATAAATCAAATTTATTCTTTAGATTTCTTTCAGTTTATTACATTCCAAATATATACATATAAGTTTTTATAATATCTAAATACAGTTTTTCTCTATTTTGTTAGTTTTTTTCTTAAAAACTTGATGTTCTTTTAAAATCAAAAAGAGCAGAAATTTTAACTACACAAACATATATATTTTATGTTTTGTTAGAAACTCTTCCTTAGCTTCCTAGAATACATTGATTAGCTGCTAGAATTCCAAATTTACACACGGACTTAGATATTTCTTAAGCAGCCTGCTAACAAAAAAGAGCAATTTTATTTTATAGTAAAATGAAATAAAATCTGAACAAATTGACTAGGGAAATCAAATCAATTTCTATCCATATTTTAGAAGCAACAGTGTGCTATACTATATTTGATTGAAATAAGGTATGAACAATTCGATTAGGAAAGTCAAACTAATTTCTAGAAATATTTTTAGCAGTCATAATGTATGATTTTAGATTCAATCTACTATATTATGGATTCAATCCACTATACAAAAAAGATACTTGGTAAAAAGGGCATTACAATCATGACCACCCGTCAAACGGGTGGTTTGCACCAGGGCTAAAAGCCCAAATTACCAGCCAGCGCCTAAAGACGCTGGCTTTCACGTTGTTCAAGCCTCATTGCTCTTGACTCGTCACTTGCCTCTTAAAGAGGCGTGAGTATTACTTACCACTATCCCTAAAGGGATCCTCATATTCTTTTACACTCAATTTATCTAGTGCTATATCATGCTTTTCCTGCTCTTGAATATATTTCTTAATTGTGGCTTCATTAAGCCCTACTGTACTCACATAATAACCTTCCGCCCAGAAATGCCGATTCCCAAACTTATACTTGAGGTTGGCGTGTTTATCAAACATCATGAGTGCACTTTTGCCTTTTAAATACCCCATGAAACTTGAAATACTTATCCTAGGTGGAATACTCACCAACATATGTACATGATCAGGCATTAAATGACCTTCGATAATCTCAACACCTTTATAACTACATAATCGGTGGAATATTTCTCCCAAACTACTTCGATATTGATTATAGATGACTTTTCGTCTATACTTAGGGGTGAACACAATGTGATAGAACACATCCACTTTGTGTGTGATAAACTATGTGCCTTTTGTGCCATATTTTTCTCCTTTCGCTTTACAATTGGCTTGAACACCTTTATTGTATCGCGTTTGGAGTTTTTTTGGTATAACCTTCGACGCGCACCCGCATAGCGGGTGGTTTATTTGTCTCGCACCTAACGGAGCGAGACGGACTGAAAGTCACATAATAAAAAAACGCATAATACCAGACTTGCAAAAAGTCTTGATATTATGCGTTTAATGTTGGAGAGTGCTATTGGCCTTTCTTTTCAAATTAACCTTTGGACTACCCTCGCCATTTTTTACTTTTATTTTACTTCAAATCCTTCAGCAACTGCGTCCGCAAAGTTTTCTTCTACGATGCTTGCGCAGTGGTCACAGATGGTTGCGTGGTAATGACGTTCTGCTGTTGTCGGGTCGATACGACGGCAACGGTCACACACTTCACCAGCTGCATGTTCTACAGTGAAAGCTACATCTTCAAAGCTAACAGCAGCTTCTGGAGCTGGTCCTTCTGCGATGGTCAACTCAGACACAATCAAAAGTTGAGCTACATTGCTGTTTATTGCTTCGAGTAGAGTTTTCACAACTTCGTTTGGATAAACAGTCAAGTGTGCTTCAAGTGATTTACCGATTACTTTTGCATTACGCGCTTCTTCCAAGGCTTTTTGAGCTTGTCCACGGAAGTCCATGAAGGCTGCCCATGTGTCCAAGATTTCCTCTTGGTTCGCAAATGTCTCCGCTTCTGGCAATTCTGACAATTGAACAAAGTCTTCAGCTTCAAACTCAAGATATGACCAAATTTCTTCCGCAGTGTGAGGAAGGATTGGTGTCAAAAGCTTAGTGATTTTCACCAAAATATCATAGAAGACTGTTTGCATTTGACGGCGTTCCAATGATTTGGCTCCTTCGATGTAGACAACATCTTTGGCAAAATCAAGGTAGAAGGCTGACAAATCAACGTTGATAAAGTTCACTAGTGCTTTATAGATTGTCAAGAATTCAAAGTCAGCATAAGCATCACGAATTGTCTTCACAAGCTGGTTAAAGCGGATGGTCATATACTTATCAACTGAACGAAGTTCTTCGTAAGAAACTGTATCCTCA
This sequence comes from Streptococcus infantis, assembly GCF_047465525.1. Classification (GTDB taxonomy): domain Bacteria; phylum Bacillota; class Bacilli; order Lactobacillales; family Streptococcaceae; genus Streptococcus; species Streptococcus infantis_R. Next base: position 57,352 of record NZ_JASGZS010000012.1, on the reverse strand, counting down.
GCTGGATTAAAGTCAGATGTGTTAGCAATCAAGAAACGAAGAGTGTTACGGATCTTACGGTAAGTTTCAGAAACTTGGCTCAAGATATCCATTGAGATACGCACGTCATTGCTTGAGTCAACACTTGTTACCCAGAGACGCAAGATTTCCGCACCAAATTGTTTCTCAACATCGCTTGGAGCAATGGTATTTCCAAGAGATTTAGACATCTTTTCACCTTTACCGTCAAGGGCAAATCCTTGTGACAAGATTTGTTTGTATGGTGCCACACCATGGTTGGCAACAGATGTGATAAGAGAAGAGTTGAACCAACCACGGTATTGGTCTGAACCTTCAAGGTAGAGGTCAGCTGGGTATTTGAGTTCTGGACGGTTAACCACGACACCATTCCATGATGAACCTGAGTCAAACCATACGTCCATGATGTCAGTTTCTTTCTTGAACTCTCCATTTGGTGAACCTGGATGTGTAAATCCTTCTGGTAATAGGTCTTTAGCATCACGTTCCCACCAGATGATTGAACCATGCTCTTCAAAGAGTTGAGCTACATGTTCAATCGTTTCAGCTGTCATGATTGGTGTGCCATCTTCTGCGTAGAAGATTGGAAGAGGAACTCCCCAAGCACGTTGACGAGAGATAACCCAGTCACCACGGTCACGGATCATGTTGTAAAGACGGACTTTACCCCATTCTGAATGGAATTTCACTTTTTCGATTTCATCTAAAATATCTTGACGGAATTTTGATACTGAAGCAAACCATTGTGGAACTGCACGCCAGATGATTGGTTTTTTCGTACGCCAGTCAAATGGGTATGAGTGAGAGATTTCTTCTTGAGCAAGAAGTAAATCACCAAGTTTTTCGATAACCGTTGGAACAACCTTATCATAGAATTGGCCTTCAAACTCAGCACCAGCATTAGCCATCATAAGCCCGCGTTCGTTAACTGTCACAGCAACTTCAAGTCCGTTAGCAATACCAACATTATAGTCGTCCTCACCAAAACCAGGAGCTGTATGGACGATACCAGTACCTGAGTCTGTTGTAACGTGTTCACCAAGAATAACAAGTTCATCTACTGCAGTATCCCATGGGTGCTCTGTCACGATGTGGTTCAATTCTGAACCACGGTAAGTAGCCAAAACTTGAACATCCGTCCAACCAAATTTTTCAGACAAGCTGTTCAACAATTCAGCAGCAACCACAAACTTACGGGCTTCACCAGCAGGTTGAACCAAAACGTAATCAATATCCGCACCAACAGTCAAACCACGAGAAGCAGTGATAGTAAATGGAGTTGTTGTCCAAACAACGATATAAGTATCAGTGTCTAGGACACCTTTGCCATCTTTGACTTTGTTGGCATAGTAAAGAGAAGTTGATACCAAGTCATGGTATTCAATTTCCGCTTCAGCAAGAGCTGACTCAGATGACCAAGACCAGTAAACTGGTTTTGCACCACGATAGATATAACCTTTGTTAGCCATCTCACCGAAGACACGGATTTGGGCCGCTTCATAGTCAGGAGTCAAAGTCACATATGGATTTTCCCAGTCACCAGAAACACCCAAGCGCTTGAAGTCTTCGCGTTGTTTATCTACTTGAGAAAGAGCGTATTCACGGCAAAGTTTCAAGTACTCAACCAAGTCCATTTCTTTGCGTTTAACACCTTGTTTTGCCAAGACTTGCTCGATTGGCAGACCATGTGTATCCCAACCTGGGATATATGGCGCGTAGAATCCTGACATAGACTTAGAACGAACAATGATATCTTTTGAAATCTTGTTCATAGCATGACCAACGTGGATATTTCCGTTAGCGTACGGAGGTCCATCATGAAGAGTGAAGTGAGGTTTCCCTTCATTCAACTCTTGACGACGTTGATACAATTTTGCTTCTTCCCACTCTTTTTGCCATACTGGCTCTTTTGTAGGAAGGCCTGCACGCATTGGGAAGTCAGTTTTCCCAAGATTTAAAGTTTCTTTGAGTTTCATGATATCTCCTTTTTTATATAGACAAATTAAAAACCACGATTCGCTAAAAAGGACGAAAATCGTGGTACCACCTTTGTTCGGAAAAAGAACTAGTCTTTCTCCCTCTTTTCCCGTAACGTGGGCAACGTCAAATCCTACTAACTTCAGACTTGATAACTTGAGAGGATAATCTCATCAACAGGGATTGTAGGACTTCCACCATCTCCTACTCGCTGGAAATATGTTTGATTAGATCTTGTTCTCAGATTTTACAATTATAAATGTTGAGAAATTGTTATTCTGAATCCTCTTTAGACTCAGAACTCATTTCATTATTTACTAACGAAGATAAGTCAGATAAAGTTGATTCATCCTGTGCTTCCATCAATTCACGATTAGTTGCTTCTATACGTGCTTGGAGCTCAGCAACCTCTTCAGGTGAAAACTGACGAGTCAAATCATTGGATTCCTCCTCATGAAATGCTGAAATATTTTCCCCCAAAGCCTCTCTAACCACCTCTTTAAAGACTTCATCACTAGTTTGTAAATAAGTTGCTGTTGGACGTAAAATTTCTTCCCAATCAGATGAATCAACGATTGCCAATTGACTTTCAATTGTAGATTTCAAGCGTTGATGGAAGACACGACTCTTATTCTTCAGTTCTTCTGTCTCAATCGCAACCTTCTTAGCATTATCAGTTGCTTGACGTAAAATTTCATTTGCCTTGTACTTAGCTTCATCAAGCAAACGTTGTGATTCCTGTTCAGCATGATGAATGATATTATGAGAGCGTTCAGTAGCTGCTTGTTTAACTCGCTCAGCAGTATCTTGAGCAATTAAAACAGACTGACTCAATGAATCTTTCATCTCATCAAAATAAGACAAACGCTCTTCTAAATTTCTAATTTGTTGCTCTTTATCATGGTTACTTCGAACCAATGTTTCATAGTCTCGAACTACAATATCGAGAAATTCATCAACTTCTTCAGGATCAAAACCTCTAAACTTAGTACTAAAGCTTTTATCCTTAATCTCTAACGATGTAATTGGCATATTTTCCCCTCACTTACTTAATAATAATTGTATTGTCAATTTCTTCTTATCCCTTTTTGTCTGACCATTTTCTCTCAGAACACTAATTCTTCCAAAACGTCTGACACTTACTAAATCACCAATCTTAACTTGATAATCAGATTTTTCAACCAGATGGTAATTTACCTGAACATATTTTCTTTCTAATAACTCAGCTGTCTGAGAGCGAGACAATTTCAGAACATTTGACAAGAAAGCATCCAAGCGCATACTCGGAACTAAAACTTCCTTTTCCTGATAATCACTCTCGGCTTCTACCAATTCTTCAAAGGATTTGACTTCAAGTTTGACAGGTAATCGAGCAATCTTTTGAATCCCATCTTGAAAGAGAGAAGTGAATTTTTGGTCCACAATGATTTGAGCTCTATTTTCTGTTACCAATATATCACCAAATAACTTGCGATCGATTCCCAGACGATTCAGAACAGTTCCTAAAATCTTGGAATGAGTCAATTGGTCAAACTTGCTAGAATAAACAATCTCAAGCAAGTCCATTTCAAAATCCGTCAAAGTCGGTATGAAATAATCTGGTGCAAGTAGTACACGACTATACTCGCTAGCTATAAAATCATTGCTAGAAAAAACTTTAATTCCTTGATGATTGCCCAATGTCTTTAAAATAAAGACCTGATGAGGGTTGATAAAGGGAGTTAAGATGGGAGCGTAGTGCTCCTCAACCTGCCTGAGCCACTCCAAACCTTTATCAATAAAAGGTATATCCTCGACTGAAAAATGCTGATAGATATCTTTTCTCATGCTAGTATATAAAGAAAACGAATGAGATAGTTTCCAACAAGATGAACCAAGATGACAGCCACCCAGACTGAAAAATCTAAACCACCAATACTTAGTGGCAAACGTCTCAGGGGTTGAAGAATCGGTTTGACTAAATTAGTCAACAAACGACCTGCTCTAGTCTCATAGGCAGTTGGAAACCAGGATAAGAGAGCAAACGCTACAAGTATCATAGAATAGATATCTGTAGCGTTTTGAATAAAGCGAACTAGAAATATCATTATCTCACTCGTTTTCTCTTCATATCGAAATCAAACTCTTCACCATGAGTTCCCTCAGGTAAACGAATATCTTCAATGTTAACCACAACTCCTACTGGTGTCAAAAGGTACATGGTATTTGCAACCTTTCTTAATTCACCAGCAAGTACATGACGAGCTCCATCTAAATAGTCTAGACAACGACGCGCTTGTACTTCAGTCATGTATTGGAAATCGATTAAAATACTTTCATTGCCTGCTAGTAAATCAACGATATCCGTTGCATCTTCGTAGCGACGAGGATAACGAACATCAATGGTTACCTTTTCTGTACTACGATGACTCTTCATCGCTAATTCTTGCTGACGAGCATGAAGGCGCGTAATATTTTTTTCCTTTGAATTCACTTGTGAAGGCTGGGGAAGTTGTTGAGCTTGTGGAAGTTCTTCCATGGGGGCAGAAACTGATGTTAGCGTTTTTTCAGGCTTTAATTCAGCAACGTTTGGCGCCACCTCTTCTCCATCTTCAGTGAAATAATCTATAAACTTTTCAAATTTATTTTTTAGTGACATGGTTATTTCCTACTTAAAAAATGCTGTGCCGATTCGAACGAAAGTTGAACCACATTGAATCGCTTCTTCGAAGTCTCGACTCATTCCCATACTGAGTTCTGTCATCGGCATATTGGGGAGATGCTTTTCTTGAATGGTTTTTTGCAATTCTTGCGTTTCTTTAAATATCTCCTGTAACTCTTGACTTGTTGCTTCAAACGGAGCCATGGTCATCAATCCAACGTACTCAATCCGGTCTAATTCTGAAAGTTCTGGTAAGAGGGCTAACAATTCTTCTTTCGAAAAACCGTGCTTACTTTCTTCCTTAGAAATATTTACTTGCAAAAAGCACTTAATCTTGTGGTCTGCTCGTTTTTGAATTTCCTGAGCTAGCTTTAAGGAATCTAAAGCATGAAAATAATCCACATAAGAAATCACTTCCTTGACTTTACGTCTCTGTAAGGTTCCAATCAAATGCCAGGTAAGATTCTTATCACTTAGAGCATGATACTTGTCAAGAAATTTATCAACACGGTTCTCACCAATGTGTTGCACTCCTTGCGAAACCAAAGCTGAGGCTGTTTCAACATCTACATATTTGGTCACCGCAATCACAGAAACCGAGTCGTTTTCACGACCAGCTTCCTGAACTGCATTCGATATCTGTTGAAAAACAAGGTTCGTATTTTCTTTTAAATTCATCTTCATTAACGATTTTTAAAGAATGGTGGTGTTTCCAACTCATCTTCATCCGTAGCTGCTGGAACTTCAAAACGTTCCACTGGAGAAACAACTGGCTCTCCTTGACGAACGATAGCATCGCGTCTCAAGTCCCAGTCACCAAAAGCTGATGCCTTTGGAGCTTCTTGACGACGATAACTTGGAGTTGGAATTTCTGCTGTATCAGCCATATCAAAATTACGATCAAAAGTCTGCGCATGACTAGTTCGAGCAGGTTCGCGGTGTGTTGCTTGGCGTGGTTGAGGAGTTACAACTTTCTCAACTTTATCCTGACGTACTCCTGTCGCAACAACCGTCACGCGGATTTCGTCTTTCATTGTCTCATCAATAGATGTTCCAAGCCAGATGTTAACTCCATGCCCAGCTGCTTGGTTCACAATTTCTGATGCTTCTTCAGCTTCAATCAAAGTCAAGTCCAAACCACCAGTTACGTTAACGATAACATCCTCAGCACCATCAATAGTTGTTTCAAGAAGTGGTGAGTAGATTGCTTTACGAGCAGCTTCTACAACACGTTCTTCACCGCTACCGATACCAATTCCCATAAGGGCGTTACCTTTATTGGCCATAACAGTCTTAACGTCTGCAAAGTCCAAGTTGATCAAACCAGGATTTGTAATCAAATCTGTAATCCCTTGCACACCTTGACGAAGAACGTTATCTGCTTCACTCAATGCTTCAAGAAGTGGAGTCTTCTTGTCAACGATTTCTAGCAAGTTGTTGTTTGAGATAATCAAGAGTGTATCAACATGCTCACGAAGTTCGTTAATCCCTTCGATAGCAAATTGTCCACGTTTGCTTCCTTCAAAACCAAATGGGCGAGTAACAACACCGACTGTCAAAGCACCAAGACTTTTTGCAATACGAGCGATAACTGGTGCAGCACCTGTACCAGAACCACCACCCATACCAGCAGTGATGAAGACCATATCAGCACCGCTGATTGCTTCTGTCAATACTTCTTCGCTTTCTTCCGCAGCTTTACGACCAACTTCAGGTTGACCTCCTGCACCAAGTCCGCGAGTCAATTTAGGGCCGAGCTGAATAACTGTCTCAGCTTTTGTACTGCTCAAAGCTTGTACATCTGTGTTGGCTGCGATAAATTCAACTCCAGAAACGCCTTCGTCAACCATACGGTTGATGGCATTTCCACCACCACCGCCGACACCGATTACTTTAATTACTGCACCTTGTGCTGCTGCTGTATCAAATGAAAATGTCATATTTATATTCCTCTATTTTATTCGTCAAACATGCTTCCAATCAAGCTACGGAAACGATCCGTTAATTTACCTCTGCTCTTTTCTTCCGATTGAAGAGGAGCTACTGGTTCAACAGATTGGTTTGTTTCAGGCTCAGGTGTTGTCACTGTATTAAATACTGGTCGTGGAGAAACAGGTGAAACAGGTTGAGCTGAACTTCTAAAGTCAAGTGGCTGGTGGCTTAAAGCATGTTCCCCTCGAATTGCTCGCTGAGCTAGAACATTCACTTCAGTAAGGCTTCCAGCGAATTCTGACAAGCTAATGACATGGGCAAAAGCAGGATTACGAATCCCAACTTGATTTGGTACGAATAACTTAACACGGACTCCAAATACTTCTTGGGCCAATTCAACGACACCTGGAAGGAGGGCATTTCCACCAATCAAAGCAATACCTCCTGGCAAGTCTAATAGGTGACGTCTTTCCAAATCTTGCTTAATTTGCTCAAAAATGTGCTTAAGTCTTGCCGAAATAATCTCAGCCAAGTATTCTTCAGTCACTTCAACTGGTTCAACTTCACCGATCACTTCAACTTGGAAAGTTTCCTTGCTAGCTAGTGGTGGATAAGCTTCTCCATAGTTCAATTTTAGACCTTCTGCAATTTTCTTAGAAGTCTTGAGAACTTTTGAAATGTCTTTTGTAACATAATCGCCACCCTCTTGGTTGACATTTGTATATTGAAGTTCTTGGTTGCGAATAGTGGCAACCGTCGTTTGGCCACCACCCATGTCGATAACAGTCGCACCAAACTCACGTTCACCTTCATTCAAGACAGAGTGAACCATTGCAAGAGGTGAAATAATCACGTTATCAACTTGAATGCCTACACGCTCTACAGTTTTACGAAGATTATGGAGAATCGTACGTGGGCCAGTGTACAAGAGACCGCGCATTTCCAAACGCACACCCATCATCCCGCGAGGATCACGAATTCCTTGGAATCCATCTACGACAAATTCCTCTGGAATAAAGGTGATAACTTCACGGTCTGGAGTCATACTTTTAGTCAAAGCTGATTTAACAACATTTTCAACATCTTGATCTGTAATTTCTCTTGTATCTGATGTCACCGGAATCATGCCCTGAGTTGGCTCAACTTGTAGCAAATTAGCTGGCAAACCAACGTTTACAGACTTGATTGAAATTCCTGCTTTTTCTTCTGCTTGAGAAATTGCAGACTTAATAGCAGTCGCTGCTGCTTCGATGTCAACGATAATCCCATCTTTGACACCTTTACTTTTGGCATTACTTACGCCAATTACATTTACTTCACCATTTACAAGCTCTGCAACCAACACTTTAATAGAGCTAGTTCCGATATCTAAGCCTGTAAAAAAACCATTCCTAGTCATTACACTGCGTCCTCTCTATCTTACCAGTTTCACACTTCTATTTTTAATAGCTACACCAAGGCATAACTACTCACAGAATATTATAACACAAAAAATACATTCGTGCTCGAATTTTCTAACATTTACGCAAGCTTTTTCTTGAATTTTTATAATTATCCGACGATTTCATCGGTGGGTAAATAAAAAGAAAACGGCTGGGCAAACGCCCCCTTAAAATAAGAAAACGCATAATATCAAATGTTCAAAAAAACTTGATACTATGCGTTTTATAACGGAAAGATTTACTCAATTTTATCTTCAAATTGAGTTTTTACCTCCTCCGCCTTTTTATAAAATTACTGGAAAATTGGTCCTATTTTCCGCAACTGTCCAAAAGAAAATTCTATAAATCTATTTCCTAGTGCGAGTGTCTAGCACACATAGTTCGACTTCTCTAATAAAACTATTTCATCCTTTAGCATGAGTGATAAGGCACTAATCCTAAAATATCTCTAGTTCAAAATATACTTTATAGCAATATTTCAACATTTATTTTTTAAGGTCTTGTTTGTAAAATTCTTTCAAGGCATCTTGCCAAGTTGGGATGACAAATCCAGTAGCTTTAGCTTTAGCCAGACTCATTGTTGAGTTTAGTGGACGTTTAGCTTTGGCAGGAAATTGGCTTGAGTCTACTGGCTTGACTTCGACATCTGTATCCTTCAAAATTTCAACTGCAAAGTCATACCAAGTTGTGTCTTCCGTCGCATCATTTGACAAATGATAATAACCAAATTCCTTGCGATTTTCAGCTAGGAAAGTCATGAACTCGGCCAAGGTACGCGTCCAGGTTGGGCGACCATGTTGATCATTTACAACTGTCAAGGTCTTATGAGTTTTTGCAAGATTTTGCATCGTGAAGACGAAGTTTTTGCCGTAATTTCCAAAAACCCAGGCGGTACGGATAATATAGAAGTTTGAAACGTGTTTTTCTACAAGCTCCTCTCCCATACGCTTAGTACGACCATATTCAGTTTGTGGGTCTGGTCGGTCATCGACTTCCCATTCTTGTCCAACTGGCTTCTTACCATCAAAGACATAATCTGTAGAGATGTAGACTAGAGTTGCTCCATACTTTTCGGATGCTTTTGCGACATTTTCTGTCCCCGTAACATTGATGGCGAAATCCAATTCCTTCCCTTCATCCTCTGCTGCATCAACTGCGGTGTAGGCTGCACAATGGTAAACTAAAGTCGGTTTCACCTCTTCAAAAACCTTCTCAACCATTTCTGCATTGGTAATATCCATCTCAGCCACATCAACCGCAACATATTCTTCATTACGCTCATCCAATAAATAGCGAAGTTCCGTTCCTAATTGGCCATTTGCTCCTGTAATTAAAATCATCTTTCTTCCTTTCAACTGATTCACAATTCTTCGGTATAGCAATAAAAAGCAGAAAGTTTCTGCCTTTTATTTTTCAAGAACCTCTTGTGTTTTAGCGTAGTTGGCTTCAACAGCTTCTTTCTCTGCTTTCCACCATTCTTGGTTATCTGTATACCACTTGATTGTTTCCTTGAGCCCAGCTTCAAAGTTAGTAAATTCAGGTTTCCACCCTAACTCATCACGGAGCTTGCTTGCATCAATAGCATAACGAAGGTCATGTCCTGCACGGTCAGTCACATGATCATAGGCATCCGCAGGTTGTCCCATTTCCTTAAGGATAAGTTCCAAAACTTCCTTGTTGTTTTTCTCGCCATCAGCCCCAATCAAGTAGGTTTCACCAATTCGCCCTTTTGTCAAGATTGTCCAAACACCTGAAGAATGGTCATTGGTATGAATCCAGTCACGAACGTTCTTACCCTCACCGTAAAGTTTTGGCTTAATTCCACTTAGAATGTTGGTAATCTGGCGTGGGATAAATTTTTCAATGTGTTGATAAGGACCATAATTGTTTGAACAGTTAGAAATCGTTGCCTTGACACCAAATGATCGTACCCAGGCTTTGACAATCAAGTCTGAAGCTGCCTTAGTTGATGAGTAAGGAGAGCTTGGATTGTATTTGGTTTCAGCAGTAAATTTCTCACCTGGACCTTCACCATGACCTGGCAAATCCTCACGTAGAGGAAGATCACCATAAACTTCGTCTGTAGACACATGGTGGAAACGAATATCATATTTGCGAGCCGCTTCCAAAAGAGTATAGGTTCCGATGAAGTTGGTATGGATAAATGGTGATGGATCATTCAGCGAATTGTCATTGTGACTTTCCGCTGCATAATGAACGATAGCATCAGCTTGAGCTGCCAATTTGTCTACCACCTCTGCATCAGCAATGTCACCAACAACTAACTCAACACGATCACCTAAAATTTCCTCAATATTAGCGCGGTTTCCAGCATAAGTCAACTTGTCCAAGACTGTCACGTGAACATCTGGAAAATTCTTGTAAACATAATGGACAAAGTTGGATCCGATAAAACCAGCTCCTCCTGTCACGATAATATTTTTGTATTCAGTCATATTCTTTCCTTTTTACAAATCCTCTTTTTTCAAAGGTTTTACATCCTTAAGTAGTGGATGATTTTTATCAGCTTCTGAAACCTCTGCTTCTGCAAGATTTTCCCATTCAATACCAAGGCTCGGATCAGCGTAGTTTACAAAGGCATACTTGGGTTTGAGTTCGAGAGTCCAGTAATCATTGACCAGATAACTATAAGAAACTGTATCTGATAGGACTTGAAAGCCATTGGCCACGCCTCGAGGAACAAAAATTCCCTTGCTAGCATCAATAACCGTCTGATAAGTATTCCCAAAGGTTTCGCCCTCGCGTAGATCAACCCAAGAGCCCAGAACTTTCCCACCATCTGCTACAGAGATGTACTTATCCCATGGTTCTGCGTGCAAACCACGAAGAACATTCTTACGAGAAAAAGAGACGTTGTTTTGTAATTTTCCTTCTGCAAAGAAAGACTCTGGAAATCCAAGTGGAAGCATTTTTTCCTTTTGGAAATTTTCTTTAAACCAGCCACGGTTGTCCCCATGCACAGGGATATCAAACTCCAACATACCTGGAATAGCTTCAACCTTGCGTACTGCAAGTGTCTTACCGAAAAAATTGTCTGTCATCTATGCTTCTCCAATCAAACGGAGCAGATACTGTCCGTATTCATTTTTCTTAAGCGGTTGAGCTAAGGCCAACACATCTTCGCGACTGATATAACCCATGCGGTAAGCAATTTCTTCCAAGTTTGCCACCTGAACATTTTGCATCCGTTGCACTGTTTCGATGTACTGTGAAGCCTCTAGTAAACTTTCATGAGTTCCAGTATCCAGCCAAGCAAAACCACGTCCCATAACCTCAACGGACAAATCTCCACGATCTAGGTAAGCCTTGTTAACGTCTGTAATTTCCAATTCACCACGAGGACTTGGTTTAATACTCTTGGCAATTTCCACTACATCATTATCATAAAAATAGAGTCCTGTAACTGCATAGTTTGAACGAGGGTGTTCTGGTTTTTCTTCGATAGAAATAGCGTTCATATCCTTGTCAAACTCAACCACACCAAAGCGCTCTGGATCCTTCACATGGTAGCCAAACACAGTTGCCCCTGACTCCTTACTTGCTACCTTTTGTAGCATCTTAGAAAGACCAGGCCCATGATAGATATTGTCGCCTAAGATTAGAACAACGCTATCATCACCAATAAACTCTTCCCCAATGATAAAGGATTGTGCCAAACCATCTGGACTAGGTTGCTCTGCATAAGAAAGTTTAATCCCAAACTCAGATCCGTCTTGAAGGAGCTCTTTAAAACGAGGCAAATCTTGAGGAGTTGAGATTATCAAAATATCCCTAATTCCAGCCAACATCAATGTTGAAAGTGGATAGTAAATCATCGGTTTATCATAAACCGGCATAAGTTGTTTTGATGCAGCTCGGGTCAAAGGATATAAACGTGTCCCCGAACCACCTGCTAGAATAATACCTTTCATAGTAGGGTACCTTTCTATATTATTACTTTACCTAGCCTCGCTTAAATTCCGCGTAAAATACGAACTATCTGTTTACTAGCATCACCATTTCCATAAGGATTACTAGCTTGACTCATTTTTTTATATTCTTCGGAATCGTCTAAAAGCATCTTAAAGTTTTGATAAATAGTCTCCTCATCAGTTCCAACCAATTTCAACGTTCCGGCAGCTACTCCTTCAGGTCTTTCTGTCGTATCTCGCATGACCAATACAGGTTTTCCTAAAGAAGGAGCCTCTTCCTGAACTCCTCCTGAATCAGTTAAAATCATATAACTATGATTCATGAAATTATGAAAATCAAGAACATCCAAAGGTTCAATAATCTGAATACGTTCTGTGTCTCCAAAAATTTCCGCAGCTGTTTCACGCACCAAGGGATTTTTATGAATTGGATAAATTACCTTAACATCATCGTATTCATTTAAAACTCGTTTAACAGCTCTAAACATGTGTTTCATAGGTTCTCCGAGATTTTCACGTCTATGAGCAGTTAGTAGAATAAGACGAGTGTCAACGTTTAAATCCAAATCAGGGTGTGTATAATCCTTTTGTACTGTAGTTGTAAGTGCATCAATAACTGTATTTCCAGTTACATAAACATTCTCTCTACCCTCTTTTAAAAGATTTTCTTTAGCCAATTCAGTTGGAGCAAAATGATAATTTGCAATAATAGAAGTCGATTGTCTATTAAATTCTTCTGGGAAGGGACTTTGCAGGTTGTAAGTTCGTAACCCAGCTTCAACATGGCCAACCTTAATTCCAAGATAAAATGCTGCCAAAGCTGCTGCATATGTTGTAGTAGTGTCACCATGAACTAGAACAATATCTGGTTGTTCTTCTTCTAAAACAGGTTTAATTTTTTCTAAAATACTTGTTGTTATAGAGAACAAGGTTTGATTAGCTTTCATTATTTCTAAATCATAGTCTGGTTGAACTCCAAACAATTCCAAAACAGGGCTAACCATCTCCTTGTGTTGACCAGTTACACAAACAACTGTTTCCATATCTGCCTGTTTTTTCAACTCATTCACTAATGGACACATTTTTATCGCTTCTGGACGTGTACCAAAAACTAGCATTATCTTCATGATTTCCTCCTAAATCAATAATTAAATTCTTTATTTGTTTATACATTTCAATTTCTGACCAATTTACTTCTTCTTTGCAAGAAGAGAAAATAATTGAATCGTCACTTCCTCCTTTAATAAAAGCAGAATTACTAAATATAATGAAAAGAAAGCAAAACCTGCTAGCATTAGAGAATAAAATGGTATAGTTATCGTTATCAGCTGATTCAAAATGATTAGTGGTATTGTAGAAACAACTGTTGCAATTATCACATTAACCAAACTCTTTATCGATATATTTGATACTAAATATTCTTTTGAAAAATGTAGTTGTACCATCATCTGCGACAATTCCGCAAAAAGAGTTGCGACAGAAGCACCAATAATTCCAAAATTAGGCATTAACAGTAGATTCAAAATAAGATTAATCACAGCACCAATCGTTACTGCAACCATAAAATATTTTTCTCTATTCATTGGAATCAATATTTGATTTCCTGTAATATTCGAGAAACCAGAAATAAGTAAAATTGGCATAAGTATTTGCATGGCTAAGGTCGCAGGAAGATACTGACTTCCTCCTAGTAATAAGATACTATCTTTCGCCTCTACAATAAAGAATACCATCAATGGAATCGCAATAAAAAATATAACCGCAGATGACTCCTTTAATATTTTTCTAAAATTCGAGGTGTCATTTTTACTAATATAAAATGAAAGTCTCGGTAGCAAAACTGCACTAATAGATGTAATAAGAGAAAGCAAAATCCACTTAACCTTTGATGCCACAGAATAGTATCCCACAGCCTCATTACCATTAATAAAACCGAGCATAACTGTATCTAAATTAGTATAAATATTTACCGCAAGTAATGAGGCAAATAAATACCACATTGGTTTAAAATGATGTTTAAATTGTAAATTTTTATATAATTTAATATTAATGAAATGTCGGCTATGCCATAGATTTAAGATATTTGAACTTAGAGAAGAAAACAATGAAATACTAGCAAAAACAATATAATCCTCTGGCCTTTTCACAAGTAGAAAAATCAATATTAATGATAAAATTTTAAACACTACTGACCGGGTAGTAATATAAGTATATTCTTCCATTCCACTATACAACCAATTTAAGGCAAAAGGAGAAGATAAAATTGTCCCACATGTGAGCAATAAGAGTGAAAATTCTTTATTCAATTGTGTTATAAATATAGTCAAAAGTAATAGTATTGCAGTTGTTATTATAGACATAGCAACGTTTATAATCATTAACTCCTGCACTACCTTTGACAACTTGTCTCTATCATCTCTAACACTTGCTACTGCTTTGATACCATAAGTTGAAATTCCCAGAGAAGCAAGTAAAATACCATAATTCCCTATTGAACTAAAAAATGAAGTTAAACCTATACCAGTTGGATTCAATATTCTAGATATATAAGGAAAAGTGATTAATGGGAAGATGATATTTGATAGCGTCAGGACAATATTTAATAATGCATTCAACTTTATGGATTTATTCCCCATAATTTTTCAACCTCAATTTCAAATCTAAATATTTCAATAAAAATATAACTCTTGTATATAATTCTGGAATAAATAGGAAATTGACACCACCAAACAATCTATAAACGAAATCAACCCAAAGTAGATCGCTTTTCTCTCTTAATAACGTTTTTAAAGATTTTTTCGTAGTCTTAAGAGTTACTATCTCACCAAAATTTTCAACAACTTTTTCTTTTAAAGATTCAGAAAATGATTGTAACTTAGGTATATAAATACATTCTTTTTTTAGCGACATCATTAGCCATAGACTTTTTTGTTCAAAAGGGAGAAACTTCATTTTCTTATAAGCTTCCAAAATTTCTGAAAATCCAAATACTAACTCTTCTTGATAATCTTTAACTGCCTGATAAATACTCACATGTTTCTTATCATCTTCAAGAATGGGAATAATTTCACTATCTTTTTTATATTTCAAAACTGGACCATGATCTGCTACAAAAATATCTTCATAAAATTCAAAATTTCTACTCACAATATCATAAAATTCCGATTTATTTGGATAATCAGAAAATAATAGACCAGTTTTATTCGTTTTATTTTCTACTGAGTAAACATTGAGCATCAATCCTAGATAATAACCTACTATTCTCTTGTCTGGAAGAGCCTTTTTGATACTATCTTGTATCGTTCCTTTCCAACCCACATCGACTAAATATACTTCATTTTGGTTTTTAGTTAAACGTTCTATATAATCACGTAGTAATTGACTGTCTTTTTTCTCTTTATTGAACTTCGTAATGAACTGAGGATGTTTTTTTAATTTCTCTAATAAATGATCGTCTACTGTTAATACATATGTTGGTTTCTCTTTTAAATCTTGACAAATCAATATGATTTCATTATCAGAAAAGTTTAAATTTAACAAGAAATTTTGTAATGTAATTTTTTTATATTGACGAAAAATCATCTCAAATTCTTCATTCTCTAAAGAAGTAAAAGAAGAATATAATGTCGATCGTCTAGAAACATAAAAATATTCTGTACAAATCTTTTGATTTTTCCCCAAAAAAGTATCTTGATATATATCAAAAAGTCTTTTCAATAACTGTCCTTCTCTTGAGCAAAAGAGTGCTATTTGAACATCATCTTGAATCATCTTTTTATGCAATTTCGAAATAAAGAATACGATGTCAGCTAAAAAAATATTAAACGGTGCTTTTTTACTGTTAGAAAATAAAATTTGATTATAGAGTCTTACCAACTCTTTCTCTGCTACCGTTGTATTTTTATCTATGTATTGTCTATAAATAGCATTTAATCCTAGAGAACGCGGTACTTCATAATCAGATTTATAATTATCTCCTATCATGGTAATGTCTATAGGATTTAAGCCTAATTCTTTTAAAATTAACTTATATAAATTTCCTGTAGATTTACGGCAAGCTTTCTCACTCGAAATATAGATAGAAGAGAAATAATCAAAAATTTCAAACTTTTTTAATACAGTTTCTATTAATTCTTTATCAGTATAAAAATCAGAAACTAGGATAATCTGTTTTGAATCACTTTTCAATCTTTTTAAAACTTCTTTAATTTCCGAATCCAAGTAAATATGTTGTAATTCAATTTTCAACTCTAGAGTTTTAGCTCTATGAATAAACTCTTCTTTTGATATAATTTTTATCTTATCTTTAATTTTATCGTAAATTCCAGACAAAAGATCTAGATAACACATTTCTTCAGTGCCTAACTCTTTATCGTTTTCGACACTTTTTCTAACCTTGTATAATATTGCAGGAGATACATCAAAATTCAGCTCCAAAGCCATTTCCTTAGCCCACTGATACAAAGTTTGCTCAGGATGACAATTCCTATGTACAACAGTATCAAAAAAATCAAATGCGACTATTTTTGTTTTTATTTGAGATATATCAAACACTTCCATGTTTCACCTAACTATTTTAAATTATGATCCTATAATGACCACTCTCTTTGCTTATTTAATCTAATTACCTTAGTGCATCTACAGTTATAAGCAGTAACTTATTCGTTTATGAAAATAAATGGGTAGGATGGATCAATTCTATTAAATACACCATCTAAATAATATTTATACTTTCTTTTAGAACAATCCCTTCTCGAGAAGCAATGATAAAGTTGTTGCATGAATAAATAGATCAAGAAAACAGTATACCTTAGTTTACTATTTACATTTCTACGAACAAATACAACTCTATTTCTCGCCATTAAATATTCTTGAAGTCCATTGACCGCTTTTATAGAGACCGAACCTTTATGATAAACATAACTTTGAGTAAGACATATATTCTTATAGCCTAACTTTTTAGCTCTATAACACCATTCAGTTTCTTCATAAAATAGAAAATAGCTTTCCGGTATATATCCAATAATTTTCAAGATAGAGGTTTTGAACATCAAACACGCTCCCCCAATATAGTCACTTTCGATTTTAGAAGGAAGTTTGTCTCTCTGAGCACCATGATTTTTTAAAGTTACAATTCCTCTATTAATAAAAATATCACCACCTGTAGATTGTACCAAGTTATTATTTTTATATTCAACTAACACTGGACTAACAAAAGCAACAGAGGAATTATCTTCTAGTTCTCGTTTACACGATTCCAAAAAATCAACTTCAATTAGTGTATCATTGTTTAATATACAAATGTAATCATATCCATTATCCTCAGCATACTTTATTCCAATATTGTTCCCATTCGCATATCCTCTATTTTCTAAACTAGTAATAATCTTAATAGGGGATAGCGCCCTGGATAACTCTTTGACACTATCGTTAACCGAATTATTATCTACAATCACGATGTCATACTCATTTGATTTTATAGTACTTCTCAAACTTTGTACACATTCAATCGTATCTTCATAATTATTATAATTGAGAATAACTATACATACTTTATCCATTATACACCTAATTTTCTATGTCATTTTTTAGCCTATAGTCATAGTAGAATATTAATGCTAGAACAATTGCCAATGAGAAACTTCTCTGCGCTCCAAAGATATTTAAAGAAATTGAAGTAATTATTAAATTAGTTAAGAGTGCAATAAAAAAGGCTCGGTCAACTCTATATTTATCATTTGACATTCTTAGAATTAAATTAATTATCTTATAAAATATATAACCATACATAAAAATTGCAGCCACACCAAATTGAACAAATAACTCTAAAAAACCTAAATCATCTAGATACATCTTAACAGCACTTGGCCCAGCCAAAATAAAATTACTATTTATATTACTTGATGTTAGAATTCCAACCCCAAGTTTCCATACATCATTAGCTAATAAACCAAGATAGTATTTCAACTCCCAGTATCTAAATCCTAATCCCATATCAAATGATCCAGTGTCGATATTTAAATATGCTTTAATATAATCCAATCCACCTCCATAAACGAATACTATAATTACAGTTATAAAACTTAAAGAGGTGAGCAATCTAGAAGTTCTTCTAGAATATACAAACATGAGAAAAATTGAAATCAAAACAGAAACCAGTAGCATCCTTGTCTGATTTACAAATGTTATATACATTAATATCGAGAATAAATAATAAAAGTATTTCCTATTTCCAAATTTAAAATAGAAAAAAGTGGAGATTAACAAACCTATTATAATTAATGGTGTTCCATCTATTCGTACAGAAAATTCATTTCGATACCACAAATCTCCGAATTCTCTTAAAATAGATGGAAATAGTTCAAATTGAAATACTGTATATAAAAACCATGTGAATGCTCTAATCCCAAGAGAAAACATAAAAATATTGAGTGTATTATCTAAAATTTTTCTCATGTTTTCTTGTTTGTTCTTAAAAAGGTAAATCAATACAAAAAATAGAAAAATCCATATATATTGTCGGGATGCCAAAAAAATATTACTCACACTATAATTATAAAGAGTTTTAGCTCTTGATATCTCGTATATAATACATATAGATAAAAAAGTACCATAGATAAAAGCTGATTTAGAAATTCTTTTAGCATTAACAATCAGTATAGGAATCATTAAAAATAAGAGTGCAATAGATAAAATAGTTAATAAGTTTCTGTGCCAATATAAGTTGAGGGAAAACATAAGAAACATTCCCACTGATAGCATCACTGTAAAATAGTATAGAATCTCTATAAATTCAAACTTCTGTCTCTTCATTCATCTCTCCACAAAAAATTACAACTGATTAATCAGCTGATGAATCATCTCCGCTCTTTTTTCCCAAGTATTACTTTTCAAAAAATCTTCTCTAGCTATACTGTCATATTTCAAATTATTATTTTCAATCAATTGCACCAGATTCATTTGGTAATCTGAATAATTTGAATACATGTATACAAATGGTTCAAATCTCAGAATTTCCTTATAACATACCGTAAGTATATTTTTGCTAAAGTTAATATATTCATATAACTTAACCGGATCCACTGCTTCAACAATATCATTAATTTGAAACGGCATAATAAGAACATCTGCATTCTCAATATACTGATAAATCTTCTCGTGTGGTACACTTCCTAAATAATGAATTCTATCATGTTCAGGAATAACAGCTTTGCTAATCGGACCAATCAACTTATATTCAATATTATCAAAATCTTCTAAACTTCGTAAAATGATATCAAAATCAAACCAATGACTGATAGTTCCAACATATGCAAGTACAAGCTTTTGGTTATTCTTTTTATGCTGAGTAGGAATGCTTAAGATTTTACCATTATAACCATTTCTAACCACCACTATTTTATCAACCTGTTCTTCCAAGTTATAATCAGAAATAATATTTTCTCTTAATTTCTCACTCGAAACTAAGATTAAATTAGCTCTATTGACCAGTTTCTCTTCTAAATCCTTTAATCGCTGGCGTTCTTCTCTATCTTCTATAAAAGCCACATGATAATCCATACAATCATATATTATTTTTTGTTCTGAATTGTCTACAAGAGATGCAAACTGCATTGGATTTGTCAAATATACATATTCTGGTTTAAAAGCCTTAACTTTTCTTCGAATATTCCAAGCAACAATTTTATCATTCAGTTGCTTTAGTTTAGGTGACCTATTAACAAAAGGTAGGGCATAAATACGTGATATATTTGTAATATTAGTATTTCTATCCTCAGTCAACCCTTTTCTATTATACCAATAGCGATACAGAACTAGTATCTCATAAAAATTAGATAAGCTTTCTGCAATAAATTGTGGACGCTGTTTTATCCAATTCCAATCAACATTTGTCACATATAAAATTTTTTTCATCATTTTTTTATTCATTTTTAATAATTACCGACTAATTTTATTTTTCTCCATTAAAGTTAAAAAATAACTAGTGGATTCAAAGTTGCATTTGTTTGAAAACAAAGTTTTTTCTACTAAGTTTGTATAAACCTGATTAGTTGCAACATTTTGATGGTGCAATACTTTAATCTTCGGTGTGTAAATTCTCTTGTATCCTTTTAATTCAGCTTCATAATCTAATATCTCTGTTTCATAGTAGAAGAAGGTGTTAGGGTTAAAAGCATACTCCTCTTTTTCGATAAAATCTCTCGAATATACAATAAACGAACCATGAAGAATTGGATTTTCTACCTGTTTTCTATAGTCTACTGATCCTTTTTTACGTCTATTTTGATAGATTGCTGTTCGAAGAGCTTTACTAGCTTTCAACCAACATTTGATTTTTAAAGCTAGACTAACTTGGCTCCCTTTTTTAAATTTTTCATTTAGAGCTTTAACTTCTTCATAAGTATAATGTGTCAACCGTTTTGGGTTTTGGTGAAGTTGGTAAGTAGTCGAGAAGATATCTGGCCCGAGCAAATGGAATTTCTCCTCACTATAGATATCTGTCACGATTTTTTCAAAATCTTCTGTTTCTATCTCAATATCGTTATTCATGATAACCATGAAATCGGGGTTATACTTTTCCTTAGCAAATTGATAAGCTACATTATTTCCACGAGCAAAACCAGCATTTTCATGGTTAATCAAAACATCAATTTCTGAATCTGATTCATAAAGCTCTTGTAGTTTTTCACCAGTACCATTATTAGAGAAATTATCAATAATAACGATTTGCTTTGCATTAGAATTGCCTTCTTTTATAGATTTAACACAAGAAATAGTTTCTTCTAAGACTTTGTAATGCAAAATAATATAACAAAACAAATTAGTGTCCTCCTAAATGCGATTTCTTTTCATCATCACTAGGCTCTTCGTGAAGATAGTTTTCTCCGTAAAGTCTTTTAAGGTAGCGGTCATACTCCGTTGGAACTTTAAAAAAGGTATCCTCAAAAGGCTTCTCTACTCCTTCTCCCCAAATCTCTACCGGCATAACTTCTTTAGCAAATAAAGAAGCATTGATAGTCCCAGCATACTGCTGCTTTTTCCAATCATACTTTTTATAGAGATTATCTAAACGTCTGTATACAGAATTTTGAGGAAATAGTTTTGCAAATCCTAGTTTTTTAAAGAAACCAATAATTAGTTTTTGCTTAGCGGAATGCATATCCACATGGTCGCCAACATAGGTTGTTCCTAAACTTGCTAAAAAACGATACCAGTATACTTTACCAAAGTAAAGCTTTCTTAAAAACGAATGATTTGGGGCACCGTCCAAAGGAATGATATCAATCAAATGCAATCCTAAATTTGTATTTCGTGGCAAGCCCAAACGTTTTCTTTCATTTTCCAAAAGGAATAGGCGAGGAAAGTAACAATGCAAAGTGTCGCAATATTGATAAGCAAGAACCTGATATTTGCCTGCGATAATTCTATCCTTAAAAATTTCCGGAAGTCTATCGTAGCCTTCACGAGGTACTGCGATATCCATATCGTCATCCCATGGAATAAAGCCATCGTATTTGACTGCCCCAAGTACACTACCTCCACGGAGGAAAAAGTCTATATTATTCTCTTTACAAATTTTTTGAAACTCTTTTATAGCATCTAATTCAACTTGCTGAATCAATTTTACCATTTCTGTTTGGTTCAATATTTTACACCTCTTTTTGCTTTTAAAACTTTTCCTATGAATGAAACATTCCCTACAAAATAACGCTTAAAGAGGCGTTTAGGCTCATTTGCTACACGAAACAACCACTCAAGGTTTGACTTTTGCATCCATAGAGGTGCTCGTTGGATATGACCAGACAAGACATCAAAACTACCACCAACTCCCATAAATACCGAATTGACACCGTTATCCATAATTTTTTGAATAATATATTCTTTTTTAGGAGACGTAATACCAACAAACACAAAATCAGGGTTCTTTTCACGAATATCTTCTTGAATATCTTGCTCATCATCTGCAGAAAAATAACCATTTCTGTGTCCAACAACTATCAAATTAGGATAATCATTCTTAAATGCTTTGAGCATATCTTGCAAAACCTCTTCTTTTGCTCCAAAAAAGTAAACGGAATACCCTTTATTATTAGACAACTCTAAAAGAGATTGCATCAAATCAATCCCTGCCACTCGTTCAGGAACAGGTGTTCCTAAAAACTTACTTGCAAGAACAACGGAAGCGCCGTCGGCATTTATGATTCCTGAGTCATTAACAATTTTTTTGATTTTCTCATCTGTATGGCACTGATTAATTTTATCAGCATTAACTCCCATTAAGTGTAATGCTCTTTTCCCCAGTACGTATTGTTCAACAGCATCCACTGTTTCCCTCATCGTAAGAGGATCAATGTTAATACCTAAAAGTTTGATTCTATTTGTCATCCCTCACTTCGCTCCATCTCTCATCAACACAACTTTTACAGTTTTTAACAATATTTCAAAATCTTTCCAGATGGTCCAACCATCAATATAAGCCACATCCAGTTTTACAACATCATCGAAGTTTGTGATTGCACTGCGACCACTAATTTGCCACAAACCTGTAATACCAGGTTTAAAGCTGAGACGACGTTTTTGCTCAGGTGTGTACTTTTCATACTCATCTACGGTTGGTGGGCGTGTGCCTACCAAACTCATATCTCCAATCAAAACATTCCAAAATTGTGGCAATTCATCCAAGCTTGTCTTTCGAATAAAGTGTCCAATCTTGGTCACTCGAGGATCGTTATCCATCTTAAACATCCCACCTTGCATGGTGTTTTGCTCCATCAATTGATCCTTGATGTCTTCTGCATCAATACACATTGATCTAAATTTATAAAAGGTAAAATGTCGACCATTTTTCCCGATACGAGTTTGAGCAAAAATAGCTGGTCCACCATCTTTACGAATCAAGGGGACCAAAAATAGACTAGCAATTCCACAAAGGAGCAACCCAACAATAGCTCCACAAATATCAAGGATTCGTTTGGCAATTATATGACTAGGATTGTAAAAGTTTGTAGAAAATGTCACCACATTCAAACCTGCCATCCCATGGATTTGTTTATCTCGACCTAAACTTTTATCGAAAGTATTTAAGTTAACTGTTACATCAATCCCCATTATTTCAAACTGAGAAATAACAGTCTCGATATCATAGTCCTCACTTGGAAGATTGACAAAAACTTCATCCACCACTCCATGCGTGGCATAAGAAAGCAACTGTTCCCTCGGCACAACAGCGATCTTATCATGAGTAAACTCTGGCATGTCTAAAACGCTTACTGCAACGATTCTCCCTGGAACATCATTAGCTGTTAATAATCGATCCAATACTTTTTCGGTACGTGATATCGCCGTAATCAATAAAATATTACGACTTCCCTTCACATTATGTTTGAAGATTCTCCAATATCTCTTCACAAAGAAACTGAGTAGATAATTCAAGACACTGTACAAGGAAAGCAAGTATACCATTCCACGCCTTGAAATTACAAACTTTTCTTTCAAGAAAAAACTTGAAAAACTAATCAGCAGAGCATAAAAGATAATATATTTAATTGTTTCTACTAACTCAACATACTGGCCTCGTTTAAAAAAATCCTTACCGTATCCACTGATATAGAAGGCGACAAAGTGAAGAAAAAACAGAACAAATACTGTATTTAAAACAATGTCAGTTTCTGAAATTGCAATCAGTACATAAGCTAATAAACTAACAAGTATACTCTGCAAGAGTGCCAGAGTTATATTGTAGAAACCTCTTCCTTCCATACTGAACTCCCTATCTTATTTTTTTCTTTTACCATAAGAACCGTAAGTTCCATAAGATCCATATTTTTCTCGTTTAACATCAAATTTATTTAAAATCGCACCCAAAAATGGAACCCCTGTTTGTTCTAGCTGAACTTTAGCTTTTTGAATGTCTCTTCTTTTTGTTCCGCCAGCTTCTGTAACCAAAATCGATGCATCGCATTTTTGCACAATAATTGCTGCATCAATTACAACTCCGATTGGTGCTGTATCAACAATAATATAATCAAAATATTTCCGTAAGGTTTCAATCATCAAGCCAAAATTGGCACTTTGAAGAAGAGCTGTTGGGTTTGGAGAAGGTGACCCTGATTGGATTATAAACAAATCATCAATGTTTGTTTCACAAAGGCCATGAGATAAATCTTGTGTCCCAGCTAGATAATCAGTTAAACCTGTGATTCGTTCTCTTGACTTGAATACTCCAGACATAACTGAATTTCGGATATCAGCATCAATCAAGAGTGTCTTGTAGCCTGCACGCGCAAAAGCCCAAGCAACATTAGTAACTGTTGTAGACTTTCCTTCGCTAGGGTCAACCGATGTAACGGCAATAACCTTTAAGTTATTCCCACTCAGTTGTATATTTGTACGTAAAGCATTGTAGTACTCTTCTGCTTTTTTTACAGAGTTCAGTTTTTGTTGTGATAATTCTAACTTCGCCATAAGTTCTCCCTTACTTTAATTTATCCATATCTGGAATGACTCCAAGGAGTGAAATTTCCATAACATCTTCGATATCTTCTGGACGTTTAACACGGTCATCGAATAGTTCAAGCAACAAGACCACTACAATCACTAATCCTGCACCTGCTACAACTCCCATAATGGTATTTCGACGAATATTTGGTGAAGACGGTCCAGTTGCTGGACGTGCTTCCTCCAAGGTAGTTACGTCAGAAACACGGGTGACCGCAATAATCTTTTGTGCCGCAACATCTCGAAGAGCATTTGCAATTCGACTTGCTTCGTCAGGCTTGTGATCACTAACTGAAATAGATACGATACGTGTGTCTGCGGGAACCGTTACTTGAATCTTCTTAGCTAATATTTTCGCATTAATGTTTAAACCAAGATCAGCAACTACTTTCTCTAGGACATCTTGGGAAAGAATGATCTCACGATAGTCCTTAACCAGGTAAGCTCCTGCTTGTAGATCTTGATTTGTCAATCCCGGTTTATCACTTTGGTTTCGATTAACTACATAGATCCGAGTTGTACTTCTATACTCAGGTTTAACAACAAAACTACTATATGCAAATGCAGCAGTTCCTGCTACGATGGCTACAAGAAGGATTAGCAGTTTCTTTTTCCATAGTGCCTTTAACAACTGAATAACATTGATTTCAATAGTATCTTTTTCTTTCATTATAACTCCTAAATAATTTGATCTTTAATGACTTTTTCGGGATTTAATATAAAGAGTTCCCGAGCCTTATCTTGGCCATACTTTTTACTCACTATTTCGTATGCTTCCTTCATATAAGGAGGGCGACCATCTAGATTGTGCATATCACTAGCAACTATGTGAACCAAATCCCTCTCTAAGAAATAGCGAGCCCGTTTTTTCATGAATTTATAAGTATCACCAAACAATTTTGGTTTAAGGATACTCGAACTGTTGACCTGTGTATAACATCCCATATTGATGAGGTCTCGCACTCTTTTTTCATTATTTTCCAAAGCAGCGTATCGCTCTATATGTGCTATTACAGGTGTTATCCCTAACATGAGAACATTCGTTAGTGCATTATGAATGTCTCGGTAAGGAGTATTCATGCTGAATTCTATCAAGGCATAACGAGTGCCATTTAGTTGTGGAATCTGCTGATTCTCTAATTTGTTTAAAGCATCACTGCTGTAATAAATCTCTGCTCCATACAAGATGGTTAAATCAGGAGCAACCTCTTTAGCCAACTCCTTGACAACTTTAAAATTTCTTAATATATTCTCTTCTGGTGTTTCAAACATCCCCTTTCGACGATGGGAAGTCGAAACGATGGTACGGACTCCTTGAGCATAGGCTTCCTTCAGAAGCGCTATACTTTCTGTCTTATCCTTAGGACCATCATCTACATCAAAAACTATGTGTGAATGGATATCAATCATCTTATTTTCCTTCCATGATATCTTTAATTTCTGTTTTGAGTGTCTCTAGGCTATTTGGATCTACCTCTAGCATATAAAGGCTGCTGTCAGGCATGGCATAGGAAGGAAGATCCATACGACCAGTTCCCTTTAGATCTCGAGTGATGACAGTATATTTCCCTCCACTTACTAGTTGGGCGTTCACTAAACTAACCATTGTTTCAGGAGGCATATTAGTTTGGACAGAATCCTGTAAACTTTGCATAATATCATCAAAATTTTTCAATGCTTCTGCCGAAGTTAGTTTCTGGACAATTGCAGAAATGACTTTCTGTTGATTGCGCCCACGGTCTCCATCGCCGTTTGCTAATGAATAACGCTCGCGTACAAAGCCTAGAGCCCGCTCAGAGTCTAGATGAACATTTCCAACAGGAAAATGGTAATTGCCATGAAGTGAGGTAAATTCTTGGTCATTATTAACATCAACACCACCTAAGAGATCAATTAATTTCAAGAAGGAAGTGAAGTTGAGTCGTGCATAGTAATTTAGATCAATTCCATAAAGATTTTCCAAAGTATGAATCGAAGCATCCACACCATAAATACCTGCATGAGTCAATTTATCATTTTGGTTATTGCCTCCATCAGCTATGGGCACATAAGCATCACGAGGGGTCGTTGTCAAGAGAATTTTCTTGGTTTCTTGATTAACCGTCATGATGATATTGACATCCGAACGAGAAACGGAGCTAATCGGTCCGTATGTGTCAATCCCACTAATATAGATATTAAAAGCCTTGTTTTGAGAAGACTTAGGTGCCTCAACAGTTTTGGTTAGTTCTTTGGTATAAATCTTCTTGATCTTTTTGGCATGATCTGGATACTCTTGTTCAATCAGATTTTCAAAGACACTATTCAAAACAATTGCCTTGGTCTCTCCAGCTAAGAGACTCTTATAAGCCGCAAGATACGAAGAACTATCCTCAACCTTTAGGTCTTTATTCTGACTTGTCTTAATATCATCGAGCAGTTTTTTGATATTCTCCGCATCTGTTTTTGTCGGAGCTGTCACACTGGATAGTTGGGACACATTACCAATCTCACTATCCGCCAAAACTGCAACACTGATGGAGTAACTAGAATAGTTAGATGTTGCATTTAAATGATTGGCCAAACTAACGAACTGATGAACTCCAACCAAGGCTAGTGAGCTAGCTACAATAGATAGCAAGAGCATGATTAAAGTAAACTTCTTAGCTTTTCTATTTGATATTAAAAATAAAGCTACTAGCGCAATGAACACCATAATAGCTGCTAGAAGAAGATTGAAATAACTAACGGCTAAGATATGATATCTGAATATTAAAAACAGCAAAAAACAAGTAAGCACTATATATAGAAACAACAAAATAATATTGAAACTTTGCTGAAACTTGCTCGTTTTATTTTCTTTTAAACGTCTCCCCACCTTACACCTCTATTAATTATTTTATTTCTATTATATCACAAACTAACACTGGATGCTATCAACACCTGAATTGCAACCGTTTTATTTTACCTTAAAACCAAAAATACTATATTTCAATCATTAAATGCCTCATATCTTTTTTTGAAAGAAGACTGCCAACAAAAATACCAGGAGATAGAAATCGGTTGACAAGTTCTCAATACCATACTCTCACACTCTAAAACTTTCAATAATTACCAAGAAAGTAGAAGATTTTAACTAGAGAGACTCAAGTTTTTATAAAAATAGCCTTTTAAAGTCTTGAAAACAAAAAACAACCCGCTATCGTAACAAAGATTTATCGTTATAGTAAAATGAACTTGGAATAGTACACCACGAATTCTAAAACATTTTTAGAATTTGTAGTAGATTGAATCTAGAACAGTGCACTACAACTGCTAAAAATATTTCTAGAAATTAGTTTGACTTTCCTAACCTTTCTGTTCATACCTTATTTCAATCTACTATAATAAAAAACAAGAGGCAGGGTAAAAGTCTTCAAAATAAAAAACACATAGTATTAAGTGTTCAAAAACTTTATACTATGCATTTTATAATTGAAAGCTTCACTCAATTTCATTTTCAAATTGAGTTTTTACCCAACCTATCTTCTTAAACTTATTTCACGTGACTTTCAAAGTCTTTTTGACTCTTTTCGACAGAATTTTTTCTTTCTTGCTCCCATTTAGCCTTGGCTTCAGCAAATTGAGAGCTTGTAACAACATCTGTCTGCAATCTCATGTACTTGTAGTTGCTTCCAGTTCCTTTGATACCAACTAGTGAGTAAGCACGTGTAAATGGTGTCACGCGTGTCACCGAAGCTCCACCACCGTTTGACACAACTGGGATTAGAAGGGAACTATCAATCAACCAAGCTTGTGCATCTGCGTAGTTTTCATAGCGTTTCGCTACGTCTGTATTTTCTGCATCTGCTGTTTTTAATTTTTGAGTAAATTGGTCCAAACCGATACTTGTAATCTTATCAGCATCCTTGCTTGGATCAAGTCCTAAAATCTTGAGATAGAATCCATCTTCAGCGTTGAAAGGATTGAGGTAAGTTGAAGGATCTTGGTAGTCAGCTGACCATCCATCCAAGTTCAAATCATAGTCATGATCTGCCGGTGTTGGTGCTTGAGCTGTTGCATTTATATAATCATCTGTCGACAATTGGATAACATCAACCACTACATTTTCAGAACCGAGCGTTGATTCGATTGATTGTTTAATTGAGTTTGTTCCAGAAAGCAAGGTCTTGTTAACCTGGTCTACAGGCAAGTCCAAATGAATTGGGAAGCTCACACCTTGGGCTTCTAATTCTTTTTTAGCTTCAGCAAACTTAGCTTGCGCTTTTTCTTTGTTGAAATAACCATCTTGAGCATCTTCAAGATTCATATTTGACCATTGTGTACCATAGTTGACCAATTTTGAAGCAACTGTTTCACCAAAAGTCTTGTCTCCAACTTGTACGAAAGTTGGTGGTACAAGCGAGTTACGAAGAGTGTTTTTAGCTGCTTCTTCACCATTTGATTGAGCTGAGTAGGCTGTACGATCAATGGCGAAGTTAACTGCCTGACGGAAGTTTTTATTCAAAACTGCAGCTTGAGTTGCTTGTTTTTGCTCATCGCTTGTTTTTGCAGTGTGGTTATAAGCACCACGGTTGACGTTAAAGTTATAGTACCAAGATGTTGCATCTTGCAAGCTATAAACGATATTGTCCTTGTATTTTTCCTTTGTCTTAGCGAAGTTTGAGCTATTTGGATAAACACCTGCAGATGAGTAAGCACCACTTTCAAAGTTACGGATTGTCAAGTCTTGGTCTGAACCATCAAAGTAGGCCAATTTTACCTTTTCAATCGTTACTTTTTCTTGGTCATAGTAATGTGGGTTTTTCACATATTCGATAGAAGACTTAGATGTAAAATCTTTTAACAAATATGGTCCGCTATAAAGAATGCTATCTGGTTTCAGGGTTCCGAAGTCTTTACCTTTAGAAGCAAGGAATTCTTCGTTTACAGGGAATAAGATACTGTTGGTTGTTTTTGAGTTCCAGAATGGCTCTGGACGAGTCAAGGTATATTGGACAGTATAGTCATCTAAGGCTTTGACACCAACATTTGAGAAGTCAGTATTTGCACCTGTTACATAATCATCCAAGCCCTTGATAGAGTTCTGAATCAAGTCTAGGGCTTGACCCTTATTATCAGCAGCGTACTTGATACCAGTTACAAAGTCTTGTGCTTTAAGGGGAGCGTATTCTTCACCGTCAGCTGTAAACCACTTGGCATCTTGGCGAAGTTTGTAGGTATAAGTTAAACCATCCTTAGAAACACTCCAATCTTCTGCAAGAGCAGGAATGAGGTTGCCATAGTTATCATTTTCAAGCAAACCATCAACCAAGTTGGTTACAATAGCAGTGTTATCACCAGCGTAGTCCAAGAGATAGTTGAAGGTTGTTGGATCTGCACCAAAGGTAGACGAGTATGTCTTGCCGTCTGATGCTGACTGGCCACATGCTGTCAATAGGACCGCAGCAGCAAGTGTCAACCCCGCTCCAATCAAACGTTTTTTAAGTTTCATGTTTTATTTCTCCTCATATGTTAGGTTTTGTAACATGGTTATATTTTAACAAATTTTGTCCAAAAAGTAAAGTTATATACTGATTTGACCTATCATTGAAAATCAAAAAATAAAGAAATCCCGCTTCAAAACAGGATTTCTTTATTCATTACAAAAGACTATTTAACGTGATTTGCTAGTTCTTTTTGGTATTTAGCATTTGTTTCAATTTTCTCTTTTTGCCATTTCTTGAGAGCTTCTTCGTATTCTTTAGCTGTTACAATATCATTTTGCAATTCTAAACCTTTGAATACAAATGGATCTCCCTTGATACCAACTTGAGAGTAAGCTTTTGTGAATGGCACTGTACGACTAACTGTCGGAGAACCACCTGAAGAAGCTACAGGGATAAGAAGTGAGCTATCTGAAACCCAAGCTTGTGCTTTGGCATATTTTTCATAGCGTTTGTTAAGATCGCTTGTTTCTGACGCTGCATCATCCAAGAGTTTCTTGTACTCATCCAGTCCAACTTGAGCCATAACTTCTGGATCTTTACCTTTTGTGATACCCAAGTGTTTAAGGGCAGAACCCTTCTTAGCATCTAAGATATTGAGGTAGGTTGCTGGGTCTTGATAGTCTGGCCCCCAACCAGTTCCGTTCAAGTCATAGTCTTTTTGAGAAGGCACTTTGGCTTGAGATGTGATACTCATTTTCTCATTGTCAGTCATTTGAAGTACATCGATGACAACATTTTCACTTCCAAGTGCTGCTTCGACAGACTGTTTGAGAGAGTTAGTTTGTTGTACAGCAATGACATCTGTCTGCTCAACTGGAATATCCAAATGGATTGGGAAGGTTACACCTTTAGCTTGCAATTCTGATTTTGCTTTTTCAAAGGCAGCTTTTGCTTTTGTTGGATTGTAAAGGGTATCTTTACCATCTGTCAAAGCTACATCCTTCCACTGGTCTCCGTATGTTACCAGTTGTTCTTGAGCCAATTCACCGAAGGTCTTTTCACCGACCTGTACATAGTCATAAGGCACAAGGCTAGTACGGATAATCTTGTCTGCACCTTCTTCGCCATTCATCTGTGCAGAGTAAGCATGACGGTCAAGAGCGAAGTTGATAGCTTGACGGAAGTTTTTATTGAGAAGTGCTTCTTTAGTTGAAGTTTTTTGGGCATCATCTGTCTTAGCTGTTTTATTGTAAGACTGACGATTTACGTTGAAAGTAAAGTAATAGCTTGTCGCTTCTTGCGGACTATAAACGATCTTATCGCCGTATTCTTTCTTAGTTGAATCAAAGCTTGAGCTAGTTGGGAAGAGACGAGCTGTCGTATATGAGCCTGACGCAAAGCTACGAATCAATGATTCTTGGTCAGAACCATCGTAGAAGGTAAGCTTGACGTGGTCAATTTTAACATTGTCTTTGTCCCAATAATTTGGGTTCTTTTCGTACTCGATCACGGATTTTGAAGTGAAGTTCTTCAAAATATATGGACCGTTGTAGAGAATACCTGAAGGAGCTGCTGCTCCGTAATCCTTCCCTTGAGAATTAAGGAATTCTTCATTAACCGGGAGCATGGTCGCCGTTGTCACCTTAGAATTCCAGAAACTTTCTGGCTTGTTCAAGGTATACTCAACTGTATAATCGTCCACTGCTTTGACACCGACTGTCGAGAAGTCATTTGTCTCACCGCTAACATACTCTGCCAAACCTTTGATAGAGTCTTGGATAAGTGTTAAGCCATCTGATTTACCATCTGCAGCATGCTTCAAGCCAGTCACAAAGTCTTGGGCCTTGACTTCAGCGTACTCTTCTCCTTCAGAAGTATACCATTTGACACCTTTACGTAGCTTGTAAGTATAAGTCAAGCCGTCTTGTGAGACTGACCAATCTTCAGCAAGCGATGGAATCAAGTTCCCATATTTGTCATTTTCCAAGAGTCCGTCGACCAAGTTGGCAATGACGTCTGATGTTGAACTTTTACTAGTAACGCTATAGTCCAATGTTGTTGGATCAATAGCATATACATACGAAAATGTTGTTGGAGCATCTGCTTTTTTCTCAGTCTTGCCACAAGCTGCCAAAAGAAGAGCTGCACTCATCGTTATCCCTGCTACTGCGAGCCACTTTTTCGATTTCATCGGTATTCTCCTTTAAAATACTATTTTCACCATTATACCCTATTTTTCTATAAAAGCAAGGGTTTACAGGGTATTTTTTAGAAAATTCAAACAAATATTTTTTAAAGAATTTTCTACACTTATTTTAGTAAAGATCCCAAGCGCCATGCGACACTTGAGATGGTAATTTTAAGCAACTAATTCGACACAGAAGGCATCCCAGGGAGCCAATGTTAGTTGTTCTATGGTAGCTTTGACATCTGTATTTGCAATTAAGACTGACTTAAGGACTGCATCCAAGTGGAACTCTTGTTGTTGGCTTGAAAGGTTAACCACTACTAGGAATCGACGGTCGCCATCTTTACGGATGTAAGCAAAGACTTTTTCAGCCGTTTCAAGGAGTTCAAAATCAGCTCTCACCAACCAGCTATTTTCCTTACGAATGTTTACCAATTTTTGATAAGTATAGAAAATAGAATCTGGGTTTGCTAAAGCTTCTTTTACATTTATCTTCACATAGTTTGGATTAACAGCCAACCAAGGTTGTCCGTCTGAGAAACCAGCATTTTTTGTCTCATCCCACTGCATTGGAGTACGCGCATTGTCACGTCCAATCACACGAATGCTATCCATGATTGTTTCCATTGAAACACCTTTTTCAAGAGCTTCACGCGCATAGTTGAGGGATTCAATATCCTCTACTTGATCTAGCTTTTCAAACGGGAAATTGGTCATCCCAATCTCCTCCCCTTGGTAAATATAAGGAGTCCCTCTCATGAGATGAAGCAAGATTGCATACGCTTTAGCAGATTTTTCGCGGTATTCTCGGTCATTTCCCCAGATAGAGACGATTCGAGGGAGGTCATGGTTGTTCCAGAAAAGGGAATTCCAGCCATCCTCAACTCCTAATTCTGTCTGCCATTTGTTGAAAATTTCTTTTAATTTCCCAACATTTAGCTCTTTTTGGTACTGCCACTTAGGTTGTCCTTCCTGATACTGAAGACAGATATGTTCAAACTGGAAAACCATAGACAATTCTTGTCCTTTAGGATCTGAATAGAGTTTAGCGATCTCTGGTGTTGCTCCCCATGTCTCCCCTACTGTCAAGAGCTCTTTGTCGCCGAAAGTAGCCTGATTCATTTCCTTGAGATAGGGATGAAGCATAGGACCATTGTTGACAATTTTCTGATCAGGAATCTTCCCAATCATGTCAATGACGTCCATACGGAATCCACCAATCCCTTTATCAATCCAGAAATTCATCATCTCATAGATTTTTTGGCGAAGTTCTTTATTTTCCCAGTTGAGGTCTGGTTGTTTCTTACTGAAAAAGTGCAGGTAATATTGACCAGACTTTTCATCGTATTGCCAGGCAGAGCCGCTGAAAATTGACTCCAATTCGTTAGGTTCATCACGCCAGATATAGTAGTCTCGCTCAGGACTATCAGGATTTTCACAAGCTTCGATAAACCAAGCATGCTCATCTGATGTATGATTGACCACCAAATCCATAATGATTCGGATATCTCGTTTTTTAGCCTCAGCAATCAGCACATCCATATCTTCCATGGTTCCAAAGATAGCCGCGATATCTTGATAATTGGCAATATCATAACCATTGTCATCCATGGGGCTATCATAGACTGGAGAAAGCCAGATCGCTGTGATCCCTAACTTAGCTAGATAGTCTAGCTTACTGGTAATCCCAGGCAAATCACCAATCCCATCTCCATTGCTATCCTTAAAACTTTTTGGATAGACCTGATAAACAACGGCATTGTGCCACCATTTTTCTTGCATCTTTTTACCTCTATTTAAAATTGACTTTACTCCATCATAGACCTTTTATCAATTTTATGCAAGCGTTTGCTTTATCTTTTTTTCTCACTTTTGCGACTCTCTAGTTTCTAATCTTCCATTTTTTTTATATAATAGAGCTCAGAGGTAAAAAAATGAAAAAACAAGCTTTTAGTTCTGAACAATATTTGAATCTACAACGCGACCATATCTTGGAGCGTATCAACCAATTTGATGGCAAACTCTATTTAGAGTTTGGGGGTAAGATGTTGGAAGATTTCCACGCTGCTCGCGTTCTTCCTGGTTATGAGCCTGACAATAAAATCAAGCTCTTGCAAGAATTGAAAGAGCAGGTTGAAGTTGTGATTGCTATTAATGCAAGTAACATCGAGCATTCCAAAGCTCGTGGTGACTTGGGCATTTCTTACGACCAAGAAGTGCTTCGTTTGATCGATAAATTCAATGAACTTGGTATCTTTGTTGGTTCAGTTGTCATTACTCAATATGCAGGCCAACCGGCAGCAGATGCCTTCCGTAATCAATTAGAGAAGAATGGTATCGACTCTTATCTTCACTACCCTATCAAGGGGTATCCGACAGATATGGATCACATCATTTCTCCTGAAGGTATGGGGAAAAACGACTATATCAAAACTAGTCGCAATTTGATTGTCGTGACAGCTCCTGGGCCTGGTTCAGGTAAGTTGGCAACTTGTATGTCTAACATGTACCACGACCAAATCAATGGTATCAAGTCTGGTTATGCCAAATTTGAAACCTTCCCAGTTTGGAATCTCCCACTTCATCATCCAGTCAACTTAGCTTATGAAGCTGCTACAGCAGACCTAGATGATGTCAACATGATTGACCCATTCCATCTCCAAACTTATGGAGAAACCACAGTCAACTACAATCGTGATATCGAGATTTTCCCCGTTCTTAAGCGCATGCTGGAACGTATCTTGGGTGAATCTCCTTATGCGTCTCCAACTGACATGGGTGTCAATATGGTTGGTTTTGCAATCACTGATAACGACGCTGCCATTGAAGCATCTAAACAGGAAATTATCCGTCGCTACTACCAGACAGTTCTTGACTTCAAAGCTGAGAAGGTTGGAGAAACTGCTGTGAAGAAGATTGAGCTTCTCATGAATGACCTGGGTATCACACCAGCTGACCGAAAGGTTGCTGTTGCCGCACGTCAAAAAGCAGAAGAAACAGGTGGACCCGCTCTCGCTCTTGAATTACCTTCTGGTGAAATCGTTACTGGTAAGAACTCAGAACTCTTTGGTCCAACAGCGGCTGCATTGATCAATGCTATCAAGATGTCCGCTAACATTGATGCTGAAACAAAATTAATTGAACCAGAAGTGGTGAAACCAATTCAAGGTTTGAAAATCAATCACTTGGGTAGCCGTAACCCTCGACTTCATTCTAACGAGATCCTCATCGCCCTTGCTATCACAGCAATGCAGAATCCTGATGCAGATCGTGCCATGAAA
Organism: Streptococcus infantis; assembly: GCF_047465525.1. Taxonomy (GTDB): domain Bacteria; phylum Bacillota; class Bacilli; order Lactobacillales; family Streptococcaceae; genus Streptococcus; species Streptococcus infantis_R. Next base: position 22,035 of record NZ_JASGZS010000012.1, on the reverse strand, counting down.
GAACTCGGAAATCTCAAAAGAAGCGAAGCTCACTCTACGATTATCCTAACAGACGAAGATAAAAATGTTCTTCGCAAACTAGGTATCAACGTAACCTTTGATCCTTACTACCAATACGATCGTTTGTATCGCAAGTAAAATACGAAACTCACTCCTCTAAGAGTTGGATCCTTATCATCCAGCTCTTAGAGTTTTTTTATAGCTTGCAAGTCTTCCACAAGCATATCTTTCAAAAATAATTCTCATTTTAATAGAAACTGGAATAACATTTAATTTTAGATTTATTTCTAATGAATCCTTAAAAGGAGTGATACTCAATGAAAATCAAAGAGCAAACTAGGAAACTAGCCGCAGGTTGCTCAAAGCACTGCTTTGAGGTTGTAGATGAAACTGACGAAGTCAGCTCAAAACACTGTTTTGAGGTTGTGGATAGAACTGACGAAGTCAGCTCAAAGCACTGTTTTGAAGTTGTGGATAGAACTGACGAAGTCAGTAACCATACCTACGGCAAGGCGACGTTGACGCGGTTTGAAGAGATTTTCGAAGAGTATGAATCAATCCTCTTCAATCTTGACTTGAACTACCTTGGCTGAGATCTTGATCCATTTTCTCTACAATAAATAAGACTGACTGCGTCACTCTTATCTAAAACCTCAAAGCGATGCTTGGAGGCATCTACACAAGAGAACAAATTTGGTCATTGATTTTCATTGAATATACAAAAAAGTGAACAAGACAGTATTCTGATTTTCAGAAAACTATCTAGTTCACTTTTGCTTATGATTTAATTTTTTGGTTTATTCTACCGTTACTGACTTAGCAAGGTTACGTGGTTTGTCCACGTCGAGTCCACGGTGTAGGGTTGCAAAGTAAGCGACTAATTGCGTTGGTACGACCATTGAGATTGGTGAGAGGTAAGGGTGGACGGTCGTAAGAACGATATCATCTGTATCTTTGGCAACATTTTCTTCTGCAATGGTGAGGACCTTAGCTCCACGTGCTGCCACTTCTTGGATATTTCCGCGAGTGTGGTTTGCAAGAACTGGGTCTGACAAGAGGGCCAAGACAGGTGTTCCTTCTTCAATCAAGGCAATCGTTCCGTGCTTGAGCTCTCCAGCCGCAAAACCTTCACATTGAATGTACGAAATCTCTTTGAGCTTGAGACTGGCTTCCATGGCTACATAGTAATCTTGACCACGTCCGATGTAAAAGGCGTTGCGTGTTGTTTCAAGAAGATCACGGACTTTTGCGTCGATCGTTTCTTTCTCTGAAAGAGTTGATTCGATAGACTGAGCCACGATAGACAACTCGTGAACTAGGTCAAAAGCTTTGGCTTTTTCGTTGCCATTTGCTTCACCAACTGCTTTTGCAAGGAAGGCAAGGGCTGCGATTTGGGCTGTATAAGCCTTAGTTGATGCTACGGCAATTTCAGGACCTGCGTGAAGAAGCATGGTATGGTTAGCTTCACGTGACAGCGTTGATCCTGGCACGTTCGTCACTGTCAAGCTTGGAATTCCCATTTCATTGGCCTTAACCAAAACCTGACGGCTATCAGCTGTTTCACCAGACTGACTGATAAAGATGAAGAGTGGTTTTTTGATGAGAAGTGGCATACCGTAACCCCACTCAGATGAGATTCCAAGCTCAACTGGTGTATCCGTCAATTCTTCCAGCATCTTCTTAGAAGCAAATCCTGCGTGGTAAGATGTTCCAGCTGCAAGGATGTAGATGCGGTCTGCGTCTTGAACAGCCTTAATGATAGCAGGATCCACCACTACTTGACCAGTCTCATCTGTGTAGGCTTGGATGAGTTTACGCATAACAGTTGGTTGCTCATCAATTTCCTTAAGCATGTAGTAAGGATAAGTTCCCTTACCGATATCTGACAAGTCAAGTTCCGCAGTATAGCTAGCACGTTCACGACTGTTACCATCATAATCTTGAACTTCTACGCTATCAGCCTTGACGATTACCAACTCTTGGTCATGGATTTCCATGTATTGGTTGGTCTCACGAATCATAGCCATAGCATCTGAGCAAACCATGTTATAGCCTTCCCCAAGACCAATCAAAAGTGGTGATTTATTTTTAGCCACGTAGATGACTTCAGGATCTTGTGAGTCAACCAGGGCAAAGGCATAAGAACCACGGATGATGTGAAGAGCTTTTTTGAAGGCTTCAAGAACTGACAAGCCATCTTCTTCCGCAAATTTTCCAATCAAGTGAACAGCGATTTCTGTATCTGTTTGTCCCTTGAAGTTGTGTCCTGCAAGGTATTCTTCCTTAATTTCAAGATAGTTTTCAATCACCCCGTTGTGCACCAAGACAAAACGTCCTGTCTCAGATCGGTGTGGGTGAGCATTATCTTCTGTTGGTTTCCCGTGAGTGGCCCAACGAGTATGTCCGATACCAGTTGTTCCCTCAACACCAGCAGTTTTAGCAGATAATTCTGCAATACGACCAACAGCCTTCACCAAATGGTTTTCAGCACCACCTAGGACAAAAATTCCAGCCGAATCATAACCACGGTATTCGAGCTTTTCAAGCCCTTGAATCAAAATATCAGTTGCATTTGTGTTTCCAACAACACCAACAATTCCACACATAGTATATACGACACAGGCTAGCTGTGCTTTCTCCTTAAAATTGGTATAGTCTAATTCTTCTTTTATAGAATCAGCAAAAACAGTATATACTTGTTTCTTTTACTTGTCAAGAGTAAAAATTGGTATAGCGTGATTCTACTGATTCTTTATACTAAAAGTCTACCATATTTCACCTAAAGCAAGTATTTAAAAAGGGCTTTATCGCCCTTTTTAAATACTATTTTGTAGCAAGCTTGTCTGCCTCTACTACTTCTTGAAAGGTTTTTTGATAATTTACTTTAATCGTCATTGTCATGTGAGAGTCCTCGTTTCTTTTTGATGAACCTAGTATAAAATCCCTTCCTAAAACATAGCTTATATTTTCCTTAGAAAAAACTAAAAGTAACTTGTGACTCAATGAAAACGAAAGAGAAAACTAGAAAGCTAGTCACAGCTTTCTCAAAGCACTGCATTCAGTTTACCAGATAGACTAAGACCTCGTTTGAAGTGGTGTTTAAGTTTATGCATTCAGTAAATAAAATTAATATAAGCATTTTTCTAAATCCCTTAGCTGCGAATCCCCACACAAAAAGAGCGTTACCGCTCTTTTACTTAGTATTTAGGAGAAGGTGCTTGCTCCTGTTGAAACGTTTTTTGGTAATTTACTTTAATCGTCATTGTCATGTGAGAGTCCTCGTTTCTTTTTGATGACTCTAGTATAGGCAATAACCCTAAAAGCAAACTTAAGATTTTCTTAGAGAAAGCTTAATCTAAATGTTCTTTCTTTTCTAGATTTAGAGCAATCATATGCCACTCTGGGTCCTCCTGCCAGTTAGGAAGGGAGCTGATATAACTAGCTACCTTACGTGCTTCCTCAAGAATCGGAAAATCTTCGATAATATCAGCCACTTGAAACTCTGGTAAACCTGACTGCCTGGTTCCAAAAATCTCACCCGAACCGCGCATTTTCAAATCTTCCTCCGCAAGGACAAAACCATTGGTCGTTTCTGTCATGATACGCATGCGGTCTTTACCTGAATCCGTTTTAGGATTAGCCACAAGAACCGCATAGGACTGCTTGTCTCCCCGACCGACGCGACCTCTGAGCTGATGGAGTTGACTGAGTCCAAAACGATCAGCATCCATGATAATCATGACGGTCGCATTTGGCACATTGACCCCAACCTCGATAACCGTTGTCGAAACCAGAATATCTGTCTTTCTCTCTTTGAACTCCTGCATAATCTGGTCTTTTTCATCACTCTTCATCTTCCCGTGTAAGAGAGCTACTTTTGCTTTTCCTGCAAAATGATCCGTCAATTCTTCCGATAAAGCAATAGCATTTTTCAAATCCAAGGCTTCAGATTCTTCAATCAAAGGAGAAATAACATAGGCCTGAGAATCTTTTTGAATTTCTCCTTCCAACCAAGTCAAAACCTGTGGCAGTTGCTCATGCTTGATCCAACGTGTCACAATCGGTTTTCGTCCTGCTGGCATCTGGTCAATAATGGAAACATCCATATCTCCAAAGGCGGTGATGGCTAAGGTTCGTGGAATCGGAGTCGCCGTCATCATGAGGACATCTGGATTTTCTCCTTTTTCACGTAAAATACGTCTTTGTCCCACACCAAAACGGTGTTGCTCGTCGATGATAATTAAACCAAGTCGATCGTAGTCCACCCCGTCCTGTATAAGAGCATGGGTACCGACGATCACATCGACCTCGCCCTTGGCAATGGTCTCTAAAACCGTACGTTTTTCTGCAGCTTTTAATGAACCTGTTAGAAGAGCTAGTTTCAAATCAGGAAAGAGACTTTCTAGACTTTCAAAATGCTGCTCTGCAAGAATCTCTGTTGGAACCATGAGGGCAGCCTGATAACCAGCCGTTTCGGCTGCGTACATCGCTAGACCTGCCACCACTGTTTTCCCACTACCAACATCCCCTTGCAAGAGTCGATTCATGTGATGGTCCGACTTCATATCGGTCAGGATTTCTTGCAGGCTCTTTTCTTGTGCTTGGGTCAAAGCAAAAGGCAAATTTTCTTTAACCGCAGTTAGTTTTTCTTCCGACCAATTCAAGACTAGACCACTTCCATGAATCTTATTTTCAGACTTGAGGGTCTGTAATTGCATTTGGAAATAGAAAAGTTCCTCAAACTTGATTCGACGGAGAGCCTGCTTGTATTCTGCCAAATCCTTAGGAAAATGCATAGCACGAACAGCCTGACAGCGAGACATGAGTTTGTATTTATCTAGCAAGGACTGAGGGAGATTTTCCTCTATCAAGAGATCTAGCCTCTGATCAAAGGCGGTTTTAATGACTTTAACAAGGCTTGCTTGACTAACTCCTTGTGCGAGACGATAGACAGGTTGAAGGTCGTCCTCCACTTGGGCTAAAACCTTCATCCCTGTGAGACTAGCCTTGGCGCGATCCCACTTACCAAAAACGGCTAGAGTGGCTCCTAGCTCAATCTTGTCAGCCAGGTAGGGTTGGTTAAAGAAGTTAACTGCAAACACAACCTCTCCCTGCTTGAGGCTAAAGCGTAGGCGATTGCGCTTAAAACCATAATACTGAACACTAGCTGGTGTTACTACCTGACCAGATAGGACAGCCTTTTCACCATCTTCTAGTTCTAGTACCTGCTTGGTCTTAAAATCTTCATAACGGAAAGGAAAGTAGAGCAAGAGATCTTGCAGGTTTTCAATTCCTAGTTTGGCATATTTCTCTGCTGACTTTGGTCCCACGCCAGGCAAGACATGCAAGGGTTGATGTAAATTCATGCTCCTCTCCTTTCCTTTTGTTTCTTAATGATATTCTCTCGGAACTCGATCACTAAGGAGGCAAACCACCTCATAATTGATGGTTCCTCGGTAAACTGCTACATCTGTTGCAGTAATCTCCTTGTCACCGTTTGAGCCAATCAAGGTTACCTTGGTACCCAATGGATAAAGCTTAGGCAAACGAATAGTGATTTGATCCATGGATACACGCCCTACGATAGGGCACAATTGTCCATCCACCAGAACTGAGAAATTCTGCATATCTCGTGTCCAACCATCCGCATAACCGATTGGCAAAGTGGCAATGACTTGCTCACCGTCTGCTTGATAAGTTGCTCCGTAACCCATACAAGCACCAGCCTCTACTGTTTTGATATGAACGATGGCTGTTTCCAAGGTCAAAGCAGGTTTTAGTTCATAAGGCAATTCTAAAACTTGTCCACTTGGATTGAGACCATACATAGAATCCCCCATGCGAACAGCATTAAAAATCGTTTCTGCATGCCATAGAGTAGTCGCAGAGTTACTCGCATGAACCAATTCTGGTACTTCTTGCAAGCCAGCAAGTATTCCCTTGAAACAGTCCAACTGTTGGTTAAAGTAGCTGTCTGACTCTTCATCTGCAGTTGCAAAATGGGTAAAGATCCCTTCAACATTAGCTCCATGTTCCTTGAGTAAAGTTTGAGCTTGTGCTGCCTCGCTTGCACTTCTAAAACCAATTCGTCCCATACCTGAGTCAATTTTAAGGTGAACAGTTAATCCTGACAAGTCTGACTCTGTCGCTATGAGTTTCTGGATCCATTCCAATCCAGCCACTGTCAAGGTAATATAAAAGTCCTTAGCCAATGAAAGAGATTCAACTTCAGATACTCCCAAAATGAGAATCTTCTTAGAAATTCCTGCCTGACGGAGTTCGAGGGCTTCATCGATATTCGAAACGCAAAAGCCATCAACATCATCCTGGATAGCCGTCGCAACAGCTACCGCACCGTGTCCGTAGGCATTGGCTTTTACAACTGCCCATTTGAGGGTATCTTTGGGAATGTGCGCTCCCATTTGTTGGATATTGTAGCGGATAGCTCCCAGATCGATGAGGGCTTTGGTTGGTCTATGTGGACTAGTTTTCATGATTCTCCTCCAAAATAACACTAGCTGTCACAAACTGATCTGTATGGCTAATTGATAGCCACACTTTTCCTGAAAACGGGGATTTGCTGAAGTAGGGAGCACCTCTCTCATTGTTCAAAATTTCCAAATCCTGAAATCCTAGCTTTCCAATACCCGTTCCCATAGCCTTTGAAAAAGCTTCTTTAGCTGACCAACGACCAGCCAAATACTCAATCTGTCTACGACCTTTGAGACTGGCAAAACGCTTCAATTCCTTGTCTGTCAACACACGCTGCGCAAAGCCTTCTCTTTTTTTAACTGCATTTTGTATGGAAGCTAATGCTTCGATATCGATTCCGTGTCCAACTATCATTTTCGTCAAAAAGAGTTGAGGTTTCCCCAACTCCATCCTTTTCACTTATTTTGTTAAGGTAGTATAGATTTCTTCTACCAAGGCTACTGTGTTTTCCCATCCTAGACATGGGTCTGTAATAGAACAACCAAAGATTTCTGGTTGATTTTGGCGACCATCTGCCAAGTAAGATTCAATCATGAAACCTCGAACTGTCTTCTTGATCTTTTCATTCCAGTCACGGTTGAGCAGAGCCTGACGAACAATTCGAACTTGCTCCATATATTGTTTCCCTGAATTATCATGGTTAGTATCAATCATGATAAAGGGATTTTCAAGCCCCATAGACTCGTAACGGCCGATAGCATCTAAGAGAGTTTCATAGTAGAAGTTTGGTTCATTCTTCCCATATTCATTCATAGCTCCACGAAGGATAACGTGGGCCAGGGGATTACCTGAAGTCTCAACTTCTTGTCCATGGTAAAGAAATGTTTGCTTATTTTGTGCAGCATAGATGGCATTAAACATAACAGATAGATTTCCTGAGGTTGGATTTTTCATCCCCACTGGTGCATCAATCCCTGAAGCTACAAAACGGTGTTCTTGGTCTTCTACTGAACGCGCACCCACGGCATGGTAGCTCACCAAGTCGTCAACTAAAACTAGATTGGATGGATAAAGCATTTCATCTGCTGTAGTCAATCCAGTTTCTGTAATAACACGATAATGAAGCTGACGTACAGCCTGCAAACCATTAATCAAACTTGGTGCTTTAGAAGTATCTGGCTGATGAACCAAACCCTTGTAGCCATCTCCATTGGTGCGTGGCTTGGCTGTGTAAACACGCATGACCATGAAAATCTTATCCGCAACTTTCTTCTGCAAGTCTGCCAAACGGCGAGCATACTCAAGAACTGCTTCTTCATTGTCAGACGAACAAGGTCCAATGACCAACAAGATTCGGTCATCCTTTCCTGAAAGGATGTCTGCTAGTTCCTGGTCACGGCTTTCCTTATGTTGCAAGGCTTTTGCAGATAACTGTGTTTCCGCCTTAATCGCTTCAATATCAATCTCTTGACCTTTTTCAATAAATGCCATATTATTCTCCTAGTCTTTGGTAGATTTCACGCACAAGAGCCTCAGTATTTTCCCATCCTAGACATGGATCGGTGATAGATTTCCCAAAGACCTCTGGTTCATTTTGACGACCGTCTTCTAGATAAGACTCAATCATGAAACCACGAACATATTTTTTAATCTTTTCATTCCAATCGCGGTTAATCAAGGTCTGACGAACGATGCGAATCTGATCCATATACTGCTTGCCTGAGTTATCATGGTTGGTATCAATGATGATAAATGGATTTTCAAGGCCCATCTTTTCATACTGGGCAATAGTATCCATCAAATTATCATAGTAGTAGTTAGGAATATTTTTCCCGTATTCGTTAAGGGCACCACGGAGAATGGCATGGGATAGAGGATTTCCAGTAGTTTCGACTTCTTTCCCTAGGAAAAGGAAACTCTGCTTGTTTTGCGCTGCATAAATACCGTTGAACATGACATTGAGATTTCCAGATGTTGGATTTTTAAAACCTGTCGCAAAATCTGCTCCACTAGCTACAAAACGGTGTTGTTGGTCTTCAACCGAACGAGCTCCAACTGCCATATAAGAAATCAAATCATCTACCAAAGGAAGGTTCTCTGGGTACAACATTTCATCCGCTGTCGTCATTCCTGTTTCAGAAATAACACGGTAATGCAGGTGACGAACTGCCTTGATCCCATTGATGAGACTAGGTGCTTCTTTGGCATTTGGTTGGTGAATCAAGCCCTTATAACCATCACCATTAGTACGTGGTTTAGCAGTGTAGACGCGCATCACCATAAAGACGCGATCTTTGACTTCTTCTTGCAGTTTTGACAAACGCTTAGCATACTCAAGAACTGCTTCTTCATTGTCAGATGAACACGGACCAATCACTAACAAAATGCGTTGATCTTCACCACGAATAATCGCTTCAAGTTCTTGATCGCGTTGTTGTTTAGTGGCAAGTGCTTGTCCTTCTAATTTAGACAAACTACGAACTTCTTCAATATTAATTTTAGGGCTTTTGGCTGTAAATACCATGATTCATCCTCCTTATAAAGCAAACGGACGCCAAGCGAAAATTCACTTTTCACTAGGCATCCGCCTGAAAATTAGTCATTCTTAACGTCGTTTACCGTGACAGTTTTTAAATTTCTTACCAGAACCACATGGACACAAGTCATTACGCTTAACTTGGCTAAGATCCAAATCTGCAGGAAGCTCAGTCTGTTGTGCAGCAATATTACGAGCCGCTGTAGTACTGATATGACGCTCTGCTTGTGGACGCTCTTGTTCATGAATTTGTGCTTTCATCATCAAACGAGTCACATCAAACTCAATGGAACCAATCATATCATTAAACATACGGAAACCTTCTGCTTGATACTCAACGACAGGGTTGTTTTGTGCGTAACCACGAAGGCCAACAGCATTACGCAACTGATCAAGAGCATCGATATGGTCTGTCCACTTGTTGTCTACAACACGTAGGATCAAGACTTTTTGGAATTCTTTAACAGCTTCCTCATCTCGAAGCTTAGCAACTTGGCTATCGTAGACTTTCAAGGCACGTTGGTAAAGTTCATCTTTGATTGCTTGATCTGATAAACCTTCTAGGTCTGAAAGTGAAATTGAATCTTCTGGAAGCAAGTTGTATCTTGCAAAATTCAAGATAGCCTCTAGTTTTTCATCTTGTTTAGCACGCGCATGATTATCAACAACACGATTAATGGTGCGTTTAATCATCGCATGAATCTCAGGAGCCAAGTCGCGATCAGCAGTGATGACATCGTAACGTTGTGAGTAGATAATCTCACGTTGCTCACGCATGACATCATCGTATTGAAGGACTTGTTTACGTGTGTCGTAGTTGTTTCCTTCAACACGTTTTTGTGCTGCTTCAACCTGACGTGTCAACATACGAGATTTGATCGCTTCGTCTGACATATTAAGACGTTCAAAGACACCCTTCAAGCGCTCTGAACCGAAACGTTTCATCAAATCATCTTCAAGAGAAAGGTAGAATTGAGATTCCCCTGGATCCCCTTGACGTCCTGAACGTCCACGAAGCTGGTTATCGATACGACGGCTTTCATGACGTTCTGTACCGATGACACAAAGTCCACCAAGTTCACGAACACCTTCACCGAGCTTAATATCAGTACCACGACCGGCCATGTTGGTCGCGATTGTAACTGCACCACGTTGGCCAGCATTCATGATGATTTGAGCTTCTTTGTAGTGGTTCTTAGCATTCAATACTTCGTGAGGAACGCCTGCAGCTACTAATTTTTTAGAAATATAATCACTAGTTTCAACTGCAACAGTACCTACCAAGACTGGTTGACCTTTTTGGTAGCGAGCTTTTACATCTTCGACAACAGCCTTAAATTTAGCTTCAAGACTAGCATAAAGTACGTCTGGATGGTCAATACGTTGAACTGGACGGTTTGTTGGGATAGGAATAACACGAATATTGTAGATTTCGCGGAATTCTTCTTCCTCAGTCTTACCAGTACCTGTCATACCAGACAACTTCTTGTACATACGGAAGAGGTTTTGGTAGGTGATAGAAGCTGAAGTCTTGGTTTCATCTTGGATTGGCACACCTTCTTTAGCTTCAATCGCTTGGTGCAATCCATCAGAATAACGACGACCTTCCATAGTACGACCTGTAAATTGGTCGACAATCAAGATCTCCTGCTCTTCGCTGACCACATAGTCAATATCGAGAAGCATGATGTAGTTGGCACGAAGGGCGTTGTCGATAAAGTGAGTTAAGGCTACGTTTTCAATATCGTAGAGGTTGCTTAGATTGAAGTAGCTTTCGGCCTTGTCAATCCCTGAATCTGATAGACCAATCGTCTTAGACTGAATATCAATGATATAGTCATCCTTATCCAAAGACTTCACAAAATGGTCAGCCATATGATAGAGTTGGCTGGTTTCAACTGCATTGGCTCCTGAAACGATCAAAGGAGTACGAGCTTCGTCGATCAAGATTGAGTCAACCTCATCGACCAAGGCGTAGTTGAGTGGACGTTGAACCATATTCTCCGCACGAACGACCATGTTATCACGGAGGTAGTCAAATCCGATTTCTGAGTTGGTTGAATAAGTGATATCACACTCATAAGCTTCTTTTTTCTCCATTGGAGATTTAGCTGCCAAGTTGATCCCTACTGACAAGCCAAGCCATGAGTACAATTCACCCATCTCAGTCGCATCACGTTCAGAAAGGTATTCATTGACCGTAACTACGTGAACCCCTTTTCCTGAAAGAGCATTGAGGTATACAGGCATCGTCGCTGTCAAGGTTTTCCCCTCACCAGTACGCATCTCAGGAACGTCACCATGGTGAAGAACGATTCCCCCCATAACCTGAACCTTATACGGGAAAAGACCAAGAACACGCTTAGCTCCCTCGCGTACAACAGCAAACGCCTCATACAAAAGTTGGTCAAGAGTCTCACCATTTTGGTAGCGTTGTTTGAATTCTTCTGTTTTTGCTTGCAATTGCTCGTCTGTTAACACAGCCATTTCATCTTCATATTTTAGGACTTTGTCCGCCATCTTTTCCAGACGACGAATCTCTCCTTTATCATTTTCGATGATTGTTTTTAATAAATTTGCCATTTTTTTCCTTACTTTAAATTCTGAATATTTTAGAATGTTCTTTTTATTGTAGCATATTTGCCCAATTTTTTCAAGAAATATTCCGTTTTCCCTTAGGACGAAAAAAGGGCTAACCAAGGTGATTAGTTCCCTTAAAATCCCTCTTCCAAGGCTAGTTTTCTTTCAGGTACAATCTTTCCTATTTCTTTCAAGGAAGACTGGATTTCTTCTTTTCCAATCGCAGCTTATTCATAAATTTTAGACAAGCATAGATTTTCCAGTCATTGACTAAGGATAAAAGGACTAAAAGTAGCCAAATCACCCATCTAGCAAGATCCCTTGGTTCTTGTAAAATAAAGTTAAATAAGACTAGCGAAAAAAGAGTGAAGGTTAAACTAAACAAAGCCATTAGAGGTAAATAAAACCAATAAAAATAGTAAAAGACAGAAAAGTACTTACTTCCTGGCTGTACCTTCCCTTGCCAACGAAAAAAGTAAAAGTAGGGTGCCAAAATCAAGAATTTTAATAGTTTTTCCATCTCCTTACCTCTCCAACGCTTTCCTTATTTTATTATAGCAAAAAATCTGGAAATATCCTTCCAGATTCTGCTTTTTTATTTCCGTTTTCTTGCGATCAGATGAATCGGTGTTCCTTCAAAGACAAAGGCCTTGCGGATTTGATTTTCCAAGAAACGCAAGTAAGAGAAGTGCATGAGTTCTTCTTCATTCACAAAGATAACAAAGGTTGGTGGTTTGGTTGCCACTTGTGTCGCATAGAAAATCTTGAGGCGTTTCCCTTTGTCTGTCGGTGTTGGATTGATGGCGATAGCATCCATAATCACATCATTCAAGACAGCTGATGGGATACGGGTATTTTGACTCTCGCTGATTTGCTTGATCATCTCAGGCAACTTGTGGAGACGTTGCTTGGTCAAAGCTGATACAAAGATAATCGGTGCGTAAGGCAGGTATTGGAACTGCTCACGGATATCTTCCTCCCAGTTTTTCATGGTGCGGTTATCTTTTTCAAGCGTATCCCACTTATTGACCACGATAATCATCCCTTTACCAGCTTCATGGGCAAATCCAGCGATACGCTTGTCATACTCACGAATACCTTCTTCGGCATTGAGGACCATCAAAACTACATCTGAACGGTCAATAGCACGCATGGCACGCATGACAGAGTATTTCTCAGTATTTTCATAGACTTTACCAGATTTACGCATACCAGCAGTATCAATCATGGTAAACTCTTGACCGTCAGCATCTGTAAAATGAGTGTCAATGGCGTCACGAGTGGTACCAGCGACAGGGCTGGCAATGACGCGATCTTCTCCCAAAATGGCATTGATCAAGCTAGATTTTCCGACATTTGGACGACCAATCAAGCTGAATTTAATAACATCTGGATTTTCTTCTTCGACTTCATGTGGGAGATTTTCAACGATAGCATCCAGTACATCCCCTGTCCCGATACCATGAACAGATGAAATCGGTAGTGGTTCACCCAAACCTAGAGCATAGAAATCAAAGATATCATTTCGCATCTCAGGGTTGTCAACCTTGTTAACGGCTAGGATAACTGGTTTATGAGTTTTATAAAGTTTACGGGCAACGTATTCGTCCGCATCTGTAATTCCTTCTTTACCAGACACGACAAATACGATAACATCTGCTTCTTCCATGGCAATTTCTGCCTGGTGCTTGATTTGTTCCATGAAAGGAGCATCGACATCATCGATTCCTCCAGTATCAATCATACTAAAAGAACGGTTAAGCCACTCACCCGTGGCATAGATACGATCTCGCGTTACACCTTCAACATCTTCTACGATTGAGATGCGTTCTCCCGCGATACGGTTAAATAGGGTTGATTTCCCAACATTGGGACGTCCCACAATGGCAACAGTTGGTAAGGCCATGTTTTCTCACTTTCTACAATAACTTCTTCTGCTCAAGATTTTCTCGAGTCGAGCTTGGTTCTGGATTGCCGAATTGCTCTGCCAAACGTTGACTCCAAGTTGTAGTCGCACGCGCACCTGCATATTCAGTCTGTACACGGTCATAGGCTTCAATAGCCTCAGTTGACTGTTCTTGGTATTCTTCCTCAAAGACAACATTCTCTAGTGGTAATCTTGGTTTTACATCATGCTTTTGATTTGGCACACCTAGTGCAATCCCAAAGACTGGATAGGTATAGTCAGGAAGTCTGAACAATTCTGCTAATTCAACAGACTTGTAACGCACCAAACCGATAATCACTCCTCCGTAGCCTAGGCTTTCTGCCGCAAGCAAGGTATTTTGCCCAGCAAGCGCAGCATCTACTGAAGTGATGAGGAGTCCTTCCACCCCTTGAGGTTGGAAAACATCCGTATGGAGACGAGCCCCTTTTTCTGCACGGTTTAGGTCACCAACAAAAAGTAAAAAGGCTGCAGACTGGCGAATCGCTTCTTGAGGAACTAACTCAAATAAGGCATCCTTCTTTTCTTGACTTCTGACAAGAATGACAGAATACGATTGGAAATTTTTCCAAGAAGAAGCCATTTGTCCTGCAGACAAAATGGTATTTAAATCTTCTTGGGGAATCTCTTGCTCCTTAAATCTACGCACTGAAGTGTGAGCCTTCATTAATTTGATTGTTTCTGTCATCGGCGGTTTTCTCCTTCAAGTCTGGTTTCCTCTGCTAAATAACGAATGCGTTCCATGACGCGTCTAGCTTCCCAGGTTTCGTCATTTCCATTTTTCCCTTTAGCGAAATGCTTCTCCAAATCTTCAAAATTGAAGTTGGAGGTGAAAAAGGTCGGTAAATCTTCCTGCATACGATATTGGAGAATGACCTGCAGAATCTCGTCACGCACCCAAGCTGTTGATTGCTCGGCACCAATATCATCTAAAATCAAGACTTCAGCCAGCTTAATCTCATCCACCAAGGTCTTAACATTACCATCACCGATGGCATTTTTGACATCGATGACAAAGCTAGGATAGTGGAGGAGAGTTGATGAAACACCACGTTTTTCTGACAAATCATGGGCTAGGGCAGCCACCATGAAACTTTTACCCACACCAAAGTCTCCATATAAGTACAGACCTTTTCGAATAGCTGGATATTGCTCCACAAAGGCTAGGAGCTTTTCAAAAACGGATAAGCGTCCCAAATCATCCAAGTCTACTTGAGCTAGGCTAGCTTTTTTAAGACTAGCTGGAAGATTGATTAGCTTGAGACGGTTTTTAATCGCCGCTTCTTTTTCTGCCGCGATTAGCTCCGGAGTCTCTTCATAAGAGACATCTGCATAGCCATGGTTCATGACTAGGATAGGCTTGTAGCCACGCGCGATATAGTCTGTATCTCCTCGGAGGAACTTATCTCTCTCAGTGATGTATTGGTTAAACTTGGAAATACTACGGTTCAACTCCTCCTGACTGAGGGATTCTTTCTGGATAAAGGCCGCAACATCAGGGTCTTTCACAATTTGCTGGACCAAATCCTGATACTGAAATCGGCTTGGTTGACGCTTGAGTACGTCTCCGACACTTTCCATCTAGTCTCCTCCTTTTTCTAATCGAGCTAACATTTCTTTTTTCTTACGTTCTAGTTCTAAACGAGTTTCTTCGCTCGTTTCATTCTTATATTCAGGATTGCTCCATTTAGGCACATTGGTTTTTACTGGGGCAGTCTGATTCTGCTTTTGCGTTTTTGCTTTTTGGCCACGTTCACGAATACGGAGGACAGCCTCCTCGGCACTACGAATATTTTGATAGGCGTAGTCATTAGCCACCTTCATGGCGTATTTTTCATTGATATTGGCCGAATCAACCTTATTAAAGGTTAGGAGCAAGATAACATTGATCACTTCATCCAACAAGCCCAAGGCTGCCATCTGCTGGAGCAGGTCCCGTTCAGTCTGGGTAATATTTCCCTTGCGGGTCTGCTTGATTTCAGCAAGGAACTGCAAGGCTGTCTTTCTCTTAGCCTCTCGGATAATGGTTGCTTCCTTGGGACTAAAGTCAGAAGTCACAGGCTTTTGCGCTATCTTTTCACGGATGCGTTTGACAGAAATCACTTGCGACACTGCTGTCGCTTTGGCTACTTGATAAGTCTCAAACCAGGTCCACTTCTGCTCGTCTGCTATTGCAAACAAGGCCAAAACATCCGAAGTCTCATCTTGAAAACGAAGACCATCGCGAGCCATGAGCTGACGGAAATGCTCCAAATCAAAATCATCTGCTAGAGGCTGACTACTAGAGGTTTCTTGACTCGCAGACTCGGATAACTGAGGGAAAATTTGACTCAAGGCCACCGAGATCGGCTCCCCTTCAACACTATCCTGTCTCATGGCTGCAACCGCACTATCCCCAATCATTTTTTCTAATAAGGTCCGATAAACTGTATGTTGTAAAAATTCTTGAGTTGATAAGGGAGAATGGAGTAACAAGTTATAGGCCTCTCCCTGCTGATAGAGAGTCACCAATTTCATGGCTGTCAGAGTTTTAAAAGCCTTTAAAAGGGTATCCATCCCAAAATTCAGATGATTGAGCATGGCTGCAAAGAGATGTTCTTTTTGACCACCATCCCAAAAAGTCACAGCATAAAGATAGAGGCTCAGCGCCTCCTGACCGATAATCGGGAGGTAGCACTGCACCATTGATGAGGTATCTTGCGACACCCGATTATTCTTTACAAAAGAAAAACGGTCATTTGGCTTCATTTATTTTTCCTTTTTCTTTTTAGAGGATTGTGTAATCTGCTGGAGTAGGCTTTCAAGCTCACTCACATCCTTAAAGCTACGGTAAACGCTGGCAAAACGTACATAAGTAATCTCATCTAACTCTGCCAACTCTTCCATAACCAAGGAGCCAATAACCTCACTCTGAATTTCATTTTCATTGCGACTACGGAGTTTTTGTTCGATGCGATTGACCACCATGCCAATTTCATCACTGGACACTGGACGTTTCTGGGCTGAACGAATAATCCCGTTAAAGATTTTATCTCTTGAAAATTGTTCCCGTGTACCATCTTTTTTGACCACAACTAGTGTTCTCTCTTCAACACGTTCATAGGTTGTAAAACGATGCTGACACTCTTCACACTCACGTCTTCTTCTGATTGTATTTCCTTCTTCAGCCTGGCGACTATCGATCACACTTGATTTTGTAGTGCCACATTTTGGACAACGCATGCCTTTCCCTCCTTGTCGTTTTCTTTTCATTATACCATTTTTTAAGAGATTCCCAAAATAATTCTCCTTTTGGCTTGACAAGTTTTTTGTTTTGTTGTATTATTTAATTAACACAAAGGTAATTAGAACGGAGATCGTGATGTCTTGGACATTTGATAACAATAAACCCATTTATGTGCAGATTATGGAGAAAATCAAATTGCAGATTATTTCCCATAAACTTGAGCCCAATCAACAGCTTCCAACCGTTAGAGAATTGGCAAGCGAGGCAGGGGTCAATCCCAACACCATCCAGCGTGCCCTATCGGACTTGGAGAGAGAAGGTTTCGTTTATACCAAGCGGACGTCAGGACGCTTTGTCACAGAGGATTTGGACTTGATCCTCCAATCCCGTAAGCAACTGTCAGAAGAACAGCTGCAACAGTTTGTAACAGGCATGGTAGAATTCGGCTATGAAAAAGAAGAACTACCGACTGTTTTGAGAGATTATATTGAAGGAGTTTAAACTATGACCTTGTTAGCATTTGAAAATGTGTCAAAATCCTATGGAGCAAGTCCTGCTCTTACAAATGTTTCCCTTGAAATTCCAGCTGGAAAAATCGTTGGCCTCCTTGGTCCAAACGGTTCTGGAAAGACAACCTTGATTAAACTAATCAACGGCTTGCTACAGCCAGAGGAAGGGCGTATCCTCATCAATGGCATGGAACCAAGCCCAACAACTAAAGCAATTGTTTCTTATCTTCCTGATACGACCTACCTCAACGAGCAGATGAAGGTCAAGGAAGCTCTCACTTATTTCAAGACCTTCTACCAAGATTTTAATCTGGAACGTGCTCAAGGTCTCCTTCGTGACCTTGGCATCGATGAGAATAGCCGTTTCAAGAAACTCTCAAAAGGGAACAAAGAAAAGGTTCAGTTGATCCTTGTCATGAGTCGTGATGCTCGTCTATACGTCCTTGATGAACCAATCGGTGGTGTCGACCCAGCAGCTCGTGACTATATCTTGAACACCATCATTAACAACTACTCTCCAACTTCGACTGTCTTGATTTCAACTCACTTGATTTCAGATATCGAACCAATCTTGGATGAGATTATCTTCCTCAAGGATGGAAAAGTCGTCCGTCAAGGAAATGTTGATGATATTCGCTATGAGTCTGGGGAGTCTATCGACCAGCTCTTCCGCCACGAATTCAAAGCCTAAATAAAGGAGATTATTATGTTTTGGAATTTAGTTCGTTATGAATTTAAAAATGTTAACAAATGGTATTTAGCCCTCTATGGTGCTGTGTTAGCACTTTCTGGTCTTATCGGAATTCAAGCAAAGACCTATAACAATCTACCCATCAAAGAAAGTCAACCTATTCTACTTGTTTTTCTTGCACTCGTATTTGGTGGCTTGATGATTACGCTTGGGATTTCAACCTTGATTTTGATCATCCGTCGCTTCAAAGGTAGTGTCTATGACCGACAAGGTTATCTCACTTTGACCTTGCCAGTTTCCGAACACCAGATTATCCTAGCCAAACTCTTTGGGGCCTTCATTTGGTCTCTGATCAGTTCAGCAGTCTTGGTTCTGAGCATTTATATCATTCTTGTGATCATTGAGCCTAATTCTGTTGATTTCCTTGCTTTTAAAGACTTGTTCCAACAGTACCTAGACAGTATCAGCTTATCTCTGATTTCATTCATCCTCAGCACTGTAGCAGGCATACTATGCATCTACTTGGCAATCTCAATCGGACAACTCTTTAATGAATACCGTACAGCTCTTGCAGTTTTAGCCTATATTGTCATTCATATTGTCCTTGGATTCAGTGATCTCTTCTTAAACTTTGGTACCCATTACAATATGATGCTTACTTATGAAATCTTCAAAGATCTAATCCTTATCGCAGTCTTCTATCTCGGAACCTACTACATCTTGAAAAACAAGGTTAATCTTCAGTAATCATTCAGAGGCTAGTTAAAAACTTAATTTTATAGTGGATTGAACTTAGAGTAGCACGTCATGGATTCTAAAACATTTATTAGACATTGTTTTGACTTTCCTAACCTATTTGTTCATATCTTATTTCAATCAACTATAGTAAAAAATGAAATAGATCTGTCTATGATAAAACGCATATTATCGGCTCTATAATATTTGTAGTGGGTAAATCCCCTATAGATATTATGGAGCCTATTTTTGTTGTAGAAAAAAAGTCCCATATGACCTATAATGAAAAGTAACCAAACCATCATTAGAAAGAATCATATGGAACAATTACATTTTATCACAAAACTACTCGATATTAAAGACCCTAACATCCAGATTCTAGACATCATCAATATGGATATCCACAAAGAAATCATCGCTAAACTAGATTATGAGGCTCCACCTTATCCTGATTGCGAAAATCAAATGAAGAAATATGACTTTCAAAAATCGTCTAAGATTCCTTACCTCGAAACGACTGGTATACCTACCAGAATCCTCCTTAGAAAGCGTCGATTCAAGTGCTATCAGTGCTCGAAAATGATGGTCGTTGAGACTTCTCTCGTCAAGAAGAATCACCAAATTCCTCGTATCATCAACCAAAAGATTGCTCAAAAACTGATTGAAAAGACTTCTATGACCGACATTGCTCATCAGCTTTCCATCTCAACTTCAACTGTCGTTCGTAAGCTCAATGACTTTCACTTTAAGCATGACTTTAGCCGATTCCTTAGATTATGTCCTGGGATGTTGAAACAGTCAGGGGAGTGACTGTTTCAATCGGGAGATGAAGATGAGTTTTATCGCACAAGACTTTGATAATCTCAACATTATCACCGTTCTTGAAGGAAGAACACAAGCTGTCATCCGAAATAACTTTCTGCGCTACGATAGAGCCGTTCGTTGTCAGGTGAAAATCATTACTATGGATATGTTTAGTCCTTATATAACTTGGCTAAACAGCTTTGCTTTCGAATTTCCACGCTCAGGCTGAAACAGTCTCCCAGACTGTTTCACTCCCGTACTCTAAAATTGTGTCGGATTGCTTTCACCCTTCGTTTTTATATTTCTAAACAGTCCACTGGACTGTTTTACTCCAACATCTTAGCCGTGCTATGAGTCGTGTGCGTGTTCAAATCATGAATCAGTTTGAGCGAAAATCTCATGAATACAAGACTATCAAGCGCTACCGGAAGCTCATCCAGCAAGATAGTCGTAAACTGAGTGATAAACGATTTTATCGCCCTACTTTTCATATGCACTTGACGAATAAAGAAATTCTAGATAAGCTTTTGAGCTATTCAGAAGACTTACAATCTCACTATGATCTCTATCAACTATTGCTTTTTCACTTTCAGAATAAAGAGCACGAGAAATTTTTCGGACTCATTGAGGACAATCTAAAGCAGGTTCATCCTCTTTTTCAGACTGTCTTTAAGACATTTCTCAGGGACAAAGAGAAAATTGTCAACGCCCTTCAATTACCTTATTCCAACGCCAAATTGGAAGCAACCAATAATCTCATTAAACTCATCAAACGCAATGCTTTTGGTTTTAGGAACTTTGACAACTTTAAGAAACGAATTTTCATCGCTCTGAATATAAAAATGGAGAGGACAACGATTGTCCTCTCCAGATGTTAGCTTTTATTCAACCCACTACAGTTAACAAAGAGCCTTTTAAAGTCAAAAAAAGAGCTTTTAAGCTCTTCAACTACGGAGAATAAGGGATTCGAACCCTTGCGCCAGTTACCCGACCTAACGATTTAGCAAACCGTCCTCTTCAGCCTCTTGAGTAATTCTCCTATTAATGGGCACGAGTGGACTCGAACCACCGACCTCACGCTTATCAGGCGTGCGCTCTAACCACCTGAGCTACGCGCCCAAGTTAAATAACTTGGTAAATGAACTAAATGTTCAAAGCGGGTGACGAGAATCGAACTCGCGACAACAGCTTGGAAGGCTGTAGTTTTACCACTAAACTACACCCGCATAAAAACAAATATGGCGCGAGACGGAATCGAACCGCCGACACATGGAGCTTCAATCCATTGCTCTACCAACTGAGCTACCGAGCCTTATTGCGGGAGCAGGATTTGAACCTGCGACCTTCGGGTTATGAGCCCGACGAGCTACCGAGCTGCTCCATCCCGCGTTAATAATAAAGGAGGATGTGGGATTCGAACCCACGCACGCTTTTACACGTCTGACGGTTTTCAAGACCGTTCCCTTCAGCCGGACTTGGGTAATCCTCCATAGTATTTAATGGACCTTGTAGGACTTGAACCTACGACCACTCGGTTATGAGCCGAGAGCTCTAACCAGCTGAGCTAAAGGTCCAACAAGATCATTATAGCGGCGAAGGGGATCGAACCCCCGACCTCCCGGGTATGAACCGGACGCTCTAGCCAGCTGAGCTACACCGCCATCAATCGGGAAGACAGGATTCGAACCTGCGACACCTTGGTCCCAAACCAAGTACTCTACCAAGCTGAGCTACTTCCCGAGTTAAATAGAAAAAATGCACCCTAGAGGAGTCGAACCTCTAACCGCCTGATTCGTAGTCAGGTACTCTATCCAGTTGAGCTAAGGGTGCTCATTATATGCCGAGGACCGGGATCGAACCGGTACGATCGTTACCAATCGCAGGATTTTAAGTCCTGTGCGTCTGCCAGTTCCGCCACCCCGGCCTCTCTAAGCGAACGACGGGATTCGAACCCGCGACCCCCACCTTGGCAAGGTGGTGTTCTACCACTGAACTACGTTCGCATCGACCTCTTGGTTATATTAAAAAAATGCCGGCTACATGACTTGAACACGCGACCCTCTGATTACAAATCAGATGCTCTACCAACTGAGCTAAGCCGGCTTATTTCTATTATGCGGGTTAAGGGACTTGAACCCCCACGCCGTTAAGCGCCAGATCCTAAATCTGGTGCGTCTGCCAATTCCGCCAAACCCGCAATGATGACCCGTACTGGGCTCGAACCAGTGACCCATTGATTAAAAGTCAATTGCTCTACCAACTGAGCTAACGAGTCTAAAATAACTTCCGTTATCTTAAACGGTCCCGACGGGAATCGAACCCGCGATCTTCGCCGTGACAGGGCGACGTGATAACCGCTACACTACGGGACCTATGGGAGTTAACGGGATCGAACCGCTGACCCTCTGCTTGTAAGGCAGATGCTCTCCCAGCTGAGCTAAACTCCCTTTAGCTAAGCGACTTCCTTATCTCACA
This sequence comes from Streptococcus infantis, assembly GCF_047465525.1. Classification (GTDB taxonomy): domain Bacteria; phylum Bacillota; class Bacilli; order Lactobacillales; family Streptococcaceae; genus Streptococcus; species Streptococcus infantis_R. Next base: position 102 of record NZ_JASGZS010000012.1, on the reverse strand, counting down.
GGGGGCAACCCCCAACTACTTCCGGCGTTCTAGGGCTTAACTGCTGTGTTCGGCATGGGTACAGGTGTATCTCCTAGGCTATCGTCACTTAACTTTGAGTAA
>NZ_JASGZS010000011.1:0-80464 GCF_047465525.1 Streptococcus infantis | reverse complement strand
TACTCTTATTCAAGTGGGCTTTTATCTGTTTTATCATGGGAAGTACCTCCTTAACTATCAGTTTAGCACATAAAAAAAGAAACCCAAATACAGAATTGTATTTGAATTTCTTAACTTAATGACATTGGTCGCTAAATGACTGCTTTTTCTAATCCTTTGTGTTATCTCGTGAAATGTGATAAGATAATTGCTCTAACTATGATTATGAAGGAGAAACAATGTTTTCACAAAATACAGGAATTATGCTCTACGTAGATGATGTAGCAGCCGAGAGAGACTTTTGGTCTGCTATCGGTTTTGAAGTTTTTATAGTAGATTGAATCTAGAAGAGTACACTACAACTGCTAAAAATATTTCTAGAAATTAGTTTGACTTTCCTAATTTCTCTATTCATATCTTATTTCAATCCACTATATAAACATTTTTTCAATTTTAAATTTATAGTAGATCAAATACAAAACAGTACACTGTGAATTCTAAAAAATGCTAGAAATTGACTTAACTACTCTGGTAAATTTGTTCAGATTCTATTTCATTTCACTATAATCAATCTGAAATTATGGGTTTTGAAACTTTTGAAATGAAAACTCACACGGACAGTACACTGACTTTTACTGTCTACGCCAAAGACTTTATTCGTCAGGTTTCGCCAGAGGTGATCGATATGAAACCTAGCCTACTCTTTGAGTCAGCGGACCTTCACGCCCTTCACGAACGCCTAGCTGCAGTAACGGAAACCACAAGTCCGATCAATACCCAACCTTTTCCTCACTTTAACTTTGCAAATCCAAGCGGACACTATTTCGCAGTTAGAGGAATCTAATAACAAAACAGCTCTCTGTTCATTAGCAGAGAGCTCTTGTATTTTAGCGAGGTGGTAGTCCAAGTGCTATGCGGCCATAGCGACTGATTCGTGTAATCTTCCAGGCAGGTGACCAAGTAACTTCAACCCTGACATCCTCAATTCCCTCTATCTGTTTCAAGCCTGCCACGATTTCGATGGGTAAACTTTCTGCACAGTCACAGGCAGTATCGGTGAAGGTCATGACAATTGTACAAAGACCAGCCTCGTCCAAATGAATCTCGTAAATCAAGCCAAGATTATAGACATCTAGTTCCACATCTGTATCGTAAACTTTTTCTAGCTTGTCAATGATTTGATCCCCTAATGCTAAAGCACGATCATTGATTTTGATATCTTCTCTCATTGCATTCCCTCCATTTGTAAACTGCACCTATTTTCTCATAATTCTGACAATTTGGCAAGTTTTTCCCAATCAAGACTTAATTTGCCATGAAACTCAAAGAACAGACTAAGACTAGATCATGGATTGGTCAAAGCACTGCTTTAAGATTGCTGATATGATAGATAAACCGATAAGCTGAAGACCTCGATATAGTCTAAAGGAATTATTCTTTATCTTCCAAGAAACGCACCATAAAAAGAAAAAGAGGCTGGGACAAAAGTCCTAGCCTCTCAATTGTCTTTGGATTGTCGAGCAAGACGCAGTGGTTGAGTGGGCTCTACTTCGCTGATTTCATCAGCTTTTACAGCCCTACTCAACTGTGCGGAGGTGGGACGACGAAATCGAATTCTAACGAATTACCGATTTCTGTCCCACTCTCTTTTTAGGTATTATTTTGACTTCACGGGCTTATCTGCCAAGGCCTTGATAGCTGATGCTATCGTTTCTGCGTAGAGCTTAGCACCCTCTTCTAATTTGGTATTATCACTTCCAAAGTGAACCTGGTCCGTTCCTTTCCAGATGTCTGGATGATCTTTAGCTACCTGATTCCAGTCTGCAACCTCAATGTAAGGATACTTTTGAGCTACTTCACGCACATAGCTAGCATACTGTTCTACATAAGGCTGAGTTGCTTGAGTTTTGTCCCCTTCATAAGGTGTCACAAGTACAAGCTGATGGCCCTTAGGTAGATTTGTTATCAAAGAATCGATATCAGCCTTATAATCCTCAGGATTATTCACTCCAGTAGCAATAACGACTATTTTAGGGAGGACTTTATTCTGACTGTGGTTGAGCATAATAGCATTGGCTTGCTTGGTATTTCTGCTTACTTGACCATCTGTCTGAGCATCTGGTAGAACCTCTTTAAGTCCAGGTGTTGCACGCAAGGTTACAGAATCTCCAATGATGGATACACCTTCGGCAATATTGTAGCGACGAGCTTCTGCTTGATCCGCCATGGTTTTTGTACGGGTGATATTGGTTTGAGCTTGATTAAGGCCATTTACCATCAAATCCGTTTCAAAAGCACCGACTTGGGGAGCAATAAACATCACAATCAGTGTCAGCAAGCTAAGGAAACCGACGCTACCCGCAAAGATTGGTTGAATATGCGGAATTTCTTTTACCTTTTGCAATAAGCTACTGTTCTTCCCTGCAATGAAAGGTTCAATCACATAGAAAGAAAGGCTTGCAAAGAGATAAGAGAAGATAGTGGTGAGAATCACTGCTGGTAGATTGCTCATCAACTGAGAGAAAATGATATAAAACGGCCAGTGGAAAAGATAAACGGCATAGCTGGTGTCAGCTAAGAAACTAATTACCTTTGGTTCTTCAATCGTCGGAGTTTTCTCATGCAAAAGTCGTGCTGCAACGATCATCAAAAGAGCAGCTAAACTTGCTAACAAGAAGCCAAGCAAGTAGGCAAAGAGATAATTGAATTTCACGAAGAAGGTCAGTAGAAGCAAGACTCCCAAACCTGCACCAAAGACTAACAAGGTCTGTTTCAAGTCCCAGGTATTATTTAGACGCTTAACCAGAGTAGTCGTTTGACGAACACCTACCAAAGTGGCCAAGACACTACCTAGAAAGAAAGGATAGACGTGGGTAAAACTTGAAAAGTAAACCGTCGAGTAAGAGCTAACGATAAAGCTACCAATAAACATTGAAAGGAAACTGATGATAAAGGTAGCTGATGATAGGAGAAATACTGTCCCTCTTAATTGACCCGATGATTTTGCCCGCTTAGACAGGAACCAAACTGCCAAGCCCCACAAAATATAGTAATGAACTTCAACTGCGAGACTCCAATTGTGGACAAACAGATGAGGGATAAACTGAGATTCATAACTCCCACCCGTTAGCATCTCATAGAAATTGGTCATAAAACCAAGGACACCAGCAATCTGACTACCTATACCTGCTACATAATCTTGCCGAACCAAGAAGGTGAAAGGCATTGTAACAAGTATCATCAAGACGACTGGAGGGAAAATCCTATAAAAACGTCTCCTAAAAAATCCTAAAAGATCAATTTGCCCCTTTTGACCATACTCTTCCAACAAGAGTGACGTGATGAGAAAGCCCGAAAAGGTGAAAAAGACGTCAACCCCAAAGAAACCTCCTGGAAAAACCGTCTGAAAAAAATGGTACAAGAGTACCAAGAGTAAGCCTGTAATCCTAATCAAGGAAAACCATTTTATACGCATACGAGTTTATTCTCCGTTCATTAGAGTAGTAAAAAAACCATCTAACGTTCATTCCATACTACCTTTATTTTATCAAAAAAAGAAGAAAAATCCTAAGAGAAAACTTAGGATTTCAGCTTTAGTCTACTAAACTTAGAAATTACGACCTGATTTATTGTAGCCATATTTTTCAACAAAATGCTCACGAAATTCCAAGAGATTGTCATCCATAATAGCCTGACGAACCTGCTTCATGAGATTGAGCAAGAAGTAGAGATTATGGTAACTGGTCAAGCGAATACCAAAGGTTTCATCGGCCTTGAGCAAGTGACGAAGATAAGCACGTGTATAGTTCTTACATGTGTAGCAATCGCACTCAGGATCAAGTGGTGTAAAGTCCTCCGCAAACTGGGCATTCTTGACAACCAAACGTCCTTGGCTAGTCATACAAGTACCGTTACGAGCGATACGAGTCGGTAAAACACAGTCAAACATATCGACCCCACGAATAACCCCATCAATCAAGCTATCTGGCGCTCCCACTCCCATCAAGTAGCGAGGTTTGTTTTCAGGAAGGAGTTGAGTGGTGAAGTCCAAAACTGCGTTCATCTCTTCGTGAGTCTCTCCAACCGCTAAGCCACCGATAGAGTATCCTGGGAAGTCCATGCTGACAAGGTCCTGAGCTGATTGACGACGAAGATCTTCAAATCCTGCACCTTGTACAATCCCAAACAAACCTTGGTCCTGGGGACGACGATGAGCCTTTAACCCACGTTCAGCCCAACGGCTGGTACGTTCGATTGATTTTTTCACATAATCATAAGGTTGATAAAATTGAGGACATTCATCAAAGGACATCATGATATCTGAGCCTAGGTTGTTCTGGATAGAGATGGCTTTTTCAGGTGAAAGGAACATCTTGGAACCATTGAGGTGGTTCTTGAAGGTCACCCCTTCTTCAGTAATATTTCGGCTATCCGCTAGGGAATAGACTTGGAAACCACCACTATCTGTCAAGATAGGCTGATCCCAGTTCATGAACTTATGAAGCCCACCTGCTCGAGCAATGAGTTCATCTCCAGGACGTAGCCACAAGTGATAGGTATTAGAGAGAATAATCCCTGACCCCATCTCTTTCAATTCTTCTGGCGATTGGGTTTTGACCGTTGCTTGAGTCCCAACTGGCATAAACATAGGAGTTGGGAAGGTTCCGTGTGGCGTGATAATCTCACCCAGACGAGCTCCCGTGTGTTTTTCTTTTTTAATCAAACGATATTTGATTGGTGAATCTGACATTTTTTACCTCCGAAGCTGGGAAAGACAGTCCCAGTTCTTACTTTGTGCCCAAGGGCATACTGTATGATTCTATCAAAAAAAACAGGAACTGTCACGAACTATGGTATAAGAATTTGGTGTTTACAATTGATTTCCGTTGCTTATCGATAGTTGAGTTTTTGCTTATTTTTATTCAAAATCATTTCCATTGATTACCGTCATTTTTTTAAATCGTATTCATCTTCGTATTCATTTTCACACCATGTTTGCCCGTATAGTTGAGAAGGTTGCAATTTAATTCTAATAGTTTACAAAAGGATCAGTGAGTAATTTCACTGTTTTTTTCTACTTTCAGAGAAATAGCTTGGATTTTAAATCCAACCTTTTCAGACCAAACAAAAAAACCGCAAGCATGAGCCTGCGGTAGATACACGTTTTAGGAAAGTTTTCCTTTCATTTTATTTTTTTAATTATTTCGTAGTGATCAAGCCATCAGGCTCAACTGTGAATTCTGGTTTGTCTGCCATTGTTCCGTCTGATTTGAGATAGTACCAACCAGAGCCGTCTGCTGATTTTACAAATGCATTCGATACCATCTCTCCTTTTTGGTAATCAAGATAGTACAAGTGCTCCTTGTACTTGACCCAACCAGTGGCCATCTTACCATCTTCTTTGAAGTAGTACCACTTGTTAGCAATAAACGCCCAGCCTGCGGCCATTGCGCCATTAGGGAGCAAGTAATACCAGTACCCGTCTGAATGCTTGTGCCAAGAATTAGCCTTCATGTAGCCATTGCTATCAAAGTAATACCAGACATTGTTGATCTTCTGCCATTTGTTTGTTGGATAAGAACCATCTGCATTGACATACCACCAACCAGTCGAATTTCTCTTCCAACCTTCTTGATTACCCTCATTATCAAGCATTTCTTGGACAGTCGAGCCAAGGGATTGATAATGCTTGATTTTAGCAATCACATAGTCACGCAGGCTGTCATTGTATCCGCCGTGTAATTCAAGGGAACGAGCAGGGCATGATGTGCTAGAAAATTCATTGTGAAACTTGATATTTGAATAGTTCGGAGTATCACCATAGTAAGTCATGTCTTCGGCCATTTGGCGCAATACCATGTTTTCATTTTCGATAAACTCGGCATCTGTTGAGTTGTACTGCTGACATACTTCGTAGCTAAGAGAGTTCATGTTAGCATCATAGTTCGCAGCGCTCCAGGTACCATTGTAGGTATCTTCAACGCGAGCGATTGCATCACGAGTGATGTAGTAATGAGCAAAACCAAGTTCAGATTGGCCGTTATCGTATCGAGATTGCAACCAATTCACATAGCTTTCAGCACTCATAGAACCCGCATCATTGTGCATGATGTAGTATTTTGGTTTTTCGGTTGGACGAGAACCTGCAATTCCATTGAAAATTGTATTATTAATGATTTCGACCATTTCTATTCCCCTCTCCAAGCATCGTTCATTTCTTTAACCGCTGACTCAACAAATGTATCAAGGTCGCGGTCAGTCATGCTGATGTTGTATTTACTGAGCTCTGCACGAATCTTAGTTCGTGCTTGTTCCAGCTTCTCTTCGCCTTTATAGCCAGTTTCAGAGGCGACTTGCTCAACGGCGTTGACTGCGTTCTTAGCCAAGATTTCGACAATTTTGATGGTTTTCTCTCCACCTTTTTTGACAAGGTAGTCCTTGACTGCTTTAACTGCCACCCCTGCCAAAATGACTAGGATGCTGATGGCTCCATTCGTGATGATTTCACTAATCTGTTGCATTTATATTTTCCTCCACAATTTCCAATGCTAGAAATTTTTCATAAAGTACCTTGATGGCTCCATTGCCACCAAGCTCGACATAACTTTCATAAAGACGAGACAATTCCTCAATCTCATGCTGATTGGTATTGCCTCGTCTAATTGCTTTTTTTAGGTTTTCTTGCAATCGAAAACGCTGTAATCTTTGAAGACCTTTTCCAATAACACTCAATCCTTTGCTATTATCTTTGCCAATGTTCTCAACGTTTGAGACTGTCTTTTCAATAGCGCTAATTTTGTCAGATAAGAGACTGATTTGCTTGTCAGTCTCTTTTGTATTCTGCGTGCTTTTAAAAGAGAAATAGCTAGGAATAATCACGATTAGAATCGGACTCAATTTGTCCAAAAATGCTAGTAATTCCAATCAGACCACTTCCAATCTACTGTGCAGGAACTCGAGTGGTTTCAAGATCATTTTCGTTTTTTGTTCCATCCCATTTCCAAACGGCAAGTAAACCATTTTGAGATGGTCCACCTTCAAGTTGCTTGATAGATTCGCCTTTGTAAGTAAAAACCTGATTTGTCTGAATCAAGACATGCTTGCCTTCGCCATTCAATTCAACGTGTTCAGGATCTTCAATCACAAACATATCACCCGGTTGATAGACCTTGCCTTCCTCAACAAGTGGGAAGAGTTCGACAAGTTCCTTGTAGGTTGTACCGTAGGCGATTTTTTCTCCCATGATAGAATCTTGAGCCATGACACGCACTACTTTGTCGATTTTATTTGCAAGAGCAGAAAGTCTGTCCTGCTCGTTCTTGTTTTGAGCAATCTGTTGCTCAGCTTGTTCAAGCTTATTCTGCGCCTGCACAATTGCAGAGCTTGGGTCCAATTCAGACTTGAGAACATCCAGTACCGCTTGAATCAAGACATCTTCTGATTCATTTGTACGGTCTCCAGGGAATGATCGTGAGTTAGTGCTATAGCGGTTTCCTTCTGATAATTGAATTTCTACCACGGTCTCAACATTGGACCCAGAAATTCTTAAGTACGGTTTTGTTGATAAGTTGTAACCATTGATTGCCATGTCTATTCTCCTTTGTCGGCTGGTTTAGTTTGTTCATCAAGCAGAGCTTCCAGCTCATCCACTCGTGCTTGAAGTCTTTGATTTTCAGCCAATTGTTCTTCCAGCTGAATGCTCAAGAGATTATTTGCAACCATTGTACCGTTTGATGTATCGGATAAGTCGTTGATTGTCATCCGAAGTGCGCGGTTAAGCTGTTCTGTATTCATTTTCTAAGTTCTCCAATCTGTGTGTAAGTTTTTGATTTTCAAGAGCAAGCTCCTGAATTGCTTTAAGTGCGATATTGGTCAATCTGAGATTATCCAAGTTCAGCGTGTCGCCGTTTTCGTAAACAAGTGTAGGATCCACTGCTTGAACCTCTTGAGCGATCAATCCAATCTTCGTGTGTGCTTGTTGTGGTCTATCCTCTTGCTTTCTCCAATCGTATTCCTTGAATCGGAATTGCTGGATATAATCAAGAGCCTTGTGCTCGCAAGCAACAATATTGTCCTTCAGACGTCTGTCTGAGAAATGCTGATTGACTACTGACCATAGGCTGTATGCTGTGCCATTGTAACTATAGTAGATATCATTCCCTGATCCACCAAAGCTCAAAGATACATTGTCTGAGTTCCAGAGTCCAATAGTACCTGTTGTTTTACCATTGACACTGCCTTTCCCTGTCTTTAACCAGCCAATCCCCTTCGCATTGATGTAGCCTTCAACCGTTAAAAGAAAATCATCACTTGTTTCTGCAGTCCCACCTACTGTAAAATCTGCATCTTTGTAGATAAAAAGACCGTAAGGGACATTTTCTCCACGACCGTAAGAGCCGATAAATTGAACTCCCAAGCCATCTTTGGCATTAACAGTACGAGGCACATTAATTTGAATACCTCCGTTCACCGTATCAAAAGAACCGTATGTCCCTAACTGAATTTGAGTGTGACCAATTAGGGTTCCTCCATAGATGTTGGCCCCTCGAATCGTTCCACCATAGATTCGGTCACCGCTTAAAATACCTGACCGAACCTGACTTGCATCGATTGCAACACTCTGAACTCGGTTGATAAATGCTTGCTTGGCAAATAGTTGACTCAAGTAAGCTTCGTTTGCGACAAGTTTGTTAAAGAAGGCCTGGTCAACTTTCAGCTTCTCAGCTGTGACCGCTTCAGCATCTAAGATAACAGTGGTCACTGATCCTGCTTCAAAATTGGCTGTTTTCAGCTTGTCAACCATAGCCGACTTGATAACTGCTTTATCAATCAAGGTTTCCCCAGTGATATGAGTCAACTTACCAACGAATCGATTATGACCGTTAGCACCAAGATTGATTCCAGAGATGATATCTCCAGCAGAGTTGATATTTTGAACCGCCCACGAACCAGCCAACTGTCTTTGAACAGTTTTAAGCCCTTCATTCTTAGATACTTCAACCTGGAACAGCTGATTGGTCATAGCCATACGAGCGACTTTATCCGCAATTCCATTTTCAGTATTGCCCAATATCCGCTCGTAAAGCTGACTGGTTTCCTTCACACGCTGAAAGTCCGTCTGATTAGCCTTACCAGCAATCAATGAAGTGATATCTGCAAATCTGCCATCTACTGCTGTTTTGTATTTGGCAATCTGAATAGCAATCGAGCCATTTTGTGGGTTGGTAATAGCTTCAAGCCTACGCTCAATACCTCTTACATCCTCCTGATAAGCCGATTTACCAACGTAGTCCCTTGTGACCAGCTCACGGACAGAAGTCGCTTGCTTAGCGCTCTCTTCTCGAGTGTATCTTCTCAATGCTTCTTGTCGCTGGTCCTCTTTATTGACATATTCCTGAATAGCTGATAAGTCAGTTCGCAACCCCTGAGCTGTCCGCTCAAAAGTAGCTTTAGCTTCAGTGATGAGACCGTCAGTGTCTTCAGGAGCTGGACTCCAATCGGTAGCTAGAGTGCCTTTCTCAACCTTCACGTCCCAAACGCTTTTGACAGCGTTCTTGTGGTAAGTATTAACGCGTAGATGATAAATCCCTGTTGGCTTATTCCAAATGATTTTTGTTCCTGTTGTACCTGTCTTAAGATCCGATACAATTTGATAATTTCTGACATCCTTGTCCATAATCCAAAGAACTACATTATCAGACTCCTTATTCCCGTCGTGATGAGCTGTAAAGGTCCCGTCTGTTTTAGCAGAAACAATATATTCCTGCCCCTGTTCCATGTAAATAGACGTATTTCCTGCATACAGAATAGCGTTATCAAAATTAGCTGGCTTCCGATCTGGAAGAAAAGGTCCTTTTGAGCCTTTCAACAAGTTAGTTCCACCAACCCGTAAGTTTGAAAATTCTTCTCGCAATTTCCCGGCTTCAGCTGTAACCAGAGTCTTATCTGCTTTATCCTTAGCTACGTTCATGATTTCTTGTTGGATAGATCCAGCCCGCACCTCAAATTCGGCCATGCTCAACATCTGATTTAGCTTGTTCTGCGTGCTTGTTTCCAAACTCTTCACAGATTGCCGGATATTATCAGCAGTCACGTTGAGTGAGCTGATATCCGCTTTGGTTCTGAGACCTTCAGTTAGACGGCTCACACCAGCATCTAGTGAATCTGCACGCTGTCTGAAGTTGGATTCAACTGTCGAAATCTGACCTTCTATATCTTCGAGAGCTGGACTCCAGTCTGTCGCAACATTGCCTTTCTCAATCTTCACATCCCAGACGCTCTTGGTTGCTTCTTTGTGATAAGCGTTAACGCGTAGATGATAAATCCCTGCCGGCTTATTCCAAGTGATTTTCGTTCCTGTGGTACCTGTCTTGAGGTCCGATACAATTTGATAATTTCTGACATCCTTGTCCATAATCCAAAGGACTACGTTATCGGATTCCTTATTCCCGTCGTGATGAGCTGTAAAGGTCCCGTCTGTTTTAGCAGAAATAATGTATTCCTGTCCTTGCTCCATGTAGATAGACGTCTGTCCTACATACAGAATGGCGTTATCAAAATTAGCTGGCTTCCGATCTGGAAGAAAAGGCCCTTTCGAACCTCTTAATAAGTTTCGTCCACCAACTTTAACACTCGCTATCTTACTAGTCAGCTCCTCAGCCGTCTGTGTGAGTTCTGACTTACTTGCCTTATCATTGGCTAAGTTAGTCAGCTCTGCCAGCCTACGAATCGTAGACTCTTCATAGGTAGCTTGCGCTGACTTCACACCAGCCAGTTCTTTTTTTGTCTGAACAAGTGCTTCAACTTGCTTGGCAATCTCGGTCTCAACATTCGCTTGCTTCGGTCGAATATCGTTTGCGATGGTTCGTTTCAGAACATCCAAATCACCCGATAGAGCCGTTTGAGCGCTCGTAGCCTGTGTCTTAAACGCTTCAAGTTTAGCGATGGAATCCAACCCAATGCGCTTGGCTTCCTGAGCAAGGAGACTACTTGCGCCAGCGTTTCGCAAGGCTTCTTCAGCCCTCCGCTTGGTTTCTTGTAGAGGACCATTATCAAAGCTGTCGAAGCGCTGATTGATAGTATCAGAGAGTTCTCTTTTAACTTCTTCAGCTTTGGCCTTGATAGCATTCACATCATCCGTAAACTGGTTGACTAACTCCTCTTTTCGCCTGTCAAAAGCAAGGTTAGCATTCTTGAGTTCTCTTGCTAACTGCCGTTCAAAATTGCCTTGAAGTTGTTGAGCTTCGCCTTTGACTGCATCACTCACTGCGTTGCCAATCGCATTCGCAAGTCCGGACTGGAACTGACCGAAGCCGATAGATTTCAGCTTCTTAGCCATCGGTGAGTAAGTATACTTAGTAATCTTCTTACGCACATCAAGGTTGTAACGCTCATGGAAGATACTCACAATATCAAACATCTGAACAGGCACATCGCTCTGTCCGACAACCTCAATTTCAAGGCTATCTTCCATCATGTCGCAGAGCGATGTTCTGTAATACTGCTCACCATACTTGCGAAGACTCGCTTCATCCTTCACATCCTGGTCATTAACCTCAATCACATCTTCGTAGATTTGACTGTACTTGTTAATGAGTGGGCTATCGACAACTACAGAAACCTTGCGATCAGGAGCCTTTTCTCCCTCACCTTTTACAGTCGCGATGAAAGTAATTCGAGTTTTTAAAGACTTAGTAGACGTCTTGTGCTGATAGCTAGACAGGTTTTTCTTGTACATAAAAAGCGATTCATTTTCTGAACCGCCATTTTTTAACAAGCGAACCTGGTAGCCGTGGCGCACAAGGTCACCACCCCATTGGCCAAGAATGGAATGCTTATCTTTCGCAAATGCCTCCATAGCATTCTTAGAGCCAACATTGAAAGTATGTCTATCTTCAATATCCGAGAAGAACGAGAACGGATTGTCACGAGTGATACTTCCAGCGAAGCGACTCAAGGCAGTCGAACCAGTCTGTCTATCCAAAGAAATAGGATTGACCACATAGTTATTCAATAGAGTGAATGCTTGGTTGGCATAGACTTGAATATAGCCATTCTTCTTCTCGACCTCAAAGATGACGAAATCCTGCTCACCGTGAAGATCGTCAGCCGTTAGGAATGTCTCTTCCTTCAACTTCTCCCACAATGGATCGGATGTCGGAAATCGAAAGCTCAATTGATAGGTGCTGTTGTCCTCTTGAACAATTTCATCAGCATAAGCAGCATTCAGAGGCATATTCCCATTTGTTAAATAAATCAAATCTTATACCTCCAATTTGGTCGAATAGTAATCTTACGGACGGTTCCAGTAAACGAAACACCAACCTTACCAGTCGGGATTTCAAGGAACCCTCCACGCTTCCGAAGTGTGTTTTGCACCGCGCCAGTAGCGTTGTAGATATTCTGCTTGCCCTGTCTACAATCAATCGTAGCCTTGGTCTTAATAGCAAGATACATGGTCTTACGGCCAATAGTAAGGGAGATATCACCATCTCCCTCAACCTCAATGATTGGTTCCGAATAAATCGTCCCAAGATTATTGACTGTACCAGATGCCGTAAGAACCACAGGATCTATATTTTTTTGGTATCGGAACGGTTGCATTTCTAACTTGATTTCTAACTTCCAAGCATGATTTCCAAAAGGCTCAAAACTAGCAGTCACAAAGTTAGCATAAAACAATGAGCCAAGCTGATAGCTAAATTCCAAAACGTTATCATTCGATTGAAACTTATCAAGAATACTTGAAATCTCAACCATTTTTTTAACGTGGAGAGTGAAGGTCCTTTCGTAACTGTCGAAAGAACCGTCTAACACACGGTAACTACCATTGACTCCATAAAGAGTTGCCTTCTCTCCTTTTGGCTTAGCAGCCTCCACCTTCCCAAAATCGGTCACAACACAACCAGGAAGGCTTGATGTATTAAAACCGTTGATGATCATATAATCCATTAAATTCCTCCCCTCGCATAAATAGCACCGTGTTGTTCATAGGTTTTGATTGAGATAATGTCATTATCCAGATAAACGTCTGACGATTTTTCAAGGATAGCAGTAAGGATTCTCTCCATACTTGCTCTCAGAATCGCTATCTCAGACACGGTTTTATTTTCATGCGCTTCAAATTGAGACGACGGCATAGCCAACTGTGCCTCAAGACTTTTGGTCACGGACGCAGATGAGTTCAGATCCAGACTGTCTCCTGAAAATACATCCGAAATCTCACCAGCCATACCTCCGACCGTTTTCTTGACGTCTTTAAACCCATCTTTTAATCCATTGTCTAAACTTCCCATAATTGCATTACCTGCTGGAATCAAAAGCTTACGGTCATACTCAATAGGTCCTTTATGGTCACGGATCCAACCAGCGATACCACCGACGAAGTCAGTTACAGAAGACCACATAGACTGCAAACCATTCAAGAAACCTTGTAAGATTGCCTGGCCTGCACCATACAGATCAATATTCCACAATTGATTGAAAAAACCAGTGACATTACTTACAAGACTAGATACCGCATTAGACATGCTGTTCCAGGCATTTTGCGCGCCAGATACAAGACTATTGATAATGCTTAGAACGCTAGATACTAGAGAACTCCAAGCATTACTTGCCGTTGACTTGATACCTTCCCACAAGCTAGATAGGAAGTTCATAAAGCTATCCCAGATATTCTGCGCACCCTGAACTAAGCCTGAAACCAAATTTAATACAGTGGTTTTTATCCAGTCCCAGGAAACAAATGCAGCTGTTTTGATAGCCTCCCAAATTGCACTAAGAACAGCAGAAAAATTTTCAAAAACAGCAATACCATAACCTACGATGACATCTACGACTCCAGAGAAATATGTTTTAATGCCCTCCCATATCAGAGAAATGCCATTTTGAATGCCTTCCCAAATTAGAGAAAGATCAGCTCCCAGCTGGTTAAAATTCCCTGTCACAAGGTCGATAATGACCAAAAGAGCACCCAAGAAAATTGATTTAATGATTTCCCAAGCACCTTGGAATATCATCTTAATTCCTTCCCAAATTTGGGTAAGACCATCTGAAATATTGTTCCAAATATTCATAAATCCATCTATGAACGGTTGAACAATAGCCATCACTACCGTTGTGATAGCTGTCCATGCAATAGATGCTGCCTCTTGAATCCTTACCCACAAGTCAGAAAAGAATGTTACAACAGCATTCCACATCGTCTTCAAAGACTCAATGTAAGCATTCCAGGTTGTAACAACTCCATCCCACAAAGTGCTAGCACCTTCAGAGATACCAGACCAAATACCAACAAAGAAATCAGCAATCCCCTGCCAAGCCTGCTTGATCCAATCCACAAAAGATGACCAAATTTGCTGACCAGTTTCTGTTTGTGTGAAGAACCATACAAGACCAGCGGTCAATGCTGCCACTGCTGCTACAATTAACCCAATTGGATTGGCAGACAGCACAGCATTAAAAATACCGAACGCTCCACTTGCTCCCATAGTAGCAGCCGCATTCGCCGCTTCTGCGGTAGTGAGTGCACCGGTTCTTACGAACTGAGCCAGCATAAGACCATTCGTAATAGCCAGAGTTGCATTCCTGATTGTTTCAATTCCTTTTGTTAGCGTTAAAACAGCTTTATAGCCCGCCCATGCACTCGTAATGCTAACAACAGCCAATTTTAAAGCATCTAACGCAAGAGGCGAATCTTTTAACCAAGATGTAAATTTGCTAAGACTTTCAGAGGCTTCTCTGATAAAGCCTGAGATCCCTTCAAATGCAAAACCTAACAGGTTCACTCCCTGCTCTCCGTCTTTAATCCCTAACAGATCTCCAACGAAATCAACAACAATACTTGCAACATTACCAGCAACAACCCCGATATTCTCAAAAGTTACTCGGATATTGTCTGCGATGTTGACAATTTGATTAGCAGCACCCTCGCTAAATCCAAGCATGGTCAGGATATCAATGTTATCTTGCTTGCTCAATGAACCAAAGATCATATCAAAGAAGGTTTGAAAGACACCTGTTACTCTCGACAGTTGACTATAGACTGCACTTCCAAAGGCATCCCCAAAAAGCTGAGATGCAATCTGACTAATTCCTTCAGTCAAAACTAAGCCAAGGCCAGAAAAAATATTTCCAACCATTGGTAAAAAATTATCAAAAAGAAAGGTAGATGTTGTTTTAAGCAAAGCATGCAGAGAAGGTAGGATATTCTCCCCTAGCGCTAACTTCCCAAGTACATTCTGAGCAGCTGCTTTCATAGATTCAAAAGAACCACTAAAAGTAGATGCTGCCTCTTTAGCAGTTGTGCCAGTGATGTCTAGATTTTCTTGGATAGCATGGATGGCGCTATAAACGTCTGATAGATTATTGATGTCGTATTTAACACCTGTCAATTTTTCAGCATCCGCCAAGAGACGTTGCATTTCTTGTTTTGTACCACCATAACCCAATTTAAGGTTATCAAGCATCGTATAATTTTGCTTAGCAAAACCTTGATAAGCCAGCTGGATGCTTTCCATAGATGTTCCCATCTTATTAGCATTATCTGACATATCAATCATAGCCATGTTTGCTGTTTCAGCAGCTTTATTAGTGTCACCACCAAGAGATTGCAAGAGACTAGCTGAGAAACCTGTCACATTTTCCATGTAGGCATTAGCTGACAAACCTGTTGTTTTGTAGGCCTCATTAGCATATCCCTTCACCTTGTCAGCAGAACCTTTGAATAGAGTTTCGATACCTCCAAGTGATTGCTGAAGCGCTGCACCTTCACTGATAGCAGCTGAAAAGGCCTTGCCAATCCCTGCCGCTGCAATAACTTTCGTCATAACGCTAACAAGGCTAGAACCCAATGACTGTCCGGCGCTTTGCCCTGCTGCGCTCGCTTCAGGATTGAGGATTGATTGGATTTTACCAGTAATGCCTCTAGCTGATGGTATCAATTGTACATAAGCCTGTGCTATTTCTGTAGCCACTAATCCTCACCTCCTATTTTTTCTAAAATTTTCTGACGATATTCTTCAAAGTCCTCACCAGAATCAAAGATCATCTCCTTACTTTCTTTAGCTTTAGTTTTACCTGCCAGCTCCTCTGCAACCATTAATGGTTTGTTGATTCCTTTCTGACCGTCTGTTGTTTTAAACCACACAAGAGCAGAAAGCCTATCCAGCATGCCCGCAAGCAAAAAGGTTTCAAAAGGAACTTTGCTATTGGTCATTGCTAGTTTGATCCGTGAATCATCTCTCAAACCAAAAGCAAAAACAGCTACCTGGTCAGCAGGTAACTGTCTGTAGTCAAAAATTCCATAGGTTTCAGCTAAATCACAGATAAGAGCGTCTTCGTCTGTTTGAATCATTCTAGCAAGGAGCGCTATTTTTTTAACTGATTCTGACTTGAAAAGATCTCACTAATTTCTGCTCCCATTTTGTCCAAAGGAACAATGCCATCCGCAGTCCGCACATGATTTTTCAAATCTTCTGATTTGTCGCCAAGCATAAGTTTGACCACTTTTGGTAAAACTGCCGGATTTGTATCTACTTCAGCGATGGCTTCGAGCAACTCATAGTTTTCCAAGCGCTCTTTTGTGATTTCAAAAGCAAATCCGGTTGAAGTCACTCCACGGATTGTTTTAATCTGTGGGATTGCTCCGTTATTTTTTTTCTTATGATTTCGTCTTGACATGATTAAGCTCCTTTGATGTATTCATAGTGTGTGTCGTCAGCAGCGTTAGGGAAGGCAGTGACTGTCGTACCATATCCGAGAACACTTCCATCGTTATAAGTGATTTCATCGATGGCAGTTACCTTTCCTGAAGGGATAACAATACGTTTCAGCACACCACCTTTCAAAACTGTTTCGATTACGAGGCAGTGATGTGGCAATTCTTTTGAATTTGCCTTAATCTTAATCCCTGTGGACAAATCCCCAGAAACATTATCTGAGCCATAAACTTCTTTCAAAACATCCACATTCAATGCCTCAATCAGCATATATTTGAACGTATCCACCTTCTCCTTTTGAACTGAACTTACAACGACACCACCCCAAGCTTTGATATTTTCAGATTCTGGGGAGTTACTATTAGTCATACCATCTTCTGAAATATATCCCAGTGATTTAAACGCAACATCTAGTTTTGTTGTTGCATCTGTAGGCAATGGAGTCCCAATCGGAGCGGAAAAAACCGCACCGCCGATTTTAGGTTTTGCAGTCGTTACATTTGCTTCTGTTGCCATTTATTTTCTCCTTTTTTAAAAATAATTAATATCAAATACAGCTTGATATCGATATTGTTTTGTCTCAGTGTCCGTAAAGTTGTAATCACTGTTCAGGTGGACACCACAGATTGAATCTAATTCAATCAACCCTTTCACAGCACTTTTCACTTTCACATTAAGCTCTGCAGCCTTCTGCATAGTTGGGCCATAACTTTGGAAAGCAAAGGTCGCACTACCAGAGTGATTACGCTCCTTCCCACCTGTCTTTTGAATAATGACAAAGCTATCGGGAGCTTCAGCTTCATGCTCAAAAAATGACGGTACATCTAAATGACCGTCAAGATATTTCTTGATAATAATTTCAATCATTTATGTACCGCCTTCAACAAAGTATTATTTCTTTTATTATCTTTCTTGGCTTGATAGGTCCTCGGATATACCATCACATTTACCCTTGTCTTACCAACATGGCTATCTTGTTCATAACCAAGGCCACATCTTCTTTTAATGGCTGTAGCTTCTTTATTCAGCATATCCTGAACCTCTTTTGATTTCAAAAGAGCTCCTACACCTGCACCAATAAGCTTGACTTTCATATTACTCATACGTTTCAACCATCACTTTCTTATTCCATTTCAAAGGCATCATTGCTTCAATGCCTTCCAAAGGAATGCCAATCGTGCGCCACTTGCGCCCAAAGAAACGAACCTCACGGTCTTTCCACTCGTTCTGATCGCCTTTTGGAATGCCCAGCGTATAAGCTGCCTTCTTTCCAGTCAAATTGAGCTGATTCGTGACGTCTTCTGTTGAAGCTGGGACAACCAGAACATTTTCTACTTGAATTTCAGTATTCTCATAGATTGGATGCTCAAAGTCATCCCTACCATTCTTGGTTTTCCCAATCAAAGTTACAGTAATTCCTTTAATCCGTCCCATAGATATCAATCACCCCATATCTTTGTTTTTTGAGACCCAGACGTTTCAATTCTGAATCCTTGATAAAGAGACCACCGCCAGGAACTAGATAAGAACCACTGAAGGAATAACCTAAAGCGGACTCAGCCATTTGAGTCATTGGTTCCTGATCAGTTGAGGTCATCAACGTGCGAGCTACCACATCAACGGTGACGGACTTGACCACCATAGCAAAAGATGGATCAGTAGCCACTAACCCATCTAAATCCTTGCCAACTTTTTTAGCTTCAACGCGAAGAGAATGAGAAACAACTTCCAACAGCGCCTCGGCTCGTTTTTCCTCATCGAATTTCAACGCTCGCCACAATTTTTTCAAATCTTCTACTGTTGCAAAGTTTTCCATCTCAATCACCCTTCATTTGCGATTAGTAAATCAAGCAAAGCAGATTTATTAGCCTTGCTATCATACTCAACACCTAGTTCATCAAGTTTCGCCTTAATTTCTGGAACAGTCAAATAGTATTCTTTCTTAAATTCCTCAGCAGGTACCCAGTCGCCAGAGAGTACACTCTCTGACGAAATGACTGCGCCAGTGACCTTATCTTGATATAAAGCCATCCAGTACCTCCTTACTCGCCTTTGACACGAGCAAAAGCGTCTGTATCTAGGATTCCCCATCCAATAAACGCTTCTGTACGCAAACAGATTTCATTGTAAGCTTTCAAGTCTCGGCCAGTTCCATCTGGATCACCGTATTCAATGATTTCCATAGGGATGTTTTCAGCATAACCCCACTTAAATTTATTCTGGAAGTCACCTACAATTACATGATCTTTCTCGGCAGTTCCGCCAGTCACAACCAAATTCTTGTTAATATCAGACTTCATGCCGTAGAATGAGTCTGGATTCTGACCAAAGCGAAACTCTGGATATTGAACCACACCATTCACCTTAAGCTTAGCTAGTGACTGCCCAGCCAACGGTGACATAGCAATCCCTGTCACTTCTCCTCCTTTAGCCACAACAGCTTGCACAGCTGCATCGATATTATCATCAATCTTGTCAGCGTCAAAGGTTACGATATTCCCAGTGATCTGTCCGTCAAACGAGTTAGTCGCTCGAAAAGACGCATCCGTCATAGACTTAGGTTCCAAACCATGGAGAGATGCAATATCAACAGCGACTGCAATTTTTTTGGCAAAGCCATCAGCATACGCTTTCAGCATGTTCAAACGTTTTTCTTCTGACGCATACTTAAATTCATCCGTCATCCGTGCCTGGTAAACAAACTTCATAGGTTTAATAACCACAGACGTGAGATTTGATTGCCCCGCTCCTTTTTGCTCACCTTCGCCAACGATTTGAGCATTGCCTTCTAGGTTGAAGATAAATTGTTCAGTCCCATTGAAAGGGATCGGGGTCTGATTGGATAGTTTAGCCAATACAGAATATCCCTGTACCTTAGACATGACTTCCGTCACCAATTCTGGTTTAAATAGTGTTCCTGTTTTTTGAGCTGCCATTTTTATTCTCCTTTTCCAAGTTCACGGGCCAGTTCAAGCCAACCCGAATGTTTATCATCGCCTAAATTAGGCTCATTTGTTTTTAGTGGCGGGATTGATTCCTTAGATTTCATGTATCCAGCCAAGCGCTCTGCATCTGCTTTGAAGCTATCTTCATCAGTTCCCTGCAAACGGTCTGCAAGATCATAAGGCAACCCATATTGCAAAGCAATCCGAGTTCGCAGACTAGCCGTCTCATAACCAGCGATTTGATTCTGCAAATCTTCAAGTTGCTTGTCAGCATCTGCCTTACTTTGATTAGTAGATTCGATCGTTGACTTCAAGCCACCATTTTCTTTTTCCAACTCTTCAACACGAGATTTTAGCTGGTCATAGTCGACATATTTCTCTTTCTCTCGAGATAAGCGAGCCTTAATAGCAGCATCAAATTCTTCCTGTGTAGTGATTGGTTTAAATTCTGACATTCTCATGTCTCCTTTCTCCTGCTTCCCCGGCAGTTCGGTAATTTTGGCATCAAAAAAAGCAGTCACAAGACCGCTTATTTTAATAACTGATTTTTTGCTTTTTCTTAGGCTTAGTAGTAGCACAAGCCCAGTGCGCAAGCAAAGCACTATCCATCAAAGAAATATCCATGTCGTCAAAGTGCGATCGATAACCAAAGCCACCATTTGACCCAATATTCCGCTTGTCGCAGTTAGTGGCTACTTTAGACAATGATGGTTGTCCAGCGTGACAGATGGTCTTCTGATAAATCCCCTGTTCCCAAAGAGCATTGGCTACGATGATTTCCTTCACCGTTGGTAGAATCACGTTCTTGATTCTATAGTCCTTCAACTCTTCGTCCAGGATCTTTTGACCACTTGCGCCATCGATGACTATCTGAGCCACGTCGGATTGACGCAAGAAAGCAACCATCCACTCATTCCCATTACGAACGGATTGACAATCGACTGTTTCCACAAAGAAACGGCCATCCTTGGTACGTGCAGCAATACTCAATGCCACATTCGTTCCATCTTGGCCATACTTGATACCAACAGACAGCTTGCCAGACAATTCTGGTACATCATCCACCTTGAGCTCATTCCACTCAGTTTCAGAAATAGCAGATTTCTGGTTGTAAGTTGGCCAGAATCCCAAACGCTGGATATTATGGTCTAACTTATCCTCACCAAGCTCTGCTTCAATCTTACGCTCATTTAAATGGTAACCCATAGATGGATTTGAATTGTACCAGGATTCAACATCGTCAATCTCCTTTTCATCAGAAACCGACCACTCAGCCCAGCCAGAATACTTTCCTTTTCCAAAGAGACAAATCTCACGGTACTTAGTAAAGACCGTACCACTTGAAACTGGTGTCGGAGGTGTTCCACACATGATTGTGATGGGATTTTCACTGTCCGTAACCGTGTACTTCAAAGCAGATTCTTGCTCGGTCGTGTACTCTTGAGCCTCGTCAATGATCAGCATGTCAAACCCTTCACCAAGACCACCATTTGATGTCCTAGTACGGAATTGGATAACACCTCCTGTTGAATAAAGTTCAATTCTCTCCTGCCCCTTCGCCCGAATAGAATTAAAATCCTCACCATCCACATACCCCATCTTTTCAAGGTATCGCTTGACCTTTTCAAAAGAGGCATGAGAGGTAGAAATCCTGTGAGCCGTGTGCAGGATATTTAATCCTTCATGTAGCCCCCAAATTTCAGCTATATAGAGGATTTCAGATTTCCCATTACGACGAGGAATAGAGTAACCAAACTTCTGATGCACCCAAAGACCGTTCTTGTCAACAGCCATCATAGGCAGCAAAAGATTCTTTTGCCAAGCATAGCAAGAAAGACCAGTCCGCTCGTAAAGTTCAATCGCTTCTTTAGCTTTTGAATTTTTCTTGACGTATTTTAAAATCACCGATTGAGAAGGATTCTGATTGCCAAGTTTCTTCCTAGCCATTCTAATTTCCTTTCAATCGTCATCGCATGATAACCCTATCGCTGGGATAATTTAATTGATCACGTTCAAAATATAATTTTTAGCAACATCCAGCATTCCCAATGCCTGCAAACTACTCTCCCAGCTATAGCCAAGATTTATCTCACCATCTTTATCCAAAGAAACTACCAATACCGAAGTATAGTCATGACTAGCCTCAAGATTTTCCTCCAAAATTTCTTTCACGGAAGCACCACGCTCCAGACTAGACTTTTTCTCTGAAAAATCAATCGTATTTTCCATCGTTACTCCTTCCAAAGCATAATAAAAGCACCCTGACCACTGTCAACGTGCTTATGCTATAATTTTAACTTCCTTGATTTCGTCCTCAAAGAGTTTTGTCCACCGGGTTCCTGACTTAACGGACAACCCATCATATTCTTCATCATAGACATCCTTGTCCTCATAAAGACAGAGGCCTTCGAAGGTCTGGTTGTCAATATCGGTGATTCTGACAACCTTGTTATTAAATTTTCTAAGTTCCATCAGTCTCCCCTTTCGTAGTATGTCGGTATTAAGTGTGCGCCAGTTTTGCTATATTTGATTGTCATAGCATTTACTGGCTTACCAGTATAAACATCAATTCCTAACGGACTATCTTCAAATAAATCAACCTTTTCATTGCTGGTTTTAGCGCCTTTTCTACTAGTTTCTAAAAAACCAGTCATCTTGTACTTATCGTACAAAGCATTTACATCTACATGATCATAAAAATAGCTCTTTCCAGAAAGTGATGTTGACTGAATATGCTTAGCTTGTTTCTCTGGATTGATTTTATCCAACCAAGTGCCATTTTTGAAGTTTTCCTGGATATAAACTACATCTTTTAAGTGTTCATATCCCTCACCACCATTATACTTCAAATCCTGAAACTTTGCTAGTGAAATAGGAGCATTTTGAACTCCTAAAACATCAACCATTTTCTTGTATTCCTGAATATCTGCTTTGCGATTATTATCACGCACATCAATATTCATTCTCTTGCGATTTTCTAATTCATCAGAACTCTCATTTCTGATTTTTTTAGTCCAAGAATTTTGAACCTTACCATTTTTAGGATGATAGTCAATTACACAAGTGCAATGCTGATGCCTTCTGTAGAAATTATTTGGCTCTTCACCGTATATATAATTTCCTACCAAGCTATCACACCATTTGCAACAACGTCTAGTAGAGTGTCTACTGATCGTCGGTACCAATCCAGTTTTAGCATGAAACTCCGCATTCTTCCTGATTGTATCATCGATAATGGACTGAGTGAAATTCACAATAGGTTCACCGAGCAACCAACTGACATCCTCAAAATTCTCCTCAGACGAAAAGCGATTGACAATACCAGCGATTCGATCCTGATTCAACTCAGGAACTTGCACTTTGAGACCGATTTTTGCTTCATCATTCAAATTTTTCTGAACATCGCTAGCATAGCCACTAACAAGCTCGTGATTTCGTCCTAGCACGTCCGTCAGCAAACGCTGAGCGATATTGTAATACATTTTTCCGTCTGGTAATTTATCGGCGCTCAGAGACGCTCCTAGAGCTTTAGAGAGAATCTCTCCAATTTCAACCGCAAACTCATTTGCAGTTTTGTAAGTGGCTTTTTTTGCTTTTAACGCAGCAAAAGCATTTCTGACAATCTCGCTCTTACCAAAATCTCGTTCAAATCTATCCTGAACCTCTTGCAAGATACCAGGTAAAACATCATTCTCCATCTGAACCGCCCTCGCTTACCACTGGTTTAGCCGACATGTCTCCAGCAATACCAGTAAGGTCTCGAATTGTCTCCGCATTGATGTAACCAGGTAATGCCTGATTCAACTTCACAACACCGTCACCAATCATGGTCATTGTATTCGCATCCGCTTCAAACAATGGTTCCCACTTAACAGTGGTTCTCACGAATTGGCTTCTAGTATAGCGAAACTCATCACGCAAACAAGCTGCAACATAAGCCACATTTAGAAAACCTGCTCCCAGCGATCGCTGAGCCTTCCGACCAGCTAAACGCAAATTCTCATGACTAGCTTTGATAGCTTCAACAGATGATGGATTATCTGAAGCGAAACCAAGGTCATCCAATGTCAAGCCCATTTCCCCAGCAAATCCAGCAGCAGCCGTTTTTAGCTGTTCTGTGAAAGGTGACATGCTAGCGGTAGTAAATTGGCCAACGCTCGGCTTCTCTCCTTTGTCACTAGAAGAAATCGTCAACAAACTTGATACAGTAGCTTTCCATTTTTCCATTGGTTCCGCATCAGGATCAAGCCCAAGAATGTATTTCTGTGGCCACGAATAGAATTCAGCAGTGATGTCAGCTCGCTCTAAAGTACGCTTCGCATATTTTTGATGATACATCCCTGCCCTAGTAATACGAGATCGACCAAACGGACGAACAGCATCAGGACGATGAATGACTGGAACCAACAAAGGGATACCAGTTTCATTCACAACCGAGTATGGTCTACCATCTTTTGGAATGAAATGAGTAGCATTTGGCTCGAAGTAGGCTTCAAGTGTCGGACGATTGTAATCATCCCGAGCCAACACCGCATAACCTTCCACAAGCAACCCTGTGATAGGATCAATGACACCAGTTGCATTGCTTGATTCAATGACTTGCAACCTCACCTCATCATCCTCACCCTTCGAAATGTAGACGAAACTACACGAACCAATCAGCGCAGCTAAAATTGCACTATCAAAGAAGATATCAGGATTGTTCCGATTAAAGATTTCTGTAACATTAAAATCATCGTTAGCAAATGCCCTGAAAATCAAACGATCTGCAAGACTATCAACTCCCTTTGCAGCCCAACCAAGAACAGCTTGGTACTTCACCCTGATATGTGGAGGAATTGTAATTCCTGTCGGTGATTCATGGTATTGCATTGCATAATGCTTATACCTCAGATTAACTCTACTCTGATAGAGAGTCAACTTTCTCCTGAGATAGTCAATTCCTCTTAATTCCAAACCGTTCTCCTTTCTTTGTGATGATTTGGCGCGAGAAAAAATGTACAGTGACGGCGTGAAGCTCGCGAGCGCCTAGTGGGAGGGGGATACCCCCCCTATCCTCAGCTAGGACTTACTTCACACATATCTGTTATTTTTTTCAAAATCTAAGCATTCATTATTATTTTTGATATTTTTAAAAAATAATATAATTTTTCTTTTTTTAGTTTCTTCAACCTCTGTACTTTGTCCAGTCTCTAGACTGTGGCAAGTTCCTGTTGCCTACAACAGTAGCATTGGCTGATCTATCGTCAGCATACAGTTTATCAGACTTCTGTCTGTTGCATTGCCAGTGGGCTAACTGCAAGTTTTGAATATCTGATGGGTGACCGTTGCGATTGATTGGAATAATGTGATCAATGACCGGACTTAATGGATGTGGGTACCTCAAGGATTTGTCAACTGGTAGTCCACAAATCCCACAAGTATTTCTTGTTTTGAGAATAATATTTTTATTCTTTTCAAAAGCAACTCTGTGAGGACCGCTCCGGTCCGGTCTTTCATGGGTGGTATTCATCTTCGGAGGGGCCTTTCTTTTTAAGAGGTAGGGGGTTAATTTTTATGATGTAGGGGGGAGGTTTTTTAACTTCTTACACCCTCGTATATTTAACATATCTTATATTCTGTTAAATAAAATCAACATCCTTAAACCTCAATCGTAGCAAGTGCTTACATCTATTTTATTAAATACTAATTTACATTTTCTCAATGTGTTAAATAAATAGGAATTTAATAGCTAAAATTCATCATTGAATCATCCAATTCATCCTGCTTAATACCTATATAATCAAGTGTAATATCTGGTGATGAATGATTAAATAATTCCATCAAGATCGCTACATTTTGATTTTTTCTGTAGTGATGATAGCCAAATGACTTTCTCATGGAGTGGGTTCCAATATTCTTCAGGCCAACATGTTCAGCTGCTTGCTTTAAAATTTGGTAAGCAGCTACTCGACCTATGTGAGTTATCCGAACTCCATCCGTCCTGACTTTCTTTTTGCTAGGAAATAGATAGTCATATCCTTGTAGCTCATTCATTTTAATGTAATGATTCAAGGCCTTTCTTAATTCCGGATTGATAGCAAAACGCTTGACTTTGCCTGTCTTCTTCTCAGTGACTTCTATTCTATCACTAGTCACATGTTTAACTTGCAGAGGTATGATGTCGCTGATACGCATTCCAGAATAAAGACCACACATAATCAGAACATAGTTTCGCTCACTCTTTGATTTTAAGAAGTTTTTCATCCGTTCAATATCATCAAGTTCTCGAATAGGTTCTACTTTCTTCACGACATCACCTCCAATCCATACAAAAAGGCAGGATGTGCCTGCCTTTACAATTATTTCATAATATAATTTTAGCACACAAAATCATATATCCACTCCGAACTTACTCCGAATTTACTCCAAAAAAACTCCAAGTTTACTCCAAAATCTCAACCTGTTCACCATTGCGGTATAACTCTGCAAATGCCATCAGAGACTTATCCAAGATGTCGTAATATGAACTTTCTGACAGAGACAAGTCCATTGCGATTGTTTCATCCTTCTTGCAATTCCACTGAAGATACTTCTCAAAAAGTATCCTACGATATAGTGGATCATGTAATCTACTGACAGCTTGCTCAATTGCATCCAGCTCAATCTCTGCATCAACTTTTCGTATAGCCAATTTTTCAACTTGACTATCTCTCCCGCTTGATGGATTTCGTGGCATGAATGAGTAGGTGGTGGTCACTCTCTGACCATCAGTGTCATTCGCGACTCTTCTCCAACGAGGATATCCTTTTAGAATCCTTTTGGCATTCTCTTTCGTTTTTATTTCATTTATATCAGGAAAGAAGGGCATCGCTCACCTCGTTTCTATGCCGTTTATATTTTAATCATGATTTGTAATCACGCCACCGGCTCCATTAACAGTAACCCAGCCATGCTTCTCTCTGGCTTCTGCTTCTTTCATACGGATAAGGTTGTCTGTGATTGAGTCTGACTTAGCTTTGTTAGCTTTAGCTTCTCCTTCTGCTTTGATGATGCCAGCATCCGCTTCAGCTTGAGCTTGAACTTTCTTGGTATCAGCTTCGACCTTAGCTTTTTCCTGTTCCTGTTTAGCTGTGTCAATTTCCTTCTGTTTGACAGATTCAGATTTGATTGCTGCTTCAATTTCATCTCCTGCATCCTGATCAGTTATTGTGAATGAAACAAATTCAAGATCATAAGATTCAAATTTCTCTTTTAGCGCCTTGTCAATCTCTTCATAGACTTCTGTACGCTTATTCCCAAGAATGTCGTAGATGTCATAATTCCCAGTAACCGACTCGATAGCTCTCTGTACTGCCGGAGCAATTACACTCTCATTCACATTTTCTAACTTGGTGTAGTTTGAAAAGATTGTCATTGCCTTTTCTTTATTCACACGATATTTCACATCAATGTTAGTATTCAGCCATTGACCATCTTTGGTCTGAGTTGTGATTTTTTCCATAGTCTTCGTCTGAACTGAAGTCGAAAGAGTATAGACGGTATCGATGAAAGGAATTTTGAGATGATAACCTGTTTGTAGGGTGTTTTCTTGAACACCTCCGATTGCACTGACCTTTACTCCAACCGTATTAGCTGGGATGCGCTTCACGGCCGTGAGACGAAAAATTCCAAGTGAAGTAATAGCAACAACCGTGATGATGCTACCTTTTGCAAGTTTTGTAAGTTTAGTTTTCCCTGTTTCGTGATCGTATTGTGTAAACATTGTTTTTACTCCTTTTTAAATAATTTTTCCTTCAAAGACTAATGTAATAGTCCCTGTACCGTCTCTGTGCTTAGAGACCAAAGCACGACAGTCTGAACCATATTCGACACCATCAATCGTGATGCTACGCTTTATTTTATCAACGTTGATGATTGTTCCCATTAATGTTTTAATTCTCATGTTCTTTCTCCTCAATCAACCAATCCATGATCTTGCGAGCTTTCTTCTTTCTGAGTTAGAATAGCTGCAATCTCTTTGTATGTTGGCTTGATTACATACATGAACTTATCGGCAGTTAGTCGCTCTTTTAGATGCTCTGTCATTTCATCGTTTACAAATACTTTGCTAAAGAAATCATCATTTTTCAAAACGCTTTTGATACAATCAACATTTATCGTGATAGGTTCTTTCTCCTCACCATATTTAAACGGCACTAGTTGAATAAACTTTGTCATCCATTAACCTCCCAAAGCTCGGGATTTTCGTAGATGTTGCCGATGATTTCACATCTCATGTAAGCTAAATAAAGAGGATTCCATTCTGCATTTCGCTTTTGTAATTCATCTACAAATCTGTAAATAAAACTTGCATAAGAGCCATGCCAGCTTACAAGCGCTTTTCTGCCTTTGTAATCGACTATATCCCCCTCAAAGATTTCCTTTCCGTTCTTGTCTTTGAGTCCTGTTGATTGCATGAGTTTAATTTCATCAAACTCTACTGACATTTCTGTACATCTTTCAGTATCTCCCTGCTGACAGATATCTACGAATTTGCTATCAAATGAAATGTTAGTTACATCACACATCCATTTCAATGACTTTATCCATGCTCTATATCTTGGTATCATAATTTCACCTCAGCCCCAACTTTTACCTTGTCCCACTGCTCTCTAGTGACTACGAAAATTCCATAATCTCTGATAGTCACCGTGTATAACTTGCCATGTCGTCCTTTCTCAACGACCTTACCGAATATCTCAGCGCCTTGATTATCAGCTTTATAGACAATCATCGGGCGCTTTTCTTCTAATTTTTTGATTTGGATACTCTGCCAGACGTTTAGTCCAGCAGATAGCAAGATCCAGATAGCTATAAAACGTTTCATCACTCCACCTCCTCATTTTTTATTGATTCATACGCTCTTTTATAAGCATCCAAATAGAGAAGCACTATTTCAGACACTTTTTTACCAGCGAATTCAAGAGTCTCATAGTATTCTGAATCTTGTTCACTCAGGAATTCTCGAACAGTATCAGTAATGTGTTTGAATCCATGCCGATCATCGAAATATTCAAATAGTTCATCAAAATAATATCGATCATTTTCGTCTAAGTCTTCATATCGCTTATTATCAAAGAAATACTCAAGAATAATTTTTTTAGCTTCGTCTTCATCATAAACAAAAAGATTTCGACTAGATGCTTTTATTTTTTCAATAAAATATTCAGCGTTGTTTGTGAAATCCTTATAGAAATCTTCCCAACTACCCATATTGTAAAAATTTACTGCAACCAGCTCTCCAAAATCCCCTGTGATAGCTAATGATGAATTTTTCTTATCGAAAATATATCTTAGATTATACATTTGTTTATATTCTGGACTATGATAATCAATGATTGTAATATCAGCTAATTCGATTTTTTTAGCAATGTGCTTGTTAAAATAGTGTGCAAATAATTCCATCACTCAACCTCCTCAATCTCAATACCTGGGCAATCGAATACCCAGCCTAAGCCCGCTTCTTCTAATTCTTTGCAGGTGTGATGTGTTTTATAAAGTGTGTTTTCTTCTCGATCTGAAAAAAGCCATTTTTTTGAATGTTTTTCACGGTTCAAAGTTTCGTGATTTCCACAAATCCCTTTTATCTTCACCAAATACCGCTTTTCTTCCTCGACCTCGTAGCCATCAAGCCATGCACGAGCTACTTTGTCGTAAGCATCCTGTTCATTCATCAACCACTCATTGTATTGTTTGTTGAAATTTTTTTCTCTAAGCGCATCATATAACGTAGCGTTCTGTCCCTTGTAATACTCGATAATTTCCGCCACAAACTGCGGAACCTTTACTTGATTCAACTCACGTCGAATCTTATTAGCATCCTTCAATTGATTACCAACCCATGCTCCCTCAAATTTTCCTTGCTCGTAGCCCTCACGCCATTTTGCATGACTGAAATCTTTCTCAAATTCACCCATGATAGCCTTTAGCCAAACTTCACGGTCATGCAATGGCAATTCTCGCAATCTTGCTAGTATATTTTTGACATAGCGTGGAGCTTCATCTGCGTTACCTGCTTCTGGTTCGCCCTCGACATAAATCGCATCGTTTGGAGCAATAATTTGTTCGCCGTAATCAAGTTTAACAACGTTCTCAACAAACCTGTCATCAAGCACCTTTAAGCTAACTATCTTCCCTTTTATTGAAACATCTGTTCCGATAGGGAACAAAATCCGTGGGACATTAATCAATTTTTTTTCATTCATCTTCTAACTCCTTTATCTTTTCTTCTAGCTCTTTATTCTTTTTCTTCAACAAATCGCGCTCCAATGCTCTAATCCGTCTCTTGCGTGCATCGCACGGCTTCGAATACTCGGCAATCTTTTCTTCGTTTTTCTTGATTGTGCGTTTCAGTCCGTCAATCTCAGCCTGTTTATCGTACTTCATCTTCTAAAAATCTTTCAATAGCTTCTCTGTAGGAGACTTCCACCAGACCATCCAAGTCGTTCAGAGCTTCAATATAGTCTGGACGACCTTGCCCATACTGCTCTTTCAAAAATTCAACAAAGAGATGAATCTCCTGATAGGTTACTCCAACCATATTTCTTACCTCCTAGAACGGCAAATCATCATCTGAAATATCCATTGGCTCGCCTTGGCCATAACTTGGTGGCATCTGATTTTCCATACTTGACTGGTTCGCAGTATTATCCTTCTTTTCAAGCGTTTGAAAACTTTCAGCTACAACTTCCGTCACATAGACACGTTGGCCGTGTTGATTATCATAACTACGAGTTTGGATGCGACCTGTGATTTCCACAAGAGCACCCTTTTTTAGCCAATTTGCAAAATTTTCAGCCTGCTTGCGCCACATCATACAGTTGATGAAGTCAGCCTCTCGCTCTCCATTCGCACCTTTAAAATTTCGATTTACTGCCAGATTGAAAGTCGCAACTGCAACATTTGATGGCGTGTATCGTAATTCTGGATCACGAGTTAAGCGCCCAATTAACACCACATTATTGATCATCTTTCTTTTCCTTTCCTGCTATACATTCCACGACCGAGTAACCGATAAAGAAGCACAGAAAAGTTATTCCAAATTCTTTAATAAGTTCAATCATTTTCTTCTCCCTTTATTTGTTCTACGTTTGTAAATGATTCCATTACCTTAATAATTTTTTCTAACTTAGATTTATGTAGCGTGATGTAATTATTTTTCTTCACTTGTTCACAGAAGATACAAATTCGATCGCCAAAAAATCTGCAATTTTCAGTTAAGCGGTGTCTCTCATCTGACTCTATTTGTTCCTTGTTGGCTAAGCTAACAAGGATTATTTCATCAGATTCTTTCCAATCTGGAAGTGCTACAGCTTTGTATAAGTTTTCAAATGCTAAATCGGTTAAAATATCTCTAGCCATTATTTCCCTCCTGAAAAAGTCGCCAAGTAGTAACAATCCTTCGCACCGTAGTCGAACCGCGTTGTCCGTTTGCCGATGTACTTCTGAAACCTTGGGTGAGTGATAACCGAGAATGCCCATTGATGGTCTTCCATACGCTCAATGAGATCATCGACGTTATTAAACGTCCAAAGGAAGAATTGACAGTGCCCGTTGTAGACGAAGTAAAGATTTAACATCAATACCTCCTATCCTTCATCCCAGACGGATACACAAAGCACCTGCCAGTTGCTCCTTCAAAAATGCGACTTGATAAAGCACCATTCCCGAAATCGTCCGAGTAAAGCTCTTTAATTTCTTCACTAGACAGATTCGTGTTGATAATCGTATTGGTCCGATTATCCAGGATCTTGAACAATATCTGATGCGCCCATTCATTTCGCCTCGTGTCAGCCTTGCGACTCTCTTTCCCAAGGTCATCCAGGAAGAGAAAATCAACCTCAGACAGTAGCTTGACCATCTTGGCTTCTGAAAATCCATTGTCAAACTCAAAACTTTCTCGAATCTTGTCAAACAAAGCCACAACCGACACAAAGAGCACGCTTTTCGGTTCATCATAAGACTTAAATTGCTCATTGAGAAACCGAGCTAATCCATAGGTTAGATGACTCTTCCCGACTCCAGAAGGTCCTGTGATGATGGCATTCCCAACTGTACCTTTGGCATACTCACGTTCCAATCGCTTCACAAAATTCATAGCCTTTTCATCAATATCAACCTGAATCTCATAGTCATGTAGTGACTTGCTAGCAAGCTTACTTGAAACGATACTGTCACGAGCAAAGACCTCGTAAGTGTCCGATAGCTTGCTTTTGACCTCGGCTTCCATATTCAACTGCTTTTCAAAGAGACGGATGTTCTCTTTCTCACACTCAGGACATTGACTGATTTCTTCAACCTTCCCCTTAATAGGAATCTTAACAGACCAAAGATGGCATCCATGGATTTCACAGACATCATCAAGAACCGTTCTAGTTCTAAATTGTTTAAACTGTTTCATCTAAAACCCTAGCCTTTCGTCTGTTTTCTTTTCACGATTAACAATATTCCCTTGATTCAAATAACCATCGAACTTTGTTCCAAAGAGTGTTTCAGGTCTCAAATATTTCGCATACTTCGTACCTGACCAATCCTTAACCATGTTATCAATCACCTGTTTAAAGTCATCTAATCGATATCCTTCAGACCATCTAGCCTTAATCAGAGATCTGTTCTTCTGAACATTATCTCTATAATTCTTTCCAGTCTTTGAATTGAGATAATCGATAATTTCTTTGTAAGGGATATTATCTATACTACCCTGACCTATACTACCCTGACCTATACTATGCGGACATTCGTCCGTCACTTGTCCGTCAACTGCCTGACCTTCTTCAGTAAGCTCTAGAACTGCCTTTCCAGGCTCAACCAATCTACTTCCATCAACTTCTAATCCAAGTTGTTGAATAGCTAAATTCCTATGTATACTAGGCTTGTGTCTATCTGGTCTAATTTTATTTTGTTCGTTGAAATCCGTAATGAAATAGACCATGTCTTGATTAAGTGGTTTTATAAACTGCTTGATAACTAATAGGCCTAAACTGTCCTCACTGGCACCAATCATTCTAACGACTGGAAATGCTTCGACAATTCCGTCATCATCTGAATTGATGACTAAATGAACATACAATGCCTGAGTTTCAAGTGGTAGTCTTAAAAATTTTTGTGTTTGCATTATGGTCTTGCTGACCATTCTTCTTTCTGCCATCTACCCCTCCACACTTGAAAATTTTGTGTATTCCTTATGAAAATACAACTTCACTGTCCCTAGACTCCCATGTCTATTCTTTTCTAGGATTAGCTCGGTCACGTTATTCGCTTCTTGACTGTCTGCCTGTTCCTTCTGGTAATAGGCATCACGATACAAGAACGCTACAATATCAGCATCTTGCTCAATAGAGCCTGACTCTCGCAAGTCTGCCAGCATTGGGCGCTTGTCCTGTCTCTGTTCAACTGCACGACTTAACTGTGACAAGGCAATGACAGGTACTTTCAAATCTTTAGCAAGTATCTTCAATTCCCTTGAAATCTCTGAAACAATCTGCTGACGATTCTCGCCCTTTGCCCCAGTTATCAACTGCAAGTAGTCAATGATGATGACACCCAGACCGCCCATTTCTTGGGCGAGTTTTCGAGCATTTGAGCGTATCTCTGAAATCCGAATACCCGCAGTATCGTCCACAAAGATAGGCGCATCATAGAGATTATTTTGGGCCTGTACCAGCCGTTTCCATTCGTCAGTACTCAAATTCCCAGTCTTCAGATGATAAGCTGGAACCATGCCCTCTGATGCCAACATACGCTCGATCAGTTCCTCTGCACCCATTTCAAGCGAGAAGATAACTGCAGGCTTTCTTTCCTTCGTAGCCACATACTTTGCAATGTTCAATGCTAACGCCGTTTTCCCCATTGCAGGTCGCGCAGCAAGGATGATAAGATTTCCTTCATGAAGGCCTGTTGTAATCTTATCTAGTCCGACAAATCCAGTAGACAGACCAGTCACGAATCCATCTGTCTGTGAGCGAGTCTCGACTATCTGCATGTGTGTATCAAGAATATCGGCCACATTACGAAATCCTGTCCCTGCATTTTGATTACTGATATCCAGTAGAGATTTTTCAGTTTTAGCAATGATCTCACCGATTGAGACATCACCTTGATAAGCACTAGATAACGAATCCGACAAGTCAGCGATTACTTTTCGGAGCGTAGCCTTTTCTTTTACAAGCTTCGCATAATGCTCCACATTTTTTGAAGTCGGAGTTGAGTTCACCAGCTCGACAACGTAGGTGATGCCCCCGATATTTGAGATATCTCCCTGATTAGTAAGAGCAGAAATCATGGTAGTAGCATCGATCGGCTCACCTTTTTCAAGTAATGACAACATTGTTTTAAAAACAATCTTGTTAGCAGGCTTGTAGAAATCGTCTGGAGTTAATTCGTCTGCAAGTGACGTCATCGTTTCTGGTGAGATAAAGACTGCACCCAGAACCGACTGTTCTGCAACTAGATCATGAGGTAGTATTCTAAAATCTTCACTCATGCGCTATCCTCCCAATACTTTTTCAAATCCACTTCCATCACTGCAGCAAGGTTCTTTTGCTCGGTTAGGATTTGTCTGCGATAAGGCGCAAGACCAGCTTGTCGCTCCTCCTCATTTCGTGGTAAGTAATATCCGTTCGGCTTCATTTTCTTAGCTACGATAGGATGACCAAAATTTACACGCAAGCTCTCGATGATTTCTTCTACCTTACGTTTTGAGAGCCCAGTTTCTAAACGAATTTCACTGGCTTGGATTGGCAAGTCGAAGGTCGCACAATTGATAATCATGTTTAAGACACGAATTTCTAACTCATTCATACTGCGACTAACACTCATGTCTTTGCCCTCCATTTTCTTGGATTCTGACGAAAATCCATCGTCATTTCTTTGTAGAGCAAACGCCCATTTTCTTCTAAGAGATTCGCATTTTGTTTTCGTAGAATATCATTGTTACCTGCTTCTTCCTGGTAGTCGTTAGCCAGTCTGTCATAATCTTCGATGCATTCTCTAAAACTATGAGGCACATCCTCAATCGTTGAAGCGAGTCCGACAGGTGGTTGTGTGTCATAGGTGAATCCTCTATCACAGTTTTTCAAGTTTCTTCGTGCAACCTCTCTGAAATCTTCAGCTTCTTCAATGATGATCACTGTTTTTTGTTCAGTTTTTTCTTCATTTTTAGCGGTCAGTAACATCAGGATAAAGATCCCGATAAAGATTGACACTAAGCCAAGCAGCTGGCTTGATAAAGTTGGTTCTGTCATTTTGTTCTCCTTATGCTCTTAATTTTCGTACTTCTTTTTCTAATTCCAAAATCTCGTAAACATCATTGACATCATACATAGTATCTTTCCCTTGCTTACGAAATCTTAATCCTTTTCGTTCGAGCATCTTAACATATCCGTGAGTAAAGCCGAACTTCTTCATCAAAGCTTGTTGATTGATTGGCATGCGATCATTCTCTAACTGCTCCTTGACCTGCTTTTCAGCAAAAGCCAATAATTGATTCGTGAACAATTCAGCACTTTCACCATCCAATCGTAATTGTAATGTTATACCTTCCATTTTCTACATCCTCTCAACTATGCGGGCAAGCATTTTTTGTGATATAATAGTTTAAATTGTTTAAGTAAGTACCTGATTTCCGTCAGGTGCTTTTTGTTTAAAAAGTCTTACTTTCCATAGCCCTGAGTTCTATCTCATGGCTGACTTGTTTCAATAGCTTCTCACACGCTATCTTTGCTTCTCTGTACGTTTTAGATTCACTGATGAAGTAATCAGCAAGTTCAATAATTTTATCTTCCATTCAACCTCCTATATCAGTCTCAAGACTGATGAAATTCCCTCCTAATTTGCTATAATAACCTTGACTAGGACCTCTCACCGTTTTAGTCAAAATTTCAACAGAAAGGAGGAAAACTATATGGCAAAATTAACTAAAGAAGACGCTTTTAAAGTTTCTAAAGAAATTATCAACGATTCTAAACCTATTATCGAAGATATGTTAGATGAAGTATTTAAAGAGTATCCAATCGACATGGAGATTAGAAAGGCTATTCTCCATAGTGTTCTTGTTGCCCATAAACTTAGCACAGAAACTACGGTCTCTTTACTCGTTCAGCTAGTAAACTCTCAAGATAACTAGTGTTTCTTAAAAGTTTTTCAAATAATTCAGGGTCTGCCTTTACGAAGGCGGGCTCTTTTTTCCCGCTATACGGATATCGTCTTGGTCTCATCATACTGCCTCCTCATTCAAAAACTTGTTGATAAAATACTGCTGCCCCTTGCCAGTGACCTTGACGGTCTTGCTGACAGAGATATGACCGTCAGGATGTGTGATGGTTGACTCCTTGATTTCAAAGATTTTCATTTCCATGCTTCGTTGTGTCGGCATGTTCCAGTCAGAGCCTTTTCGCTTGATCAAGTAGCCATTTTCACGCAACCAGACAAAAAGACGATTGCCTCCGATTTTGTAGCCGTTTTGACTGATGAGCTTAGCAAGGTCTCCGACCAAGATAGATGTGTGACTAGCACTCACAGCATCCGCAAAGAGTACCTTCGGTTTGTCCGCCTCGATCTGAACTTCTAGCTTATGAACCTTCTTGTCTGCCATGAGCAAGGCTCTCGCCATAATCTTCTCAGGGCTGTTAAAGTCCTTTTCTACCTGAATGAAGTACTGTCGGACTTGCTTGCCTCGCTCTGTCCGCTGGATCATGGCAATTTCTTTAGCCATGTCTAACTTGATGACGTGGTCAGTAGCTCTACGACCTCCTGTACTTTGCGACAAAAATGTCGAAAAGTCTTCGTTTTCTGTAAATCCGTATTCCGTCATTCGTGGAAACCATTTATCATAAGGTGTTTTGACTTCCAGAGCCTCATGAAGTTGTCTTCCTGAAACAACAGGCTCATGACTGTCATTAAGTGTAACGTTGATAAGTTCGTTCATAATGTTCCTTTCTAGTTTTATTTTGTTCAAGTTTCTTGAACTTCAAGTTTAAAAAAATAATCCCCTATTTGGTTATCTGGAATAAGTAACAGATTACAAGCTGTTGTAATTTCGTTGTTTTTCCAATAACGCTGATTATTTAATTTAAGTGAAATACTTCGTTCTGAAAGTTTCATAGCTTTAGCGAATTTTTTCCGGCTATTAAAAATTTCAGTAATTTTTCCATTCAATTTTGAATAATCAAATTTCATTTATTCTCCTTTCTATCTTTTGTTCAAGTTATTTGAACTCTTGTGATTATAATTCTACTCCTTATTTTTTGCCTTGTCAATACTTAAGTTCATTTTTTTTGAACTTTTTTACTTTTTATCTTGAACTTTTGTTCAAATAGATATATAATTACTATTGAGAACGGAGTGTTAAATATGAAAACTACAACATCTTTACGACTAAAACAAATTCTGTCTGAAAGAAATCTTAGACAAGTAGATATCTTGAATAGTTCTTTACCACTTCAAAAGGAACTTGGTATCAAAATGGGTAAGAGTGCTTTGTCACAATATGTTTCAGGAAAGTCTTCTCCTGATCAAGACAAACTTGTTTTATTATCTAAAACATTGGGGGTCTCCGAAGCTTGGTTAATGGGATATAATGTTCCTATGTCAGACGATACTCCTGTCCAAGAACTAAAGATACCTACTTCCCCTCTTGTTCAGAAAATAACTGAAAAAGCTGTAAAGCTTACTGCTCCTAGAAAACAAAAGGTTTTAGATTTTACAGAGAACCAATTGCGCGAGCAGTCTAACAAAGTTATTTCATTAGAGGAAGACTTATTTGAATACAAGGTATATGAAAAACTTTCAGCTGGTACTGGATTCTCATACTTCAATGATGGGAACTATGACACTGTTTTTTATGACAAAGACCTAGACCACGATTTCGCTTCTTGGGTTTTTGGGGATTCTATGGAGCCTAAGTATATGAATGGGGAGGTCGTTCTTATCAAAGAAACAGGATTTGACTATGATGGTGCTGTTTATGCAGTTGATTGGGATGGCCAAACTTATATCAAGAAAGTTTATAAAGAAAAAGATGGTCTTAGACTCGTCTCTATCAATAAAAAATATAAAGATAAATTTGCACCATTTGAAGAAGATCCGAGAATTATTGGAAAAATAGTCGGAAACTTCATGCCAATTGAAAATTAAAAGGAGAAAGTTATGAAAATAGGTATGAGAACACCAAGTCTAAAAAAGAGCTTGAAAGCTAAAACTACTAGCAAATGGAAAAGACAAGCTAAAAAAGCTATTATTCCTGGATATGGGAAGAAAGGCGTGGGATGGATAAAGAATCCCAAGAAAGCCATGTATAATAAGGTCTACCATAAGACAACATTTGGACTTTCTGATTTACTGAAACCGTCTAAAAAGAGAAAGAAAAAAGTAGTCGCAAAAAAACAACAATCTATTTTGTCATCTAACGGTAAAAAGCAACACACTCCAAAAGAATATAAAGAAGTTGGACTTGTCTTTATGGTTTTAGGTGCTATATTCCTATTTTTATTTCTACCTCTTGGCTTCTTCTTGTTTATTACTGGTTTTATAACTTACATTATTGGTCATTTAACTGCAAAGCGAGAGAAAAAGAAGAAAATTGAAAATTACAGCCCACAGATTGATACAATTATTTTCCGAGAAGACTTCTTGTTAATGGGAACAAATTATCATAAAGAAGAAGCTGAAGCTGCTGCTGATTTTCTTTCTAAAGGAATTCATTATTTTGGAAAAGATAATAAGAGTTTAAAATCTTATATGCTTGAAACATATAAACCAGTTTATAAATACAATAAATTAAAAACAGTTGATGTTCATCTATTCCCAGAACCAACAAATCCTCATGATAAAAATGCTATCAAAGTTTTAGTGAATAATATCTTTGTTGGATACTTGCCTGCTATGATCGCATCACAAATTTCATCATACATAGCTAATCCAAATTACCGATACGATGCAATCCTTACTGGTAGGGGTGGACCATACAAAACACTAAACATCGAAACTGAGAGAGTTATTTCTCGTGAAAAAGAATTGACGTATTATCTAGATTTAACAGTATGGCGCCTAGCTAAAAAATAAAAAATCCCCACACTCTCCGACCGCCAAGTTTTTGAGTGTGAGGTTTCAATTTTCCATCTAGCAAGCAATGGAAAAGATGATAAAAAAATACAACTATAGTTTATCATAAGTTCTACACCTTTTCAACTATGCGGGCAAGCAATCGAAAAGAAAGGACTTTTTATGATAAAAAAATACATTACAAAAAAAGGAGAGACTAGATATCTCTTTCAAACATACCTGGGCATAGACCCTGCAACTGGAAAAGAAAAACGCACAACAAGACGTGGTTTTAAAACCATTAAAGAGGCCAAGACTGCCGAACGTGACCTTCTCTTAGACGTTGAAGAAAATGGTTTTTCAAACAATGAAGATTTCCAGAATCCTACTTTCGCTGAAGTCGCTGATTTGTGGCTTTCTAGCTATAAGAATACCGTAAAACCAACAACATATCAGAACGTTAAGAAAAAACTTAATGTTATGATTGACTCATATTTTACAGATATGAAGATTAAGCAGATCAGTGTCGCTTATTGTCAGAAGGTTGCTATAAAGTTAAGTAATCGCTATGTCCTCTATGCCAATTACTACTCTGTTATTAGCCGTATTTTCAAGTATGCCGCTTCTCTTGATATCATTAAGTCAAATCCCTTAGACAAGATTATCAAGCCTAAAAATAAACCCTTAAAGGGCAAAGAAAACTACTATACAAAACAGGAACTAACAGAGTTCCTTAAAGTTTCCAAAGCAAATTTTAAGCCTGTAGACTATACCTTTTTCCACTTGCTCGCTTTTTCTGGATTGAGAACTGGAGAAGCAATCGGCCTCATGTGGTCAGATGTTGACTTTGAAAATAAACGGTTAAGCATTTCTCGCACGGCTGTCGTGATTGGCAAAAAACAAACTGTTCAGGATCCTAAAACCAAAAGGAGTAAGAGGGTTATCATCTTAGATGATGAAACTCTGAATGTTTTGAAACTCTGGAAACGACAGCAAATAAAAGAATATTTCCAGGCTGGTGTTCCTTACAAACATGATTTGAATTATATTTTTACGAATGACATAGGGGGATGGCTTTTAGCCGCAACTATGAAAGTGAAGCTTAGCAGATTCTTTTGTAAACACAAAGAACTTAAAAAAATTTCGCCTCACGGATTTAGGCATACACATGCTTCTCTTCTGTTTGAAGCTGGTATTACAGCCAAAATCATTTCAGATAGACTCGGTCACAATAATGTTCAAATCACCCTTGATATGTATACCCACATCAATGATAATCAACGTGTTGAAGTCGTTGACCAGTTCATGGATTTCATCCGCTCCAGCTAAAATTAAAGTCGTATTCAATCTCGTATTCACTTTTGCTTAACACGCTAGAAGTCCACTGGTTTCAAAGGATTAGCAAGCTGTGTACTATTTATGGTATAAACAAACTGCTCAATTCCTTGCTGGTCTGCCCAAGCTAAGATTTCACGCGCCCCCGGCATCAGAACAACTTGAGCATTCTTCTCAGCCAAACTCTGAGCACGAACCTGATTGAGCATATCAGCATCCAAGCCTCTTTCTTCTCCCACCTTTTCCAACAGATCTTGAACGGAAGTTTTTAGAATAAAGGCACGAACCTCAGCCTTATCATAAGGAATATCAAACTGGGCAAAAGTCTCTTCGATTCCTGCTAAGATAGCCTCATAAGAGTCCAATAAAGTCCCATCTAAATCCCAGATAAATCCAATTTTTTTCATATGTCATCCTTTCAAAGAGATATATTGCTTATAACGATAGCGCAGGAAGAACCAGCGAAAACCATTATCCAAAAGCGTTCCTGCCCAAATACCAGGCAAGCCCCAACCAAGAACAATTCCCATCAGATACCCTGTTCCGATACGGATACACCACATTCCGATACTTGTCGCATAAAAGGGGAGGCGTGCATTTCCCAACCCCTGCCAGACAGCTGTATAAATGACTGTCCCCGTCGTCATAGGAGTTCCTAGTAGTGAGAACAGTGTCACCAAAACACTGGCTTTAATGGCCGCAGGATCACTAGTGTAGAGGTGACTTAGGGGCGTTCCGAGAGCATAGATACTAAGTGTTAAGGGCAACATGAGAAAGAGCGATAGCCAAAAAGTTTGCTTACTGAGCTTGTCCACCCTTGCCCAATCATCTTCTCCAACTGCTCGAGCCACCTGCATGACTGTTGCTGTAGCGACACCAAAGGCTGGCATATAATTAAACTGAGTCAAGACTTCACCGATTGCATTTCCTGCGACTGCCTCAGTTCCGAAAGAAACAACCAGGGCAATAATAACCACATCTCCAGCTCGCATCATGAGACGCTCTCCCGCTGCAGGTAAAGCCAAAGTCAGTAAGTCTTTGTCCAGTCCAAAGCTTGGTCTTGTATATGGGAGTTTTAATTGTGACCATAAAATCACAACCCCGACCAAACGAGATAGAATAGTCCCCCAAGCTACACCAGCTATGCCCATATCAAGAACAAAAATAGCTAGACTTGAAAAGAGAATATTCAAGGCATTGGATAAAAGACTCACATAAAGGGGAAGGCGCGGATTATGGGTGGTGCGAATCAAGGCACCCAAACTAGTCATCAAGCCCAAGAGGACAATTGTCCCTCCAACTAAAGCTAGGTATAGTCCTCCACTCTCAGCCACAGCCGCTTCTGTCCCCAAAAGACCAATCATCTCTCGTCCTGCAAAGATGGATAAGGCCCCTAAAACTAAACTCAGTAGCAGAGTAATCTTGAGCGCTTCTGTCACATGGTAGGCTAGTCTAGACTGATCTTTCTGTCCCAAACTTTTTGATATAACACTAGAAATTGCTGCTCCCAAGGCAATAAAAATAGCCTGATAAATAGTGATAATATTTCCAGCTACAGACACACCCGAAATGGCGATCAACCCCAGATGTGCCACCAGATAGCTATCTACCATCCCCATGAGCATCTGCAAGAAATTTTCACCCATGGCTGGCAGGGCTATGTTGAGAATGTCTTTATTTTTCTTAAACAATCCTTCCTCCTGATGAAAAGAAACTCAGTTAGTTGCCCAACCGAGTTTACTTCCTCTGTCTTAAAGTCCTAGATAAGATTCTACTGCAGCCTGCATCTCTGCTGCTGCAACAGTTGTCTTGTGACGGACTGGAGCTGTTTCAAGGCCATCAACTGCTGGTGGCACTGCCACTCCTGAAATTTCGTGCAACTGAGCCAAAGCTTCAAAGTCGGTCAAGCCTGATTTCCCTGTTACAGCTTCTACTGCAACTACTGGGAATTTATATGGACTAGCTGTTGAAGCAATCACGGTCTTAGCCACATCGCCTGTCGCCGCTTGGTATTTTTTATATACGGCTGAAGCAACTGCTGTATGAGGATCCTCGATGTAGGCATCTGTTTGATAAACACGCTTGATTTCTGCTGCTGTTTCCGCTTCAGTCGCATACTCTGCTGCAAAGAGATCAAGAATCTCTGCATCAAAATCTGTTAATTCATACTGACCTTGGTTATTCAAAGCATTCATGAGTTCAGCTGTCTTAACCGCATCATTACCCAAAAGGTGGAAAATCAAGCGCTCCAAGTTTGAAGAGACCAAGATATCCATAGATGGGCTAGTGGTTACCTTAAACTCACGCTTCTTGTCATAAACACGAGTTTTGAAGAAGTCTGTCAAAACATTGTTGTCATTTGAAGCACAGATCAACTTGCCAACTGGTAGGCCGATTTGCTTGGCATAAAAGGCAGCCAAGATATTCCCAAAGTTTCCTGTCGGTACGGTGAAGTTAACCTTGTCACCAGCCTTAATCTCACCAGTTTTAACAAGCTGAGCGTAGGCATACACATAATAGACAATCTGTGGTACCAAACGACCGATATTCATAGAGTTAGCAGATGAGAACTGGAGCTTGTTAGCAGCCAATTTTTCACGAAGCTCCACATCGTTGAACATGTGCTTAACGTTGGTTTGAGCATCGTCAAAGTTTCCATCGATGGCGATAACATGGGTGTTTTCGCCCGTTTGAGTGGTCATTTGCAACTCTTGCACCTTGCTGACACCGTCTTTTGGATAAAAGACGATGATTTCAGTTCCAGGAACATCCGCAAATCCTGCCATGGCAGCTTTACCAGTGTCTCCAGATGTCGCTGTCAAGATGACAATCTTGTTTTCCAAACCATGCTTCTTAGCAGCTGTTGTCATAAAGTATGGCAAGATAGACAAGGCCATATCCTTAAAGGCAATGGTTGAACCGTGGAAAAGTTCCAAGTTATATTGTCCGTCTAATTTCACTAATGGCGCGATAGCTGGAGTATCAAATTTGCTATCGTAGGCATTATTGATACAGTAGTCCAACTCCTCAGCTGTAAAGTCAT
The DNA here is from genome assembly GCF_047465525.1 of Streptococcus infantis. Taxonomy (GTDB): domain Bacteria; phylum Bacillota; class Bacilli; order Lactobacillales; family Streptococcaceae; genus Streptococcus; species Streptococcus infantis_R. Next base: position 37,385 of record NZ_JASGZS010000011.1, on the reverse strand, counting down.
CCAAGAAAGCTGACAAGACAAGCTTAGCTACTTCTTGGTAAGAAGCGTCCTTTAATGTTTCAAAATCCAAATCAACCTTTGGATAGCTAACTGGAGTAAATAAGCCTCCATCTGTTGCCAAACCTTGCAAAATCGCTTGGCTGGCTGTTACTGTATTTTTCGCATCACGCGTTGATTGATAAACTAATGTCATAAATCTCTATCCTTTATCTATAGTCTCATCCATTATAACATGATTTTTCAGAAAATTCTCCCTTTATAAGAAAATTATAGAATCAATTTTTCTTTCAAAGGCTCTAAATAGGTCATTTCTTGCTGACCTCTTATCTTAAGACCTTGCTCTGCTATCGCTAGCAAGTCTTTTGAGAATTGAACAATTCCAACTGTCTCCTCATCTGAAAGCCGTTTCTTAGAAAACTGGCGTCTCAAAGATTTGTAGTCACGACCAAAACTTTCAAAGAAAGGAGCTGTTTCTAGGTAAGTTTCAAGCTTGTCTAGATTCACCAGCAATCCTAAATGAAAGGCTGCTGAAGCAAAGGTGCGGTCTAACGGCTGTGTACAAACACTACGAAATTCGACCGTTCCTCGAGTTGTTAAGTCTTGGAATTGGTAACTACGGTGCGTTTGGAAATCCTTCTCTTGAGGAACAAGCAGAGTTTCTTTTCCATTTAGAGTATAGGCAGTAATCTCATCAGTATCTAAGTAATCTCTAGCCCGAATTGGAGAAAAATAGTAGGTTTCCCCATCACGTTCTGCTGTAAAAATCGCAGATCGGTCTAGATAATCAAAGAAATCATCCTCTTCTTTGAAGAGTTTTGAATTGACACCGACATTCTCTGGATAAATTCCATGCATGGAATCTTCCCAAAAAATATCTCGTGAAATCAAAGTATCCCATTCTGCTCCCGAAAACACAGAATTGGCAAACAGGTAAGCTTTGGCTGCCTCAAGCTGAGTGAATGCATTAATGACACGTAGGTAGTTAGCAGTCGATACATCCAACTGAACTTGACTCCCACAGATAAAGGCTCCATATTGTGGAAAGTCATACAAATCAGCACTCTCTTGGCGACTTCCCATCTGCAGATAAGCCATCAGCATCTGGTAGCGTGGATAAGCCACAGGGCGATTGTCATTCTGATCCCAGCTTGGATGAATCCCCCAGCCCTGGATAGCATGATCCTTTTCGCCTAGTTTTTCCTGAATAACCTTCATATAAGCTTGAAATCGTCCTTGGACCTCTTGGATTTTCTGGGCTCTGCCAAAGGCAAACTCCAAGGTCGTGTAGGAAACCTCAAACAAAATCCGGTCTTGACTGATCGGTTCTACAAGTTGAATTGGATTGCCATCCTGGTCTTCCTTTTCAACTTCCAGACCGAGAGCATCCACCAAAAAGCACATCAAATCCTTACTGACTTCAATATCGGTAGCTTGTCCATCTACATGTACGATAGGAAACTCCAACTCAATCCCAATATAGAGATTTGGATTTTCTTTTATATTTTTTAAATAACGGTTTTTCAATAACTGAATAGAAGGGGACATAGATACCTCTCACTCTAAATTCTCTTACTAGAAAGATCAATTGCTTTCTATATTATACCAAAATCCCCTCGAGAAGAAACTCAGAAAATTTGCTGAAAACCTTAAAGAGGCGATATAAAGTCAACTTTTCTAGCGTTTATAGGTATTTACTCGCCAATGCATCAATCTTATTTGTTCAATTTTCACAGTCTTATCAACCGGTTAAGCGATTACATAGGTTTTCACCTCAAAACTATTGTACTATAATAAATATCGTGATATACTTCACATATAAGTAAATAAGAAGGCGGTTCAAATTCGACTTCACTTGAAAACCTATCAAGCCAAGCCCCTTTTCCTCTGCACCTCAACGACTAATCAAGGAGGATAGCTATGAAAGCTGTTGTTGTAAATCCAGAAGGCACTGGTGTTGCTATTGAAGAAAAAGTTCTCCGTCCACTCAAAACTGGGGAAGCTCTTGTAGAAGTTGAGTACTGTGGTGTCTGCCACACTGACCTCCACGTTGCCCATGGTGACTTTGGTAAAGTTCCAGGACGTGTTCTCGGTCACGAAGGGATCGGTATCGTCAAAGAAGTTGCTCCTGATGTTAAAAGCTTAAAAGTTGGCGACCGTGTCAGCGTAGCTTGGTTCTTTGAAGGCTGTGGTATGTGTGAATACTGTACAACCGGACGCGAAACTCTTTGCCGTTCCGTAAAAAATGCAGGCTACTCAGTTGACGGTGGTATGGCTGAACAATGTATCGTAACTGCAGATTATGCTGTTAAGGTTCCAGATGGTCTCGATCCAGCCCAAGCTTCTTCTATCACTTGTGCCGGTGTTACTACATACAAGGCTATCAAAGAAGCAAAAGTTGAACCAGGCCAATGGGTTGTCCTCTATGGTGCTGGTGGCCTTGGTAACTTGGCTGTCCAATACGCTAAAAAAGTATTCAACGCTCACGTTATCGCAGTTGATATTAACAATGATAAACTTGCCCTAGCTAAAGAAGTTGGTGCAGATATCGTGATTAACGGTCTTGAAGTCGAAGACGTTCCAGGTCTTATCAAAGAAAAAACAAACGGTGGTGCTCACTCAGCTGTCGTAACAGCTGTATCAAAAGTTGCCTTTAACCAAGCAGTTGACTCTGTTCGTGCAGGCGGTCGTGTAGTTGCTGTTGGTCTCCCTTCAGAAATAATGGACCTTAGCATCGTCAAAACAGTTCTTGACGGTATCCAAGTCATCGGTTCCCTTGTTGGAACACGTAAAGATTTGGAAGAAGCCTTCCAATTTGGTGCTGAAGGTCTGATTGTGCCAGTCGTTCAAAAACGTCCTGTCGAAGATGCCGTTGCTGTCTTTGATGAAATGGCTGCTGGAACCATCCAAGGTCGTATGGTTCTAGACTTTACTCACTAAGATAAATAATAAATGCCAAAACGAGGTCGAGCCAGAAAATCCCACCTCGTTTTTTTGTAATAAAATTTTGACACGACAACTAATTGGACTTGGGGCATTTTTTAGACGCCCAAGAGCACTACTGACGTAAACTTCCTAGTCCCTCTGCTTTTTTATATTAAATTTTTTTACCATTTTATAGATGATTTTATAAAAATTCGATATATCAATATTTGTAAAAATGGAAATTTGAGATTTTTTTCACTCTTTATTATAATTAGTTGCTTTTTTTCTGAAATCGATTTATACTTAAGGAGTCTTAAAGTTTTCTTAAACTACAAGTCAAACATTTTATAAGGAGGAATGACAATAATGAGTATCGGAATCATTATTGCGAGCCACGGTGAATTTGCTGCGGGTATTCATCAGTCAGGATCTATGATCTTTGGTGAACAAGAAAAGGTTCAAGTTGTAACCTTTATGCCAAACGAAGGTCCAGATGATTTATACGCCAAGTTCAACAATGCTGTGGCTGCATTTGACGCAGAAGATGAGGTTCTAGTCTTGGCTGACCTTTGGAGTGGATCTCCATTTAACCAAGCTAGTCGCGTAATGGGAGAAAATCCTGAGCGTAAATTTGCCATCATCACAGGACTTAACTTGCCGATGTTGATCCAAGCCTACACAGAGCGTCTTATGGACGCGAATGCTGGAGTGGATAAAGTCGCTGCGAACATCATTAAAGAAGCTAAAGATGGCATCAAGGCTCTACCAGAAGAGCTAAACCCAGCTGAGGAAGTTGCAACTGCTGCAGCTGCTCCTGTAGCCCAAGCTGCTATCCCAGAAGGAACAGTTATCGGAGACGGTAAATTGAAAATCAATCTTGCTCGTCTTGACACACGTCTTCTTCACGGACAAGTCGCAACTGCTTGGACACCAGATTCAAAAGCAGACCGTATCATCGTTGCTTCAGATAACGTTGCAAACGACGATCTTCGTAAAGAATTGATTAAACAAGCGGCTCCTAACGGAGTGAAGGCTAACGTTGTCCCAATCAAAAAATTGATTGAGGTTGCAAAAGATCCTCGTTTTGGTGAAACACACGCCCTTATCTTGTTTGAAACACCACAAGATGCCCTTCGTGCTATCGAAGGCGGTGTGCCAATCAAGACTCTTAACGTAGGATCAATGGCTCACTCAACAGGTAAAACAATGGTCAACAACGTATTGTCAATGGACAAAGACGACGTTGCTACATTTGAAAAAATGCGTGATCTTGGTGTTGAATTTGACGTACGTAAAGTACCAAACGACACTAAAAAAGATTTGTTTGACTTGATTAGCAAAGCTAACGTTCAATAATTAAAACTAAATAGAAAAGGAATAAAACCATGTCAGATATTTCATTCATTTCTGCTATCTTGGTTGTAGTTGTTGCCTTCTTCGCAGGTCTTGAAGGTATCCTCGACCAATTCCAATTCCACCAACCAATCGTAGCTTGTACCCTTATCGGTCTTGTTACTGGTAACCTCGAAGCAGGGGTTATGCTTGGTGGATCACTTCAAATGATCGCCCTTGGTTGGGCAAACATCGGTGCTGCCGTTGCTCCTGATGCTGCCCTTGCCTCTGTTGCCGCTGCAATCATCATGATTAAAGGTGGTAACTTTACTACTGAAGGTATCGCAGTCGCAACTGCTACTGCAATCCCTCTTGCCGTAGCTGGACTTTTCTTGACTATGATTGTTCGTACAATCTCAGTTGGTTTGGTTCACACTGCAGACGCTGCTGCTAAAGAAGGGAACATTGCAGCTGTTGAGCGTGCTCACTACTTTGCCCTTGCTCTTCAAGGTCTACGTATTGCTATCCCAGCTGCACTCTTGCTTGCAATGCCAACTGAAGCCGTTCAAAGCGTATTGAACCTTATGCCTGAATGGCTTAAAGGTGGTATGGCTGTCGGTGGTGCCATGGTCGTTGCCGTTGGTTACGCTTTGGTAATCAACATGATGGCAACTCGTGAAGTATGGCCATTCTTCGCTATCGGTTTTGCTCTTGCAGCAATTTCTCAATTGACTTTGATTGCCCTTGGTGTCATCGGTGTTGCCCTTGCCTTCATCTACCTCAACCTTTCTAAACAAGGTGGAAACGGTGGCGGAGGAGCTGCAACTTCTAACGATCCAATCGGTGATATCCTAGAAGACTACTAGAAAGGGGAACAATCATGGCTGAAAAAATTCAATTATCAAAATCAGATCGCCAAAAAGTTTGGTGGCGTTCACAATTCCTTCAAGGTTCATGGAACTACGAACGTATGCAAAACTTGGGTTGGGCTTACTCTTTGATCCCAGCTATCAAGAAACTTTACACTAAAAAAGAAGATCAAGCTGCTGCTCTTGAGCGTCACCTTGAGTTCTTCAACACTCACCCATACGTAGCTGCTCCAATTATGGGGGTTACTCTTGCACTTGAAGAAGAACGAGCAAACGGTACTGAAATCGATGACGCTGCTATCCAAGGTGTTAAGATTGGTATGATGGGACCTCTTGCCGGTATCGGTGACCCAGTCTTCTGGTTTACAGTTCGTCCTATCCTTGGTGCCCTTGGTGCATCACTCGCTGCAACTGGTAATATCGTTGGACCACTTCTCTTCTTCTTTGGATGGAATGCAATTCGTATGTCTTTCCTTTGGTATACACAAGAGTTTGGTTACAAGGCTGGATCTGAAATCACTAAAGACATGTCAGGTGGTATCTTGAAAGACATCACTAAAGGAGCTTCAATCCTTGGTATGTTCATCCTTGCCGTTCTTGTACAACGTTGGGTATCTATCAACTTCACTATCAACCTTCCAGGTAAACAATTGTCAGAAGGTGCCTACATCGTCTTCCCAGAAGGTCCTGTTACAGGTGGAGAATTGAAGGGTATTCTTGGTCAAGCACTTAGCGGATTGAGTTTGGATAGCGTTCAACCACAAACGCTTCAAGGTCAGTTGAACTCATTGATTCCAGGATTGATGGGACTTCTCCTTACTTTCCTTTGCATGTGGTTGCTTAAGAAAAAAGTATCTCCAATCACAATCATTCTTGCCCTCTTTGTAGTTGGTATCGCAGCTCGTTTCTTCGGTATCATGTAATCTCGACGAGAATGTATAAACAAAAAAAGAATCAGGTTCATCACCTGATTCTTTTGGCTCTTTGTCAAATAGTGTTGATGAAGAACCTAATCAACAAAAATTGGACTACCTGTCTCCGGTTGAATTCCGAAGACGGTAGCCCTAGGGTGTTTTTATTAAATTCTCACTTTTTGGGGTCAGTCCCTAAGCCTGATAATAGTTTCTTGTTCATACTATTCTCCTACTAATATTTTATGAATATATTAATACCTATATTGTTATAAGATGTAGATATTGTTGCTAATATCAAATATTTCTATTTAATCTTCTCATAAATATATACATGTTAATATATTAAAATCTTTAAGTATTTATAACTATAGTTCCTTAATTTTCCCAGTAAAAAAACGAAAGGCACCACAAGTTATTTATGTGTTTTCTTTAAACGATTCATGTACTTCTGTCGCAACTTCTCACCCGCCTTTAATTGCGGTTACGATAGATTGAGGACCTAAATATGCATCACCTGTTATTAGTTCATTTCTATTGGACTCTGATGTTGACCGAAAGTCAAATTTTTACCTTTCATCTAGAACACTAAAGTCTACTTTTGTTCAATTGCTGCAACGACAAGGTCACATGGAATAATATGTTCACTACCTGCCAGTTCATGCGTTGATCTTCTTCCACTTTCATCAGGTTCACCAAGTTCCATTGTAATAACCTTTACACCAGTTACTTTCCCACTCTCATCACGCAATACTTCTTTAATATTCTCTAAGAAATGGAATGTAACACCTTCATTGTGTGCATCTTTGATTTGTAGTGTAGCTTCTAGTATATTGTTCATATGGTCATCATTCTTTTGTTTTAGGTTTCAGCGCTTTTAATATAATGGATGTTGGCCTTTTTGTATACACTAAAATAGGGTTGGTGGAAAATTTCCATCAACCCTAAAAATTATAGAACCACACAAAACCCTGACCAGAGATGGCCAGGGTTTTGTATTTCAAAAATTATTCTGTAAATTCTATAGTTACTTTTACTTCAGAATCCATTGAAGAAAATATTGTTTTATAATAATTGATTGCAGATTCTTTAATTTCACTCTTAAATTTATCTAAATACTCTGCTTGTTTATCACTAGAAAGTTGGTTAGCAACCAATTTCCCAGTATCAATATCTTCTGTAGTTCCACTTAATAACTCTCCATGACTATCATATAAATCATAAGGATTATCTTTTGAAAGTTCAACACCAATTACTTCCAATTTTGGAACAATAACCTTATATTCTTTTTCGCTTATTTGTTCAACCTTTACACTACTTTTAATTCCAAATTTAGCTTTATAATTTAAAATTACTAATGCTGCTTTTTTAGAGAACGGCACATCAAACCCAAAAACTTGAGTTGTTTTTGTTTCAGAAATAATTTCATTAATTCCCGCATTCAAAAATACAACTTCATTCACTTTTTCAATACTTTCGATATTAATTGACGATTTGACTTCTGATTTATGTTCCTTAGGTAAGAAAAATAGCACTCCAATAGCTATAATAGCTATTAATACCACATTCAATAGTACACTAAACATATTAACTTTCTTCTTTAATATAGACAAGATAAAAAAACCTCACTTTAAATAATCTATCTAAATTTTACACATTCTAAAGAAAATAGTCAATATTTTTTCGTACTATCTTCTAAAATTAATTGTGCCTATTAAAAATGAAATTAGTTTGTTGCATTTGATTATATTTTTTGAACACCAAATCCATTTAAAATTGAGTGCTATTTTGAGCACTAAAAAAGGGCTCTTTGTCAAATAGTGTTGATGAAGAAATTTAGGAAGGGATTAAGCAACTAATTGTTGCTTAATTCCTTTTTGTTTTGGGCCAAACATTTTTGTTATTAAAATAATCCTATTTCTAAAATGGTAATAGTTTCTAAAGCCGTAGGCATTTCTTTTAAGCACTTTTATTTTATTGTTTATTCCTTCAATAGGGCCATTTGTTCTAGTTAGATACTCACAAGTATTTTGAATATATGGCAAGTAAGTCATAAGAGTCTTTAATACTCTTTTTAAACCAGGAGATAGGTCTAATTGCGTAGCTGCTTCAATCGTTTCCTTGAATTCTATATAATCTCTATCCTGTATACATTCACGAAGTGAATGTACAACATCATAATCATTTTTAAGAGATGGATTTTTTTCTAAGATATAATCTACGATTCCTTTACTTGTTATGAAGCTTTCAAAAAGCTTATAACGATTATATTTATAGTTCTGAAGTTCATTAGAGTTCTTTAAAATTAACTTCCAATAATGTTTTAACTTTCGATATAATTTAGAGTCTTTATAGCGATGCTTATTCATGACACGTACCCGAGTTCGATTTAATTCTCTATTTAAGGCTTGTACGATATGAAAAGGATCAATGATAATTTTAGCGTTAGGAAACATTTCTTTTATTAATTGAATGTACGGTAAGTACATGTCGATGGAGATAGTTTTTACCTTTAATCTAGTCTTAGGCTCAAAACGATGAAAATACTTTTTCAAGCTGTAAGATTTTCTATCTCGTACAACATCGACCAGCTTGTGTGTAGTGCTATCACAAATAATGAAGCTCATATTACTATCGGAAGATTTGACGGATTTAAATTCATCAAAACACAAATGCTCAGGTAAATCGTGTAATGGTTTAATCTTTAGTAAACGTGTTGTATCATCTATGATACGTCTTACCGTATGAACTGAAACATTTGTTTCTTTTGCGATATAGGTTTCAGATACTGTTTCACTTATTTTTGATTTAATTTCGTTTTTTAAGCGTTTAGAGATATGACAGTGTTTTTCTACGATTCGACTAGTGTCTGCGGTAAATGAAGAGCCGCATTCTCTACAGAGAAATCTCTGCTTGCGTAGATTTAAGTAAGCCGCTAGGCCTGAAACAGAACAGAGAGTGATACGAGATGTTTTCGTGCCGTTTTTAACGATATTATTATTTCGGCTAACACACCCACAAACGGTACAAAATTCTGGTTTATGCGTATAAGTAGCTGCATAAAATAAAGATTTTCTCTTTTTAAATATCTTCTCTTGAACTTTATTATCCCAAATAATGTTTTTATCTTTGATTTGTAGTGTAGCTTCTAGTATATTGTTCATATGGTCATCATCCTTTTGTTTTAGGTTTCAGCGCTTTTAATATAATGGATGTTGGCCTTTTTGTATACACTAAAATAGGGTTGGTGGAAAATTTCCATCAACCCTAAAAATTATAGAACCGTTCTTTTTATATCTCATTTATTCAGCCAAGGCACCCATTGGATCCCATGGTGCAAGGACGATTGGTTCTGCTTCATAGGCAGCTTGTTCTTCTGCTGTTAGTAATTCCTTACGAACAACAATTTGGTAAGTGTACTCGTCCATCCAAGCATCTGAAGCAACAAAGTAACCATCTGTACCGACCTTGTCTCCCCATGAGTTTTCAACTTTCCACTTGATTGATTTGCCATTTTCATCCAAATCAACACCTGTCAAGACCATGGCGTGGGTCATCAAGCTTTCGCTGTAGTCCAAACGTCCAGCCTTGTCTTGAGTGAGTTGAATGTCCATGCTTGATTCAAAGTCATAAACATCTGTCGCAAGGATTCCCGCTTTACGGTTGCTGAGCTGGCCGACATCAGAACCAAACCAAACAGTCTCTCCTGCTTGCATTTGAGCAATCGCCAATTCTTTCAAGCGTTCCATCGGTACGTTAATGTAACGAACTGCACGGCTACCAACGACATTTCCCAACATCTCAACTGTGTATGATTTGCCATATGGTTTATCAGCAGTTGGAGCATTGATCACAGAAACGTAGTCTTCTAATGGAAGGTCGACATATTTCTTGTAAAACTCTTGTGGAGTGATACCTTTTTCGCTTTGGTAGTTATTGTCTTTATCACGATAAGCAAAGTCAAATTTACGTGGTGGGAGACCTAGTGACATTGCAAGGAAGTTAAAGATTTCTTGCAAGAGGTCTTCTTTCTTAGCCTGAACAGTTGCTTGATCAGCACCTGAAGTCAAGAGGTCACGTAAGATTTGAGCATCTTGACGAAGTAATTTATTAAGAATGGCATTAAGCTCACGACTGCTACTAGATGAAACAGACTCTGGATAAACAGACTTAGGAACAACACCGTATTTCTCAAAGAGAGAAACCACCATATCCCACTGACCACCATCTTGTTGTGGAGTTTGGAGTAGGAAGCTAACCTTACGGCTCGTCAATTCTTGGTCAGCAGTTGCAATCACTTGCTCCAAGAACCAGTTAGATTTTTCATACTTGTCCCAGAAGAAGGTGTGGGCTTGTGACAATTCAAAGTTTTCAAGTTTGTATTGAGAGATGAGTTTGTGGCGGAAAGTGTTGAGGGCCGCAAACATCCAGCATCTACCAGAAGCTTTCTGGTTAGTAACCTTATCCTTTGTCAAATCAAGTGAGAAAACTGGTGTGTTGTCGACATGGCTTTGACGACGCTCAAGGGCTGCAAAAATTCCATTATGGCTAGCAGCATTTTCGATAGCTTGGTATTTGACATTTGCTTCATAATTAGCAAATAATTTATCTGTAAATGATTCTTGAATAGCGTTCATAAAATCCTCCTTTTATTCTACAGTCTATTATAACTCTTTTCACAAAGGAAGCAACCAAAAACTGAAAAAGGCAAGGATATTTTCCTCACCTTTTTCAAAGATTCCACAGTTTACCCAACACTTTCGCGCAAGCCTTCCACTTCCTCTTTGGTTAAGCGACGCCATTCCCCACGCTTCAGATTTTCATTCAAGGTCAAAGTTCCCATGGTCAGACGTTGCAAGTCCACCACTTCCTTGCCACAGTAGGCTACCATCCGTTTAACCTGGTGGAATTTCCCTTCTACAATGGTCACACGAACCAGACTTTGATTTTTTTCTCTATCAAGAGCCACAAGCTCCAGCTTAGCAGGCTGACAGGTAAAGTCTTTGAGCGGAATCCCCTGAGCAAATTTCTCTACATCCTCTTGGGTCATAATTCCCTTGACCTGCGCCAGATAAGTCTTATCCACATGGCGTTTAGGAGAAAGAAGAGCATGAGCCAGTTGGCCATCATTGGTCAAGAGCAAGAGTCCATGCGTATCGATATCCAAACGCCCTACTGGGAAAACTTCCTTTGAACGAGCTAAATCATCTAACAAATCCAAAACAGTCTTATGTTTAGGATCTTCAGTCGCTGAGATAACCCCCTGGGGCTTGTTCATCATATAGTAAACAAACTCCTCGTAGTCTAGCTTTTGCCCGTCAAAACAAATCTCGTCTGTCTCTTCATTGATTTGTAGCTTGGCAGATTTTTCCTTTTTACCATTGACCATCACGCGCCCAGCCTTTAGAAAGTTTTTAACTTCCGTCCGACTTCCTACAGCGCAGGCAACTAAAAATTTATCTAATCTCATAGCACTATTATACCATGAACAAGCTTAATCTTAGTACAAAAATAAGCCGCCTGATTGGGCGACTTTATTTTATAGGGAGATTATTATGAAAAATTTTTAGGAGTTAAAGTTAAGTTCTTCTTAACTTATGCTTACAGTATAAACTAGATTCCTAAAAGTTTTCTTAAAATTTTCTCATCAAACTTAAATTTCTTTAAATCTTCACTGTTAAAATCAAACGTTCTATCAATACAGAAAAAGATTAGTTAAAAGTTAAAACCATAAAGAGGAGCAACAACACAAATAGTGATAAGCTAACGAGTAAGGTTAAGACTTTAACAAGCGTATTGCTTTGCCAATAGCTGGGCTTTCCGATATTACTAGTAGCATCCATAGAAAAAATTTGAGTTTGCCTTGGTTGAATGGTCACAAGGATGATTAAGACAATAGCTAAAATAATGGTTAAAATTATCAATAATTCTGTCATTTAACTACCTCAAAAGTCCTATCAAAGTAAATAATAAACCAATCAAAATGATGAATCCTATCAAGAAAGAAAATGTCTTACTAATTTTTTCACCACGTGTAGATTTTTCTTTTTTGATGGGTTGTTGTTTCATCTCTTCCATGCGACCTTCAACATCTTGATAAAATAGATCTTTTTTAGTCATGGCTTTCTCCTAAAATGGTTTCCATCCGCTCCTGATACATAATTGGATCTACATAATTGGCGTGGTACCCTTGATCTCCAAGAGCTCGTCCCATCTCTTTGACATGAGAAATAGCTAACTCAATGGTGTGAATCATGTCGTCAACTGCTTCCTTAGCGAAAATATGATTCGGAGCTGTATAGCGACGGTTATGGGCGGTTTCTTCAAAAGCTAGAACCAGTTGGTTGTGTTCAAAAGCCTGTCGAACAGCCTGGAGAAGTTCATTCCCATAGTTGATATCCAAGTAGATATCTGATAGTTGATAGAGATCTTGAATCTTTTGGGGACTGGCATTTTGATAGAGTACAACATTGGGATAGCGTAGCATATCCATCAACTTTGCTGACATTTCTGTCACTGCCGCGATTCGGAAAGTGACCCTTGGTAAACTCTCCACCAGTTTTTCGACTTGCTCTAGTTGATCCGAATTGGTCACTATCAGGGCATCAGGTCGAACAAAATTATCGCGCTTAAAGTGATAATGATAGCCTAGATGACTAAACTTATGATGAAATTTTTCATCGGTCAATTGCAGAGCGCGTTCATAAGTCGCATAGTCTGGAATGATAATGGTCTTAGCTCGAAGCTGGTCATTCTCTAAGATCAATTGCATATTTCCTGGTATATCATCATGTAGTGGTTCTTGCCAAACTAGGATATCCTGACCTGATTTTTCTGGGAAATGGAAGGAAGTCAAAAACGATGTAGATAGGGTATTAAAGAGAAGGTGGTCAAGATTCACTTTCAAACCTTTTAAGAAGTCTATGATAAAGGCCACTCGACCAGAAAAATGGCGCAATCCTTGACCTTCCAAGGTCAAAAGAATATCACCTGTGACATGGTTTTCCAAAATAACTTTCTTTTGTTCTACATCCCTATAGGAAGTCATAATAGCTTGACCAGAAGCATCAAAGGTGGTCTTAGCAAAGCAAGCTCCAAAACGATTATAGTGATCCACTTGGAAGATGCGACCTGCTGGTGTTTTCCATTCGACTTTTTTTACCAAACGAGCCTGTAAACCATCTGCAAAATGTATCACTGCTCGTTCTTGATTGAGGTCATTGATGGTCCCAAATTGATTATTACCAGCAATCTCCCAAAAGTCTGGTACAGGAACTTGGTTAAAGTACAAGGGTTTACCGCTGTCATAACCCAAATAATAGGTGAAGGGTGAGACAACTCCATCTGGCAAAAATCCATCGGGTTCAATAACCACAGCCAAATCAGACAGTCCTGCTTCAGTCAGACTATAGTGCAAATCTTGGCTTTCTTGATTATATACATCAAATAACTGAATCATCCACTACCTCCTTGATTGTTTTTTCCCATTTGTTCAAAATCTCTTGAGTCAAGAATTTCTCAGCAATCTGGTAAGATTTTTCTCTCATGCCTTCCAAACGATTCTCCAAATACAGTTGGCAGATTTTTTCTGCATAAGCTTTCTTGATTTCATCTTCGACATGGTCAGATGAGCTTGGAATCAAATATCCATTTTCGCCATCTTCGATGAAGGTTTGATTTCCATAAGGAACATCAAAACCAATCAATGGCAAGCCTGAACCAATTGCTTCCATGAGTGTCAAACCAAATCCTTCACTGGTAGAAGCGGTTAGATAAACTTCATACTGTGAATAGATTTGGGAAAGTTCTGCATGGCCCTTGAGTTTAATATACTCTTCTGCATGGCCTGCAACGATAATCTCATGAAGACGCCCTTCTTCACCACCACTACCGTAGATATCGAAGGTTAATTCTGGCAATTCCTTATGAGCCTCGATCACAGCCTTGACAAGCCAATCAATATGCTTTTCCTTGGCTAGACGCGAAGCTGTAATGAGAGAAAATGGCTTACGGCTCTCTTGTGGTTTTGTTAATTGGTCAACACTTCCAACTGGAATGGTCACAATCTTAGGTGCATGCGAGGTATAGCGAGCAAACTGTTGCTCTAGAACTTCCTTTTGACGATCCGTTGAAACGATGAAGAGGTCAACCTTATCTGCATTGGTAAACTGGTAGTCATAATAGTTGTTCCAAAGGATATAATCATCATTGGTCGCATTTTCACTATAGTGCTCAGCGTGAACGACAACAGCAAGGTGAGCAGCACGCGCTTCTTCAAAGACCACCTGACCAATTCCTGTCTCACGGTCTAAAATCACTAGATCTGATTTACTTAACCCAAGTGTCTGCATGAAATAACGGATCAAGGCAGGCTTCCCGTATAAAATGCGATCCTTGAAACGGTAGACTTCCTCGGTCCCTTGATTCATGAACATTTCATAAGCCGGAGTCCCATCTTCATTGTAGAAGGTTCTTTGATAGAGTGTCGCTACATTGTCTTTAGGAGCAAAATATTCTGTGCAGTAGCGTGTGTATGAGAAGTAATCCTTGCGGATTAATTTACCAGCATACACATACTCCACATGTTGAACAAAATCTTTTTCCTCATCTACCAAATAACAAGTGATAAACTTGTCTTCATCTGAGAAGAAGATTCGTTCAATTTTCCCATTTCTTTCACGACGGCTTTCGACACCTTCAAAATAAGCTAACACATCATCTACCGTCACACTGGTCGGTGCAATTTTGATATCTGTAAAGTGATTGTAAAGCCAGATGACTTGATCGTCATCAAAGCCGATATTTGCAGTCAAATGTTGTATATTATCTCCCAAAATCATATCTGTAAAGATAAACTTCGACGGCAGGTTCAGGCTGCGAAAAATACCCGCACGATAAGCTTGGGCATATTCAACACCACTGCTGGCCCAGCCGATTCCTAAATTTATATTGTAAATTGTCATATTGTCCCCTTTTTATGGAAAATGGGTTACGATTTCGCCCTTAGGTCCCATCTGTACCAAGCCCATCAAGATATTTCGTACCATATCTGAACGAATCTGCTCTTTCATGGCTTCAAATCCCATATAGGCTTCTCGGTAGTATTCTACGATAGGGTTCGTTTGACTGGCTGATTGTCCACCAATTGCCATCATCAATTGTTGCAGGTAGTCCACCTGTTCCACCCAGTTATCATCAATGGCTTTAAGCATGGAAATTCTCAAAAATTGGTCATATAAATCATGAGGTTCTAACAAGGTCTTCTTATCATTTAACTCATTGTTAATAATCTGAATCAAGAAATTTCTCAACGCTTGTTGATCTTCAATGACTAGATCAAGAGGTAATTCTCTGATATTAAAACTGATATTCGTAACAATATAATGAAATAATTCTTCTCTGGTTTTTATGTTTTCAGATAAAATAGTTTCAATATACTCGTCAATCATCTCAGATAATACATCTCTAAGATCTCTCTCTCCATTTATTAAACGATTTCTTTCCTTATAGATGAGATCACGTTGGATATTCATACTCTCAGCATATTCTAGTGTTCTCTGTCTGTTGGCGCGACTAGCACTATCACTTGCATTTTGAGCTTTTTCAACAAGTCTATGGTATTTTCTTCCCTCAAGGACTTGTGGTTGAGTAATATCTGCAACACTGTACTCTTTGTACATTCTGTGAACCCAGGATGGACCGAACTTCTTGATAACATCATCTTCTAATGATACAAAAAACTTCGACAGACCTGGATCTCCTTGTCTACCCGAGCGTCCTCTAATTTGCAGATCGATTCGCTGGCTTTCCATTCGTTCTGTACCGATAACTACTAGGCCACCAAGCTCGGCAACTCTAGGTCCCAATTTAATATCTGTTCCTCGCCCTGCCATGGATGTTGCAACCGTCACGGCTCCCATCTGACCTGATTCTGAGACAATTTGTGCCTCACGCGCAGCATTATTGGCATTCAAGACGTTATGGGCGATTCCTTCCCGCAACAGTAGGGACGAATAGAGATGCGACATCTCAACCGATCCTACAAAGACTAGTAGTGGGTTTCCTTTGAGATGGTATTCCTTGATACATTCAAGTGAAGCATAAACCTTTTCTGGTAGTGTTACATAAAGATTGTCTGGATAGTCTTTTCGGATCAAGGGACGATTAGTCGGAATTCGGATAACAGACATATTATAGGTTTCCAAAAATTCCTTCTCTGCGACCTTCCCAGTCCCAGTCATTCCTGATATCTTATTAAACATTTTGAAAAGACTTTGATAGGTAATAGAGGCCATTGCTCGCGTTTCAGGAGAGAGTTTCACATGCTCCTTGGCTTCGATGGCCTGATGAAGACCTCCCTGCAACTTGGTCATTTCCATCAAACGACCTGTTCCTTTATCCAGGAGAATCATTTCATCATCTCGAATGATGTACTCCTTATCTCTCGTGAACAACTTATGAGCTCTCAAGGAATAGACTAGATGTCGTACATAAGTCGCGTATTCTTCCTTATACAAGTTATCAATCCCTAGGAAGCTTTCAGCAGTTTTAGCCCCCTTTGTAGTCAACCATATCTCTTCTTTTTCTTCTTTAAAGATATAGTCTTCATTTTCAACCATAGTTGTTACTAAAGTATCGATGATGCCATAGTAGTTGGACTGAACACGAGGAGATCCCGCAATGATGAGTGGGGTCTGTGCACTATCTAGTAAAATATCATCAATTTCATCAATGATGACATAGTCAAATGGGCGCAAAAACTTTTCATTACTACTGGAAGCTAAATTATCACTTAGATAATCAAAACCTAGACTACTATTGGTTAAATAGATGATATCTGAGTTATAAATTTTCCTTTTATCTTCGGCTTTTAATTCTTCCTCAGGATCATCAGTGAATGGGATTCCTATACTCAAACCTAAGAATCGATAGACCGGCCCCATTTCCTCTGCGTCACGTTTAGCTAGATATTCATTGGTCGTAATCAACATGGCACCTTTACCAGTTAGGGCATTGAGATAAAGAGGCATAGTCGCAGTCAAAGTCTTTCCTTCACCGGTATTCATCTCCGCAACATTCCCCTGGTGGATGACAATGCCCCCCATAACTTGAACGTCATAAGGAAACATCCCTAGGATTCGCTTATCAGCTTCACGTACAACTGCAAAAGCTTCAACAAGTAAGTCATCTAGGGTTTCCCCCTCTGCTAAACGTTGACGAAACTCTACCGTTTTTACTGCCAAGGCTTCATCGCTAAGAGCTGCCATCTCATCTTTGAGACCATTGATCTTTTTTAAAGTAGCTCCGACTTTTCTGAGTTTTCTATTTTGATACAAACTATTAAACACGATCATACTCCTTAATTGAGAAAGAATAAAAATCGAGTGACTCAAACCCAGCAGCAATGAGAGAAACTCTATAGGTATAAGCCTCCTCAGGATAAACGAAAGAAAAAGATAGGGTTTTCTCAACTTTTTCTTCTAGCACTTCTTCGTAACGGTCCAAGAAAACTAGTTTGATGTAAATGCTATTTTCAGGATAACAAGTCATATTCATGGTAAATTGATAGCGATGATTTCTTTTTAAGAGAGGTAGGCTGGGTTGACTTCTACCACCTTGATAATTCAAGCTTGAAAGCCATGATTTGAGAACTTCTCCTGGAGCTAGTAATGGATTTGAAAGACTGATATGGCCATCTTCCCAAAACTGAACTCGAGTTCCATACAGGTAAGTTGCTCCCATATCTCCCCAGAGTATGTCTTCTCTTTGATTTATAATCATGTCTCACCTCTTCCAAATTCTGCTTGTAATATCATGTTATAAAAATGGATAAACCAGATAACGTTGGTTTCTGTATCATCATTGTGTCGACCTGCTGTTCCTTTTGATAAGATCTTCGCTCCAGTTTGACAGAGCGTAGTGACTAGCTGATCATAGGCATGACTATCCATATCCTCATCCTTCATGTAAGAAAGACCAAACGTCGTTTGAGAAAAATCTGCTTGTTTGAAGGCAGACCAAAAACGGTTATCCAACTCATCCATATGGGCCGGGCTGATCCCTCCAGTTTGATGGTGGAGCACGTCAAATCCTGTTGGAAAGATACCTGGTGCTTCCAGTCTACCACGTTTGGCAATTGTCCCTAAATTTGCTAAGGGTTTACCCACAACGATTCCTTTCGGTTCAAAGAATGAGCCATAGTAAAGAGAAGGGAAGGTTCCCATTGATAAACCTGATAAAATCAAATCTTTTTTTTCAAAACCTAAATATTCCTGATAATGTTCAATCGTTTGTTTGATTTTTTCTTCTAGTTCTTCACTGCCTAGGTAAAAAGCTCCACCTATTAAGCGAGGGTCCGAGAACAAAATGAAGGGGCACTTGAAATTTTGCATCATCCAGTATCCTTCAAATCCCTCGGCAGGTCGGAATCCTGAAAAGTAAACAGCCAATGGTGGCTTAAAATCCCCAGGATGAAAGAAGTAGTTAATCTCGTCTCTCTTACTATCGTGTAAAATATTGCCTCCAAGGACAAATTTCCCAAATTGTTTACGGGTCCAACGCTGATGTAGATTTCCCAATTTTAAGCTTCCCTGACCACGCGCTTCAATAGACATACAGAGGTGGGCATTGTAATACTGCTCCATGACTAGAGCCGTTTCTAGTTCCTCTTCTGTATACATCAAGTCTTCAACCACATCCGAAACTGAACCTTCAGGCATTTTTCGAACACGAAACTGAAATTCTACACCTTCACTTTTTTCATACTCTAACCACACCTCGATTGGAAGTTTTGTTGATGATACAAAGTTATATTTCCAATTAGCTACTTGGGAAAACTCAGAACCAAAATCTCCCTCTAAGAGCAAATATTCAAATCCTTGATAAGAAATAGAACCCTTAAAACTTGGATGGACATCAATTGCAGAGGGATTCAACTTATCTCCATAACCACCACCAAATAAGGAAGTTGATAAATCTTTTAATAGCCTCTGTGGATCTGAAAAGTCGATTGCTTGGGCACAGCGTTTCTTGATTAAATCTAAAATAAGAGGGTTGCTTGTTTGAAACTCTTGGTTATAAAAAATCGTATAAGGATCGATCATTTTAATAATTGGTAATAGGTCAACCAAGTAACGGCCGTCTTCAATGAGAATGGCATTAAACTTGCGAATCTCATCCATTTTTATCGTTTCCTTAAGTACCTTAGGAGAATTAGGATAAAAATAATACCATTCCATTTTCTTAGGGATCTCATAACGATGTTTCCAATTTCCCGTCCCTATCTGTAGGATTTTAAGATCCTTTGACATTTGTACTCTCCTCTATCCATTGATCTAGTTTTTCCACAAATTTTTCACCTGTATGTTCCTTGATTTTATCAATCGAGTAGATTAAAGACTGATTCCATTCTTTTAGGGTATCCAGGTAGTGATGGGCCGCTTTCTTAAATTCTGTGATGGTAGAAAGCAGGTAGCCATTTTTCAAATGGTCAACATAGACAGTCTCTACTTGATTCACCTGAGGAATTCCTGCACTAATCCCTGCTATTTGGGTATATAGGTGAGGTTGAGGATTCAAATCAACAATCAAACGCACATATTCTAATGTCTTAATCATTTCCAATTCATCATTGATGTTTAACAGGCGATAACGGAGTTTCTGCTGTGCATTTTCCTTTAAAGGATTTTCAGCCCCTTCATAGTCAACCGCTTTTTCAAAACTCTTTGCTGGGAATTTTTCATCTATGATCTCTTGAATTATATCTGCCACTCTCTCCATCTGGTCGTTATTGGCAGCAAAAGCACCGAAAATTACCTCAGTATCTTTGGTCTCTGCAAGGAAGGATAATATTTGGAAAAGTCCTTCTTTGTCCACTTCTTCTTCAAAATTAAGTTGATAGTAAATAATGGATTCCCTCTTTGTCTGACTTTTTCCCAATCTCAAACGAGTATCAAATGGCGATAAATGTTTGAACAGATTGTATTTATCTGGATACAATTCCTGCAAAAGCTGAAGGCTATCCTCCCTATCAACCAAGACCAAATCGACTTTGGATATAGGACCAAGAAGGTCTCTCATAGTCTGCTTTGGATTGCGACCGATGAAAAGGCTCAAGATTTTCGGATTTGCTTCAGGTAAACGATTTAGAACAAAATCGTTATGCCGAGAATCAGATGGGACAATAAACAAATCACTACTCTCTTCAATCTTCTCGAGTCGTTTCTCAAAAAATTCAGCAACCAACTGCCCCATATCACTATAATGGAGCGAATGAAAACGAAAGGCAAAAATAGGATTAATCTCTACCCTACCATCCTCTTGTAAATACTCTCTGAATTGCCAAATCCCTTTAGGATTCAGGTAATCTTGACAAGCTGGATAATTGTCCTGATAATAAATGACACTCGAAACAAAGCCTCTGTCATCCATAATATAGCGTTTAGACATTTGCCCTTGGATATCAAAATACTGGATATCACTAATAAATCCTTCCACTCCATGCTCAATCTGAGCATAGCGATTTCCATCTTTTTGGACAATAATGGCGAAAGGACTGTATATAAATTCACAGTCCTTATCCCACTCGATATCTCTGATATTCAAGACTTGTGGAGAAATATCAGTAATATCCTGCATCTCATCAAAAATAGAATATACTTCAGCTTCTAATACACCATGACGATGTAAAAAATAGCGAAGATGTGGCTGATAAGCCAAAATCAATAGACGTGTCGATTGTTCCAACCTATCTAGTAGACGAATCTGATTAAAGGTATCGTCAAATTCTAATTTAAATTGTGAAAAGTACCAAGGGGTTATATCAGCATGCC
Source organism: Streptococcus infantis (assembly GCF_047465525.1). Lineage (GTDB taxonomy): Bacteria > Bacillota > Bacilli > Lactobacillales > Streptococcaceae > Streptococcus > Streptococcus infantis_R. Next base: position 16,520 of record NZ_JASGZS010000011.1, on the reverse strand, counting down.
ACTGCTGATGGCTACCATACCAAGCCGGAATAAAATAATACATAACACTCTCCTAAATCAGTGGTTTATAAGTTTCATTTAACTTCAGTGCTCTAATTTCATCTTTAATGTTAAAGATCATACCACTTAAAATCATAAACAAACCTGGTATCATACTCACTCTTAATAATTGTTCATCCATTAAAACAAACAACATCGGTAGACCTGCGAATAACACATTAAAGATACCACCTACAATAGCAAACTTGAATACTAGATTATTGATATATTTACTAGTGTCCTCACCTGGATAGATGCCATAAATATACTCGCCAGATTTTTTCATCCGTTCTGCCACCTGCTCTCCACTAATATTGACAAAAGCAAAGGCAATACTAAAGACAAACAAGGTCGCTATATAGGTATAGATCCACAAGGGTTTCCCCATCGCATATTGGATCGTTATTTGTTGATAAACTGGATTTCCTGGATCAAATAATTGCAACAAAAGAAACAAGTACGTTGGTAAGTTAATTAAACTCATCACGTACATGAAGGGCATCCCACCTGCAGGATTCAGCATTATATCAAAATAAGAATAACGCTTAAAGCGAGAGTGGAGACCAATCTTATTGACTGGAATCCGATAACGAGCACGATAAAAAATTGCAATGAGATAGGCAAAAACGATCCCCATCGCTCCGAGTATTTCAACAATCCACATAGGAATCCCTAATTTTTGTATCGATTGTACAATGTCTTGGGGAATATAGATAATCATACTGGTCAACAAGATGACAATAGAGCCACCAACACCTATCACCGAGTTAATATCTGATAACCATATCAAGAAAAAGGTTCCAGCTATCAGCAATATCGTGTTGAGTATGAGTACCAAAAGTGTATTATAGTTGTCCTTGATTGGTAGATTTACCGCTAAGGCTAGCGATTGAATCAAAGCGATTGTCAAGGTTAGATACATCTTTCTCCTATCCTGAACCTCAGTCGAACCAGAGGCAAGATTCAAACGCTTAGAAAAGGAGAACATCTGCCATAAAATCATCGATGACATCCAAGGAGATAAACCGACTGAAAAGATTGACAAGCTCCGTAGATTTCCACCTGTAATTGCGGTTGAAAAGGCCAAATAGGCGGTAGCACCGCCAAGGAAATCCCTGCTATTCAAATCGATAAAAGGAAGAGTAATTCGACTCCCTAATACATAAACAAAGAGCAGAAACAAGGTTCCTAGACCTTTCTTTACTGCTATAGATGAAAAAAATCGTTTCACGAAATACTCCTTTTCATTAGTTATAGGTTGCAGTCAAATCACTCAAGCTGTTGTTACAAATGAGATTTGAAAATTATATCATTCTTCACTCATCCTCTAATCTTACAGGTAACTCTCAATCACTTGGTAATTAGTTAGTATCCAAGTTTTTCATAGCAGCTACCAAGTCCTCTGGTTTATCGATAGAGAAAATGCCATCATAGATACTATCTTCAGCTTTTTTTCGAGTGTCTTCAAAAGCAAAAATTTTCTTTCCTCTTTCTTTTGCTCTTGAAACTACATCCAAGACTTCATCACCCCTATTAATATCCAAGTAAATACTGGAATCATCCAATAACCAATCAATTCTTTGATGAAGGATAGACTGGTACAAAGTCATATTAGGATAAGAGGATAGCTTTGTGACCGACTCAATACAGTAAACTGGAGCTGCTAGATGGAAATGCCAATCTGGTAGGCTACTAATCAAATACTCTAAATGCTCCACATTAGCACTCCAAGTCACAATCATCGCTTGTTTTTGAGATTGATTACTCCGTTTAAAGTAGTTCAAACTAGAACGTTTAAAAGCAATCTCTGTCCAATCCAAATCTCTATAAGTCCACCAGAGTTCACGAAGCCGTGAAATACTATAGGTGTTCCATGGCTTATCATGACTAGCAAAATGAACAATTACTGGTGGCTGATCATCCAGACGTTGACACTTCTGGGTTAGATGATAAGTATCTACACCAACCATATAATTATAAGTTTGGTCTAAGGGCAGCCATTTGTTTTCAAAGTAAATATTTAAAATACTTTGATCCCCTAGATGCACAGCCTGATTCTGTTCTGCTGCTAATTCTAATAGACTATTAACAATTAAGTGCTCTTTCCATTTTGCTACATCCATGATTAAAACACCAGAATTAAATCCTGATTCCCTACCTTCGTAGGCATATACATCATCGACAGCACCTACATAATAGCCTTGAAGATCCATTGTATATAAAGGTGACAAGTCCCCTGTCACAATGATATCTGAATCAAGATACAGAACTCGTTCAGAATGAACCACTTCCGTAGCAAAAAAACGAAAGTATGAAGCGTAATTTAAATGAGGCCCCGTCTTATAACCTTCAAATATCTCTTTGTTCAAATGGACATTATGAATAGTAGAATTCACAACTGTCATTTTATTTGCTAATAACTTGAACCACTCTGGTGCGATATCACTATTTAGTATATAAAAATCAACATCTTGATTATGATATAAAATCGATTTAATGGTTGTTTCTAACTGGATGAGATAGGCATTATCTGCCGCAAGTACAATTGACTTTCTCACTATTCTCTCTCCTTCATATAGCACTTAATTGCTTCTACTAATTCTTCTGGTCGACTTTCAGAGTAAACACCTGCATAGCAAGTATCAGGCAAATCTGGACAACGACTACTATCAAAACTGAGCATCGGCTTTTGGTATTTTTGAACCAAATCATAAATGTAAGTTAGTTTTTGATCCATGTTTAGGTCTAAATAAAGATCCGATTGTTCAAGAACATTCTCCACTAAAAGAGGGAAGGAATTTGGATAGAGAGTCACATTTTGAAAAGCTGATAAGCGCTTCAGTTCATCTGCCATAAATGTATGAGCAGCAATGTAAAAATGGACCTCAGGCAAGTGTTGAGCCAGATAATCTATTTTCTTAACACACCAAGAATTGGTTAGGTTCATGCATCTTAACTTAGGTTTGTAAACATCTGCAGTACAAACAAGATTCTTTTCTCTCCAAGTAGATACAATATATGACCACTCCATCATGGAATAGTGCCACCATTGGTCTCTGAGACGACCAACAGAGAATTGGTTCCAAGGTTTATCTGGAGAGATATAGTGTAAAATTTTTGGAAGAGGTGTTAGCGGAATATCAAAGACAAAACGATGATTCATTTCAGCTGCACCAGCATCAAAACCTATTTGAAAATTATAGGTATCTTCTAGCTGATAGCAGCTATCCCTAAAGAGAATATTGAGAATAGACTGATCTCCTTCTCCCACGTTTTCATGCTCTCTCTCAGTTAAATCAACCAATCTCTGTCTGATGTCATCTGATTGCCACTTTTTATTATTGATTAATAATACACCTGCATTAAAACCAACTCCTGCACCAAAACAAGAACGAGCTGCTGCCAAATAATTTTCTTCTAGTTCTATTTCAAACAGCTGACTCAAATCACCAGTCACAACTAAATCACTATCTAAATAGAGAACCTTATCTTCTTCGACAAAATCTGGAATAAAGTAGCGGGCAAAGGTCATGTGATTGATATGAAGCAACTGATTGGTCCAGTTCATCTTATATTTTGCTCCAATGACCTTACAATCAATCAAATCCCCACCCATTTGTTGAATATAGGTCCGAATATTCATAAACCATTCTTGTGGAATATCTTGATTAAGTACATATATTTTCAAATGGCTATTGTGGCGACAGATTGATTTTATAGCAGTTTCAATTTGACGAATATAGGCATAATCTCCTGCAAAGATAACTGACTGCTGTTTTTTCATTCGTTCTCCTTTTACTGAGTTGCTTTTGATAAATCAGCAACTATTTGACTTGTATAGGTCTCATCTTCGATAAATTCAATATCTTGATCAAAATTATATTCAGCCGTATGTTTATGGGCAAATTTAACCTTAGTTTTAGCTCCCATCTTCATCCACTCATATTCTGAGTCGATGTGTCCAATATCTAAGACCTGATAGCCTTTCTGACTTAGACGGTAAGCCAAAACCTTGGCTGTAGGTCCAAGCATACATAAAACAAGACGCCCAGCTGCATGCTTTTCTATCTCTTGCTCAATCTCATCGACACGCGAATAGGCACTATGAGATGAACAAACGATTCGTTTAATCGATTTTGCTTCATCAAATAAATCATTGCCGACACCCGAACGTGAAGTAGCCCCTTCTACAATGAGTAGGTCTTGATTTTCCCAAATACTTTTCAGTTTATCAAATTGACCTTTGGCCTGACTCTTATCTTCGAAATCAATGTAAGGACGTGATACAAAGGTTGAACCATACCACGAACCCGTGCAGAGTTCGCGATAAAAGTCCATATAATGATCCATATGTTCTTTCCAGAAGGGAATGGCCCATGATGTAAATTTGAAACGATCCGTAAAAGCATCAGGAAGGCAGACTACTAGGTCTTTCGTACTTTCTAAACCTATAATCTCTCGCATGGTAGATACGAGCTCTTCATCATAGTGTTGGTAGGGAATTGAATGCCCAGCAAGCATATTGATCTCGCCATCTCCAAAGCGGACTAAAGACGACTGGTGTTCAATGATATAATCCAGAGTTTCATCAATGCTCTTAACCTGAATAGGATCTTCTTGTTTTGCTAGCGGTTTCCCATCAAAAAGTTTTTGAAGATCTTCTAGCATCCGTTCAGGGTGCTCGCTCGAATATAATCTTTGTCCATGATAGCCATTTTGAGATTTATAAAAAGCAAATACAGGCTTAGACAGTTGAGCTACATCTGCAACCATGTCTGAAGTTGAGGTTTCTAGGTTAATATCCAGATAAACATCCATCTGCTCTTTTAGCTCTTCAAGTTTTTCTTTTGAAATAGCTGGATGGAGGTGAATATTTGGATAACGATTGGATAAGTCATAGAGTTTTGGACCCATACTTGTCCAGGCTGCTACATGAAAGGCTACATTTGGCAATTGTTCTGCTAAGTAGTCTAATTGTTCTAATTCTTGAGAAGCCGTAAAGGTTAAACACGTTAATTCTGGAACTTGATAAAATCGTGTAAAGCGTCCATTCTCCTTGAAATCTTTGATCGCCTCAATCATCAAAGCAGTTTTTCCTGTTTCGAATGAGATTTGCCCTAAATTTCCATGTTGGGTGGATTGGAAAGCCAGCATAGGCTTCCCTTGTTTTTTCATGGAATCCATCATCGTCTGATCCACATTACCATGGTTAATATCTAGGTAGATTGAAGCTACATTTTTAAGGTTTTCTAATACTGGTGGAACAATTTGAGGATGTAAGCGGACATTATCATAACTTGCCAGCCTTTTTAGCTTTTCTCCCATATCGGTCCAGGCTGCAATATGGAAAATCACGTCTGGTAAAGATGTAAGCAGTTCTTCTATTCCTTCTAAATCTTGCGATGTTGTAAGCGTCAAGCAAGAAAATCCTCGATTCTGAGGGGAAACTAGTTCAAACTCACCCATATGGTGTTGCAAAATTTGCGTCCATTCTAAATCATGAAAATCCCACCAGAGATCGCGGTAGCGATTAGCTATCAATGTCGTCCATGGTTTTCTATGAGATAAAAAATGCAAAACAACAGGTCTGTAGGATGATTCATCAAAAAAATTTGGCCAATTACTATAAAAAGCGACAACATCATGTCCAACTTGCAAATTGAATCGACGGTCCAATTCTAGCCAGTTATCCTTGACAACCTGATTAAAAATAGTCTGATCACCATTGAAATTTTTAAAACGACCTTCTGCTACTATTTTTAGAGTTTCAATTGATTGAGTAATGAGTAACTCTTTAATATTCTCTTGTTTCCATTTGGCATTGTTAATTAACAAAACCCCAGTATTAAAGGTAACACCCTCTGTATCCCTAACAGCAGCCAGCCACTTATCTTCAGGATTGATAGTAAATAATCCCTCTAAAGAATCATTCACAATCAAATCCGAATCTAGATATAAAACCTTGTCTTCTGGAACATAGTCGGCTATAAAATAGCGAGCATAGGCAATCGCACTGATATGATCCTGCTTGCTCCACTGTTGAAACACGGCTTGCTCGGGTAACTTCACATCGATAATGTCACTTCCCAGCATTCGAGCTATTTTGCGAGGCTTCCGAAACCAATCTGGCATGATATCTTGGTTTAAAATATAAATGTTAAGGTCTCGATTGTGATATAGAATGGACTTGATAGTTGTTTCTAGTTGGGAAGTATAGCTGCAATCCCCAGCTAGTACAATTGCTTTTTTCATATGTTCTCCTAGTTAATTCCTAATTGATAGATGGCATCTACCAGTAATTTTTTTGTAAAATAACCCTCTTTTAGCAAATAACTAAAGGTCTTTATTCGATTCGTCATTTCTTGATATTCTTGTAGATTCATTTTATCAACTATCTCATGAACCTCTTCTAGGCTATCTGCCACAAAGCCCAAGCCTTGATCTACTATAAATTTAGCAGTTGATAAGCTACTTGGTACAATGACTGGGATCCCGGCTGTCAGATAGGTGCTAACCTTATGAGATATATTCAGGGTGTAATATTGGTTACTTTCTCCATCATTTTGATGAGTTCCCCAGACAAGACCAAATCCACCTTTTGATAATTCTAGCAACAGTTCCTCATCTTTTTTCCATCCTTCAATACTAAGATTTCTAGCACTAGAACTAGCCTCCCCTTTATTTGAAAATACTCTTAAAGGCGTATCTTGAGACCAATTTTGTAAGTCTGGAAAACGCTCTAAACTTCCAGCAAAAAAGAGTTCTTTTTTAAAAGCCGGAGTGTATAAGGATAAATCATGAGGATGGTCCCACATCCCTTGAACGAGGATTTTCTTAGTTGTCAAGCCTTCTTCCATCAAGCGTGCTTTCATTCTCTCTGATGGAACTATCAAAACATCTGATAGATTATACATATACATGTATTCTTTCATGAGATAATAGTTACTATCAAACATGAGAGGAACAACGTCATGAATAAAGCAAACAATTTTCACCTGCATATCCTTCAGCTTATCAAATAAGACACGATCAAATTCAAAACCATTCCAAGTAGGAGATTGAAAGACTAAGATATCACCAATAGAGATACTAGCCATAATCCCATCCAGACGCTTATTCATTTCAGAAGGGCTATCTGAAGCAATGTTGTAAAAATAAATACCAACCTCTCTAAACCCCAGTTGACTTGCTATTTTTTGTACAGCATTTTGGGCAAGAATGACTGTACTATCACCAGCCATACCGTATAAGTTTGTTAAATGTAGTTTCATATTGTATTATCTCATTTTTTATTACTACGGTAGTAAAGACAATTTTTCCATCATTCTTCTATAAATCTCCGTAGACTGCATATTTTGTACTTCTAACTTTGCTATCACTCTTTGTAATCTATTTTTATAAACTAAAATATGATTGGTCAAGTCATAATCTAAACTTGCCAAAATAGAGATTTTCTCTTCCCTAGCCTCTATTTCATCATATATACGTTTTTCGCTCCATGTATTTGATAAAGTACCAGTCAAACCAACACGGTACCAGTAAATACAACGATTTAAATAGACCACCTTCGAAGCTTTTAGAAGTACCTTCCATGTCCAGTATGTATCCTCAGCCATTTTCCCTATAGGAAATGGTAAATCTTGTAGTAACTCTCTCTTGAATAATTTCAAATAAGCTACAGTCCAATTCCCAGTTTTCATTTCTTCGACACCTTCTCTATCTATGATTTCTTTTCCTTCTATCACCTCAAGAGAATCATCTGGATTAGAATCATAAAACAAATATTGGCAACGTGATTCATCGTAACAATTATAACGTCCGATACTAATATCCGCATTTTCTTTTTTCAATGCATCATATAACAGTTGTAAAGCATCATGTTCCAACCAATCATCAGAGTCTACAAACGTAACATACTCCCCCTCCGAACGTTCAATCCCAAAATTTCTTGCTGAAGATGAGCCACCATTTTCTTTTTCAAAGTAACGGAAACGAGCATCTTTAGCAAGATATTCTCTACAGATATCTGCTGAATTATCTGGAGAACCATCATTGATTAATAAACACTCAAAATTTTGATACGTCTGATTTTGAATGCTATCCAAACACATTCGCAAGTAATTCTCAACGTTGTAGATTGGAACTACAATACTGATTAATTCATTCTCCATACTATAATTTTTCTTCTCCTAAAAATTTTTTCATCTCTGTCACCATTCCATTTGCATCTTCTTGTCGAAAAACTTTACTAAATCCACTTGAATCATGATTGGTATTCTCAAAAGCATAAACAGGCTTATTCTGTTCTATTGCTCTATGAACAATACCATCCACCTCTCCCCAATGGTTAATATCTAAATAAATATCTGATTTCTTCAACAAATCCTCAATAATATCATCATGATGAACATTTGTGTATATATTCACGTTCTCATAACGATTGAAACTTTCAAGATAATCCGAAATATTTGTTTTAGCTGCTATATGGAAAGCTACCTCTGGAAGATTCTGAACAAGATAGTCTAGGTTTTCTAAAGTGTCTGAAGCTGTTAAAGTAAAAACATGAAATTGGTGTTGTTTCCTAGGAATGATTTTTAAATCCTCCTGAGAAGTAACGATAGAATTAGCTGGTATATCTTTATAAATTAGGGCATTTGCTCCAATAATGACATTATCTCCAATCGTCACCCCTTTTAAAATGACAACATTAGTTCCAATCCAGCAATTTTTTCCTATCGTTATTTTATCAGCAGTAAATTGAATTTTTTCGATATGGTAATTTGAGTATTTATGATTATGGTCAAAAATCCTTACCCCATCTCCAAACATGGTATCCTTACCAATTTCAATTTCTTTACCACAACGAATCGTACAATGGTCATTAAAGAAAACTCTATTTCCAAGTGTTAATTTAGCATTATTAGCTACTTCTAAACTTACAAATGAACGAAATGTAACATCTGTTCCTAATTCAATAGTACTGGTGGGGGAAATCTCTATATGCTGAAAATCTCCTAATAACTTTACAGAATCTTTAAAATCCATGTTTTTCTTCCACTTCTCTTAATTTTTCAATCATTTCTTGAACTTGTTCTACTTTGTAGGTTATCTGTCCAACTTCACGATATTTTGTATTCTCAAAAGCTAAAATCAACTTTCCTCTTTCTGAAAATTGATCTAACATTTCCTCTGTTTTTTCACCATGATTAATATCTAAAAGTACCTGACTAGTCTCAATTAATTCTTGATCTAGTTCTGCTAAATAATTAATTCCAGCATAAACAGTTACATTTGGATAGACCAACAATTGTTTCAAACGATCACTGACCATCACTCTAGCCGCAATCTTAAATTGAATATTAGGCAAAGATTGAATCAATGTCTCAATTTGTTCAATCTGATCTGAAGACGTATAAATTAAACAAGTAAGCGGTTCTCTGATAGGATAGATATGTGATTTTTGTAATGGATGTAAATGATGATTTTTTCCTAACTCTGTCCATTCGAGACTATGATAATACCACCAAACATCACGATAGGTCTGCGCAGCTAAATCAAACCACGGTTTTCTATGTGAGAGATAGTGGATGATACCGGGATAATCTTGACCTGCTGGTAACTCATAGTCTGTGAATTGCTTATGAATCACAACATGGTTATTGTCAAATTCCATCTCTATCCATCTATTTTCAAAGAGCATATTTAAAATACTCTGATCCGCTTGATCTACCTTATCATGCCACTCATTTGTCAAATCTATCAAGCGTTGGGACATGTTTTCTTGTTTCCATAAACGATTGTTGATTAGTAAAACACCCGCATTGAACATTTCCCTACCATAGTATACTCTTCCTCCATAATCTCGAACAGCTGCTAATGGATAGTCTTGCAAATCTGTTTCAAACAAGTTATCCAGATTTTTAGTTACTACCAAGTCGCAGTCTAAATAGAGAGCCTTATCTTCTTTCACAAAGTCAGATACAAAATAACGCAAAAATACTGTGTAACTAATATCTGTTTTATAACGCGAAATTTGCTCAGAAGTTACCCGACAATTGATAATCTCTGAATCATATACTTCTAATCGCTTATTTAATTGTTTAAACCATTCATTAGGAAAATCACTATTAATCAGATAGAACCGAATCGAGCGATTATGGTAACAGATAGATTTAATAGTCGTCATGACCTGCTCAACATAGGCATAGTTAGCTGCGAGGACAATAGCTTTCTTAAATTCCTGATTTTGAGTCTGAAGTAAATCTAATAACATCTTCTTCTCTTTTATCTGATCTAACACATGAGATTCTGATATTCCTCTGTTATTACTTTCAGAAGTTATATGATTTAAAATAAATTTATAAGCATGTATATGTTCTGACATTGGATAACCTAATGTTGATAACAATGCCAATCTATCTTCTATAGCGTATATGCAATCTTTAATCCATTTTTCATCCCAAGTATTTGAAATACTTCCACTCCTAACTCTGTAGATATAAGAAGCTTTATTAATATAAACAATACTTTTAGAAGCTAATAATATTTTCAAATTAAATACTGTATCTTCAGTCACTATTCCTACCGGAAAACGAAAATTAGAAATAATTTCTTTTCTATAAATTTTTCCCCAAGCAACTATCAATGCTGAATTTAATAATCTATTAGAATCATTTAAACAATCCACTATAGGGACATTGTCATAAAGTTTCTCAAAATAATTTCCAGATATATGAAAATAGAAATTTGAATCAGACTCATTAAACTTACAATAATTTCCAACCGCAATATCAGCCTGATACTCCGTTATTTTTTTATATAGGGTTTCTACATAATCTAACTCGACCCAATCATCCGAATCAACAAAGCTCACATAAGATCCAGTCATTCGATCCAAGCCCATATTTCTTGCTTCCGCTTGACCACCATTTTCTTTTTCAATATAGACAATTCGATTATCTTTTTGTGCGTACTCTTGACAAATTGTGCCCGAATTATCTGTAGAGCCATCATTGATAACGATAATTTCAAGATTTTTATAAGTTTGGTTTATTAAACTATCCAAACATTTTTCTAGATAATTTTCAACATTATAAACGGGTACAATCACAGTAATTTTTTCAGTCATGTAGTCGCTCTCCTTTCCTACTATTATAACATTTTTTTTTTGCTATTTTTTGAGCTATTAAGGAATTTCAATTTCAAAAATATATTTATTTCATTGACAGTATCGTTCATACAGTGTTAAATTATAATTACTTTCCAAATTAAATAATCATACAAAAACAAAAGTAAAATAGCTTAATAAATTCAATATTGTAATCTCGCTGTAATTATATGATAACATTTTCGAATAATCAATCCTAAAGATAAATTTTTATAGTGAAATGAATTAAAAACTGAACAAAATAATTAGAAAATTTAAATCACTTTATAAAAATATTTTAGTAACTGTGGTGTGCTATTCCAGATTCAACTCACTATAATTCATCTCAAGTATATTTTAGGTATCTATCGATGTAAATAACCTTATTATTTTATACTATACTAAAATCAAAAAAAACATCTTATAATAGTAGTTATGAAACTTACAAATGAAGAAATACAAAAAATTGAACAACTCCTAAGAGATTCATCGTACGCCAAATATCATAAACGTCTACAGATTATTTATTTTCGCTCAAAAGAAAAGTGTTATAGTCATTTAGTTTTAAAAAGCACTCTAATGATTCAAAGATATTGGGGACTTCCCTTAATAAAGCTGTCACTTTCTTTTTCAAGACAGCCCAAGCTTGCTCAATAGGATTCAAATCTGGTGAATAAGGTGGTAGAGGTAAGAAAAAGTGTCTATCTTGAATGCAGAGTTCATCCAAGATGTTCTTGGGATGAAAACTAGCATTGTCCATGACAATGACATGAGGTGTCTTCAAAGCAGGCAAGAGCTACGTTTTGAACCACTTCACAAATAAGTCGCTCGTCATGCTTTCCTTGTAAATCATAGGAGCTATAAACTCTCCATCTACTTGTCCTGCAACAATTGAAGCCCGCTCAAAACGCCGTCCACTAATCTTTTCATAGACTTTCTCTCCTCTAGGAGCCCGTGCATGAGGACGATAGAGGTAGCGGTCGATTCCTGTTTCGTCAATATATACGACTGGTAAATCTTTTAGGTTATCCAAAATATCAAGAAACTCAGCGACTTTCTCAGGATCTTGTTCCTTAAAGCTAGTCGTCTTTTTTTAAAGTGACCTTAATCTGCTTTAAAGCTGCCCATACTGAAGGAACAGCACAATCAAAATGTGTCGCAATTTCCCGTAAAAAAGCATCTGGATGAGCCTCTACAAAGGCCTTCAACTCCTCCAAAGGAATCTTTCGGCTTTTGGCGACTCGCTTTTTCCGCTCTAAGTGCCCTTGTTCACGTAATTTCTTTTCCCATGTGAAGAGAGTTCTGATGCCAACATCAAAAACTTTGGCTGCCTCGACATGGCTGTGTCCCTCTTTGATGTAATCTAATGCTCCTTGTCTAAAATCTGTACTATATGCCATAACTTTATTATAACATGTATTTTATAAACTAAGCGACTATATCCCACCTTACGCACCAGAAATGAACCCTATTGAACAAGTCTGGAAAGAAATTCAAAAACGAGGTTTTAAAAATAAGGCTTTTCAAACATTGGAATCTGTCATTGATAAGCTTCAAGAAGTTATTCAAGGACTGGAAAAAAGTATTTTAAAGTCCACTGTCAGCAGACAATGGATGAGGTTGTTTTTTGAAAACAATTGAGTATTAGAATAGCTATCTGATAAACGTAAAAAGCAACCTACATCAAAAACGAGATAACATTCTAATTTTTGAGTATAGGTCACTTTTTCTATCTAAAAATAGAGAAAAATCAATTTATAAAATGTGTTTGACTAACCTTCAAAATATTTAGCTGCAATTGCTTTTTTGACCAAAATTTGTTGATAAGATTCCACGTCCCCATGTTTAAGAGTTTCTTCTTCATGAATAGATAATCGCCATTTATAAGCTTGAATTTCTCTATCTAATAACTCCTGAGGAGCTCCAATTAATTGGAGAATAGTCATACGTTCTTCAATACTCTTTAAGGGATATACATCTGCAAGATTGACTGTCCTTGTAACACTTGTAGAACGTTTTCTATGGATATAAATAGCCTTATTCATAAAAGCAATTTTATCTGCCTGAAGATAAACTTTATAAGTTGTGTAATCATCCTCTACACTTTTATCTGTTGGATATACAATATCTTTAAATAGCTCTGTCTTGTATAACTTCGCCCACGGAACTGTGAAGCATTGACTGAAATTATACTTACTATCATATTGATGGTTAAACCATTCAAATGGCGTATAAGTCTTCTCAAAATAATCATCTGCTCCTACATGAATCAAAAAACTAGCTTGATCATCCAAAAATTGAGTAAAGTTTCCGATTGCAATATCTGCATCTGTTTTTTTCAATAAATCATAAAGATTTTGGATATGATCCAACTCCAACCAGTCATCATTATCTGCAAAAACGATATAATCCCCAGTTACCACTTCCAAGGCACGATTGCGGCTAGAAGAAACTCCACCATTTCTTTTATGATAGACTTTAACACGTGCATCTTGGTTTTGATAACGTTGACAGATTGCGGCTGAACCATCTGTTGAGCCATCATTAATCAAAATAATTTCAAGATTTTGATAGGTTTGTTGAACGATACTATCCAAGCATTTTTCAAGATATAGTTCTGACATGTAAACAGGAACAATAACACTTATTTTTTCCATCATTTTAATCATATACTCCTTTTCTGATGCAATATATAAAAAACAAAGTCGATTTCAATACACATTTCTTTAAGATACATTCTAAATCAATTCTAATATTTCTGAGAACAGATCAATCATGTTTAACTTTCCCAGCATTTGGTAAGTATTCTTTTATAAATCCTGATATATCCTTACTCATGATTTTATCCAATCGTTCAGAAATAATGTCTTCCGGCCAATTCCACCACGCAATTTCTAACATCTGTTCACGGAAAGTAGGATCTGCTATGCGATAACGAATAAGCTTAGCAGGATTTCCTCCAACAATAGCATAGGGTTCCACATCCTTGGTTACTACAGCACCTGTTGCTATCACTGCTCCATCTCCAATAGTTACCCCTGCCATGATTTGAACATTGTTTCCAATCCAAACATCATTCCCAACACGAGTGGGATTCTTTAAGATATGGTCATCCGTCATATCCAGGGTCTTATCTGTGTAAAACAACTCCAAACTCTTAAATGGATAAGTGGTAATCAATTCCACATCATGATTTGCTGTTACAAATTGAACATTTTGTCCAATAGAACAATAATCACCAATAATGACCTGGCCTCCATGGTCATAGTCAACTAATTGAGGAATACCATAAGTATGATTGCCCACTGTTAAGGCCCCGTAGTCAATCAAATAGCGACTAGTAAATTTCGTCAGGTAATCAAACAGATCCGAACGCGAATTATAGACACGAATTTCCAGAGGAATCGTTTCCTGATGCAAACCTTCCCAATAAGAATAGCCGACTTCCTCATAACAACAGTCAAAAACTGCCGTCAACTCTTTCGAGCTAGAAAATAGTTGAAGTTTTTTCTCCTGCATATGCCAAAACCGCTCATTATCATGACCGGTTCCACCAATATCCTTGATTTGACCATCAGGTAAAAGTTGAAAAAAGCGCTGATGTTGCTTATTTTTATGTGAAAACATGCAGAATTTTCCAGATAGCAATTAAAACTTCCCCCTCCAACTAAATTGACTATATCTATCAGTGTGCCTACAATATGAATAACTTGTCATCTAACTAAAACTTTTATACAAATTTAATGTTATTTACCATTAATATAGAGATACTATATAGCATTCTGTTATTATGTACATCTTACCACAAATAGCCTTATAATAAAAGCAACTTACATAAAAATATCAATGCTATCCAAAAATTGATAATTAATAAATTTACATACAATTAGCAAATCGGAAATATGATCATACACGATTTAAAGTCATGCCATTGAAGTTTCATTTTTTCAAGGATATTAATCCACAAGCAAAAAGAGGTCTTAAAGCCTTGTTTACCATAAGCTATAATCGTACAGGAAAAATGCGAATACAACTATAGATCATTATTGGACGGTTACAATAGATGGAAAAATCAAGCTCTTTTAACTGACAACGAAAAATCATCTTATTCTTCTTTTTCTTATCAAAACGGCGAGATTGGGGTGTTTCCAAAGGGACAATAAGGTGTGACATTAAAATAACCTCCAGTACTGTTTTTTCTACTAACAGTATACCGGAGGAATGGAAAGTTGGCTAGGTACTCTGTTATGGGGCGGTTACGAAATTTCTACTCTTTTTGATTTTAAACGAGTCTTACGAATCAACAAAACTCCAACCAGCTAATACTCACTTCCTATAGACAAAAACCTCCAAGAATTTTACAATCCTTGGAGGCTTTCTCATAGCTTACCTAGTCTTTTAGCAACTTTATAAAACAAGGCTTATTCTTCATCATCGCGCTTACGACGCTTAGCTACTAATCCTAATCCTGTTAGACCTGCTACAGCTCCTAGGAGCAGATTTGTAGCCGAAGTTGCTGTTCCAGTATTTGGAAGTTGCTTACGTGTCTTAGTTGTATCAGTTTGAGGAGCTTGACTAGTCGAATGAATCATAGATGCGCTTATGCTTGCTGATTGACTCGCACTGGTTGACGCTGACTCAGATGCACTTGTGCTTGCGGATTGACTTGCGCTTGTTGAAGCACTTTGGCTTGCAGACGTGCTGGCTGATTGGCTCGCACTTGTCGATGCTGACTGGCTAGCTGATGTACTTGCTGATTGGCTCGCACTTGTCGATGCTGACTGACTAGCTGATGTGCTTGCTGATTGGCTCGCACTGGTTGATGCGGATTCAGACGCTGACGTGCTGGCTGATTGGCTTGCACTTGTTGATGCTGACTGGCTAGCCGATGTACTTGCTGATTGACTCGCACTTGTCGATGCTGACTGGCTAGCTGATGTGCTTGCTGATTGACTGGCGCTTGTTGAAGCTGACTGGCTAGCCGATGTACTTGCTGATTGACTGGCGCTTGTTGAAGCACTTTGGCTTGCTGACGTGCTTGCTGATTGGCTCGCACTGGTCGATGCTGACTGGCTAGCTGATGTGCTTGCTGATTGACTGGCGCTTGTTGAAGCACTTTGGCTTGCTGATTGGCTTGCACTTGTACTTGCTGACTCAGAGGCGCTTGTGCTTGCTGACTGACTTGCACTGGTTGAAGCTGACTGGCTAGCTGACGTGCTGGCTGATTGACTTGCGCTTGTTGAAGCTGACTGGCTAGCTGACGTGCTGGCTGATTGACTTGCGCTTGTTGAAGCACTTTGGCTTGCAGACGTGCTGGCTGATTGGCTTGCACTGG